>CAWKIF010000156.1:0-70408 GCA_963849485.1 candidate division FCPU426 bacterium | reverse complement strand
ATCAACCTTCTTTTGGATTCCTTGAACAGGCCGCCCAAATCCGGGGATGTAATCGTGGTGGAGGGGCATATCCAGGACCGGAACACCAAACATTTAGTTTGGCGCATGGACTCATCCACTGGAGAAACAAGGGAGGAGCCCCTGACCTTTGTGACTCTCTATTCGGAAAATGCGGCGGTTTGGAACGAAGAAAAGTCCCCAAGTCCGGCCAAGGCGGTCCCCACACCTACGGTTGAGCCCACTCCCACCATCACCAGTCAAGGGGTTACAACTCAGTAAGATGATTCGAACCTTTAAAACCTTCTCCAACCTCGTCGTTTTACCCCACTCGGTTTTTGCCCTGCCCTTCGCTTTGGCGAGCCTAATAACCGCCACCAACGGCCGCCCGCCCATACGATTACTTCTTTTAGTTATCCTTTGCATGGTCCTGGCCCGCACCGCGGCCATGGCCTACAACCGTCTGGTCGACGCGGACGTTGACGCCAAAAACCCCCGCACCCAAAACCGGGATATTCCCGCCGGCAGGATCAAGGTGGGGCAAGTGCGCCTGATCGTCATCCTGTGCTCACTCGGCTTGGTCGGCACGACCTATTTCATCAACCCCCTGGCCTTCAAGCTTTCACCCCTGGCACTCGCCATCATCTTTTTATACTCCCACACCAAAAGGTTCACCTGGACTTCGCATCTCTTCCTGGGCCTGGCCCTAGGGGTCGCGCCCGTGGGCGCTTGGATCGCGGCCACGGGATTGTTCCAAACTCAGCCCCTTTGGCTGATGGGGGCGGTCATCTGCTTTTTGGCGGGTTTCGATATCCTCTACGCCACGCAGGATATGGCTTTTGACAAACAAGAAGGGCTCCACTCCTGGGTGGTGCGCTGGGGCCTCGGCAACAGCCTCATGGCCTCTCGATTGTTCCATACCCTTATGCTAGGATTCCTGGCTGGTTTCGGGGCCCAAGCGGGCTTTTCCCGTATTTATTACGCGGGAATCGTCCTGGTGGGCCTGGTTCTTTTGGTTCAGCATCGCCTGGCCTACCGGCTTGAGAAGGATGGGGGAGACATCCGGTTCAGCCTTTCCCCCGCCATGATGGGTTATAACGGATGGATCGCCGTCCTTTACTTTGTGGTAGTGGGAGTCACCTTGTGGTTTTGAAACACCGCCTGAAGCAGTCGCCGATCAGGGATTTACTACGAGAAAGTCGAGGCGGAACCCGCCTGACCGGACGCGGAGGCCCTCCGGCTCTTCGAGACGAACGACCTTTACGTCCTGGGCGCCATGGCCAACCTGGTCCGGGAGCGGATGAACGGCCAGTTCACCTATTACAATATCAACCGGCACATCGATTACACTAACGTTTGCGAAACTACCTGGAAATTCTGCGCCTTTTCCCGCTTCGAGGGAGAAGAGGGTTCCTTGAGTTCACTCACCAGCAGATCCTGGAAAAGGGGAAATCGGCCCTGAAAAGGAACATATCACCGAGCTCCACATCGTCGGAGGTCTCCACCCCGCTACGACTTGACTGGTACCTCACCATGCTTCGGATGCTCAAAAAAGAGATTCCTTCCGTCCACCTGAAATGCTTCACGGCTGTTGAGATTTATTATTTCGCCAACAAGTTCAACCTAAGCTACCAGGAAGTCCTTTCCGCCCTTAAAGAAGCGGGTCTGGATTCCATGCCGGGCGGCGGCGCCGAGATTTTCCATCCCGAGGTGCGGGAACAGATCTGCCCGGGCAAGGCGGACGCCGACGAGTGGATCAAGATCCACCGGACCGCTCACCAGCTGGGCCTTCGAACCAACGCCACCATGCTTTTCGGCCATATCGAGAAATACCACCACCGCGTAGACCACATGCGCCGCTTGAGGGAACTGCAGGACGAGACCGGGGGCTTCCAGACCTTCATTCCCCTGGCCTTCCACCCGGACCACACGGCCATGGACCAGTACGCCCGGCCCAGCGGCGTGGAGGACCTGAAAACCCTGGCGGTGGGGCGGGTTTACCTCGACAATTTCCCCCATATCAAAGCCTATTGGATCACCCTGGGAGCCCGATTGGCCCAATTGGCCCTCAGCTATGGGGTGGACGATATTGACGGGACAGTGATTGAGGAAAAGATCTACCACATGGCTGGGTCCGACACCCCGGAAGTGATGACGGTGAATCAATTGAGAAACCTGATCCGCGAGGCGGGGAGAATCCCCGTGGAGCGGGACACGCTTTACAAGGAATTGAAGCCGCAAACCATGACCGCAACGGTTGGATGAAAACCAGTATTTAGATAAAGGGGAATCATAATGAGCGAATCAACTGCCAATCCAAGTCCTGCTTTCCTCTCCGCATCAGCTCCGGGGGACAAGCCGGTTTCGACTATGCCACCGGCCCAACCGGCGGCCGCCCCGAATTCAGCGCCTACACCGGCACCAGCCACCCCGGCCGTTCCTGCTACCCCGGCAGCCGCGGTGACAGCTCCAGTGGCCGCTCCCGCCCCAAAACCCGCCGAGCCCGTTAAATTCACCGCCCATCCCATGCGCATCGGGGTTTACCATTTCTTGAATGTCCAACCCCTGGCTTGGGACCTGGACAAACACCATAAAGTCATTGAAGCGGCCCCGAACCAGATGGCCAAAATGCTGAAAGATGGCCGCTTGGACGTGGCCATCGCCCCCATGGGCGCTTATGTTAAAGATAACAGCCTTCAAATTGTTCCCATAGCTGCGGTGGGCTGTAAAGGGCCGGTTAAAACCGTGCGCATGCTCTCCTACGATCCCTTGCCCCAGACCCAACGGCTCTTTGTGGATGACCGTTCTGAGACCTCGGTCCTCCTCGCCAGGCTCATCCTGAAAAAATGGTACGGGGTCAAGGGGCTCAAGGTGGTGCCGGTCGATATGGAACATTTTCACCCGAACCAGGTAAAACCCTGGGAAGCGGTGCTTCAATTCGGGGATATCGCACTGGAATCGGCACCCTCGGGCATGACCGTCACCGACCTGGGGGAGGAATGGTTCCTGCGCACCCAACTGCCCTTTATTTTCGCGGTTTGGATGACGAATTCCGTGCCCATTGCCCGGGAGATTGAGCAAGACCTCCTCTCCTGCCGGAACGAGGGTGTCAAGCATTACCAGGAAATCGCCGATAACTATAAGGGCATTTGGATTTTCCACCATGCCCAGGCCAAGGATTACCTGGAAAAGAACATCCGCTACGAGTATGGGCCCGAGGAAGCGAAGGGCCACCAGGAGTTCCAAAGGCTGTTGAAGGAAGAAGGGCTCATCTTTTAACGACAGCTCGCAGACCGCAGTTGGCGGCTGGCAGTTAAAGGATTTTACTGCGAACCGCGAACTGCCAACTGGTTGAAAAGCGTCGTCATTAAACTAAGGAAGATTTGAATGTCCATTGCAACCGTTGAATCCCTTCAAGAAAAAATCCTCGACGGCCATGTCGTCAACAGGGAAGAGGCCCTGGAACTCTTCCAAGGGACGGAACTCAACGACCTGGGGGCACTGGCGGATACCCTCAAGACCCGCTCGAAGGGCGACAAGATCGCCACCTACCTGATCGACCGCAACATCAACTACACCAATGTCTGCGTGACCTACTGCAAGTTCTGCGCTTTTTACCGCGAGCCGGGCGATACGAAGGAAGGCTACGTCAACGAGCCGGACAAGATCATCCACAAGGTCGCCGAGGCCAAAGCCTTGGGCGCCACCCAGATCCTCCTCCAGGGGGGGCACAACCCCGATTTGAAGCTCGACTGGTACCTCAACATGCTCTCCAAGGTGAAGCAGGCCTTTCCGGACATCACTCTCCACGCCTTCTCGCCTCCCGAACTGGTGCACTTTTCCGGTCTTTTTGGGATGACCGTTCTCGACATCCTCAAGGAGTTCAAAAAGGCCGGGATGGATTCCATGCCGGGCGGCGGCGCCGAGATCTTAGTGGACCGGGTCCGCAAGGAAATCGCCCCCCTCAAGGCTTCCACCGACGAGTGGCTGGGCGTGATGAGGGACCTGCATTCCCTGGGAATGCGCTCCACCGCCACCATGATGTTTGGCCACGTGGAAACCATCGAGGACCGCATCGAGCATGTTTTTCGGGTGAGGGAACTACAGGAAGAAACCGGTGGCTTTTTAGGCTTCATCCCCTGGCTTTACCAGCCGGGCAACGAGGCGCTGGGCTTAAAGAGCGCCAGCGGGCTCGAATACCTTAAGACCCTGGCCCTCTGCCGTGTTATCCTGAACCACACCTTGCCCAACTTGCAGGCCTCCTGGGTGACGCCGGGCAAGAAGATCGGCCAGTTGGGGTTGAAGTACGGGGCCAATGATTTGGGGAGCATCATGCTGGAGGAGAACGTTGTTTCCTCCACCGGCACCCACTACACGATGGAACTTCAGGAGATGCGGCGCCTCATTTCCGAAATGGGATTTGAGCCCCACCAGCGGGACACCCAATACAATCTGGTAAATTAAGGATTATTCATGGGAGACTACAGTGAAACGCACGCGAAATCGGGGCTGAAAACCAAGCTGCCGGCCATCGAGGTTTTTCCGAACCAGTACTTCAGCTACACCATCCGCATCGAGATTCCCGAGTACACGGCGGTCTGCCCCAAAACCGGGTTGCCCGATTTCGGGACCATTATCCTGGAATATGAACCGGTGAAACACGTTTTGGAATTGAAGTCCTTGAAAAGCTATATCTTGGCCTACCGTAATATCGGGATTTTCTATGAGAACGCAGTCAACCGCATGTTGAAGGACTTTACGACCGCAGCCAAGCCCAAATGGTGTCGGGTCACGGGTCTTTTCAACACAAGGGGCGGAATGCATTCCACCATTACGGCGCAATACGGCAAACCCCCCGCTCGATAGCTTGGTCTTACCCTGTTCTTCCTAAAAAACCTTGAAATAATTTCGCCTTGAAGCCGTCCATATTGGGAAGGGTGAAACATGAGGGTTTTTCGTGAAATCACTCACTAATTCGTAAGCCCTTTTTTCCCTGGGTTGATAAATCATCTTTTGGCCCAATAAATAAGGGTAAAATGATAAGGCTGGCATGGATTGAACCTTCTATATCAACTCTACCCATTGATCCGTGATATGACCTTTCGGAAAGGGATCGACTTGGTTTTCTTGAAGCCCAACTTCCGTATTTTGTTATTCCTGGCTGTCATGGCCGGCATCTTTTGCCGTCCCCTCTTAGCCGCTCCCTCCCAAGACGGCGACTTGGAATATCAGACGGCATTCCAACTTTACCAATCAGGGCAATACCAGGAAGCGCTCCACCATTTTTACCTGGCCGCCGATGAGAACCTGGATTCTTGGAAAACCTACCACATGATTGGCAATTGTTATTTCATCATGCGCAAGAAGGACGCTGCCCTGGGGGCCTACCGGGAAAGCCTGAAGATCCATCCCAATAACCCCACCCTCCTGGGCAATTACCGGCAATTGATGAGTTCCCCCAGCCTTTCCTCCGGCATCCCCCTTCGCCCCTTGGAGGATTCAACCGATGTCCGTTACAAACAGCCGCCCGTCACGGTTTCCTACGACCTCATCGCTCAGGTCTCCGGTTACGCCATGCCCTACGGCCCCTATCACAATTACAAAATCCCGAGTCCCAGGTTTCCGGTTTGGCTCAAATTGAATTCCAGTTTTGGGTTCGTCAACATGCAAGACCTGGAATCGGGGGCCCAGTCCTGGAATCAATCCTCCGGAAGCGGAACCCAGGCGGGGATCGCTTCCGCCCGCAATTCGGGCGTGGAGCTGGGCCTGGAAGGGGGCTGGAATTTGGATAAGGCTGATTCCTTATCCCTAGGGATGGATTACCTGGGAGGGGAGGGGTACCAGGTCCAAGTGGTTTCCTCCAGCTCGGAACTTCTCCAATCGGTCTCACCCAATACCTACGCCTTGGATTTGAATTATTACCGCGATCTCACCGGCGGGCGAAGCCGCCTCTATGTCACGGGCGGGTTGGGTTATTACTTTACCCAGGTCAGTTACTACCAGGCAGACCCAACCAATCCGATCCAGGGGTTGCTCAACGGCGGCACTTTGGGGTGGTCCCTAGGGGTCGGCAATGAATGGTTTCTAACCCGCGAAGTGGGCCTAGAGCTTTCAGGCCGGTTCCGCTATGCGAAGATCAACCAAGTCCAGGGTGACATCACCAACCCCCAAGGGTCGACCAGCTCGGCCCTGGCGGTCTTAAGAAACGGCACCCTTGGGGTCCAATCCACCCAGAGCCTGGGACAAGGCAACGGGGCCTATGCGGCCATCGACTACACCGGTTTTGACCTCCGGCTGTCCATGGACCTGTATTTATTTTAAGAAGTTCCAACAAAACCCCAAAGAACGGCAATTTTCACCGCCAAGACGCAAAGTTCGCCAAGAAAATCAAATACCATAAAGAATTTTCGGGTTTATTCAATTTTATTGCCTTTCGTTGTTCTTAGCGCCTTGGCGTCTTGGCGGTGAAATATTTTTTGTTATATTTTCTAAGGTTTTATTGCCCCCTCCCCCTTTGTTACCAAGGTTTTTACAAGCCGTTCCTCCAAATTCCTATATAATCCCCGGCAACCTAACGCAGGAGTCCCCCCATGGACCTAAAAACCGAGTGGACGACGAACACCTTTGGCCACGTTTATAAAGGCCAATCCCTTTACAAGGGCGAAACGCCCTACCAATCGATGGAGATATTTGAGAACGACACTTTCGGCACCCTGCTTTTCCTCGACGGAAAGATCCAGATCAGCCGGGGGGATGAGAACCGCTACCACCAATACCTGGTCTCGGCGCCCCTCTTGGCCCACCGCAATCCCAAAAGCATCTGCGTGATCGGGGGCGGGGACTGCTTCGCGCTGGAAGAGGCGGTAAAGTTCAAGAGCCTGAAACGCATCCTCATGGTCGAGATCGACAAGGGCGTGGTTGATTTTTGCCGGAAGAATTACCCTGAGATCGAAAAGTGCCTAAAGGACCCCCGCGTTGAGATCATCTACGAGGACGCCCGCAAGCGCATGGAGATGAATAAGGAAAAATACGACGTGCTTATCATCGACCTGACCGAGCCCCACGGGCCCTCCAAGATGCTTTACACCCAGGAGTTCTATAAGCTTTGCAAGAAGCGGATCAACCGGGGCGGGTTGATCGGCATTCATACCGACAACTATTATCTTTTCCCCGATTCCTTCGCCACCATCTATAAGACCTTCCATTCGGTCTTCTCAAATATTCTCACCGCCCGGGTCGAGATGCCCTGCTTTGGCATGGGGTGGACCTACCGCATGGCTTCCTCCTCTCCCATCTCGATCCGGACGATGGAAACCAACATCAAGAAAATGAAGAAACACGGGGTTACTTTTGATTATTTCACTCCCTCCCTCTACAAAGTGGAGCCCACCAACGAGGAACTCCAAGTCCTCAAGACCCGGGGCCGAATCTCCACCGACAAGAAACCCTTCGACAAATTCGAGGCCATGGAAGATTACGTCACGAAATAGTTAAGGTTATTACGTCGTATAGGTAAAAGTCCGAATTTTTACCACCAAGACACAAAGACACCAAGAAAACCGAAAAGGTTTAGAATTACGTCGTTTTCAAACCCAAGCTTAACGAAGTTCTTGGTGTCTTCGTGTCTTGGTGGTGAAATAATATCTTTACTCCTTTTCACCGGAGGCTTGCCGTGGCTCCTAACCACAAGTCCAAAGCCCATCATTCCCTGGGCCTGCTCTCCTTCTGGGAATGCTCCCCGCATCTCTCCGAGACCTATTACCAACAAACCCTCACCGGCATTATTGACGGCATCACCCGGTCGGAATTTCCTCTTCTACTTAAAAACGTGGTGGGCGTGCTCGGGAAAGAACCTGAATTTCTCCAAAAAGAAGAGCTATCCGGCTTGGTGATCATGGCCCCCCGGACCAGAAACCAGGATTTGGGGATTTTGAAGAACGTGAAGATTCCCATCGTTTTGCTGTTCCATCGGGATGCGGGCGATGACTATTCCTGGGTGGATCTGGACAACCTGGAAGGTTCCCGAAAAGCCACTGAGCATTTGATCAACCTGGGCCATACCCGCATCGGCTATCTCGGGGGCGAAATCGATCTTTCCTCCAACGCCCGGGACCGTTATGAGGGTTTCCGGAAAGCCTTGAACGAGAAGGGGATGGTCGAGAACCTGGATTGGGTCAAGCACGGGGTTTTTTCTTACGATTTCGGCAAGGAAGGGGCCGCGGAACTGCTAGCCCTACCTGAGATTGTCCGCCCCACAGCCCTCGTTTGCGCCAGCGACATGATCGCTTTTGGGGCGATGGAAGTAGCTGGGGAAATGGGTTTTCGTATTCCCGGAAACCTTTCCATTGTTGGTTTCGATAACTACGACCAGGCCGCCCTGCACAGTCCGCCCCTCACCACGATCCACCAGCCCTTTTACGAAATGGGCCGCATCGCCGTGGAGATGCTTGATTCTATCGTGCAGGACCCCTTGAAGGCCCGCCAGCATATCCTCATCGAGCCCGAGCTGATGGTGCGCCGCTCCACCGCCCCGCCCCCGCCCGCCCCCAAGCCGGGAGCGCCCAAGACCCTTCCTAAATAAGGAATGAAAAAGGGCAAATAATTCATTTGAATGAAATGAATTGCCCCTTGGTTTTTACGCAGGTCTCCTTTAGATTTCCATCCAATCAATAGACGAAAACATCCCTGGGCGGATCTATCCAGGGACAGGGGAGACTTTATGCCGACACGAACCATTCGCCGAAAACAGGGGCCGTCCAGCATGGCGGCGAAAATCAAATCAAAAAAATCTGACCTTTATGGGAGAAAGAAAATGCCGAATAACACTGAAAAGGGTGCGTCCATCGTTTCCATCCAGGATGTTTACAAGGAATATCCCCTCGACAAGGTGGTGGTTCCGGCTCTTCGGGGGGTCAGTCTTACGGTGGCCCCGGGTGATTTTCTTTCCATCGTCGGTCCCTCAGGGTCAGGAAAAACCACCCTTTTGAACCTGATTGGCTGTGTGGATGTGGCTACCTCGGGAACCGTCCTGATCGACGGACACAATACCAAAAGCCTGAACGACCACCGGCTGACTGATCTGCGCCTGAACACCCTAGGCTTCATCTTCCAAAGCTTCAACCTAGTGCCGGTCTTGAGCGTGTTCCAGAATGTGGAGTTTCCCCTCCTTCTTCAGCGTAAATTCACGAAAGAAGAACGGGCCAAACGGGTGGACGAGCTGATGGAAAAGGTGGGGTTGGACAAGCACACCCAGCACCGGCCCAGCGAGCTCTCCGGCGGGCAGCGGCAAAGGGTGGCCATCGCCCGGGCCCTGGTGACCCGGCCCAAGATCGTTTTGGCGGATGAGCCGACCGCCAACCTGGACTCGGTGACGGGCGAAAATATCATCGATTTGATGAAGGAAATGAACCGGGTGGAAAAAACCACCTTCATCTTTTCCACCCACGACGCCAAGGTCATGTCGCACGCCAATTCCGTGATTCGTCTCGCGGACGGAACGATAGTGAACGGCAAGGCCGTCGGCGCGGGGGCCCATTGATGAGCGGGTTCCTGCTTCTTCTTCAAATCTCATTCCGCAATATCTTTTCCCACTTCCTGAACGTGGTTATCGGCCTCATCATTTTGGCCGGGACCTTGTTTTTCGTCGTGGGCGGATCCTTCGTGGACAGCATGGACAAGGGCATGAGCCGAAGCATCATCGGGTCGGTGGCCGGAAACGCGCAAGTGTACCAGGCAACGTCCAAGGACACCCCCGCCCTTTTTGAGACCTGGCAGATCCCCGATCTCGACCCCATCCCCGACTTTTCAAAGATCAAGGGACCCCTGGAAACCCATCCCAACGTGGCGAAGGTGGTGCCCGAAGGCATCAACACCGCCATCGTGGTCTACGGCAATACCATCGACCAGGTGCTGGAAAAACTCCGTAACGCCGAGAATGGCACCAAAAAGCTTCCCAAGGAAAAGATCGAGAGCCTCAAGGCGCACGTGCGGCAGATCGTCTCCGTCATCCAAACCGACATGTCAAAGATCGACCGGATCGCGGTGAAGGGGGCGGTGGACCCGCAATCCTACAAGGACCTGGCTGTTGCCGCTTCCGACAGCTTTTGGAAAAGCTTCGACCGGGACCCCCTGAACCACCTGGAATTTTTGGAAAACAAGATCGCCTACCTGGTCCCCGACTCCGACCAGATCTTCCTTTCCTACGTGGGGACGGACCTGGACACCTATATGCAGTCCTTCGACCGCGCCGAGATCGTGGACGGAACCGCTGTGCCCAAGGGGCACCGGGGCATGCTGCTTTCCAAATACGTCTACGAGACTCAGTTCAAGCTCAAGGCCGCCTACCGCATGGACCAGATCCACGAGGCGGTGACGGAAAAGAACAAGAAAATTTCCTCCGACCCGGACCTGCGGGAGCTGGTGAAGCAAAACCGGGCCCAGACCCGCGAAATCGAACTGCAGTTGGACCCCCTTTCCCACGGCCAAATGGTGTCCCTGTTGCAGAATTACCTGGGCTCCAAGGAAACCGAAATCCCCAAACTGCTGGCCCTTTTCTTCGACACCAACGACGCCAATTTCGCAGACCGCTATAAGTTCTTCTACGGCCAGATGGCGCCCATGCTCGAGCTTTACCGCCTCCACCCGGGCGACACCTTGACCATCAAGACCTACACCAAGTCGGGCTATGTGGAGGCCGTGAACCTCAAAATCTACGGGACCTTCCAATTCAAGGGCCTGGAAAAATCGGGGGTCGCCGGTTCCTTGAGCCTGATGGACCTGATGAGCTTCCGCGACCTTTACGGCTACGTGACCCCGGACAAGCTGGCGGAAACCAAGACTCTGGAAAAGGCGGCGGGGGCCTCCTATGTGCCCCGGGACCAGGCCGAGGCCGACCTGTTCGGGGGCAAGAGCGAGGTGGAGACGACCCAGGCCAAGCCCATCAACGACCAGGCCGAGTTGGGCGGGCTGAAGGTGAAGCGGGTCGACCTCTTCGCCCAGACCTACAGCCAGGAAGAAATCGACAAGGGCATGGCCATGGGGGCCGCGATCCTGTTGAAGGACCCCTCCCAACTGAAGCAAACCATGAAGGAACTCCAGGCTATCTCCGACAAGCAAAACCTGGGGCTCAAAGTCATCGACTGGCAGAAGGCCTCGGGCAACCTGGGCCAGTTCGTTTTCGTTGCCAAGATGATCCTCTATTTCGCCACCGCCATCATTTTCGTGGTGGCCCTGGTCATCATCAACAACGCGGTCGTGATGGCCACCCTGCAGAGGGTCAGGGAAATCGGCACCATGCGGGCGATCGGGGCGAGGAAAAGCTTCGTGCTGGCCATGGTGCTGACGGAGACCATGGTCTTAGGCTGGGTTTTTGGCACCGTCGGGGCGGCATTAGGAAGCGGCTTGGTGATGCTCCTGGGGCACTCGGGTGTGCCCGCGGGCAACGAATTCCTGTATTTCTTTTTTTCAGGCCCCCGTCTTTTCCCCGGCCTGAGCGCGGGCAGCCTGGTCGGAGCCTTTTTCGTGGTGCTGGGGGTGACCACCCTTTCTGCCCTTTACCCGGCGGTGATGGCGACGCAGGTGTCGCCCATTCAAGCCATGGCCTCGGAGGATTAAATGAAAAAACAATCCAAGTCCAACACGAAGACACAAAGACTCAAAGTAAGAAAAGTATGGTTGAAACCATTTAGCCCAAAGAATGAAATTGAAATATTTGAAAGAGCCTTTTTAAACGGAAATATATTTTCTTTCTTGGTGCCTTCGTGCCTTTGTGTTGGAAGTTGGTTTGCCTTTGGTGGTTTGAAATGAAACAACTACTGCTCATCGCATTCCGCAACCTCTTGACCCACCGGCGCCGGACGCTCCTCTTGGGCGGGGCAATCGCCGGGGTGACGGCCCTTCTGGTCTTCCTGGGATGCCTTTCCTCGGGGGTCAAGAAGACCATGCTGGATGCCGCGACCACCGTCTCCACCGGCCATATCAATGTGGGCGGTTTTTACAAGGTGACCGCGGGCCAGGGCAATCCCCTGGTGACCGACTACAAGAAGGTCCAGGCGGTCGTGGAAAAGGCCCTGCCGGACGTGGATTACGTGACGGCCCGGGGCCGGGGCTGGGCGCGACTGGTTTCCGAGGACGCCAGCATGCAGGTGGGGATCGCGGGGGTTGATTTGGCCCACGAGCCCGGGCTGCCTAAGATCTTGAAAATGAAGGAAGGCAACCTGAACGACCTGGCCAAGCCGGGCAACGTGCTGATTTTCGCCAGCCAGGCCAAGAAGTTTAAGGTCAAGACCGGGGACAGCATGGTTTTCTCGGTGCTGACCGACCGGGGCGTCAACAACACGGTGGACGTGCGGGTGTGCGGGGTGGCGGAAGATATGGGGCTCATGACCTCCTGGAACGTGTTCGTGCCCCAGGACACCCTTTGCCAGCTCTACCAGCTGAACGCTACCACCACCGGGGTCATCCAGATTTACCTGAAAAACATGAAAAGCATCCCGAAAGACATGGAGATTCTGCGCAAGGCCCTGACGGACGCGGGCTACACCCTGATGGACTACTCGAGCAAGGCCTTCTGGATGAAGTTCCAGGATGTGGACCGGGAAGACTGGACAGGACAAAAGCTGGATATCACCAACTGGGAGGATGAGATCAGCTACGCCTCCTGGACCCTCAAGGCTATCGACGGCTTGAGCTTCCTACTGACCTCTGTGCTCCTGGTCATCATCGCCGTCGGAATCATGAACACCCTCTGGATTGCCATCCGCGAGCGCACCCGGGAGATCGGGACGCTTCGCGCCATCGGCATGCAGCGCTATTCGGTGATGTTGATGTTCGTGCTGGAGGCCTTCTTCCTGGGGACCATGGGAACGGCTGCGGGGGCCTGCCTGGGCTGCCTGGGGGCGCTCTTTTTGGACGTCCTGCGCCTGCCGGTGCCCGAAGGGGCGCAGTTTTTCACCATGTCTTCCACCCTCCGCTTCGAGCTGGAACCGGCGAGAGTTATCGGGGGGGCCCTGGTGATTACGCTTTGTTGCACGTTGATTTCGCTGATACCCTCGTTCAGAGCCGCCCGGATGAAACCCGTCACGGCCATGAGCCAAATAGGATAAACAGGGAAGAGATTCACCGCCAAGACGCCAAGGCGCCAAGAAAGATTAGGATGAATAACACCGTAAATCGTAAAGGATGAAGGAATGAAAAAAATAAACGTGATTAGGTATTTTTTAAAAGTTAATGTTACGCCGTTCTTGTGCCGATTCTCTTTAAAGCCAATAGGGGAATCGGTACAATACCGACCTCGTTTAAAACCATTAAGGAAGGCTGGCATGGCGTCTTGGCGCCTTGGCGGTGGAATCGGCGTTGTTTTAGCTGTTGTCTTAATGATTTTGCCCGGGCTGTCCTTCGCGGGGACGCTCTCCCTGGACGAGATCGTCAACGTCCTCAAGGGGATCGACACCCGAATTCGAAGCGGGGCCGACTACAAGGCCCTTATTTATTTGGAACAGCACGAAAAGGATAAGCCCGACGTGGCGCGCGAGGGCCTGGTCTATCGCCGGGACGCGGATCAAAAGCTCATGATCCTCTTCACCAAACCCAAGACAGAGGCTGGGAAGGGTTACCTGCGGGTAGACCGGAACCTCTGGTACTACGACCCCACGGTGGGCAAGTGGGAGAGGAGAACCGACCGGGAACGCATCGGGGGCACCGACTCCCGCCGGGAAGATTTCGACCAGTCGAACCTGGCGGTCGAGTACGACCCCGCGTTCGTGGGCGAGGAAAAGCTGGGCACCTTCACGGTCTGGCACTTGAAGCTTACGGGAAAACCCGGTCAGGATCTGGCCTATCCGATCGTGGAATTCTGGGTGGATGAGGCCACGGGCAACTATTTAAAACGGCAGGATTTTGCCCTTTCCGGGCGGCTCATGCGAACCAGCTACGACCCCAAATGGGATAAGATTTACAGTGAAAGCAAGAAGGCCGATCAATGGTTCCCCAAGGAAATCCGCATTTATGACGAGATTGACAAGGCCAATTCCACCCTGGTGATCATCCAGTCGGTGGACCTGTCGCCCCTGCCGGAGAACATGTTCACGAAGGCCTGGCTGGAGACGAAAAGCAGGTAAAATCAGATCACAGACCGCAGTTCGCAGTTGGCAGTATGATGTCATTGCGAGCCGCGAACTTGGCAGAGAAGCAATCCAAGTTCATGGTGGGTGTTCGAGGTTGACTTGAAATAGTCTTATACCCCCAACTTGGGGTAGCTCCTCGCAATGACAAACCTAGGAATTTAGGAAAAAAAGATGAGATCCGTATTTTTTTTAGCGGTTATTTTTCTGTTGAGTGGAACAAAGATCCTAAGTGCCGAACCCCGGGTATCGGAAGAGGATATGTTCGGCGGTGCCCCTGTCACTGCCACGCCCGGGGCCGTTCCCCCCACGGCCGCTCCGGCGGCCGGTGAAAACCCGGTGGCTTTGGGGGCGAGGATCAACAGTGCCGCCTCCACGGAAAACCTCCAGATCGGCGGCACTCTCTCCAGCGAAGCGGACTTTTACATACAAAACGGCGTGCCCCTTTCCTCCAACGCCGCCGCCAACCCCAACCTGCTCTTTCTCTACCTGGACTCGAAACTTGAAAACGACGCCCGCGTCTTCGCCCGTATCCGCACCTTCTACGACCCCACGGGGCTTTCGGGCGGCAACACCAGCAATGTCTCCTATACCAACCCCTATGGATTCGGCAACGGCACCAGCGACAACCTCCAGGTCGACCTTCAGGAACTGCGTATCTCCGCCAACATCAGCCACGAGATCTTCTTCACCATCGGCCGGCAAAAGGTGAAATACGGCGCGGCCAAGTTTATTAACCCCACCGACTTCCTTAACCCCGTGCCCTTCGACTTTTTCCTGCCCTCCGACGAACGGTCCGGGGTGGACATGGTCAAGATGCAGATCCCCTCCGGCACCGCCAACCTCTACGCCGCCGGGGTGGCGGGGAACCCCACGACGGGAAACACCAGCGGTGGCTATTTCCGGGGTGAGGTGGGTTATGACCCGGGGGGGAGCTTTTTGGGAAGCGGGGAAATCTCCCTCTCGGGCTGGTTTCCGAAGGACCAGTTGGGCCGGGGCGGCTTCGACATCTCCCAGGCCCTGGGAGACCTGGACGTCTATTTCGAGGGCGCCGCAGGGCAGACCATGGGCGGCGGATGGGCGGACGCCATTAGCGCCGGCGTGGATTGGGAAACGAAATACGCCGAGCGGGATACCAACACCATCACCTTTGAGGGGGAATATTTCCAAGCCGGGGGCTTTTCCGAATTGGGCATCCTCGCCATCGACCTGGGAGGGCCCGGAAGCCTAACCGACATTACCTTTATCGAGACCAACCTGTTCAATTTCATCGACCAGAGCGGCCTTTCCCGCCTGGACACGGTCTGCCAATTCACGGATCGCATCAGCGGCCGGGTCTATGTGTCCGCGCCCTGGGGTACGGTAGGGGGTTCTCTCTACTTACCGGGCGAGATCGCCCAAACCGGCGCGCGAATGGACGTCAATTTTTAGGTTTTTCCCATCCAGGACAGCCCGAATAGAAAAAACTATTAAACGAGTGGGTAAGTTGATGGTTTTAAAATTATTCACGCCGGGGACAACGGATGTCATGAAAGACCAATATTGGAAAAGTTGATTTTAGGAGTCCTTGCCTCCATCCCCATCTCCTTGGCGGTTTATTTCACTATTGCCGCCGCGCTCATCCTTTTTGGCAGAGCCATGAAACCCAACGCCGGAGAGGGCCTGAATTTCAAAGAGATGGTCATTGATTACCGGACCCTTCCCAACATCAAAACCTTCACCGCGAGGGACGGCCAACCCCTCGATTACCGGCAATTTCTTTCGGTCTCCGACAAGATCCTCGTCTTATTGCACGGCTCCGGGTGGCACAGCCAATACTTTCCGCCCCTAGCCCACTTTATCAGTTCGCAAGGCCTGGCCCAGGTCTACACCCCGGATTTGCGGGGCCATGGACGCTCACCCAAAAGGCGGGGTGATGTGGATTACATCGGGCAATTGGAAGACGATTTGGCGGATTTTATTGCCCTGGTTCGAAAAGAGAACCCCTCGGGGATGCTGATCCTCGGCGGCCATTCTTCCGGGGGCGGCCTGGCGGTCCGATTCGCCGGTAGTAAAGATGGGTGCCAAGCCGACGCTTACCTGCTCTTTGCGCCCTATTTGCAATACAACGCGCCCACCCTTCGGTCCAATTCGGGCGGCTGGGCCCTGCCCAACGTCGGGCGGATCATCGGGTTGATCCTGCTCAATCATTTCGGAATCCGCTGGTTCAATGGGTTGAAGGTGATTGAATTCAACCTTCCGGAAGAATCCCGCAATGGGACGGAAACCCTGGCCTATTCCTACCGGCTCAATACCTCTTACGCCCCGGAGGATTATCAAAAAGACCTGCGGGCCATCACCCAGCCCCTTCTGGTCGCCGTGGGCTCCGAAGATGAGGTCTTTTACCCGGAACAATTTGCGCCCCTCGTATCCCAATGCGCAAAAGCCAGGGTGAAGGTGCTCCCCGGCGTGAGCCACTTAGGCATTGTCGTCGGCCCCGAGATACGCCCCGTCGTCAAGGAATGGCTGGAAGGGCTCAAAAAACTTCTTAGTTTGAATTGTGGGAACTTAAACGCTTTTGTTGAGCAAGGTGGACTCAAAGGCTTGGCATATGGGCTTTGGACAAAGAAAAGCTGTTTTTGATGGAATGACTTTATAAGTTGTTGAATTCTTCTATGCTTAAATTGGCCTGTTTTAACAGCTTCTTCAAGATCCCTTCGCCCAATTCCCTGTGTTGGGGAATGGACAATGTCCATAAATACCCATCCTTTACCATCATGACATGGGAACCTTTTTGACGGGCTGCGGACCAACCGGCTTTTTGAAATTTTTTAACTGTTTGGGAACCGGAACAAAGCTTGAGGTGGGGCACTAGACCTTTACCGAGACCAACTTGCTCCTATGTATCTTTTGCTTGGATTCCATGACTTCCATCCAACCCTCAATGGCTTCATGAATATTCTTAATGGCTTCCCGACGGGTCTTGCCTTGAGAAAGGCAACCTGGCAAGGCCGGCACTTCAGCTACGTAATAACCGGAATTATCTTTTTCAAGCGTGATATTAAATTTCATATTAACCTCCGATTTCATTTAACTGGAAGAAGAGATGAAGGTCAAGCCGCCATTCGGGGAGGTGAATTTAACGGGAGATTTTAGTGAAATATAGGGGAAGTGTTTATTTACGACCTGTCTCCCGAAGCTCCATGAGCGCAGGGAGTACGGGGATCCCTCGTAGATATAAAAGGCATCATTTTTTAACATTTTCTCAACACCTGTTTTTACATTTCGGTCCATAATTCCTGTCCAATGAACTTCCCCAAGGTGATGGATATGCGTTATTGGCTTTTCACCCTTATCCTCCTGCTCGGCCGGGCCGCTGTTTCCCAGGAAACCCCTACGCCCACGCCGGGTGTTTTCCTGATGAACGAAGTGGTCGTTTACGGGGAAAAAACGGAGAACAAAACCCTGCAAGGGGCCGACCTGGAAGCCTTGGAGTCCGACGGCCGCCTGGGCGACCTGCTGGGGGTACTGCCTTCCCTCGAATCCCAGGGCCTGGGCGGGGCCAAGAGTTTCGGCATCCCCTCGATCCGCGGGGGGGACGCGAACCAGACCGTGATCTTCCTGGACGGGCAGAGGGTCAACCAGGGTTTCGACCTGGGGACCCTGCCCACGGATGACATCAAGAGCATTGAGTTGATCAGGGGGCCCGGCGCCCTCTCCTACGCCCCCGACGCCACGGGGGGCGTATTGAACATCCGCACCCAGAGCCAAGAGTCGAAAGGGCTCTTTGGGGTCTCCTACGGCGATTTCGACACTTATCAATTGCGGGCTTCCACCGGCAGTTGGAAAGCCGGGCCCTGGGAGGCTTCCCTCGGGGGCAACTGGAATCAAACGAACGGATATACCGTCAACACCGACCAGGCTTCGGGCGAGTTGGAACAGCACTCCCTTTTTCATCTGGGCGCCGGCCAATTGAAACTGACCGCCCAATATACCTGCCGCAACGGGGGCGCGCCCAACGGGGACAGCCTGGCCGCCCAGGATATCGGTGAGTTCGATTCCGATGACCGGGGGCAAAAGCAGACCTTTGTGCTGACTCTCCATGACCAGCACCCGCTTGATCAATGGGTGATCGACAGCTCCTTTTCCTACAACTACGCCTATGTCTACCGCCTAAGCCCCCTGGGCGCCGATAACGCCGCCGGGATCCCCCCCGTTGACCTGAACAATTACGACACTTTCGACGGGGCGGCCTCGGCTTCCCTGAGTCGAGTAGGCTGGCTAGACGGTTTGACCTTGGGGTTGGAATTTAGGTCGGAACAGGTGCAGGGAACCGAGGGGATGGACGACGGAAGCGCCCGGGTGAACAACGTGCTTTCCCTCAACGCGCGGGGCACCCTGCTTCTCGCGCCCTCCCTGACGCTGGATGTGAGCGGCCGGTTGGATTCCTACACCAATTATGACGCCACCGTTTTCAACCCCGAAGGGACGATCCGCTACGAATACGAACCGGGCCAATCCCTCTACGCCGAGGTTGGCACGGGCTACCGCCGGGCGGATTTCGACGAGCTTTACCACCCCTACATCCCCTACCTCCCCGGCAGTCCCCAGGAATTCGGGGCGGGGGAAACGGGCAACCCCAACCTGCTTCCGGAAAGCTCGGTGAACGGGGAAGCGGGGGTGAACTTGGCCTGGGCTAACCTGGACCTTAAGGCCGATGGGTTCGTGAACGACTATTCCAACCTCATCACCCCGGCGCAGGACGACAACGGTTTTTGGACCTTCGAAAACATCAGCCAAGCCCTCCTGCTGGGGGCGGAAGCGGATTTGCGGTGGAAACTGGACCCGCTTTTCTCGCCCTACGGAAACTTCCTCTATGTCGATTCCCGGGACCAGCAAACCCAACAGCCTATCCCCGACCGCCTGAAGGACAAGCTCACCGCCGGGTTTAGGTCCACCTTCGCCCCCGGGGTGGAATGGGACCTTTCGACCCAGTATGTCGAGCACAACCCCACCCTCTACCAAGGGGCCTATGACGAGGAACCGCCCATCATCACCACCCTGTCCTATTGGATCTGGAACGCCCAATTGCGCGTGCATGTGGATTCGAGCCTGAGGCTTTTCTTGAACGGCACCAACCTGTTCAACCAGTCCTACGCCACTTTCCAGGGCCTGCCCATGCCGGGCCGCTACGTCGAGGTGGGCACGACCTGGAGTTTTTAAAAGTTCGTCCGGTCGTCAAAGAGTAGCTGGAGGGCTTGGAAAAACTTCTTTGTTTGACTCGCGGAGACTTAAACCCGTTTGTTGAGCTTTCGCGGGTCTTGCCTTAAATGAAACACCGCCAGGATTTGAATGGAGTTGGGCCCCTGAACATAAAAGATTCCGTAAGGGAATTTTGGGATGAGTGCCCGACGTACTGATTTTCGATAAATGGGGAAGGAATCTTGGAATTGAAATAGTCGTTCAATGTGGATTCGAAAGCCGTCGCGAATTGATCGCTTAAAAACGGCGTTTTTTGCCGGTACCAAAGGACCGCTTCTTCAAGTTCCTGAACGGCTTCAGGAAGGACTCGGAGGGTAGGGCTCAAGAGCCTGGGCGCAGCTTGGATTTGACCTCTTCCCAGGGTATGCCGAATCCGGGATTCTTTTCATGGAACTCGAGCCGCCGATCCAATTCGGTTTCTTGCTCAGGGGTCAAGCGGATTTCTTCCGGGTGAAGCGCGATATCATCCCAAAGATCTTCTACCAACTGTAGCTTTTCGGGGGTGCTGAGTTGAAGGATTTCCTTGGGGATCATGGCGGCTCCAGAGAGCTTCTTTTCCTGAATCATAAGCCTGGCTTGATGATAGGGTCAAGATTTGGTGTTGAGTGAAACGTTGTGGTGAACCCTTATGGGGACAATGTTTTGAAATAGGCATCAACGACAAGTTGAGTTTGTCCAAGACGGAACCCATCGCTTGACAGCTCCTGGTCAAAGGTATACAAGTGTATACATCAACCCCGGAGGCTCTTTGAAATGGCGACCACCCCCTTTTTTTTCCGCTTGACCCGGCTTCTTTACGGTACCCTGCCCATCCTGCGGTATTTTGAGCCGCCCCTTCCCTGCGGTTTTCCCAGCCCCGCCGAGGACTACCTGGAAAAGCCCCTCGACCTCAACGAGATCCTCATCCGCCACCCCGAGTCCACCTTCGCCTTCCGGGTGATGGGGGAAAGCATGAGGGAAGTGGGCATCCACTCGGGCGACGTGGTGGTGGTGGACCGCGCCGGCATCCCGGCCCCCGGGGAGATCGTCATCGCGGCCCTGAACGGCGAGTGGACGGTGAAACTGCTGGGGTCGAAGGAGGGAAAGCTACACCTCCTTCCCGCGAACAGCGAGAACCCCGCTTACCAGCCCATTCCCGTGGACGAGCTGGCTGATTTCCGGGTTTTCGGGGTGGTCCAGCACGTGATCCATTCCTTCAAAAGAAACCATTGAAATGAAAACCAACGTCCAACACAAAGCCACAAAGACGCAAAGGAAGACGGAATCGGTATTAAAACCATCTTCGCCCTTGGTTTTTTGATTCCATGACTTCTTTTGCGCTGGTGGATTGCAACTCGTTCTACGCCAGTTGCGAACAGGCCTTTCACCCCCAGGCCTGGGGCAAGCCCGTGGTGGTCTTATCCAACAACGACGGCAACATCGTGGCCCGGTCCCGCGAGGCCAAGGCGCTGGGCATCGGCATGGGCGCGCCCTTCTTCCAGCAAAAAGAACTCATCGCCCAAAAGGGGGGCTTCGTCTTTTCGAGCAACTACGCCCTCTACGGCGACATGTCCCGGCGGGTGCGGCAGGTGCTTTCCCGCTTCACGCCCCGGGTCGAGGTCTACAGCATCGACGAGTGTTTTCTCGACCTGTCGGGCTTCGACCCCGCCGCCCTGGACGCCACCTGCCGCCTCATGAAGGAAAGCGTGGAAACCCTGACGGGCATCCCGGTGAGCGTGGGCGTAGGCGAAACCAAAAGCCTGGCCAAGGCGGCCAACAAGCTGGCCAAGAAACTGCCGGGGGCGGGGGGCGTGGTCAACTTGGCCGGTTCGCCCGGCCTCGACCAGGCGCTGGACCAGGTGCCCATCGGCGACGTCTGGGGCGTGGGCTGGGCCTATGAGGAATTCTTCAAGGGCCAGGGCGTCACCACCGCCCTGGGGTTCAAGCGCATGGCCCCGCCGGTGATCAAAAAACGCATGGGGGTGATGGGCCTGCGCATCCTCATGGAACTCAACGGGGTTTCCTGCCTGCCGCTGGAAATGGTGCCGCCCCCCAAGAAGATGATCGGTTCCAGCAAAGGGTTCGGCTTTTTGGTGGAAGACAAGCGGTACATGAAAGAGGCCATGACGGCCTTCATCACCCGCACGGCGGAAAAGGTGCGGGAACAAAAGCAGGCCGTGGCTTCCATGATGATGTGGGTGGCCACCGACCCCTATAAAGAAAGGGAACCGCAGTACCAGAATTCCACCACCTTCACCCTGCCCGAGCCCACCAGCTACACGCCCACGCTGGTGCGTATCGGCAACCGGGGCATCGACCAGCTTTACCGCCCGGGTTTCCGCTACAAGCGGGTGGGCATGCTTTACACCGGGCTGGTGCCGGAAGACGAGGTCCAGCGGAACCTTTTTTACCGCCCCAACGTTTCCCGGCAGTCGGCCCTGATGGCGGCGGTGGACCAGGTCAACGGCCGGATGGGCCGTGGCACCCTGCGCCTGGCGGCGGAAGGTTTCGGCCACGTCTGGGGAACAAGGTTCGCCTTCAAATCGCCCCGATATACGACCTGTTGGGATGAACTGCCGGTGGCGAAAGCCTCGTGAGGAGGGGGGCGAGAGTTGTAGAATGGCACCTCAACGTCAGGAAGTCCTAAAGCTATTTAGCGAAAAGTTGAATTTCAGAAAGGAAACAATATGGGCCAAATATTTTTGTCCAGGCTATTACAGGTTCTGGTGATGACTATTCTAATTATGTATGGATCAACAGGGAAAGTGGTCGCGCAAAGTTTGGTTTTGACGCCGATAACCACGACGGTTTCGACCGATTCCACGAAACCCCAACCTTCCCCGGCGGAAATCGCCAAGTTCAAAAAGGGCCTGGAAGCATATAAGGCCAAAAAGTTCGTGACGGCTGGAAAACTGTTGGAAAAGGCTTTGGCTTCGGAGGAATTGGGGGCGCAGGACCCCGAAGTGGCGGAGGCCAACGCGGTTCTGGGGGACATTTACCAGAATCACCGTAAGACGAAGGGGCACTTGGATATGGCCCGGACCTATTACATGGCCGCCTTGGCGGCCGATCCCGCCAACGCGATGGCTCAAAAGGGGTTGGATGAAATAAGCGGATCCGCCTCGACAACGGTTTCCAAGGGGCTTCCTGAGCCTGCTTCAACCAGCGAGTCGAGAAACGGGGAAGATATCAAAATCGTGGGAACGGGTTTTTATTTCCGGCTGGGAGGATCAATACCGAGTTTAGGTGGGAATTTTGACGGGAACGAACTAGGCCAATTGAACGGCCTGGCGGTGGGTGCGGGAGAAACCCAGCCTTATTTCTTCCTTCCCAAGGTCACCAGCGGATACGGTTTCAGCGGCAGTGTGGGGCGCTGGGTGGGGGGTAATTTCTCCGTCGAGCTGGGCGGCTTTATCTCCTTCCTCAATTCTCAACTCACCCTGGACCCCAACGCCTATCAAAGAACCTATTTGAGCGGCAACTTGAACCCCAACATGACGGCCTATGGGGCCGATTTTAGGTTTTTATACGAACTGCCTATTCCCAGCCAATTCAAGATCAGCCCCTTTGCCGGGATTAATTACGAGGGGGTTCAGATGTCCAACGTCCTGATCGACAAAACGGTGAACGCCCAGGCCATGACGGTGGTCTATAACATCCCCAGCCCCGACACCACATTCGGTTCCTACAACCTGGAGGCGGGCCTCTACCTGGGGTTCGACCTGGACGAGCATTTTCAGCTCTACACGAGCGCCCAGTTCCCGGTGGCCAGCTTGGTTTCAAGCAATTTCAAGTACCCGCCCCATGTGGTTTCTTCCGATGGATCGACCAGCGAACTGGATTGCGATTACCAAAGCTTCACCTTCGGCCTGAAGGTGACCTTTGACACCCAAACGGGAGCGGAAGAATGAAAGGGTTTGTCCGTTGGGTAGGGATATGCCTGATCCTATTAGCCGGGATATGGGGAGGTCAGGGTTGTACTCCCAACCCCGAGCGCGACAGTAAGGCTTACATCGACCGGGTGGCCCCCGCTGTTTTCAAGGATTGGGACCCTTACTTTATCCTCCAACAGGCCGATTCCCGGATGAGGGATTACGCCGCGAAGAACCCGGAATTATTCCGCACCCATATCCAGGTCATGAAAGACAAGGTGGGCGCCCTGTTGGCTTACCATGGCTGTGTTCTGGGCCAAAAGAATATTCCCAACCCTGACAACGCGGTGGTCATGGGCTATATCGTGGACGGCGATTTCGAGAAGGGAAAAAACGAGATCATCGTTGAAACCGCGCTCAATGCGGGGAAGTGGCGGTTGAGTTTCTTCGTGCTTGACCCGGACGCGAAGAAAAAATGGCTTCAAAACACCCCGACCCCCACGCCGGCCGGCGGCCAATAGGGGCGGTTAAAGAAGGCCCCCGTAAAACCGGCCAAAAGCATAGGCCGCCATCAACGCCATCAAAAACGCCCCCAATCCCGCCACTAGGGCATGGGAGGTCCGGCGCAAATCGAACTTTCCTACGCGGGCCAAGAGCAAATAGGCGATGACCAGATTAAAAGAGCCCCACAGGACGTTCACGACCGCCGAGGACAAACCTACCCCTGACGGAGTCGCGAAGGGACTTTGAAAGGGGTGGCCTGTCATACCGCTGACCAAGTGGGGAACGGCATTGGCGAGGAAAGCCCCGCCCCAAAAATAGGAAAAGTAGTGATACCAGCGCATTTTGCACCTCCTTGTAGAGATGATGTTATTCTTCGTGGGCTCCTCGGTCAATAAGCCGTGGTCATAGTTGAAAAGGCGCTCAACGAGGGGAAGTGACGGTTGAGTTTCTTCGTGCTTGATCCCGACGCGAAGAAAAAATGGCTTCAAAACACCCCGACCCGGTCGGCGGCCAATAGGGGCCGTTTAAGAATTTAAAAACACTTATTACCGACACTATTAAGCTTGTCCCCGATGGGACCCATCGGGGACAATTTATATGGGCCTGAACTCTTTTCAAGTCACTTGTTTTTGAGAGATTTTATTACGATCCTAACTCTTCGGGAAAAACAGGATGTTATTTAACTCATTGGCCTTTCTCATGTTTTTTCCCTGCGTAGTCATTCTCTACTTCAATCTTGCGCCTCGGTATCAAAATTTCTTCTTGGTTATCGCGAGTTGCTTTTTCTATATGTGGGCGATCCCCGTCTACATTCTGATAATGATCCTTGTTATTTGCGTCGATTATTTTGCGGGAATGAGGATCGAACAGGCCCAGGGCCCGGCCCGGAAACATTGGCTGTTATTGAGCCTTATCGCGAACATCGGCATTTTATTTTTCTTCAAGGGCTACCCGGTCTTTCAAGCGGTAGCGCGCTGGGAACATCTGGATGATTCCATCATTTTTTGGACGACCCCGTTCCTTCCCATCGGGCTTTCTTTCCATACCTTCCAGGCCATGAGCTACACCCTGGAGGTGTACCGGGGCAACCAAAAAGCGGAAAAAAATTTCATCCACTATTCCCTTTATGTGTTGTTCTTCCCCCAGTTGGTCGCAGGCCCGATCGAAAGGCCACAACACCTCCTACCGCAGTTCCACGAGGAGCACCGATTCGAATATGGCCGGGTCGTTCAAGGTCTCCAGTTGATGTTATGGGGGTTTTTCAAGAAGGTGGCGGTGGCCGATCTGCTAGCGGTTGTTGTGGACCAGGTCTATGACTATCCACACGCCTATACGGGTTGGGTTTTAATCCTGGCGACGGTTTTTTCGCCTTCCAGATCTACTTCGATTTCTCGGGCTATTCGGACATCGCCATTGGCGCAGCGCAAGTTTTGGGTTTTAAGCTGATGGTCAATTTCAACAACCCCTATGTCTCCGCCTCCTTCCAAGAGTTTTGGAAGAGATGGCATATTTCCCTTTCCAGTTGGTTCAAGGACTATCTTTACATTCCGCTGGGAGGTAACCGGGTCAAGGTGAGACGGCATTATTTCAACCTGATCTTTACCTTCCTCATCGCGGGCCTTTGGCACGGATCGAATTGGACTTTCCTCGCGTGGGGGCTTTTGAATGGGCTTTATTTGATCGTGGCCGACCTGACGAAGGAAGCCCGGGGTAAGTTCGCGGCGGTGGTGGGGTTGGACAGGTACCCGCTTTTTCACCATTCCCTAAAGGTCTTGTCCGTGTTCAGCCTGACTTGTTTGGGTTGGATCTTCTTTCGCGCCAAGTCGCTGGGGGACGCATTCTATATACTCCAACATATGTGGGGCCCTAGCAGGAAATTGGACGTGTTCCCCCAAGCTCTCGTCGGTTTGTCCGATATGGGGTGGAACCCATATTTTGGGCCATTTTTGATCGTTATGATCTTATCCGTGCAGCTGTTTCAAAACCGCCTGAGAGACAAGTCTTTCCCGGAATGGCTTTCCTCACGGACTAGTTGGTCCCGCTGGGGTACCTATTATTTATTGTTCCTTTCGATCTTTCTGGCGTTGGTTTTTTCGCTGGCGGGGCCGAAACAGTTCTTGTATTTCCAGTTCTAACGGGGTGAAGCATGGGGCCCTCCGGCCTTAAAAAATTTCTCTTAAAATGCGGCGTCTTTTCCATCGGCCTATCCCTATTCACGGCCATCTACGCCTATATTGATCTGGTTTATTTTTCGGTACAAAAAGCCAGCGGTTATGTCCATTTCCGACCCTGGCTTCCGGGCCTTTTTTACCCCAATCTGACCATCCTCGACTCCCCCGGAGTCGGGGACATAGGCCGGGGCACGCCCTGGGGGCAACCGATTAAAATAAACCTGGTGATTGACGAATTCGGTTTCAGGAACGCACCAGGGAAATTCGGCATTTCCAACATCGTCATCGTCGGTGATTCTTTCGCCGATTCTGAAAGGGCCCCGCAAGAAGACACGCCGGCCGGGGCTTTGGAGCGGCGGATACACCGGAATGTTTACACCTATTCCGATTTTACCGTCAATGTGCTGAACGAATACCTGGCGGAAGAGCGGTTCAAAAGAAAACCGGTCCCGGTTGTTGTCGTCATCCTCGTGGAGAGAAACCTGGGCCAGCTGCCGCCGCCAAAAAAGCCATCCTGGTTCGAGGGCTTTCGGCAAGGGATCCTGCTGACGAAGGCCTACCGCCGGACCTTGATGGCTCCCATCACCTGGCTCGACCATTTTTTGGAATTTCCAGCTTACCATTTCTTATACCGGATGATACATCCCAACGTCCATCCGAGCAGTTTGATCTCGGAAAGGAAGGGTTCTTTTTTGTTCTATCAAGGGGAGGGAGCCGTTTGGAATGGGACCGATTCCGAAATCAAACAGACTGCCGACATTGTCCAAGCTTACGATAGGATTTTCCGTGGTCGGGGGACCCGCATGATCTTCGTGCCCGCCCCGAACAAGGAAAGCGCGTATTATTTCTTGTTGGGCAAAAGAAACCACCCCTGTTTCATAACCAAGCTTGTCCGGGAACTGAACCATAGGGGCGTTCTAGCCCTCGATATGGAAAGGGTGCTCTCCGAGCGATCTTTGAGGAGCAAAAAACCGCTTTATTACCCGGATGACACCCATTGGACACCCGAAGGCATCGCACTCACCGCCGACCGATTAGTCCCCTTGGTTAAGAAAGCCTTAGCGGCCGAACCTGCACATTTAAGCCGTGATCTTCCGCGTTAATGGGTGTGTGCCCTGTTGAGATCCGGGATGTCCAGATCGCCGGGATCGCTTGAACCCGCAAGGGTGCAATAGCCACCCGCAATACCCTGCATTATCAAGGGCTTGGGATTCCTCTGATCGATCCCTCGAAAACCTAGCCCATAGGTTCAACGGGCCCCTGTGACGAATTGTGGCGATGAAATGGGTTTTTGAAAGTTTTAAGCAGATTTCAAGTAGGCCCGGATATCGGCGAGGATTTTCTCCACATCCAAAAACTCGAAACAACGCACCGTCTTGCAGGTTTTCGACATCTTGTTCATGCAGGTGATGTTGCGGCAGGGGCTTTCGGAAACGTAACAGCGTGAGGGAACATCCTGATCGGCGGGCGGAAAGAGGGGGTCGGTGGAATCGTAGCCCGACATCCGGGCGTTCGTGGCCCCGAACACCGAGACCACGTAGGTGCGGTTTCGGAATTTCCGGCTGCCGGTTTTTGAGACTTTCCGGGCGGCCCCGATATGCAGGGGGCCCGTATCTCCCGAGATGAAGAAATCGGCGAGATCGATCAAGGCGGCGTAGGCGTCCAGGTTCATGCTTTTGGGGACGATCGTCACGCGTTTTCTTTCCTCTTCCTTCAAATCCCCCAACAATTGCTTCTCAATGTCCTGGGCCGTAAAGCCCGAACCCAAAAGCACCCGGCCGGGCAGGGCGAGGAGGCCCCTTAACAAAGTCAGCTGGTTTTCGTAGGGAATCCGGTTGAACTTGGAGGCGGTATCGGGGTTGAGAAAATAAAGTTTTCCCGCCTGGGCCAAGCCCTGTTCCTTCAGGAATCCCAAAGCCTGGTCATGGGCCTCGTCGGAAAGGGTGACGTGAAAGCCCTTGAAGGGCTGGGGTGCGGTTTTGCCTGTGATTTTGGAAATCAACCCCGCCGGCAGCCCATAGGAGTTGTACATGAAGTGGCAGGACCCCGTGCGATGGGTCAGGTTATACAGGATTTCGGGCGCGGCCGTCACCACGTCGATCACATGCTGGCCCTTGGGCAGGATCTGGTCATCCACGATAAAGGGACAGCAGTTCAAGCAGAGGTCGTAATCGTTCTCGAAAGAAAGTTTCTTCACGGCTTCCAGATCCGAGGCATTGGGAAATTGGCCGCCGGTGAAGACCGGATAAAGGTTCGAGATGGCCGGGTTTCCCTCGAATAGGCAGGCCACCGATTTTTTCACCACGTAGTCGATGCGGGCCTCCGGGAAAAAATCCCGGAAAGCCGCCACGCCCCCGCCCGCCAGGATAGCGTCCCCGATATGGATATCCGAAATGACCAGGATGCGGTGAAGATCCTTGGCCGACTTGAGAATGCGCAGGTTTTTGGAAATGGTCAGGCGACGAACCAGGGGGATGTTCCCCAGGGGGATCAGGGTGTGGTCGAAGAACCAGGCCCCTCCCTGGGGGAAAAGGGTCGTGACCTTGCTGGTGAAGTCGAAGAACGCGTTGGAAATTTTATTATCAAGCATGGGCGCTTAATCTATTCGACCCCGAGATTGGGGTCAACCCGGAAGAAAGACCCCATGGAAGGGCTAGGACCCGGGCCGAGGGGCTGATAACCTAGGGATATGGGAACAAGTCATCGATTGGTTCTTCTTGCCAAATATCTTCTCACCCTGGACCGGCACCGTCCCTTGGAGGACGCTTTCGTGCTGTTGGAGGGGAACCGGATTCTCCAGGTGGGCCGCCGCAAGGAGATGGCTTTCTTCCCCCCGGTGCGGATATTGGACCTGGGCGACACGGTGCTCCTGCCCGGTCTGATCAACGCCCATTGCCACCTCGACTTCACCCATTTTAAGGGCAAGGTCCCCCGCCGTGAATCCTTCCGGGAGTGGCTGCGCGAGATGGGGAATAAAACTCGTGAAACCTCGCGGACCGAATTCAGGAACTCCGTTCGGGAAGGCATCCGGCAAAGCCTGGCCTATGGGTCCACCACGATTTGCGACATGGCTACCAGCGGGGAGAGCGTCCACTTGCTCCGGCAAGCGGGGCTGAGGGCCTTTTGGTTTTTGGAAATCCTGGACCTGGGCCAGCCTTCCCCCGGGGCCTATTGGAAACAGGCTCTGGAAAAATGGAAAAGCTTGGTTTCGGAGGGTCACGCGCCGGGCCTGGTCCATCCCGGTTTTTCCCCCCATACGCTCTTCACCGTTTCCAAGGAAACCCTCGGCCTTCTGGGCCAGTTTCTTTCCTCCCACAAGGGATATCCCACCAGCCTTCATCTTTCCGAGAGCCAGGAAGAATGGAATTATTTCAAGAAGGGGAAGGGCCCGATGGCCGACCGTATCAAGGCCCTGAGCCCCGATTGGAACATGCCCCGGGCGACCACCCCGGTGCAGTACCTCAACGAGTGCGGCTGGCTTCCAAAGCTTAACCTGGCCGTCCACCTGAACCGGGTGGACTCCAAGGATGTAAGTCTTTTGGCAAAAAACAGGATCACCGTGGTGCATTGCCCGGGAAGCCACACCTTTTTCAAGCACCCGCCTTTTCCTTATGAGCGTCTGACCCGCAACCGCATCCCCGTATGCCTGGGAACGGACAGCCTGGCCAGTAATTCTTCCCTTTCCCTCTTTAGGGAAATGAGGCTATTTAAGAAGAAACATCCCCAGGTTTCCCCCGCCGAGATCCTTTCCATGGCCACCACCAAACCCGCCCGGGCTTTAGGGATGGGCAACCTTTTGGGCCGGGTCAAACCGGGCTTCCTGGCCGACTTTATCGGCCTACCCGCCCCCCGAAAATTAAAGGCCGGCGGCTCCCTCGAGGATTGGGTTTTACGCCACCAGGGGCCCGTCTCCTTCGCCATGGTCCAGGGGGAACCCCGCTTGAGGCTCAGCCTTTCTTAGGGGCGGCCTTTGGGAAAAAAAAGCCCGGCCCGGGCCCTAAAAAGAAGCGCTTCTCCTTGACAGCCCCATGAATACCCTTATAATTCAACACCTTGTCGAGGAAGGGCCCTCGGGCTTCCCTTAGTTTTTAAAAGTTACAGGTTAGGAAACATGCAAAAAACTCAATTGTCGACAGTGAAGGATATCAACCGCAAATGGTGGATCGTGGACGCCACGGACATGGTTTTGGGTCGCTTGACCAGCCAGGTCGCGGCCATTTTGCGCGGGAAACACAAGGTGAGCTTCACGCCCCATATCGAGAACGGGGACCACGTGGTGATCATCAACGCCGGAAAGATCGTATTGACCGGAAACAAATGGCAGACCAAGGCCCACCACCGCACGTCGGGACGCCCCGGCGGTTTGTCGACCGAGAATTACAAAGACATCCGGCACTCCCACCCCGAGCGGATTTTGGAATACGCCATCAAGGGCATGCTGCCCAAGACCAAGCAGGGGGACAAGATGTTCACCCGGGTGAATATTTATAAGGGGGATGTGCATCCCCACTCACCCCAGAAGCCCCAGCCGCTGAATTTACCCTATCCCGCCAAAAGAGGAGAATCTAAGTGACCGCCTCCAAAGAACAATTCATCGCCACGGGCCGCCGGAAAACCTCCGTCGCCCGGGTGATCCTGCGCCCCGGCAAGGGCGTCATCCTCTGTAACGGACTGCCGCTGGAAAAGTTTTTCCCCTTCGCCAAGATCCCGACCGTGAAGGCTCCGCTGGAACTCGTCTCGGCCCTCAACAAGTACGACGTGACGGCCAACCTGACCGGCGGCGGTGTGACGGGACAAGCCGAGGCCATGCGCCACGGAATTTCCCGGGCCCTGTTGAAGATCGACTCGGAAATGCGCAAGCCCTTGAAGGCCGCCGGGTTCCTGACCCGCGACCCCCGCATGGTGGAACGCAAGAAGTACGGGCGCAAGAAGGCCCGCAAACGGTTCCAATTCTCGAAACGCTAATCGAATTTCGGAACCTGGTGTTCCCGATTCAAGCGGTTCTTTCACCATCCCGCGTTCCTTTAAAAAGGACGCGGGATTTTTTTTGGTTATAAGGTGTTAACATCAATCTCACCACCAAGTCACAAAGACACCAAGAACAACATTAGCCTTTAAGGTTAAAAACAAAATTATTTCTTGGTGCCTTGGTGGTGAAAATGGATTTTGTTTGAAATTCTAAAACCCCATAAAAGAGAGCGGCCGATGTCCCACCAGCCCCAAGTCACCCCCAAGATCGCCGTGAACGCCTTGGTCTTCAATGACCGGGGGGAAGTGCTTTTGGCCAAACGGACGGACAACGGACTTTGGTGCATACCCGGTGGGCACATGGAGCTGGGGGAAACCCTTACCCAGGCCTGCCTGAGGGAGCTTCAGGAAGAAACGGGGCTGGAGGCCGAGGTGGTTCGGTTGATGGGGGTCTATTCCGACACGGCGGGTTCCTTGCATTTCGCCCAGGGCCGGGAATGGCACACGGTTCGCGTCTCCTTCCTTTGCCGTGCCACGGGAGGGGAGCTTCGCTTAAGCGAGGAAACCAGCGAGTTGAAATATTTTTCCGTGGCGGAATTGCCGTCCATGATCACGGACCATCCCCGCAGGGTCCTGGACGCCGTGGAGGGTTTGCCGGGGGCGGTCATCGCCTAAGAAGCGCTAACAAAATCTACTTTTTCACCACCAAACACTTTGGCCCGCAACCGAAGTGTCGATGACCAAGGCACCCCGCATGATTCGTAAACGAATCATGCGGGGTAGTACCGCCCTCATTAAACATTTTTAAACGAGGGGCGGCACACCAAGAACTTCGCTAAGATGGTGTTTGAAAAACGTCTTAAATCGGAACCATTTATTTGGTTTATCTTGGTGTCTTTGTGTCTTGGTGGTAAAAATTGCCTTTGCTTTTGGGTTTTGTTCGCGGTTTGAAAACAAAAAAAGGAAATCCTATGCCGACCAAAAAGAAGAGCCGCCCCAAAAAAACGAACGGGGGCAATCACAACGGAAAACCCTACAACCCCCTGATCGCCAACGACTTCAAGGACCAGGACACCTGGCGGATGTTTAGGATCATCTCGGAATTCGTTGAAGGTTTTGAGGCCTTGCGCAACATCCGCCCCGCCGTGACCGTATTCGGTTCCGCCCGGGCCCTCCCGGAATCCTCGGATTACGAACTGGCGAAGGATATTGCCTTCCAGCTTTCCAAGAAGGGCTTCAGCATCGTGACGGGAGGGGGACCTGGCATCATGGAAGCCGCCAACCGGGGCGCCCATGACGCGGGTGGAAAGTCGGTGGGATGCAACATCGAACTGCCCTTCGAGCAAAAGGGAAATCCCTTCGTGAACCTGCCCATCAACTTCCATTATTTCTTCATCCGCAAGGTCATGTTCCTGCGTTACGCCTCGGCCGTGGTGGTGATGCCCGGCGGGTTCGGGACCATGGACGAGCTTTACGAGCTCCTGACCCTGGTGCAGACCCGAAAAATTGAGCCCGTGCCCATCATTTTGGTGGACCGGGATTTCTGGCAGGGGGGGTTGGATTGGATCAAGAAAACACTGCTCAAGGACCGGAAATATATCAACCTGGAGGACCTGAACATCTTCCATATCGTGGACAAGCCCGCCGAAGTCGTGAAAATCATTCTGAACTATTACCGCTATAAAAAGGTTAAGTAAGTTCGTGAAAAAGGGCCGAGCCTACGCCATCCTGGGCCTGACGTTTATGGGTTTGGCCGCCGCGCCACTTCAGGCCCGCTTTTGGTCGCTGGACCTTTCCACCCTCGCCAATCACGGTTACCTGGATGGATTTGAGGGGAAAGAACCGGGCCCGGGGGATGAGGAACAGATCCGTTCGCTCAAGAATCTTCCCACCGGCAACGTCGAATTTCGGGGCATCCCCTTTCGTGTTTTGGACCCGGCCCTTACCCCTGGGCATACCTTTTTGGTCCTTAAAGGGAAGGCCCTTCCCCAATATCCCCAAGGCTTGGCCATCCCTTTCGGTAACCAAACCGCCGGGGAGCTTTATTTCCTCCAGGAATGCCGCTGGGCCTCGACGGGATTGGACTATAAGGTGGGGGAATATGAGGTGGTTTATACAGATTCCACCGTGGCCATGATCCCCTTAAGGGTCGGGAGGGAACTGGTCAATTTTTGGGGGGCGGACGATACGGCCGAAAGCCTTTTGGCCTGGTGGCACCAGGACCGGGGAGTGGAGACCGGGCTGAACCTGTTGGCCTGGCCCAACCCCAAACCCGAAGTCCCGATTCAAACGGTCCTCTTCCTCTCGGAAGGCAAGGCGCCGGTACCCATGCTCTACGCCGTGACCGCCTCGGATAGCCAGGCGCCCGTGACGGCCGCCTCCCCCAAGCCGGAAAAGACTTCCACGACCGACACGACCGGCTGGTTCCCGGTTCAGGCGGGTCTGCCCGATTTCCGGGGAACACCGCTGGATGTCTCGGCCTATCCACCCGCGCCTGTGAGTGTCTTGACGGTCCCCACTTGGGGATGGGAGCTCAACCAAGAAAAGACGTCCACCCCGGCACCATTGACCCCGGTTGACACACCGGCGGAATCTATCGCGGCGACCCAATGGAGTGAAGCCGGAGATCAGGCCTCGGCCTCAACGGCTCCCCTTACTTTTTCGGATCAACCCTGGGTTCTTTCCCCTGAAACCAGCCTGCCGGTTCAATTGATAGGTCAACGAACCTTGGGTCAACCCTTTGGAGTTCGTTGGTCGGCGAATTGGCCCAATGAGTATGTCGCCGGTTTGCCCCTTTGGATGGGGGCACAGCAATGCCTGCAGGGCTGGTCGGCTTGCTTGGGGAAGGGAGAGCCGGGCACGGAGGTCGCCGCCCTGCCTGATCCGAATAGTTTTATCGGGAATCCCCTGATTTCAAGCCAATGGCCCTTGGCGGCCCTGGCGGTTTTGAGAGGTGATGTAAAAGAAGGGAAAGTATTTGTTCTTCCGGCCCTCACCCAAGGACAAAGCTTCGGTTTGGAAACGGCTTTTGAGGCACAGGCCCATCAATCGGGTTTGGAAACAAAGGGTTACCAAACGGACATTTCCGGAAAACTAAAAGCCAAGATTGAACCCAAGAAAAAAACCTTCGTTTCCGACACCGGCCAATTGACTTGGCAGGGGAATGTGGGGATCGTCAAGATCGAATGCCCCCGTTTCCAGGCCTTGATGGGATTCCTGGCGCACCGCAAATTCAACAACAATACCTGGGCTTTGGAAACGGCCAATTCTTACGCTTCTTTCGCCTTGGTTTCCCTGACATCCCATGCCATTACTTCATCCGACCATCTTCTTATATCGGCGGTCGCCCGATGTGAGAATACCGGCATGGTCTACAACCAAAAGAGGACCAAGGTCCTGGACCCCGGCAAGGAGCCAGTCTTGATGGAACCGATCCAAGCGAAGTTTGTCCTCTATCGGTACCGGAAAGACGCGAAATTAAAGGTTCGGGCTTTGGATCAAGATGGAAAGCCCATGAAGATTTCCATCTCCACCCGGTGGGTGGGTGACAATTTAATTCTGTCTTGGAAATCGGGCATTTTTTATTTGGAACTATTCAAATAAAGCTTTTTTAAATATTGCCAATGAAGTTATAAATTCCTAAAAACATAAAATCCTTTTCAGGTTTTGGTTGACGGTTAAATCGGTTTAGTTTACCGTTTTATCCAATGAAATCTGCATGGAGACTTCATGCCCGCCTCTGAACATAAGGATGAAAGACGAAAACATAACCGGGTAAAGTTTGAGGAACATGTCAAAATTCACCCTGTTCAGGAATCAAAATCAGGAAATGTTTTCGAAGTCCAAGGAAACCCTTTAACTGTTAAGGCCTTTGACTTGAGCGAGGGAGGGATCCGGCTGGAATTGGGCATCCCCAGGCCCCCGAGCCATATCCTGAAAGTTAATTTCCGGGTTCATAAAGATAGAACGATTGATGTTTACAGCAAGTTGATCTGGGTCTCGGATAAATACCTCGGATATAAATTTATTGTGGTGGATGAAGAGGCCCGGATGATCATCCGGGAAGTATTGGAAAAACTTTCTTAAGAAAACTTTTTTTACCACCAAGGCACAAAGACACCAAGAACAACGAATATTATGAATTTTATGGTTTTTTTTAACCTGATTTCTTGGTGACTTGGTGTCTTAGTGGTGAAATTTCTGGGTTTTGTATTCATTCCTTGTAGTAATTTTATGGCCTTTATCGGAAAATCCCCCTCCCGCCAGGGTTTCCCCTCGCGGGATTTTTGTTTTTAGGCGCCTTTCATCAATTCCAACATTGGTACCCAATAGAAACCATGAAAAAAACCTACCAGGATTTAAACGAAGAACAAAGGGAAGCGGTCCTCCACCACCAGGGGCCCGCCCTCATCCTGGCGGGGGCCGGTTCGGGGAAAACCCGGGTGGTCACCTACCGCATCATCCGTTTATTGGATGAGCTTCATGTTTCCTCCTTCAACTTGCTGGCGGTCACCTTCACCAACAAGGCGGCCCAGGAAATGCGGGACCGCATCGCGGTTTTGGCGGGCGGAACTAAGGCCCGGGAACTGTTCATCGGCACCTTCCATTCACTTTGCCTTAGAATCCTCAAAGTCCACGCGGAAAAACTCGGCTACCAGCCCGGCTTTACCATTTATGACGATTCGGACCAGAAGGCCCTGATTAAGGAATGCCTCTGGGATCTCAAGTGGGACGAAAAACAGGTCCACCCCTACGCCGTCCATAGCTTTATCAGTGCGGCGAAGAACGAGTTGAAAAACCCAAAGGAATACGAGGAGCTGGCCGCGGGGGTCTTCATGGAGAAGGTGGCCAAGATTTATCCCCTTTACCAAACCAAGCTTAAGCAAAACAACGGGATGGATTTTGACGACCTGCTCTTTAACACCGTGACCTTATTGAAAGCCCATCCCCAAATATTGGAAGGTTACCGCCAAAGGTTCCAATACGTCTCCGTGGACGAGTACCAGGACATCAATACCGCCCAATACCAGATGATTTCCATGATCGCCCATCCCTTGAACAACCTCTGCGTGGTGGGGGATCCCGACCAGTCCATCTACGGCTGGCGGGGGGCGGATATCCGAAATATCCTCCGATTCGAGCACGATTTCCCGGGGGCGAGGATCTTCAAGCTCCAGCAGAATTACCGGTCCACCAAGGCTATCATCCAGGCCGCCCAGGCCGTGATCCGCAACAATTCCCAGCGTAAGGAAAAGGAGCTTTTTTCCCTCAGGGAAATGGGGGAAACACCCATCTATTACCAGGCGGAGGACGACAAGGACGAGGCCGAATTCGTGATCCGGACCCTTTACGAGCGGCTGGGCCAGCCCGGCCGCAGTTTCCGCCATGTGGCGCTTTTGTACCGTACCAACGCCCAATCCCGGGTGCTGGAAGACGCCTGCCGGCGCCATAACATCCCCTATATCATCGTGGGGGGGCTCAAGTTCTACGACCGCAAGGAAGTGAAGGACATGCTGGCCTACCTGCATGTGCTGGTGAACCCGAAGGATTCGGTCTCCCTGCGCCGGATGATCAATGTCCCCATCCGGGGCATCGGGTCGGGAACGGTGGCCAAACTGGAAGAAACCGCCAAGCAGCGGGATATCACCATGCTGGAAGCCGCCCGGGAATGCGCCATGAATGGCGAGTTTCCCAAAAAGGCCTCCCAAGCCTTAGGTCTTTTCGTATCCATGATGGATGGCTTGATCGCCGAAAGGGACAACCTCAAACCCTCCGAATTCGTGCGGAAGGTGCTGGAACGCTCCGGCTACCTGACCGACCTGGCGGCGGACGACACGCTGGAATCGAAAATGCGGGCGGAAAACCTGAAGGAACTGGTCAATTCGGTGGTGGATTACGAGAAATTGGCCGAAACCCCGACCCTGGGCGGGTACCTGGACCAGGTCTCCCTGGTGGCGGACGTTGACAAGCTGGAAGACAAGAAAAACTGCGTGACTCTCATGACCATGCACAACGCTAAGGGCCTGGAATTTCCCATCGTCTTTATCACCGGAATGGAAGAAGGCCTGTTCCCCCATAACAACTCGATGGAGGAGGACAAGGAAGTCCAGGAGGAGCGCCGCCTTTGCTACGTGGGCATGACGAGGGCTATGGATATTCTTTACCTTACGGGCGCGGCCTGCCGGTACGTGTACGGCACTCCCCAGTGGAGGGCGCCTTCCCGGTTCCTTTCCGAGATCCCCAAAGAACTGATCGAGGTCACGGGCAAGGCGGCTTCCATCGTGGCCACCCAGGGCGGCCTCTATGAGGTGGCCGACGCGAAGAAAAAAGATTTCGACGAGCTGAAAGACCCTGAATGGGACGAGGAAACGGTCATCCCTTTCGCCCTGGGGGACCAGGTCAAGCACAAGGCCTTCGGCCGTGGCATGGTGATCGCTTTGATGGGTTCGGGGGAGGACTTGAAGGTCACGGTTTCATTTCCGAACCACGGCAAGAAACAACTGCTGGTCAAGCTGGCCAACCTGGAAAAGATCGATTGATGGTATTGTTTATCGGCTAAATAAGTTCAGCTGGGCGTCCCCATCCAATGACACCTGGGCTTGGATGCCGTCCCGGTCCACAAAGGCGCCCAGAACCCGGAACGACTTCACCTGGGTTTGAAGGCGGCTGTGTTTCCCGACGGGCAGGTTCAGGACCACGTTCATGCGGTCCTTGAGCTGGTCCAACTTGGGTCCGATGGGAATCCGGGCCTTCTGTCGCAAGACCTTCAAGATATCTGACTTAAAAATCCAATTGGCCACTTGCATGACGAAATCGCCCGTTTTGAGGTCGAAGTCCAGGTTGCGCAGGGTGAAGACCTCCTTCTCCGGGTCGTATTGGGGCACCCCCCGGAAATAGACCGTCATGTGGGCAGGTTCATAACCCAAATTGATGAGGGGGTTGTACTCGATCTTCACTTCAGCGATGACCTGCCCTCCCGAGCCGTAAAGCTTAATTCCCCGGATGCGGAGTTTGTAACTGCCGCTACCGGGGATGACCCGGTCGATGAGGCCGAAGCGGGGGTCCTCCAACTGCTTGTTGGCTTCCGTGAAAGAGATAGTTGTGTTGCTGATGGCGTGGAAGCCGGAGGGCCCGGCCTGGTAGGATTTGACCGGCGGCATCGCCAACTTTTCAGTCGAGGGCTCTTTCCCGAAAACGAGGATGGGATAAGCCGTCATTTCCAGGTCCATCCTCCATTTGAAGGGGTGTTTGGGATTGGGCTGGTTCAATCCTCCGCTGATGGATTGGGGCTGGATCAGGAGCCAGATGCCCTTGTCGAGGAAGATGGGGTCCTGGGCCGCATCCCAAAAATTGGAAACTTCCCCCATCGACATGTCCATTTCCAATGATCGGAAAGGATTCAGGACTGTTTTTTTGATGGGCTTGAATTGCTCATCCAAGAATTGAAGGAAGGTCTTGGGGATATCCTTGATCCGGGGCAGGGTGGCATTGACGGGCACCCGGATCACGGTGGCGGGAGGCGGGTCGAATTTCCGGTTCTTTGAATCCGAGGGAGAAATATAAAGGGAAGGCCGGGTCGTGGCGCATCCGGCCAGGAAAAGCCCCGCGAAGACCCAGGAGAGGAGTTGGAAGGGAAGTACTCGAGCCATGTCTCATTTTAAACCGTTCGGGGTCGGGGCTGGAAGGATCGGAAAGGGCTAAAAGATTGAGCTTTCCCCCGGGTTCTGGCAAGATAAGCGGCCTTATCCCCCTTGGGAGTTCAAACGTGCCCCTATCCGAAAAAGACGTGCAATACGTGGCCAAACTGGCCCGCCTGGAAGTTACGGCCGAGGAAGTGGCCAGATATACCCAGCAATTGGGCGATATTCTCCAATATGTCGAACAGCTCAACCAACTGGATACGGCCAACGTGGAACCCCTGACCCATCCCCTGGATGTCAAAAACGTCTTCCGATCCGATGTACCCCATGCCTCCCTCAGCCAGGCGGAGGTTCTTTCCAACGGCCCGGAAATACAGTCCGGGCACTTTAAAGTCCCGAAGATCATGTAGGCCCAACATGAACCCCATCCTTTCTAAAACCATCCATGAAGTCTCGGCCGACTTGAAGGCCAAAAAGATTTCCTCGGTCGAATTGACTAAAACCACGATGGATTACCTGGAGGAAGTCGAGCCCAAGGTCCAATCATTCATCACCATTACCCGGGAAGAGGCTTTGAAGCAGGCCGAGCAGGCCGACAAGCGCCTTGCCTCGGGCCAAGACATTACCCCCCTCACGGGCGTACCGGTTGCCATCAAGGACCTGCTTTGCACCAAGGGCATTCGAACGACCTGCGCCTCGAAGATGCTCGAGAATTTCAAGCCGCCCTATAACGCCACCGTGGTCGAGAAGCTCTACGCCGCCGGGGCGGTTTCGGTAGGAAAGACCAACATGGATGAATATGCCATGGGTTCTTCCACCGAGACTTCCTTTTACAAGAAAACCAAGAACCCCTGGAACCTGGCCTGCGTGCCCGGTGGTTCCTCGGGCGGTTCGGCGGCTTGCGTTTCCGCCGACCAGGCCTTCGCTTCCCTGGGTTCGGATACGGGCGGTTCCATTCGCCAACCGGCCGCCCTCTGCGGCATCGTGGGGCTCAAACCCACCTATGGCCGGGTCTCCCGGTATGGTTTGATCGCCTTCGCTTCTTCTTTAGATCAAGTAGGTCCCTTTGGGAAAGACGTGGAAGACTGTTCCCTTATGCTTCAGGCCATCGCGGGCCATGACGCTTCTGATTCCACTTCAGCCAACATGCCCGTGCCCGATTACGTTGGGGAGGCCAAGAAGGGCATCAAGGGTCTGAGGGTGGGGATTCCCAAAGAGTTTTTCCCGGAAGGATTGAACAAGGAAGTGGCCGGAGTGGTGAAGAAGGCCATCGTCGAGTTGGAAAAACAGGGCGCCGATCGTCAAAGAAGTTTCCTTGCCCACCTCGCCTTTCGGCTTGGCGGCCTATTACGTGCTGGCCCCCTCCGAGGCTTCCTCCAACCTAGCCCGCTACGATGGCGTGCGTTACGGGTTGAGGGTGCCGGGCGAAAATATCGTGGAAATGTATTCCAAGACCCGCGCGGCGGGGTTCGGCAGCGAGGTCAAACGCCGCATCATGCTGGGCACCTACGCGCTTTCTTCCGGCTATTACGACGCCTATTACCTCAAGGCCCTCAAGGTGCGTCGCCTGATCAAGCAGGATTACGACAAGGCTTTTGAACAGGTGGATGTCATCGCCACCCCCACCGCCCCCAACCCCGCCTTCCGGTTTGGCGAAAAAACCGGGGACCCCCTTTCCATGTACTTGGAGGATGTCTTTACCGTTTCCATCAACATCACGGGCTTGCCGGGCCTCTCGGTCCCTTGCGGATTTTCACAGACGGGCCTACCCATCGGCCTTCAGTTGATCGGCAAGGCCTTCGACGAGGCGACCCTCTTGCGCACGGCCTGGGCCTATGAGCAGGCCACCGAATGGCACAAGCAGAAGCCAACACTGAAAGAAAGTTAGGAATTAGGAGTTAGAAGTGAGAAGTTAACTCCTAACTACTCACTCCAATCTTCTAACTGAGGAGTTTTTCATGGAGTACGAACCAGTCATCGGTCTTGAAGTCCATTGTGAATTAAAAACCGCGACGAAACTGTTTTGCGGATGCAAAACGATCTTTGGGAATGAGGCCAACACGCAGGTTTGTCCCCGTTGCCTGGGTTTGCCGGGAACCCTGCCGGTCATGAACGAAAAGGCCGTGGAATTCGCTGTTATGATCGGCCATGCCCTGAACTGCACCATCTCCAAATACTCCAAGATGGACCGGAAAAACTACTATTACCCGGACCTGCCCAAGGCCTACCAGATTTCCCAATACGACAAACCCTTGAATTACGGGGGCCACCTGGATATCACGCTCAAAGAAGGAACCAAACGCATCGGTATTACCCGGGCCCACCTGGAAGAAGACGCGGGCAAGCTGGTTCACGCGGGCGGCAAGGCGGGGCGCTTGGATTCTTCCGATTACTCCCTGGCCGACTATAACCGGGGGGGAATTCCATTGGTTGAGATCGTATCCGAACCCGATCTTCGCAGCGCCGAGGAAGCCTATGCCTACCTCACGGCCCTGAAGAACATCCTTCTTTATATCGAAGTGTCTGATTGCAACATGGAAGAGGGGTCCCTGCGCTGTGACGCCAACGTGTCGGTGCGGCCCAAGGGCCAAGCCCAATTCGGCACCAAGGCCGAGATCAAGAACATGAACAGTTTCAAGTTCGCCAAACAGGCCATCGAGTACGAGATCAAGCGCCAGATCGCGCTTTGCGAGAAGGGTGAACGGGTGGTGCAGGAATCCCGCCTTTGGGACGTGACCGAGAATAAGACCAAGCCCATGCGTTCCAAGGAAGAAGCCCACGATTACCGCTATTTCCCCGAACCGGACCTGGTGCCTATCATTCTTTCCGATGAGTACGTCAATAAAATCAAGGACTCCCTGCCTGAACTGCCGGTTGCCAAGCAGGCCAGGTTCATTTCCCAATACTCCCTTACCCCCTACGACGCGGGGGTTTTGACCTTTGATAAGGAACTGGCCGATTGGTTCGAGGAAGGCGCCAAGCACACCAAAAATTCGAAAGGACTGTCCAACTGGATCATGGGCGACATGGCCGCCCAAATGAAGGAAAAAGACGTGGAATTGAAGGCCCTCAAGTTTGACCAGAAGAAGCTTTGCGAGCTAGTGGAACTGATCGACGCGGGCACCATCAACAGCAAACAGGCCAAGGAAGTATTCCTTGAGCTCTTCAACAACGGCGCCTCGCCTGCCGAGGTCGTCAAGTCCAAGGGGATGGCCCAGGTTTCCGACCCCAAGGCCATTGAGGGTGCGGTGGAGAAGGTTATAGCCGACAACCCCAACGTAGTCGCCGACTATAAGGGCGGCAAGCAGGGTGTGATTGGCTTTCTGGTTGGGAAGGTCATGCAGGCCACCCAGGGCAAGGCCAATCCTAAAATGGTGAATGAGATTCTCAAAAAGAAGTTGGACGCTTAAGTTCCATGAGCCCCATCAATTTCGGCCCTTCGGACGTCAATAATCCCCACAACATCTATTACGCCCATGTGCCAGAGAGCTTCTGGGTCACCAAGGCGCTCATTTTTGACTTGGAATGGATTCGGCGGGAAATGGCCAAGGCGGAACGAGCCATGCCCGATCATACCGAACTCAAGTTGACGGTCCAGGGATTAAAAGAAACCTTTCTCAACCTCCGCCGTTATGAAGTCCGCATCGCCATGACTTCCAATCTCTCATCAGCGGAGGTCGTGAGGGAACTTTCCCGGCTTGAGTTGGCCAATGATTTCGACAGCATCCGCTGCAAAGAAGACGTGAAGGTCTTAAAACCCGGGGTCGAGCTTTATCAAATTACGCTCGATACACTCGGGATCAAAGCCCCCAAGGCCATCTCCTTCGAGGTCAGCCCGGAGGGTGTGGCGGGGTCCAAGGCGGCGGGGATCTTCTGCGTTACCCCCACTTCAAATCCTTCGGGGGATTATATTTTGAATTCATTCTTAGAACGGCCCATTCTTCTTTTGTTGGAAGACCTAGACCGGATGAAAAAGGGGATTTGCGCCTGAGAAAAAGAGCACAGGTTTTCGCCGTTTATCAAATTTCTCATCTTTTTGGAATGGGTTTTCCCTTCACTTGATAGACGTTGAATATATTTCCCTGGAAAACCCATTGAAAAGTTGGATCGATATGGAACCGCTGTTGAAGATATAGCTTGTACATGGTTGAGTAATTCTCAGGCAAGATGAATTGAATATCCCCGCGATTCACGATATCCCGGAATGGATTCTCTAGATTGAATTTTAATAATAACCTCTTGGCCTCAGGCGTGTTTTGCCACGCGCTCAGCCAATAAAACGGCACCCCCTTTAAAAATTGATAGTTCCCAAAAACGCTGACGTCCTCTATTGGAAAGGCCCGGTTCCAAATGACGCTGAGCTTGTCGGGTTTGAACCCGATGGCCTGGACCTCTTCTTGGAATTGGCTTTCCCTTCGAATCTCCATCTGGTTGAACCTCCAATCCGTCACCCAAAGGGGAATGGCGGCCATCCACCACAAGCTGAAAACAATCCATTGTAGGAGTTGAAAAGCTCGACTGGGTTTCAATCGATTTTCTATGCCCTCTCCGAAGAAATAAAAGGACAGGGCGGTAAAGGAAAGCATCGGCCAAATCACCCAGGGTGTTATTTTTTTGAAGTAATACAGGTAAAGCAATATAACTAAAACCCACAGGATATTTACCAGCACCCAGGGGTATCTTGGTCGGGAAACGTGAAATGGGAAAAAAACCAGGGCCATTAGAAGGAGTTGTGTAAAATCTACTTTTAAATACTTCAACCATCCGATTCCTTTGCCGTTAAAGGGAGCGGGCATGTCTTTTTCCAGTTTTTCCAAGTGATCTAGGCTGAATTTGGGATCCTGCCAGAAAAAATTGGCGAAAAGGGCGAAATCAAGGGAATCCCATCCGACATTCTTGAGAATGGGTTCCGAAGAAGGGCCCGCCGTCAAACCCCGATATTCGACAATTTCATGGAAAGAATCCATCCAGGGGTAATAACTTTCACAACCTGAGTGAGATTCATAATATTGCCGATGGAATAAAGCCGATCCTAGGGTCAAACCAAGAATGGCGATGGCGCATATGCCCATTCTGCGTTTTTGACTCGAAGACATTAACCTCCAGTAAAAAAAACAGAATGGTGTCATTGCACCCAGGGCGAGAAAAGAAGCCTTCAACCGAACCAAGCTGGATATATAAAACAAAGTACCCCCTGAAATTTGGGAAATCCAATCGCCTTCGCTTTTGCAACCCTTGGTCAACATCAAATGAAGACCGGCTTGGGCCGCCCAAAAAGCGAGAATCGTGAATTCCATGTGGGCAAAATAAAACTCAAAAACCACCGTTAAAACAGAAAAGGATGGGAGGAAAGTCCTGAAAGAACGGAATGTTGAACAAAACATCGAGAGGATCGCCCAAGTTGAAACGAAATAGAGGGCAAACAGAAAAAAACCGTACCAGTGATGTTCCGGCCAAAGGTCATTGAGGGCTTTGAGGACTAGTCCTACCAGCACATTCAGATGAAATAAAAATTCCGAAGGACCTTGGCGGGGATCTCCGAATCCTATGGAAAGTAGGGTCATCATGCCATCGTCACCGGTCAAGTAATAGGGACGGATGAAAAGAAATCCGGTAATAAAAAGTATTGAGGTGAGGGTAAAGCTCAAGAGTGCAGGGGAAAATCTTTCGTTTAAAGGAGTACGGGTGGGTTGCGCTTGACCTGAAGGATTTAGGTGTGAGGACATAACTTGATATAGCCTATCCCTTTTTGGACTGCAAGGAAATGTTAGGATTGGAAGATGATCAAAGGATGATTAAAGGATTGTCTTTGGGTGCCTCAAGCATTTTCGAATGAATTCTTGAATGATTTTCTCATATTGAGAAGCCACACTGGGAAAGTCATTGTGGTTGATACCCTTCACTACCACCCATTGTTTAGGTTCCACAGCTTCCTCAAAGACTTTTTGCCCTAATTGAATGGGAATAATCGTGTCCTTTTCGGCGTGAAATTCCAGAAGAGGGCAAGTCCTCTTCTGGACATAATCCTCAGTTTTAAACGGGTCTTTAACTAGAAAAGGCGGAACCAAAAGCCAGGGATAGCGTTGGCGGCTGATCGCCAAGGTCGAAGGAAAGGCTCCCTCCAAAATCAGGCCCGCAGGATGGGTTTGGGTGGCCAGCCAAGCCGCCACCGAGGAACCCAGCGAATGACCCCAAACCAGGATATGGTTTTCAGGAATGCCCCTTGCCTGAAGCCAGTAGTAGGCGGCTAAGGCGTCCTGGTCCACTGCTTTTTCACTTAAAGGCGCTTTTTGGCTCGTCCCGTAGGATCGGTAATCAAACAGGAATTCATCAAAGCCAAAAGTATAAAAAATTCTGGTAACCTCAGATAACAGGGAAAGGTTGGCCCCGTTTCCATGGCAATATAAAAGTACGGGGCGGGAACGTTTCCTACCGGGATGTTGAATCCACCATCCGTTCAAAGTGATTCCGTCGGAGGAGGTAAAGGAAACATCCTGGTAAGAAAGGCCGTACTTTCTCGGAGAGTCCCCATTTAAGGGGGTAGGGATGAAAATCAGGCTTCTTTGGGCCAGCAAAAACAGCCCCAAAATGGTTAAATAAGCCAATGCCGCAGGTATCAGGATGATTTTCCACTGTTTCATAAATACCCTCAAAAAGTGTTATAACGGTGGAAAGTTTAACAGATGTTCAGAGGCGAAAATTTCATAAAAGGGCGGTTTCATGCAGCTTCATTTCAATCTGACCAATCCTTTAAAACCTAAACTGACCGAGGAGGATTGGGGTAAAACCGAATGGCTGGTCGATGACAGCCTGGTGCCGGGGGTGGGTATCAGCGTCGCAGCCATGATCCTGAAAAAGGGCAAGATGTCCCCCCTTCATGTGCATAGCAACTGCCATGAGCTGATTTATCTCATCGAAGGGAAAGTGGAAATCACCCTGGAGAAGGAAAGGCTTATCCTCAATGTCGGTGATTCGGTGTTATGCCCGGCTGGAAAGGCCCATCGGTATAAAAACTGTGCCGAGGGTCAGTCCAAACTGTTGGTTTCCTACTCGGAAGGTAAGCGCAAGTACGAGATTCTCTAAGAGTCTGAAACTAAATCATTTCACCACCAAGACACGAAGACACCAAGAAAAACGAAAATCTCGATTTAAATTATTAATCCCCTCACCCTGGTGACCGGGAACGTTTCGTCCAGGCTTTCCTCAAGGCAAAGGCCGCCAATTTAGGTTTCCGCTTCCTAGTAAAGACTCCCTTATAATTCATTGCATTGGGCCGGTGGGTGGCCTGGGCGGTCCTGAAATCATTTAAGTTCCAGATGTGGGCACCTTGCATGTAGGGTTTCTTCCGGATAACTTCCAAATAACGCGTGATCAATTCCTTTTGGTATTCCTCGGAAAACATGATGGGAGGATGGCTGTGGCTGCCAGGCATGGCGTCGGCGCCAAACTCCGTCATGAGGACGGGCTTCTTGAATTTCCGATAGATGGAATCCAAATCCTTGGACAGGCGGGGGATGGCCAGGTCCAAATCCCCCGGCTCGCTGTACCAACCCAAGTAACGGTTCACGCATACCACGTCCAAAAATTTGAAAGATTCTTCCTGAGCCCCCAAGTAGCTCGCGAGGGTGACCGGGCGGGTGGGGTCGAGTTGTCGGGCGAGGCGGGTCAATTCCTTGAAAAAAGGCACGGCGGCCGGTCTTTTGGAATGGGGCTCATTGGCGATGCTCCAGAGGATGACGGAAGGATGGTTCTTGTCCCTTTCGATGAGTTCCCGGGTGAATTGCCGGCAAAGGGCCAGGCGTTTTTTCAAACCCGCCGGGTGGAAGAAAAGGCCGACCGCGGGAGTCTCGTCGATGACCAGAAATCCCAGCTTATCCGCCAGGGCCATGTCCGCTTCCGAATAGGGGTAATGGCTAGTACGGAAAGAGTTGGCGCCGATCCATTTCATGTCCTCGTAATCTTTTTTTAAGGTCTCTGGCCGAAGATAACGGCCGGTTTTTGGATCGTCCTCGTGGCGGCCAAATCCCTTGAGAAAAACCGGCTTGCCATTGAGAAGCAGCTTCCGGCCCTTGACCTTGAAGGTTCGTATGCCCACCAACAACTGAGCCTGATCAAGGATCTGATGGTCCCTGATTAATTCCACCTGGAGCCGGTAAAGGCTTGGAGAATCGGGGGCCCAGAGTTTGGCATTGGGAACGGATAGGGTGGTTTCGTACTTATTAGATTGGATAGGCCCACCCGTTCTTAAATTCCACCCAAATCCACTCAAAGAGATACAACAGGATGCCCCGGGCGGAGATGGGACATCCACGACGACCCTTACTTTTCCCGTTTTGCCCAAAATATCAGTGGTCACCGTGATGTCTTTGAGGGAATGGTACGGCAGGGAGAGCAATCGCACTGGCCTTTGGATGCCGCAAAAGGGAAAGAAATCGAAAGAAGCGGGAGGGTTAAAGCTGTTGGCGAAGGCATCCTTCGGATCAAAGGGGACATTCCCCGAGGGTACCCGGTCGGGAGCCAGGGAACCGTTCACCCTAACAGAGAGCAGATTCTTCGAGGCATGGATTAAGCCAGTGATCTCAAACATAAAAGGAAGATGGCCACCCTCATGGGAACCCAGCTTTTTTCCGTTGAGCCAAACCTCGGCGCGGTAATTGACTGATTCAAACCTGATCCATTGTTTTTGGCCCCTAAAACCCTTGGGAGGTGTAAAACGGGTTTGGTACCAGGCGTCCCCCAGGTAATTGGAAGCGTCCACGAATTGGGTGTTCCAGCTGGAGGGAACCCGAATGGGGCGGCCGCCCTGAAACCCCCGGAACCATTTTTGGGAATATCCTTTTCTCTTGGTGTCCATTTTGAAAAACCATGGTCCGGAAAGGGTTTGAGCTGACCGGCAGCGGTTTTGCTGGGGAGGGATCACTTGGTTTTCCTTTTGAACCCATAGAGCCCGGGGATAGGTTTTTTCCGGGCCGAAGCGTTTTGAGGGTATTTGCTCTCGTAGGGAGCGACCATGTTCTTGTACGAAGTGTTCTTGAGAAGGTTTTGATCCTTCCGGTTAAAGGGGTTCGTAAGGAGGGAGCGGGGGTTTTTCAATGCGGAGTCTCGAATGGAGCTTTAATGGATTTCGAATCCCATCATAATCCATTCTCCCGTCAAAATTCCTCATTCAAGGGATGAAAGCGTTTTTTAGATCGCGATGGCTTGAGGGCCGTCAAAAAAGATAATTCGCCAGGCCGATGGACAAGGTGACGGTGACCGCGGAAATCAGGGTGGTCAGGAAGACCACATCCGCCGCGAAGAGGGGGGAGCGTTTGTACTCGATCCCGAACATCACGGTAATGACCGCGGTGGGGAAGGCGCTGGAGACGAAGAGGACCTTCGCCGGGAGACCCGTGAGACCGAAGAGCCTTAAAATCACGAGGGCCAGGATCGGCCCCAGGACCAGGCGCCCGGCCACTGTCCACCACAATTCTTTCGGGTGTTTCATGGAAAGCCCCCCCTGGGCCAATTGAGCGCCCAGGGTCAGGAGGGCAATGGAGAGCATCCCGTCGGAGGTCCACTTCAAGGAGGACATCAATGCATCGGGGAGGGGTATCGTTAGGGCCCTCAAGAGCAACGCGCCTAAAAGGGCGTATAGGATGGGCAATTTAAGAATGGTCTTCAGCCCCTCCCGCCATTCCCCCAGGCCCCCGGTCACCAGGACCCCAGCCGTGTAAGTAAGGACATTCATGACCGTGATGGTGATGATCTGGATCGGGATGCCCTGGTCTTGAAAAGCCTGCTGGACGACGGGGATGCCGTAATTGGCCGAGTTGAAGATGACCGCGGTCAGCATGGACATGGGTACTAGGCTTGGGCTGAATCGGAAGACCTTGGCCAGAAGGGCCATGAGGACGAAGGAGAGCAGGACGAAAAGGACGTTGAAGGCCACGGCCCATTCCATGTCCTGGGGGTTGGGCTTGAACCAAAGGAGGCTGTAGAACATATAAACCGGTATAAAAACGTAAAAGTTAAGCTTGGAAAGGGTGTTGAGGTCGAGCTTGAATTTTTTCGCCAGCCCGAACCCCAGGGCCATCACCAGGAAGATAGGCAGTACGACGTTGAAGGCGACGTGAAAGAAGTAGGTGAACATGGTTCCGCCGTTGTGGAGTGGTTTAGGCCAACCTTTTTATCATAAAAACCATCGACCCGGTAGACCGATGGTTGCCGGGCGGTCCGCAGGACGGGGGAAGTATTTGCTTCAAATGCCGCCGGGGGCTCAGTTATACTTTGATTCCGCCATGATTTTTCTTTGTGACGCTCCACCCAAACCCGGAATCCGGGGCTTGGATGATCCCCTTTCGAGGAACCGATGAGTAAAAACGATCGCCACCATTTCCTGGTGGTCTTTATCCTATTCTGCCTGGGGATCTTGATCCTGCTTTCCCTGGTGCCCACGGCTTCCAAACCCAATTTGCTGGGGACACCCGGTTCCTTGTTATCCTATTTTCTTTACGCGGGTTTCGGGCTTTGTTCCTGGGTTTTTCCCGCTGTCTTGTTTTGGGTGGCCTATAGCCGTTTCAAAGACGAACCCCTGCAAAAGCCCGGACTGAAGCTGATGGGGCTTCTTCTGACGATTCTGTCGGTTTGCGTCCTGACGCAGGTGTTTTTCCCCGGTGTCCAGATGTTTTCCCCCTCCCAAATGAGGGAAGGAGTGGAGTGGTCGGGCCAATTGGGCCTGCAGCTGGGCACCCGGATGGAATCGGTCCTGACCCGTTTCGGGACGGTAGTGATCTGCCTGATGATCCTGGTACTTTCGGCCTGGCTGCTGGAGAAGGAAGGCCACCTGCTCCAGGCGGCAAAAAGGGCTTGGGAAGGGTTTCAAAAGGGCGGCCGGTACCTGGAAGAGAACGGTTTTGGGGTGGTTTCGGCATTGAGGGAGCGCCTGGGGAAGGCCTTCCAAGATTTCCAACAGCGCCAGCAGGCCAAGAGGGTGGCTGATGAGGCCCATGAAAAGCTGGAAAAGCGCCAAAGACCCTCCGCTTCACCCCCAACAAGGAAGTACCACCCACTCCCGCTCCGCGAGTCGCCCCTCCCGTCAAAACCCCAGGCAAGGTTTTGTTTACCGGTGAATCCGAGGAGGAAAAACCCCCCTTGGTGGAACCCCTGGAAGAAGACGTGGTTTCCGCCGCCCTGGCCGAAGCAAAAGGCTCCAAGAATTCCATGACCACGAAGCAAAAAATGGAGGCCGCCAGTATCGAGATGGCGAGGAAGACGGGGCGGAAAGCGCTGGAGGACGAAGCGCCCAAACGCGTCATCCGACAATGGCAATTGCCGACCGTGCATATTTTGAAGACCCTTGAAGAATCCAAGGATCAAGTGGTCGATGATTTTGAGACCGTCAGCCGGACCCTCACCGAAACCCTGGCCAACTTCGGGGTGGAAGCCAAGGTGGTGGGCGTGAACCCGGGCCCGACGGTTACCCAGTACGAGGTCCAGCCCGCCGCGGGCGTCAAGATCACCCGCATCGCCTCCCTTGAAAACGACTTGGCCCTTGCCCTGAAGTGCGGGCATCTTCGCATCGTGGCCCCCATCCCAGGCAAGGCGGCGGTCGGCATCGAGGTCCCCAACAGCCAGGGCCGGGTGGTGACGCTGAAGGAACTCATCGCGAACGATAACTTCCTCGGCTCCTCCAAAAAACTCACCGTGGCCCTGGGGAAGGACATCGCGGGCGAGGCGGTTTACGGAAGCATCAAGGAGATGCCCCACGTCCTGGTGGCGGGATCGACGGGCTCGGGAAAATCGGTTTGCGTGAACACCTTGATCGCCAGCCTGATCTTCAAATACAACCCGGAAGAATTGAGGATGGTGCTGGTCGATCCCAAAAGGGTCGAGATGACCATCTACAAAGGCCTGCCCCACCTGGCCCTGCCGGTCGTGAATGATCCCAAAGAAGCTCACCTGGCCCTCAAGTGGCTGGTGAGAGAAATGGAAGACCGCTACCAACAATTGGCCCATGTGGGCGCCCGGGACATCGACACCTTCAACCAAAAGATGGCGGCCAAGCGGGAAGCGGGGGAGAAGGATAAGTACAACATGTACTACATCGTGGTCCTCGTGGATGAGCTGGCCGATCTTATGATGACGGCCAAGGACCAGGTGGAGGATTCCATCACCCGCCTGGCCCAGATGGCCCGCGCGGTGGGCATCCATTTGGTCCTGGCCACCCAAAGGCCCTCGGTGGAGGTCATCACCGGCATCATCAAGGCCAACTTCCCCTCCCGCATCGCTTTCCAGGTTTTTTCCAAGGTGGACTCCCGCACCATCCTCGACATGAATGGGGCCGAGGCCCTGTTGGGCCGCGGAGACATGCTGTACCTCGCTTCCGGGGCGCCCAAACCCTTGCGGCTCCAGGGGGCCTTCGTTACGATGGAAGAAATCGAGCGCCTGGTGGACTTCTGGACTTCCCAGGGCGGGCCCCAGTTCTCGGCTGACCTGAGCCCCGCCAAGAACAAGGATCTGGTGACCGAGGAGAGCGAGGACGAGCTTTACGACGACGCAGTTGAAATCGTCATGAGGGCCAAACAGGCTTCCACCTCCCTGCTTCAGCGCCGCCTCAAGATCGGATACGGCCGGGCTGCCCGGTTGCTGGATGATATGCAGGTCCGCGGCATCGTGGGCCCGGCGGATGGGAACAAACCCCGCAAAATTCTCGTCCAAACCATGGGGGAGCCGAACGAAATGGTAGGTGAAGATGAGGAAATCAATGAAAACCTCAGATAAATCAGTTGGCAGGAAAACCAATCAACGAACCCTATTGGGCTTGCTGCTACTGTGCATCCTGTTCGCCATCGGGGGAACCGGCTGGGCGGATGAAAAGAAATCCCTTACCGTTCAGGATGTTTCCGATCTGGTGGAGGCGGCTCAATTGGCGGCCCTGGACGCCCAGATGGATTTGAGGATGGAAATGAAGGATTCGCTTTCTGGCCAGACCCAGAAATATGAGGGAAAAGTGTTTACCAAATCACCCGGGAAGTTCTTCGTCCATTACACCAAGCCTGAGGAACAGTTTCTTTACGTGGATGCCCAAGGTTCCCAGATGTACCAGCCCGCTGAGAAGATGGTGTATGTGCAAAAGGCGGCCAAGGGAAAGGACGTGCAGCCCATTTATTTGGGCGTGGGGCAGGAACTGAAAAAGTATATTGATATCAGCAAGGTCAAAATCGCTTCCGAGAACGGGGACCAGATCGTGCTGGATTTTACCCCCTTGGACAAGGATAACTCCGGATTTGACCACATGAAGGTGACCGTCCGAAAAAAGGATTGGTGGCCGATCGAAGTGGAAATCACAACCCCTGCAATGGTCAACAAGGCGAGGTTTAATCAACTGGCTCTTAACAAGGGATTGAAGGACGATCTTTTCGCATTCACGCCCCCGAAGGAAGCTCAGGTCGTGCAAGGAGATATTTTCCAATGAGCGTCGGTTCGGACCTGAAATCAGCCAGGGAATCCAAGAAGATCACCTTGGAGGCCATTTCCCAAAAGACCCGCATCCCGGTGAAGTACCTGGAAGCTCTGGAAGAGGATCTTTATGACGTTTTCCCCTCCCAAACTTACGCCAAGGGTTTCATCCGGGCCTACTGCAAGGTGGTGGGGCTGGATATGCAGAAAATGACGAAGGCGTTCAAGGCCCAGGTTCCCGAGAAGCCGGTCAAGATCGAGCCTATGAACGCCGAAGTCGAGATGGAAAAGAACAGCCCCTTTTTGGGGGGGCGGCCCGCGGTGATCCGGCCCGCCGATGCCGGTCAGGGTTCCGAAACACTGGAGGAAGGGGAAGACCTGCCCGAGGTTCACGAGCCCCTTCGCCATCCTTCCCGCGGCCGTCGCCAGAAGGTGAAATGGAGGTCCTTCTATTCCTCCATCGGCCAATTGGCGGTGGCTTTGGCTTTCTTGGGGGCTTTGTGGTTAGGCTGGCAAAAACTTTCGCCTGGACTTTCCAAAATCCACTGGCCGGTCGCCAAGGCCGCTCCCGCCCCCGACTTTACCCCCGCCCCGGTCACGGTTCCCGCTTCCCAATCTCAGACAGTCGCCCATGGCCAGGCGGTGGCGGATAAATACCAGCACTTGATCCTGAAGGGGTTGGACAAGTCCTGGGTCTTGGTGACCTTGGATGATGGAAAATCCAGTTCGGAGTTGGATATCTCCCAGGGAGATGTCCGGACCTTCCGGGCGGAGAAAAGCTTCAAGCTTCGCATCGGAAACGCGGGCGGGGTGGATCTGCAACTCAACGGCAAGCCCCTGGGAGTCTTGGGAACCACGGGAGAGGTCGTGGAAATCACCCTGCCCGAAGGGGCTGACAGCCAGTCGGTCTCTTCCGACAGCGGGACATAAACCTCAGAGTACACAGAGTTAAGACTTAAAAATTCGGGAGGTAAGCCGTGGCCGATCAATTTACTTTCGACGTGGTTTCCGAAGTGGACCTGCAGGAAGTGGATAACGCCGTTAATCAGGCCATGAAAGAGATTTCCCAGAGGTATGACTTTAAGGGAAGCATCAGCAAGGTCACGCTGAATAAAACGACCAAGGAACTGGAAATTGTTTCAGATGACGAGTCCCGGCTCAAGGCCGTCGAGGATGTTTTGAAGGGCAAACTCATCAAAAGGAACATATCCCCTAAAGCCATGGATTTTCAAAAGGCGGAAGCTGCTTTCAGTGGAACCGTCAACCAGAAGGTCAAAATCATCAGCGGGATGCCGATGGATGCCTGCAAGGACATCGTCAAGCGCATCAAGGATTCCAAGCTGAAGGTGCAGGTTTCTATCGTGGATGAAAAGGTGCGGGTCGCTGGTAAAAGCAAGGACGACCTTCAAGAAGTGATGCAGATGCTCCGGGCCGCCCAGGACATCAAGATTCCCCTGCAATTCAACAATTACCGTTAAATTTTTTCACCCTTTTCTTCACCCGCGCGGAAAAGCTGCCGATTCCCAGGAGAAATGAATGGCCAGGCCCATTAAACGAGACAAGTTGAAGACTAACCGGTCCAGGGTGATTGGACGCAAGAGGGCGCCCCGGCCACCGGCAGCGCCGGCGAATGTGCCGGTTATTCCGGATCCGGCGGCGGAAACCGACCCGCCCCTCCCCCCTACGGAAAAAACGTTCGGCCAGGTTTTCCAAGGCGCCTTCCAGTCCTGCATGAAAATGTGGCCCCTCTTTCTCGTCCAGCTTTTGGTGGCCCTCATGAACCTGGCCATGCTGGGCGTGGTTCTCCTGGTCGGTTGCTGGCCCTTAATCCAATCGATGGCCCAATCCTTCGGGGATCTGATTCAAAACCCGGATAATTACGACCCCCAGGACCTTTCCGACAAACTATTTTCACTCGGGGCTTCCGATACCTCTTGGCTGGCGATTTTTCTGGGACTCGCGGCTTTTTATTTGGTTTGGGCACTGATTCTGGAATCGCTGGCGAACGGTGCGATTTATGGGGGATTTTGGCGGAATCTGAAAGAAGGAAAGGCCTTCTCGCTCGGCGGGGCACTGAATGACTCCCTGGGTTTGTTTCTTCCCTATTTGGGAAGCCTGGCACTGTTGCTTTTGATTTCCTTAGGACTGGTGGGGGGTTATCGGCTCATCGGCATGGCGGGTATTTATCTCTTGAAGGCTTTCCATTTGGGAAACGGAATGACCTTGGCGATCGGGCTGGTGGCCGGCATCCCTTATATCTTGTTTTACCTTGTCCTCGTGACGGCTCTTTGGGTTTATTCTCTCGCGGTCAAGTCATGGGTGGGGCGCGGAAAGGGTGTTTTCCCTTCCTTGGCTTTGGGTTGGTCGTCCTTACGCTTCAAAGGATGGCGCTTCACGAAGGGGATTGTCCTTTCCTTGGCCGCCCTGGCGGCCCTGTTTATCGTCACGCAACTGTTCCTGGTTCTGACCCTTTTCATTCCCTTGATCGGATTCTTGAGCTTTTTCGGCATCCTCTTCTCATCAGGCTTTTTCCTGATTTTTTTGATCCTCTATTTGTCCTCCCTCTCAGTGTCCCTGTTGGATGAAGTGGAAAGACCCGTTTGAAACCAAAGACGGACCGGGGGTTTGTTCTATCCGCTTTGGCGGTGGGCGAAGCCGACAAGTTGCTGCGCTTGTTGACCCGCGGGGGCGGCAGGATCCGGGCCTTCGCCCGGGGCGTCCGCAAACCCAGGAGCCGGATGGCCTCGTCCCTGGAACTTTTCACCGAGTCGGCTTTCGTTCTCATCACCCCCGCCCGGGGGGATGCTTTCAGCCTTTCCCAAGCGAAGGTGCTTCATGGGCACCCGGATTTGAAGAAGGATCTTCAGGGCATTTCCCTTCTTCAACTATTGGCGGATATCCTCCTGGGGTGCCTTCCGGAGGGCGAGCCCCACGCCACCCTCTATGACGAGGTGCGATTCCTGCTTAACTCTTGGGAAGTTCATCCATCCCAAAGGGAACAGCTTCTCGCTGCTTTTATCCTCCATTTTCTTAAGGATGGGGGTTATCCCCTGGAATTGGAGGATTGCGCCCAATGCGGCGCTTCTCTGTCGGGGAAAAAAGCGTTCCTGGTCCCCCACCAGGGTGGGGCGCTTTGCCGGGAATGTGGCGACCCGGTTCCCTTTATGCTTCAAACCACCCCCCAGTCGATGGAATGGCTGAAAAAATTGTCGGAACTTACCTTGGAACGAGCGGCGATTTTGAAATTGACCCCTTCCCAAGCCCGCTCGATTTTTTTAACCACCTTGGAATACCTTCAACTGACCTTTGAGAAACCTTTGCGTACCCTGGAATATTATTTGACCCTTCCTTTCCCGGTTTCAGGGAGGGTTAAAAAATGATCATCTTGATGGGCGTGGCGGGATCAGGTAAAACGACCGTTGGAAAAAAGCTGGCGGAGTTGTTGGGATGCCCCTTTTACGAGGGGGATGAGTTTCATCCCGCCTCCAATATTGAAAAAATGAAAAATGGGAAACCCTTAACGGATCAAGACCGGGAACCTTGGTTGTGGATTTTAAGAGAAAAGATGGATGCATGGCGGGGATCAAACCCCCTGTTCGTTCTGGCTTGTTCGGCTCTCAAGGAAAAATATCGTAAAATACTGGAATCCGGCGGGCCGGTCCGGTGGGTTTATGTGATATGTAGTTTTGAATTGATCTCCGAGAGGCTATCCAAGCGGGAAGGGCATTTTTTCCCCCGCCAGCTCCTTGAAAGCCAGTTTCATGACTTTGAAGAACCCCTAAACGCACTAAATGTGGAAAATATCCTTCCTGCGGATAAAATAGCAGCTTATATTCGAGATCAACTGGATCGGGTGGGATAATGTACGGAGAAGGAAGCGGAAAAGCTGTCATAGCAATCCTTTTTGCGGTCTTACTGGCGGTCTCCATCTTTTATTGGCATCAGACCCGGTTTATTTTGAAGTTTCTCTGGGATTTATTGGTTATCGATACAAGGCCGATTATCTATAATTTGCATCATTTTCATTTCGGCTCCCAACCCAACCCTTAAATCAAACACCACTTGAAGAAAATTTCTGAGGTCTTATACTTGACTTTATAGTCAAGATTGACGAAATTGAGGCTAATTCAAGGGTTTTAAGGAAAGGCCGATGAAGTTTTCATCCACCGAGGAATATGGGCTCCGACTGATGCTCCAAATGGCCAAGAAGGGTCCTAAGGGGCAGAGCACCCTCACTGAACTTTCCCAAAAGGAAGGTCTGACCCCCGCTTATGTGGCCAAAATCATGATGGGCCTTCGAAAAGCCGGTCTCGTCCAAAGCCTGCGGGGCCAAAGCGGGGGCTACCAGCTCAGCCACGCCCCCCAGGACATCAATGTTCATGAAGTTATGGAAGCCATGTCCGGAAAATTCTTCCAACAAGAAGAAGTCTGCGAAACACCCTCCGGAGACCATCTGGGATGCGTGCACACGATGGATTGCGCCATCCGGTCGCTTTGGAGAGGGCTGGACATCTCGGTCTCCAGCTACCTGAAGAAATGCCGCCTTTCAGACCTGGTCCAGACCGAACCCGAAATGCAGAAATACCTTCAACAATCAGCGACGGGAAACCGTGGAAGCGCCGTGATACCCCAGGGCCAGCCGGCCCAGAACGCTTGAGGAACGATATGGCCGCCGCCGATACGCAAAATAGAGCCGTCGAACAAGTCACTAGTGAAGACTACAAATTCGGTTTCGTCACCGACATCGAAGCCGATAGCGCCCCGCCGGGACTGAACCAAGACATCATCCGATTCATTTCGCACAAGAAAAAGGAACCCGACTTTCTTTTGCAGTGGCGCCTGAAAAGCTTCCGCCATTGGACCAAGATGAAAGAACCCAAGTGGCCCTCGGTGCATTACCCGGCCATCGACTACCAGGACATTGTTTATTATTCCGCGCCCAAGACCAACGGGCCCAAGAGTCTGGCCGAGGTGGACCCGGAGATCCTCAAGACTTTCGAGAAATTGGGCGTGCCACTGCAAGAGAGGGAAATGCTGGCCGGGGTGGCCGTGGACGCGGTCTTTGACAGTGTATCCGTGGGAACGACCTTTAAGAAGAAACTCGGCGAGATGGGGGTCATCTTTTGCTCCTTCTCCGAGGCGGTGCTGGAACACCCGGACCTGATCGAGAAATACCTGGGCACGGTAGTGCCTTATAACGACAACTTTTTCGCGGCCCTGAACAGCGCGGTCTTTACCGATGGGTCTTTCTGCTACATTCCCAAGGGTGTACGGTGTCCGATGGAGCTTTCCACCTACTTCCGAATTAACGCGGCCAAGACCGGCCAATTCGAACGAACACTTTTGATCGCCGACGAAGGATCCTACGTCAGCTACCTAGAAGGCTGCACGGCCCCAATGCGTGACGAGAATCAGCTCCATGCCGCTGTTGTGGAATTGGTGGCCTTGGGGAACGCCGAGATCAAGTACTCGACCGTTCAGAACTGGTACCCTGGCGACAAGAACGGTAAGGGAGGTGTTTACAACTTCGTTACCAAGCGCGGGGCTTGCCGGGGGAATGGTTCCAAGATTTCCTGGACCCAAGTCGAGACCGGCTCGGCCATCACCTGGAAATACCCCAGCTGTATTTTGCAAGGCGACGATTCAGTCGGCGAATTTTACTCCGTGGCGGTGGCCAACAATATGCAACAGGCCGACACGGGAACCAAGATGATCCATGTTGGCAAAAACACCAAAAGCACCATCATTTCAAAGGGCATTTCGGCCGGGCACGGCCAGAACACCTACCGGGGCCTGGTGCGCATTCTGCCCAAGGCGGAAGGGGCTCAAAACTTCACCCAGTGCGACTCCCTCTTGATGGGGTCGGAATGCGGGGCCCATACCGTGCCCTATATCGATGTGCGCAACAACAGCGCCAAGGTGGGCCATGAGGCTTCCACCTCGAAGATCAGCGAGGACCAGGTTTTCTATTGCCGCCAGCGGGGGCTTTCAAGCGAGGACGCGGTGAACCTGATTGTGAATGGTTTCTGTAAGGAAGTATTCCGCAAGCTTCCCATGGAGTTCGCGGTCGAGGCGCAAAAACTGCTGGCGGTGAGTCTGGAAGGCAGCGTCGGATAAATCTAATCAAAGCCTTTAGCGGTTGGCTGATCGCTGTTAGGGAACTGCAATAACCGAGGAAATGAAAATGTTAGAGATCAAGAATTTACAAGTTAAAGTTGATGATAAGCAGATCCTCAAGGGGATTAATCTCACTCTGAAGGCCGGGGAAGTGCACGCCATCATGGGACCCAACGGCTCGGGCAAGAGCACCCTGGCTCACGTTTTGTCAGGCCGGGAAGGATATGAAGTCAACGGCGGGTCGATTCTTTACGAAGGCAAAGATCTCTTGCCCCTGGCCCCTGAAGACCGGGCTCGGGCGGGCATCTTTTTGGCTTTTCAGTACCCGGTGGAGATACCGGGCGTGAATAACACCTATTTCCTCAAGGCGGCCTTGAACGCCCTGCGCAAGAGCCGGGGCGAGGAAGAACTTGACGCCATGGATTTCCTGGAACTGGTCAAGGCCAAACTCAAACCCCTTAAGATGGATGAGTCGATGCTCCAACGAGCGGTGAACGAGGGATTCTCGGGCGGGGAAAAGAAGAAGAATGAAATTCTCCAGATGGCCGTATTGGAACCGAAGCTGGCCATTCTGGATGAGACCGATTCGGGTCTGGATATCGACGCCCTCAAGGTTGTCGCGGATGGCGTCAACGCCCTGCGCCGAAAGGACCGGGCCTTCTTGTTAGTGACCCACTATCAGCGCCTGTTGGAATATATCGTGCCCGACCAGATCCATGTATTGGCCCAGGGACGCATCGTGAAATCGGGCGGCAAGGAACTGGCCCTGGAGCTTGAGAAGAGCGGCTATGGCTGGATTCCCGAGGCCAAGGAAGAAGCGAGAGCCTGATGGAAACCATCCAAGCGAAAGAAAATTACCTCTCCCTCTACCCAGACTGGGAAAAGACCGCCCTGGACAAGGACCCCTTTTGGCTGAAGGATACCCGAGAAAAGTCTCTGGCTTCCTTCAAGGAAACGGGCTTTCCCACTTCTGATGACGAATCGTGGAAACACACCAGCCTGGATGAGTTTTACAAGAACAGCTTCAACCTGACCCAGGAAGGTTCGGTGCGGGACGCGGTGAAGGCCGAGCTGGAATCACAGGGCTTTGAGACTTCGAAGGCCCATTTGATGGTCTTTTTGAATGGCCATTTCAACCCGGAACATTCCTCGGTGGGCGAATTGCCCCGGGGCGCCAAGGTGCGAAGTCTCATCGAAAGCCTGGCGGACGGCCCCCTGAAACGCTATTTCTCCAACATTCTCCCCTTCGAAAATCGGCCTTTTGTATCGCTTAATTATGCCTTTTTCACCGATGGGGTCTTTCTGCATCTGGGGCCGGGGGTTCACCTGAACAAACCCCTGCATCTTGTTTTTCTTTCGAGCAATACCGGTCTGGCCACCCAATCGCATATTCGAAACCTGCTGCTGCTGGAAGAGGGGTCCTCGGCCTCGGTCATCGAGCACTATTGGGGCAACAACCTGAAACCCTATTTCACCAACGCCGTCACCAAGGCGGCGCTGGAAAAAGACGCGCGTTTGGACCACACCAAAATCCAACAGGAAAGCCCCTTGAGTTTTCACCTGGGTTCGCTGGCGGCGCACCAGGCGCAGGGAAGCCAGTTCACCGCGCGGGTGTTCTCGCTGGGCGGTAACCTGGGACGCAGTGAAATGGAATCGGCCCTCAACGGGCCCCACGCCCATTGCGTATTCGAGGGCCTGGCCTTAGGGCGAGGGAAACAGCATTTGGACGTTCGCACCTTCGTGGACCACGCGGTGGAACAAGGCCAAAGCGAACAACTTTTCAAAACGGTGGTGGACGGCCACGCGGCGGGCATCTTTGACGGCCGGGTGCTGGTACGGGAGAGCGCCCAGAAGACCGACGCCCGACAAATCGACAAGAACCTCCAGCTTTCCGAAACGGCCACGGTCTATGCCAAGCCCCAGCTTCAGATCTACGCGGACGACGTGAAGTGCTCCCACGGTTCGGCCACGGGCCAACTGGACGAGGAAGCCCTCTTCTACCTTCGCTCCAGGGGAATCGGGGCGAAAGAAGCCAAGGAACTATTGGTTTACGCCTTTGCCGGCGAGATGGTGGGAAGGGTGCCTTCCGGCTATCTGCAAAAGCCCATCGAGAAAATGGTCCAGGATTGGATGGGGGAGAAGAAACCATGAATACAACGAACCAACATCCAACCCAAAGCCACAAAGCCACGAAGAAAGAAAACGTCAATATAGAAACACCGAAAGATTTTGATGTCGTAAAGGTCCGGGAAGAATTTCCCATACTCTCGACGTTCGTGCACGACAAGCCTCTGGTGTACCTGGACAACGCGGCGACCACGCAGAAGCCCCTAGTTGTGATCGAGACCCTGGACAACTATTACCGCAAGCAGAACGCCAACATCCATCGGGGTGTGCACTTCCTGAGCGAACAGGCCACCCAGGTTTATGAGTGTGTTCGAATAAAAATCCAGAAATTTATCAACGCGGCGGACTCGAAAGAGATCATCTTTACCCGCGGAACCACCGAGGGCATCAACCTGGTGGCCCAGACCTGGGGAAGGGCCCATTTGAAACCCGGTGATGAAGTGCTCATCACCGGAATGGAACATCATTCCAACATCGTGCCCTGGCAGATGGTCTGTGATGAAATGGGCGCTAAGCTGAAGGTCATCCCCATCACCGACGAGGGTGACCTGAACCTGAAAAATATCTCGGACTTGTTGAGCCCAAAAACCAAGATGCTGGCCCTCACCCAGGTGTCGAACGCCCTGGGTACGGTGAATCCGGTGGCCGAATTGATCAGGCTGGCCCATGAAAAGGGAGCGAAGGTGTTGGTGGATGGCGCCCAGGCCGTTTCCCATATGACAGTGGATGTGCGGGTGCTGGATTGCGACTTTTACGCCTTCTCGGGGCACAAGCTTTACGGTCCAACCGGAATCGGGGTTCTGTATGGTAAATATGCCCTGTTGGACTCCATGCCTCCTTACCAGGGCGGCGGGGACATGATCTCCTCGGTCACCTTTGAAAAGACTCTCTATAAGAAGCCTCCGCACAAGTTTGAAGCGGGTACTCCGGCCATTGCGGAAGTGATCGGTTTAGGGTCCGCGTTGGATTATGTTTCCCACATCGGGTTGCCCGTCATCGCCGCTCATGAGGAAATCCTGCTGGCCTACGGAACAAAGGTTTTAAAGCGGGTTCCCGGTTTGACCTTGATCGGTACCTCCACTCACAAGGCGGGAGTGCTTTCTTTCACTTTGGGTGAGATCCATCCCCATGACCTGGGAACCATCTTGGACCAAGAGGGCGTGGCCATTCGCGCCGGACACCATTGCGCCCAGCCGGTGATGGATCGTTACGGCATTTCAGCGACCGCACGGGCTTCCCTGGCGCTCTACAACACGATGCAAGACCTGGACGCGCTGGTGATCGGTTTGAATAAGGCGCTGGAACTTTTCGGATGATGAAGAACGATCGAAAGGGAATAACATGCCGGACCTGAGGGACCTCTACCAGGAAGTGATCCTGGACCACCAAAGGCATCCCCATAACTTTGGCGATATGGAATCGCCCAACCGCCACGCGGACGGGTTCAATCCCCTCTGCGGGGACCGCATTTCCCTGAACCTCAAATTGGACGACCAGGGCAGGATCGAGGACATCAAGTTCAAGGGATCGGGCTGCGCCATCTCCAAGGCCTCGGCTTCCATGATGACGGACGCTTTGAAGGGGAAGAGCACCCGGGAAGCCGAGACGATGTACCACCTGTTCCACCACCTGGTGACGGGGCAGGAGGACGCCACCATCGAGGGGCTGGGCAAGCTGAAGGTTTTCGCCGGGGTGCGGGAATACCCGGCCCGGGTCAAATGCGCGAGCCTGGCCTGGCATACTCTGGACGCGGCCCTGCATGAGAAAAAAGAGCCGGTCTCGACCGATGACGGCATGGGGAGCGGGGAATGAAATACGAACTTTTAACCGTATCCCGGGATGCCAAGGCCATTACCATCCCCTACGGGACGGAGACGGTGGTTTTTAAGGACGAGAAGGTTTATTTAACCCAAACCCTGGGCGGGAGCTTCACCCTGCAAAGGGACAACGGGCAACTGGTCCGGGTGGAGGGCAAGGACGCGGACGCCCTGGGTAAGGAAGTCCCGGCCGAAGCCAAGGTCTTCAAGATTGATTACAAGGACCAAGAGCAGGTGGATGCGGCCACGGTCGAGAAAAAGGTTTGGACGGCACTGAAGAGCTGTTATGACCCTGAGATTCCCGTGGATATCGTGGAATTGGGACTGGTCTACGGATGCGTCGTCAAGGACCATTCCGAGGGGGGGAAAAGGGTGGAGGTGGTCATGACCTTGACCGCCCCTGGCTGCGGCATGTCCACCGTTCTCAAAGCGGAAATCGAGGAAAAGCTTTCGCGGATTTCAGGAGTTCGGGAAGCTTTTGTGGAAGTGACTTTTGAACCTCCCTGGAACCAAAGCCTGATGACCGAGGCCGCCCGGTTACAATTGGGAATGATGTAAAACCGTTAAACCGCGACTAAAAATCCTACCTATCCCATTCATGGTTTTCCTTGTCCCTTCACGGACTCCTGCCGCAAAGACCAAAATCAAAATTCGGTAGGAACTTCCAAAATCCACCGATAAAATGTGAAACTTCTAGTTTGAAATCCCCTGGTTAAGGAACACCATGGCCTCACTCAATTGGATGGAAAGCCTGCGGCTCGTCGGTTTAAAAATCGTCGGAACCGTTCTCGCCATGGTTTTTTTAGTCGTGGCCATAATCCTTGTGGCCTATCCGGTGGTCTCCGTGGTGACCTTCCGGGGAGGGGATGAAGCCAAAGTTCAAAGCGCCTCGAACCATATGGGGAAAATCCAGACCGGTTGCCGCCTCGGGGGCCTTTTTGACGTTAACTTGAAGTTGGATAAAAAATCCTACGACCACGTGTATTGCTTCTACCCCGCTTGGCCGGATCAATTGGAACCGGCGCCGGGGGATTACATCCAGGTTTGGCCCGCCAAAAAACCCCTTTTAGGTGCCCCCGTCACTGAGGGTTGGGGATGGTTCATTCTCGGGATGATGTTTATTTTTGGGTTAATCTCTTTGGAATTTTCTTTTCTGTCCCTGACCCTGCGGTAACTTAAAAACTATTCGCGTTATTGACCGCGCTTATTCCCGGATTTAAATGTGTCGGATCATCCCTATTGGTTGGTGAAATGAACGAAGCCCCCACCCTTCATGCCCGGAAAAAATGGCTGATTTTTCTTTTATTGGCCCTGGCCTTAGGGGCCGCGCTCCGGCTTTCCTTCCCGGGGGATATTGAATACAAGAGTGATGAGATTTACATGTTTACGGCCACCCAGAAGGCTCAAGGCATTGAGACCTGGCCGCTCTTTGGCATGACTTCGGGTGTTTACAGCATGAAAAATCCGGGGATGAGTGTTTGGGTTTTCCTGGCCCTCTCGAAAATATCCCACGCGACCACCCCCCCGGAATTGGCCCGCGCGGTCCAATGGCTCAACCTCGGCGCCCTGGCGCTTCTGGCCTTCTTTAGTTTCAGCATTCTGCCGGGGCCGGAAAGAATCTATTGGCTATGGGGCACGGCCTTGGCGGCGGTTAATCCATTCGCGGTCATTTTCCAGAGGAAAATATGGGCCCAGTGCACGCTCCCTATTTTTTGCGTGCTGTTTTGGATCGCCTGGCACTATCGGCATAAAAGGCTAGGTGCTTTCTTTTGGGGGTTGGTGGGAGCCTGCCTTGGGCAAATCCATATGTCCGGGTTCTTTTTAGCCGGCGGAGTCTTTCTATGGACGGCGATCCACGACAAGCAGGTCCGATGGGTTTCCTGGGTTCTCGGTTCGATGGCCGGGGCACTCCCCTTTCTCCCCTGGCTCGGGTATATGGTATCGACTCCCCATGGAAATGGATGGGATTGGAACGCCTTATGGTGGCTTCTCTACCCCAAATATTGGTTTTATTGGTTGACCGATCCTATCGGGATCGCGGTCACCAACAGCCTTAAAACCAGGGATTTTTTTGACTTTTTAGGTTATCCCTTGGTGGGAGGCGTGAAAACTTATCTGGTTGGGATATTTCATCTGGTCATTGTCACCACCGGTATGAGGATTTTGATCAACCTGAAGAAACAAGGTAAATTTTTTCACCCGGCAATGGATTCTTCCGAGACGACCCTCGCCGTCCAATCGGTGTTATTCAGTTCGGGCATCCTGATGACCTTGGCTTGCGTTGAAGTCTTTCGCCATTACCTCATCATGACTTTTCCCCTGGAGGGGGTATGGCTCTCCCGGCTCGCCCTGAGAGATTCTCAATGGGGCCGAAGACACCTTGCCTTATTGTGGGTCTCCCAGCTATTCATCACGGTCTTCCTTCTGGTTTACCTGCATCTCAACCACGGCGATCCAATCGGAAATTACGGGCTTGCCTATCAGTACCAAAAATGACATCCAACTTCTTGTTAAAAACCGTATTTTTTTGATTTTGAATGAATAATCCGAGTTAAAGAAGTTGATGGGGAACCAAAAAACTATTTTCAAAAACAACAATTCTTGTAATATGTGGGCCTTCCCGAGGGCTTACCCGAGGGCAAGGTTGTTAAATTTTTTTGTAGAGGTAGTTGAATGGCGCAAGGTACCGTGAAGTGGTTTAAGAACGAGAAGGGTTTCGGCTTCATCTCCCAAGACGGCGGCGAGGATGTTTTTGTGCACTATTCCTCGATTCAAGTCGATGGTTTCAAAACCTTGAATGAGGGTGATCGGGTTGAGTTTGACGTCACCCAGGGTCAAAAGGGTTTGAAGGCTGAAAACGTCCGCAAAGTCTGACCGATTTTGCCGATGATTCATCCCAGGCCCCCGGCCCAAGCCGGGGGCCTTTTTTTGTTCCCTTTTAGAATAGGTTTAAGCCGGTTTTTAAAGATAAACTTCAAAGCCTGCTTTGCCCTCCGTCCGCTTTCCTTTATGATGGGAACCCCTTCGGGGGCTTTATCCTTAGATTGACCAGGAAATCATGGCGCTTTCATTCCAAGAGCTCATCTTTACCCTTAACCACTACTGGGCCCGGCAGGGTTGCGTTATCCAACAACCCTACGACATGGAAAAGGGCGCGGGCACCTTCAATCCCGCCACTTTTTTCCGCGTTTTGGGGCCGGAACCTTTCCATGTGGCCTATGTAGATCCCTGCCGGCGGCCCAAAGACGGCCGGTATGGCGAAAATCCCAACCGCATGCAGCATTACTACCAATACCAGATCATCCTCAAACCCTCCCCGGAAAATATGGTGGAACTTTACTTGGGCAGCTTGGAGGAAATCGGAATCAAGCAGAACGAGCATGACATCCGTTTCGTGGAAGACGACTGGGAATCCCCCACCCTGGGAGCTTCCGGACTGGGCTGGCAGGTCTGGATGGACGGCATCGAGATCACCCAGTTCACCTTTTTTCAGACGACCGGCGGGTTTGAGCTTAAACCCGTTTCAGGCGAGATCACTTTCGGGTTGGAGCGCATCGCCACTGTGCTTCAGGGGGTCAACAGCGTGTGGGATCTCCATTACGGCGGGAAGGGCCTGACCTACCGGGACCTCTTCCATCAAAGCGAGAAGACCTTTTCGGCCTTCAATTTCGAGCACGCCAATACGAAAATGCTCCTCCGCCACTTTAAGGATTACGAGGGCGAGGTAAAACGCCTCTTGGAATTGAACCTGGTGGCCCCCGCCTATGACTATGTCATCAAGGCCTCCCATACCTTCAACCTGCTGGACGCCCGGGGCGCGATCTCGGTGGCCGAGCGAACCAATTACATCGCCCGGGTGAGGGGTTTCGCGAAAGCCGTAGCCGCCGCCTACGTGAAGGAAAGGGAGAGCCTGGGCTACCCCTTGATGGGGAAGGGGGGGGCGGTATGACCCTGGACCAACTAAGCCCCCTGAAAGACGCCATCCTGGAGATCGGCTGTGAGGAACTGCCTTCTTCTTATATAAGGCCGGCCATTGAGCAGATGATCGTGGCGGCCGAGGCGTCCTTAAAAGACCACAAGCTGACCTGCCAAAAGATCTATACCTACTACACCCCCCGGCGCCTGTCCCTCTACCTGAAGGGACTGCCTGAAATGCAAACGGAAGCCAGCCAGGAAGTGACTGGCCCACTCGTGTCGGTGGCCTTCGACGCCCACGGCCTTCCCACCCGGGCGGGTGAGGGTTTCGCCAAGGCCCAAGGGGTTTCGGCTGCTTCCCTCAAGCGCAAAATGACCCCGAAGGGGGAAGTGGTCGTGGCCCTCAAGAAAAGCGGGGGCAGGCTCACCTCTGAAATTTTGGCGGATGTCTTTCCGACCATCATCAAAAAGATCCGCTTCCCCAAGGTTCAGCGCTGGGGCAACGGGGACTTTCTTTTCGCCCGCCCGATCCGTTGGGTTTTGGCGGTCTTCTCGCGGGCGGTGATCCCCTTTGAGGTGGCGGGGATTTACAGCAGCCGGGAAACCCAGGGCCTCCGGGCCTTGAAATTGGGCCCCTTGGACGTGGTGGAGGCGGGGGATTACCTGGAAGTATTGCGCAAGGGGGGCGTGATCGCCGACCCGGATGAGCGCCGGCAATCGATCTGGAACCTGGTTCAACAGGCCGCCGCGGAGAAAAACTACAGCGTGATCGCGGACCCGGAACTTTTAAATGACGTGAACAACCTGGTGGAATATCCCGACGTCATTCTGGGTTCTTTCGACCCCCAATACCTGAACCTGCCCGAGCAGGTGATCGTGACCGCCATGCGGGAGCACCAAAAATATTTCGCGATGCGTGATTCCCAGGGCCGCTTAGCCCCCTCTTTCATCGGGGTGATCAACGGCACTCCCCTGGACAAGGGTGTCGTCATCCGCGCCAACGAGGGCGTCCTAAAGGCCCGGCTGGAGGACGCAAGATTCTTCGTCTCCGAGGACCTCAAGGTTTCCCTGGAAACCTGGGGGGAGAAACTTTCCGGCATCACCTGGCTGGAGGGCCAGGGCACCATGGCCGACAAGTCCCAACGGCTCCAGAAACTGGTGAAAAAACTCGCGGCCCTTTGCGGGATTCCGGGGGAAATCTCCAAGACCGCCGAAAAAGCCGCCCTGCTTTGCAAAGCCGACCTAGCGACCAATATTATCCGGGAAAAGGAATTCAACAGCTTGCAAGGTTACATGGGAGGCATCTACGCCTCGCGCCAGGGCCAGGTTGAGGTGGGAGAAGCAATCCAGACCCACTATTATCCCCGGTTCTCGGGGGACAAACTGCCCGGGACCCGGGAAGCTTCCCTCTTGAGCATGGCTGACAAGCTGGACACTATCGCGGGTTGTTTCCGGGCGGGACTGATCCCCTCCGGGTCCCAAGACCCCTTCGCCTTGCGCCGGCAGGCGCTGGGCGTCCTGCAGATTCTCCTCGCGAACAAGTACCCGGTGTCCCTCGAGGATTTGGTCCAAAGCGCCCAGGACGGTTTTAAAACCAAGGCCAAGAAGGGAGAACTGGCGGAAATCCTCGAATTTTTCAGGGGAAGGCTTCAATCCCTCTTGGAAACAAGAGGGATCGCCTACGATGTCATCAATGCCGTCACGGCCGTGAAATCAGGAACGCCTCCTGGCCATGGTGGAACGGGCCGAGATGGTCCAGAAGTTCAAACTCGAGGCGGAATTCCAGGAGTTGGCTACGGCGGCGGGGCGAGTCTTGCGCATTCTCCCGGAAAAAGGAAGGCCCATGAAAGTTTCCAAGGCCCTCTTGAAGCTGGAGGAGGAAAGAAAATCTATTTGATAGTGTCCAGTTTGTTGAAAAACTGGTGGCGGATGTCGACCCGGACAGTACCGATTATTACGTCCAGGTGATTGGGCATCTGGAAACCTTGATCCAGCCCATCCACGCTTTTTTTGAAAAGGTGATGGTCATGGACAAAAATGTACAAGTGCGTAAGAACCGCTTGGCCTTGCTACGAGAGGCCGCCCGGCTCTTCTCTGTCCTTTGCGATTTCCGGAAATTGGTGTACGGAACCGAGACGGCAAAACCCGCTTAAACGACAAACCCTCGCTTTAAATCCCCGCCGGACTTCCTTGTGGGGATATTTATTGCTGCCCCGGCATTCATTCCCAGCCGTCATTGAAAAGGAAAATTCGTCTGTTACAATGAGGGCCATTTTGCAGGCCTTTGACCACGCCAATGTAGCCGCCTTAACATTCCAGGGAGGAAATGCATGTCGAAAAAAGCCAAGTCCAAAAAAGCATCAAAAAGCCCGGCCGCCAAGGCCGGAAAGAAATCCACCAAGTTCGTTTATTTCTTCGGCAATGGGAAGGCCGAGGGCACCGGCACCATGAAGGCCGAATTGGGCGGGAAGGGCGCCGGCCTGGCCGAAATGACCAACGCGGGCGTGCCCGTTCCCCCGGGCTTCACCATCACCACTGAAACCTGCCGCAACTATTACGAGAACAAGCAAGCAGGTTCCCGAGTCCATCGACAAGGAAATGCAGATCCATTTGGCCCGCCTGGAGAAATCCCTGGGAAAGAAATTCGGGGACCGCAACAACCCCCTCCTGGTCTCGGTGCGCTCCGGCGCCAAGTTCTCCATGCCGGGCATGATGGACACCATCCTCAACCTGGGGCTCAACGATGAGACCGTGAAGGGCCTGATCGCCTCCACGAACAACGAACGTTTCGCCTGGGACTCCTACCGCCGCTTCGTCCAGATGTACGGAAACGTGGTCATGGAGATGGGAAAGGAAGTCTTCGAGCGCGTGATCGACAAAGTGAAGGAAGAAAACCACATCAAACTCGACACCGAAATGACCGCCAACAACCTGAAGGACATGGTGGAAAAGTTCAAGAAGCTGATCAAGGAGAAGACCGGTCATAACTTCCCTCAGGACGTCATGGAGCAGTTGCGGGGCGCCCGCGACGCCGTTTTCCGTTCCTGGATGAACGACCGGGCCATCTACTACCGCAAGCAAAACGACATTCCCCACGACATTGGAACGGCCGTCAACGTGCAGTCCATGGTGTTCGGGAACATGGGCGACGACTCCGGCACGGGCGTCGGGTTTACGCGCAACCCCGCCACGGGCGAGAAGAAGTTCTACGGCGAGTACCTGTTGAACGCCCAAGGCGAGGACGTGGTGGCCGGCGTGCGCACGCCCCAGCCCATCACTCACCTGGAAAAGGACATGCCCCAGGTCTTCAAGCAGCTCTATGACACGACCAAGAAGCTGGAAAAGCACTACCGGGACATCCAGGACTTCGAGTTCACCATCGAGAAAGGCAAGCTTTTCATGCTGCAGACCCGCACGGGCAAGCGCACCGCGGCCGCGGCCGTGAAGATCGCCATCGACTTGGTGGCCGAGAAACTCATCACCAAGGACGAGGCCCTGCTCCGCGTGGAGCCCATCCAGCTCGACCAGTTGCTGCACCCGGTGTTCGACACGAAGGCCAAGAAAGACGTCATCACGAAGGGCCTGCCGGCCTCGCCCGGAGCGGCCTCCGGCCAGGCGGTTTTCACCGCTGACGCGGCCGTGGAATGGAAAAAGGAGGGGAAAAAGGTCATCTTGGTCCGCCTGGAAACCTCACCCGACGACATTCACGGCATGGACGCCGCCGAAGGCATTTTGACGGCGCGCGGGGGCATGACCAGCCACGCGGCGGTTGTGGCCCGGGGCATGGGCAAGACGTGCGTGGCCGGCTGCGAATCCATCAAGGTCGATGAGCACGCGAGGAAATTCTCGTCGGGATCGGTCACGATCAACGAGGGGGATTGGATTTCCCTCAATGGCTCGACCGGCGAGGTGATTAACGGCAAGGTTCCCACCCAGGATCCGGAGCTTTCGGGGGATTTCGCCACCCTGATGAGCTGGGCCGACGCAACCCGCACCCTTAAGGTCCGGGCCAACGCCGACATCCCGCGGGACGCCAAGGTGGCCCGCGCCTTTGGGGCCGAGGGAATCGGATTGTGCCGCACGGAGCACATGTTCTTCGACGAGGACCGGCTCCCCCACATGCAGGCCATGATTTTGGCCACCGACGAAGCTTCCCGCCGGGCGGCCCTCAAGAAGCTTTTGCCCATGCAGCAATCCGACTTCCGCGGTTTGTTCGAGGCCATGGAAGGCCATCCTGTGACGGTCCGCTTCCTGGATCCGCCCCTGCATGAGTTCCTGCCCAAACGGGAGGAGCTGATGGTGGAGATCGCGACGCTCGAAGCCTCGGGCAAAACTACCACCAAGAATGAGATCATCAAGAAAGCCCTCGAATTGGTTCCGGGCGGAGGCTCCGACCTGGAGAAGGCCAAGAAGCTCCTGGCCCGGGTCGAGGAACTGCACGAGTTCAACCCCATGCTGGGCCACCCCGGGGTCACCAACTGAACGAGTAGAGGACACAAC
>CAWKIF010000155.1:0-8115 GCA_963849485.1 candidate division FCPU426 bacterium | reverse complement strand
GTCTCCTGGCCCTCTTTAACAACGTCTTTGACGAATCGGATAATTTTGTCTGGTGGAATCAGGACGCGAAGAAACGGCGTTACGGGGGTTTGGGGTTTGAGGACCGGGTCTTCCTCCCGCCCCAAGACGAGATGGCAACCCTGGCCTTTTACGAGGGAGGGAGGATGGAGATCGGGACTTACGCGAATCTCCCCCACCCCGAGAAAATCCGGACCTTCATACAGAACCGTTTCATGGTGATCGAGAAGGGAAGGCCGGGAAAGGACGAGTTCCCCGACGCCTTTTGCGGTTTTTACGACAATATCGCCCGTTCTTATCTCTTCCGGGATAAACAGGGGCGGGTGGGTTACCTCTGGACCCTCTACACCCCCCCTTCGGTATTGGTACCCTTGGCCTTGGAGATGGGAGTGGAAGATATGATGCTGCTGGACATCCATTCGCCCGTGGCGGCGACGGTTTCCGACCCGAAGGGACCTTACCATTATTCGGACTTCAGGGATTTCATGAGGAGGTCTTTCGATCTGGTGCCGAATTTCTTCCGCCTCTATCCCCTTCGTTCTAGCATTGTCTGGCTCTCTAAAGCTTTGAGCAGTGGCATTCAAAACCACTACATATTGGAAGCCTTCCAGAACGGAGATGAGGGCTATTTCGGATTATTCCTCCAGGGCTCGCCCGAAGCTCTTCGGATGGAAATGACTCAACCCCCAGCCACCAAGACCCTCACCCTAACTCTCCCAACCCCCGAAAAATGAGGGGAACGTCTCACCACTTCAGTTCCTGTCCATCGTTGTAAATGAATTGAGAGGTCTTTTCTATGGTCAAGGCCTTGGAGGTCTTGACGATTGCCGAAGAGGACTCCTCGACGGTTAGTGGGGCGCTGGGCCCGCCCATGTCGGTCTTCACCCAGCCCGGGTCCAGGCAAACCACCGTGATCCCTTCGCCTTTGAATTGGAAGGCCATGGTGCGGGTCAGCATGTTGAGGGCTGCCTTGGAAACCCCGTAAGCGTAGAAGCCACCTTCGCTTTTGCCGGACAGGGAAGCCAACCCGGAGGTGGTATGGACTACCCGAGGATTCTTTGATTTACGAAGGAGAGGAAGAAATTCCCTCGTGACGCGCATCGGGCCAAGAACATTGGTCTCGTAAGCGTCGCGGCAGTTCTTGAAGTCCACTTCTTCCAGCTTGGCGCTAGCCGGGCCCGGTGAAATACCAGCGTTATTCATTAAAAGATCGATCTGGGTGGTTTGGGACCCTACTGCCTGGGCCGCTTTTTTAACCGACTCATCCGAATCCACTTCCACGGACACTAAAAAAAGCTGGGAGGGGTATTTTTGTTTCAAGGCCAGGAGTTCGGAGTTTTTTTGCGGGGTACGGCAGGCGGAAAAAACTTGGTCCCCCAGGCTGAGGAATATCTTCGTCAATCCCAGACCGATGCCACGGCTGGCTCCGGTAATAAAGACTTTCTCGACCATGGGTGGCTCCTTATGCGTTTGGAAGTCCTGACTTCACGGGAACCGATCCTATTTTTTTGAATAAAGGGAGGGAACCGTTTGAATTCGAGATTTTAGTGTTTTATTCCAAGGGTTCAAGGTTGATACCGCTTCCAATAAAAGCGTTTGTTCATGAAATTTTTTCTCTTTGGAATGATACGTTAAACCAAATTTTCTCATAATGGGACGTTTGTCAACTTTCTGTTGAGGTATATTTTTAAACATTGTTGGATGAATCTAAAGTTGTTTAAAGGTTTGACTTTGAGAAGAAAACCGCTCCTATTTACGTTATTGGCTATTCTTTTATCCCTTACTGGGTTCGCCCAGGCACAAAACGTCAATGTAGTGCTGACGGGGGGAGTCGCTGGAAATTTCCCTTTTCCCCAAAACCGGGATAACCCCTTCGGATTTCATTCCTCAATATATTCCAATGCCGCGGTCAGCCAGGCTTATGTCAAGTGGTACGGGGATTGTGTGACTGCCGTAGGAGCGGGTGGTTATTTGCGGGTTCAACGGCCCAACGAGCCGGGCCTGAACCTGGATTCCACGGTTTCGGAAGGGATCGGTTACGGGCTGGTCATCGCGGTCTACATGAACGATGAGACCCTCTTCGATAACCTTTGGCATTATGAGCAGATTCACTTGGACGGGAACGGGCTGATGAACTGGTACATCGACACCTCGGGCGCGACCGACGGAGCCAATGGTGCCACCGACGCGGATGAGGACATGGCCTGGGGCCTATTAATGGCTTCCCGGCAGTGGGGAACCAGCCCAACCTTGGGAAATTATCTCAACCTAGCGGTTTCCCAAATCAACGCGATCTACAACCATGAGTTGAATTCGGGAATCCCGGATGGCGGCGACAGTTTTTCTTCCATCAACCCTTCTTATTTCGCGCCCGCCTATTACCGGGAATTCGCCGCGGCTACCACCCAAGCGGGATGGCTCTCCGTTGCGGCCAACTGTTATACAGTCTTAAATGGCAACCTCACCCAGGGATATGGGAACGCCAACAATGGCTTGGATTCGGCCTGGTGCACCAGCGCGGGGGTCTCTACCCCGACCAACAACGCCCCCTGGGATTATCAATACGACGCTTGCCGCACTCCCTTCCGGATCGTGGAGGATTATCTCTGGTTCGGGAACGCCTCTTCCGAGGCCTATGTTTCCAAAACCAGTAGCTTCTTCGCCACGATCGGCGCGGTATCGATCGTGGACGGGTACCAACTCAACGGCACTCCAGATCCGCAATTACCGGTCTTGCCGGGAAGCCCGAGCCCGATGAGCCAATCGGCGGCATTCGTGGGTCCGGCGGGTTGCGGGGCCATGTACAGCCGGACTTACCAGTCCTATATCGACAATACCTACTCAGTCCTGGTGGGAAGCAAGTTGTTGCAGGGAGGCTTTTATTACGACGAGTCCTGGACGGTCATGTCCCTCTTGATGCTTTCGGATAATTTCCTCGATTACAACCTTTATATCCCGCCCACTCCCACGCCCACTCTGTCCGCCTACGCGCCACTGACGATTCGAGTCGATAACGGCTCGGTGACGCAATTTGTGGATACGGCGGGAGCGGCTTGGGCCGCAGATCAAGCTTACACTACCGGAAGCTGGGGATATGACACGGCCTCGGCGGGAGCCACTTCCCCCTATACGAGTCAAACCATCAGCAACACGGTGAATGGACAACAGCCCCTTTATCAGGACGAAAGATGGGGGAACCCGACTTATCACTTCACCGTGCCCAATGGTTATTACCAAGTGCTCTTCAAATTTTGTGAGAATTACGATGGCGATTCCCACCTGGGGGGAAGGGTGTTCAGCGTGTCGGCGGCGGGTACCCCGGTGATTACCAACTTGGACGTCTGGGCCACCGTGGGGGAACATGCCGCTTACGACATACCCTCGACCTGTGTGGTTTCCACGGGACGGTTGGACATTATTTTCAGTTCCACCGCCGACACCTCCCAGGTCAACGCTATGCAGATCATCCGCCTGCCATCTCCGCCTACCCCGACCGTCACCAATACCTGGACCAACACCCCGACTAATACCCCGACCTTGTCGCCTACGCCTTCCGGAACACCAACCTTTACAAGCACCAACACATTCACCGCGACCGGAACTCTGCCCACCAGCACTCCCACCCCATCGGCCACGGCACTCTATATCAATTGCGCTGGGCCCCAGACCATTGATGGCTCGACGGGGATCACTTGGCTGGCGGACCAGGCCTATACCACGGGGAACTGGGGGTATACGGCGGGAGTGAGTTATTCCAGTGGCGGGCCCATTTCCAATACCACGGACCCGAACCTTTATATGACCGAAAGGGCGGCGGGAGGAGTGACCTACCTCTTTAACGTTCCTGATCGGGTCTATACCGTTACCTTGAAATACACCGAGACCTATTACACCGCCGCGGGGGATCGGGTGTTCAACGTGGTGTTGAATGGGACCATGGTTCTGGCCAATTTCGATATCTATAAGGATGTGACCAACCTTTATCCTTCCTTTGGTACAGGGAAAAATATCGCCGATGACAAGACTTTCTCGGTGACGGTCACCAACGGTATCTTGGAATTGGACGAAACCGCATCCGTACAAGTCGCCACGATCATGGCCATCGCCATCGTACCCTATGTGGGACCCACGCCCACTCCCACCGTCACACCCACGATTACAGCGACTCCCAACGGGGTGACATCTACGCCAACCTCTAGCCCGACTTGGACGAGAAGCGTTACTCCAACTCTCACTACCACTTTTAGTCCTACCTATACCCCGAGCCCTAGCGCGACCTTGATTGGATCTCCCACACTGACCTGGACTTTTTCACCATCCATTTCTATGACACCCACCTGGACCCTTAGCCTGACCGCCAGCCGCACGGCCGCTCCGACGAGTTCCGTGACCTCGACCTCAACCTTGACGGCTACTTATTCTCCAACCCTTTCTTTCACACCCGCTTGGACTTATTCCTCAACACTCACGTTCACCGCTTATAATGGGGAACTGTCTCGTGGTGGACTTCGGAAGCCCACGGGCCAGGTGGAGGGCGAGCGTAAAACACAAATTGGAATTCGCTGGAAGCACCCCTGCGCGACCTTGACGCAGGGGCGCAATCGTTTCACAATCGCGCCATGAACCGTCGAACATTCCTTCAAATCGGCGCCGCCGGTCTGGCGCTCTCCACCTTCGGCACTTACGCGGTTGATTTCGCCGACCAAAAAAGCGCGTCGGCCTCATCGGCTGCGGCTGGTACGGCAAGATCGATCTGTTCCGCCTGATCCAGGTCGCGCCGGTCGAAGTGGTGTCGTTGTGCGACGTGGACAAGAACATGCTCGCCGACGCCGCGGACATCGTCGCCGCGCCGCCAGGTCTCGAAGAAGAAGCCGCGCACCTATCGCCGACTACCGCGAGATGCTCAAGGAGAAGGACCTGGACATCGTGCTGGATCGCCACGCCGGACCACTGGCACGCGCTGCCGATGATCGCCGCCGTGAAGCCGGCGCCGATGTCTACGTGCAGAAGCCGATCAGCGTGGACGTGAGTCGAAGGCCAGGCGATGCTGGCGGCCGCGCGCAAGCACAATCGCGTGGTGCAGGTGGGCACGCAGCGGCGCAGCACGCCGCACCTGATGGATGCGCGCGACAACATCGTGCAAGCGGGCAAGCTGGGCAAGGTCGGCCTGGTCGAGATTTACTGCTATTACCACATGCGCGCCAAGACCAATCCGCCGGACACCGCGCCGCCCGCAACCTGGATTACGAGATGTGGACCGGCCCCGCGCCCATGCGGCCTTACAACGCGCTGGTGCATCCGCGCGGCTGGCGCGCCTTCATGGAATACGGCAACGGCATCATCGGCGACATGGGCATCCACATGTTCGACATGGTGCGCTGGATGATGGACCTGGGCTGGCCCAAGCGGATCAGCTCGAGCGGCGGCATCCTGGTGGACGCACAGCAAGGCCAACATCTCCGACACGCAGACCGCCACGTTCGACTATGACGACTTGAAGATCGTCTGGCAGCACCGCACCTGGGGCGAGGCGCCCGACCCGAAATATCCGTGGGGCGCCACCCTCTACGGCGACAAGGGAACGCTGAAGGCCAGCGTCTACAGCTACGACTTCACGCCCGCGGGCAAGGGCGGCCGATTCACCAGGACGTCACTTACGAGCTGGAGCAGTATCCCGAACAAGACCGAGAAGGACCTGGAGAAGCATGTGCCCCGGCCATTCGCGGCCACATGCAGGACTTCCTGGCTGCGATCGCCACGCGCGGCAAACCGGTGGCCGATATCGAGGAAGGTTACATTTCAACCGCAAGTTGCATTCTGGGCAATCTTTCATGAACTCGGCCGGACCCTGGCGTGGGACCCGGGAAGGGCCCGTGATCGGCGATGACGAAGCCAACCAATTGCTCCGCCGCCCCTACCGCGCGCCGTGGGTGCATCCGGAAGTGGGGAGCGTCTGAGAAGGAAATATGAATTAGTCAACCACGGATGGACACAGATGGACACAGATGCAAAAGTGTAAATCGCGCTTTTGATCGTGCGTTGAGTGATTGACAATTAAGGGATGGGCCCCATCCCAATCTCATGTCTTCTATCCGCGTCCATCCGTGGTCAAGTTGACAAATCCTCGGTAAACTAAGGCTTCTCGGAATCGTCGACTGCCACTGTCAGCGAAACTGCCAGTAAAATGGAGGGTGGAGACACAACTCACCACTACTGGCTAGAACTCATTTAAACTTCGCGACAACGGGTGCTCGCATACGCCGATAATCTTTGACAGAAATTCGCAAGTCCGCTTTTATAAAGCCATGATCGCCGTAGCCCTGCATTTGTGACCTGTTCATGATGCCGCGAACGCACTGCGGCCTAATCACTGTTAGCATCATTCGTATGCACGAATTTGCCAAAGGCATGTGGGACATTTCAAAGCGGCCTTACCCGCCGGATGCAATTGATGCTGGTGATTTGCAAGGGGCGCTCAGCAGTTTTGCCACTCGTGAGATGCTAGACTACGGCTTGCATGGTCGTTGCCATAGTGATGTTTGGATTTGCGGGTTTGGTGTTACTTTGTGGTTGATGGGGGACACTGATGGAGCCGTCAAATTTTGGTCGAAAGCTTGCGACGAGGCATTGAAAGGAAAGTTTAGATATTCCAGCACAGGCACCTTTCAGCCGGGACTTTTGCTTTGGTTTGCGTCGGTTTGGCTGAAGAATGAAGATTGGCGCGAAGAAGCCAACGCACTATTTGATAAGTTGTTAAGGAAACGCCAGCCGGTAATGGGAGCAGGTTTCTCAACATTACTTGCGAAATTGCTTCGTCGTGAGATTGACTTGTCACAAGTTCTCGCGAGCTTCAGTGATCAGCCGCCTCAAGTGCAGAGATCGCGTGAGTGGATGTCGTTTTTTTATGCTGGTGTGCAAGCATACCAGGATGGAAAGGTAGAGGAGACTCGCCGGCTATGGGCACAGGCAAAAGATAAGCAAAAGCAATCGCTTCTTTTTGAGTATTACCTATTAGAGCACGAAAGGAATAAACTCGGCAGTTGAGGCAAACACTTTGATAGGCTGCAAAACCAAAAATATTTCTCGCTGATTGTGTTCGATTTCGTCACCGTGCTGGTTGTTCAAACTGTCAGTGAAATCGCCAGTGAAAGGGATGAAAAGTAGTGAACAATTGTGGCGAGTAATGACGAATTTACCTTGGTTTCACAATGATTATTGCTATTTTACTGGTATCTGGATTCGGTACACAGACCGTGTCCATCCGTGGTTAAATTTCCCGGATTGCGGCTTCGGCGGCCCGGGCGCTTAGGGCGGTTAAAATTCTCTTCGCGTGGCTCGGCGGCAAGCGCAGTCTTTCAGGGCGAGGTTTTCGGGGCGTCCTCCCGGTAAATCCCGCCCGGCTCCAGCCGCTCCGCGTAGGACATCAGCATATACATCGGAAGCTGCGTCAAGTCCTGCTTTCCGCCGAACAAGGCCGCCTCCAGCCGAGCGCATCTCCTTGTCGCCATTTGTGACCAGTGGTTTGTCCTCGGGCGGGTCGGCGCCGGGAAAGGTATTCGATGAAAAGGCAGCCCGCCAAATTTCATCCCCCATCCTTTTGTGACCGGCCACGGCGTGTCGACCAGGGGTTTGGCTTGTTGTTCCGAGATCCAGTGGAAACACCAGGCCACCTTGGTCTTCCCGGTTTGATTCTGCGCGGGATCCTTGACGATGTAAGGCCATCCGGCGGAATAACATTCCATCGTGTACATGAGCATCGAAGGGCCTTGGCTGGCCAGCGGGATCGGCTGGGCTTTGGTCAAGTCCCACCCGTTGAGCCAGTCCACCGCGCCCAAGCCGGCGCCGCAGGTAGCGCTCATCACCCGATTCCTTGTAAAGGAGGAACGCCAGCGAGCCGAAGGTCCCCGAACTGCACCACCATTCGTCACCGGATTTCTTCCACAGCCCGTCGGTGACGCCGCCGGAGGGTTTGATATAATTATGGATGACGAGGTCGGCGAAATTTTTCACCGAGTCAAGAAGACGTTTCCGTTCCGGCGGGGAACAACGCACCGCGGTGGCCAGCACACCCATGCCGATGGATGCGCTGTCCGCCGC
>CAWKIF010000154.1:0-23775 GCA_963849485.1 candidate division FCPU426 bacterium | reverse complement strand
AAACAAATCAATCCCAAAAATCCGAAACTATAACCAATCCATCTTCTATCAATAGCCAAATATCTCCATCCAATATTCCAAAAACCGAAAGTGACTATTATGAAAAAAACAGCGAGTGGAAAGTTGGAGACAGCATAAACGCAGTATTGGTTTTGATCACCGGAGTTTTGGCATGGTTCACTTATGGCTTGTTTAGAGAAACAAAAAGATTGGTAAGATTCTTCCGCTGACACTGACAAAATAGAATTTAGAGCCTATGTTTTTGTTGATGTTGATAGCGACGAATCTTACAAACTTGAAGCATCGGGAGATAATTACGTCTTTTCCTTCATGCCAATTTTCAAAAACACTGGAAAAACACCAGCACACAAAGTGAAATACGACCTTTTCGCAGGAGTTAAAAAATTTACAACTCAACCAGACGTGAAATATATTAAACATCCCGAAGAAGACTATGCTTTTACATCTATTGGCCCTGGAGGGCATGAGCAGGGATTGATTGCCCTCGAACCTATTAAAAAGGATGTTTTCTATGCCCTTGTACGTTCTAATACCGAAAAAATTTACGTTTGTGGTGTAGTTACTTATGAGGATGTTTTTGGTTTCGAGTGGAAAACGGAATTTTCTTATTGGTCTAAAATGAGTTTTATTGGTAGCGTCGAGGGGTCTATGCAATTCCATTGCGCATGGAGAAACACAAAATACCGCAACAACGCAACATAATAAAAGGCAAATGACGCATATTTTCTTATAGGGAGTCATCTATATAAAGTGCTCAAATTTTACCCAAAAGTTTGATTGATTTGTGGAGGTGCACTCGTGGAAAAAAACCAAGGAAAGAAAAATGTCGGTATTTGGATTCGTGTTTCAACGGAAGATCAGGTGCGTGGTAGAGCCCGGAACACCATGGAACAAAGAGCCCGCTACTATGCTGAATCCAAAGGCTGGAACGTCAAAGAGGTCTACCACTTAGAAGCCGTGAGCGGCAAAGCGGTCATTGCCCACCCTGAAGCCCAAAGATGTTGGGGCATATCAAGTCCGGCCATATCACCGGCCTCATTTTCTCCAAACTTGCGCGGCTTGCTCGAAACACCAGAGAGCTTCTTGATTTCGCTGATCTCTTCAATGCCAGTGATGCTGACCTGATTTCCCTCCAAGAATCCATTGATACTTCAACCCTGCGGTTGCCTCTTCTACACCATGATCGCGGCTATGGCTCAATGGGAACGGGAAGAGATCGCTTCACGGGTGGCCGCTTCCGTCCCTATCAGGGCAAAACTTGGGAAGCCCCTCGGCGGTCAAGCCCCCTTCGGCTATCGCTGGAAGGACAAACAACTCATCCCGGAACCCAAAGAAGTTCCAATTGCCAAACTCGATCTTTCGACACTTCCTGGAACACCACCGCAAGAAAACCGTGGCCCGGATTCTCAATGACAAAGGATACCGGACAATGAAAAGGATCAAAGTTCTCCGATACCACCATTGACCGTCTTCTCCAGATCTGACGGCCAAGGAAAACACCGGCTCAATTACACCAAGAGTCTGGGCGATGGCAAGAAATGGGTCATAAAGCCCAAAGAGGAATGGGAATACGTTGAGGTAGAGCCCATTGTTTCGGCTGAATTGTGGGATCAGTGCAATGCCATCATCAGGGAACAGGAGTCGAAACGGAAGAAACCCACCAAAAGACCAACACACCTCTTTACCGGCTTCGTTTTCTGCCATTGCGGGAGCAAGATGACCATACCGCCGAATGCGTCGAAATATACCTGTACTAAATGCAAAAACAAGATACCCCCGGATGACCTGGAAGCCATATTCCATGGACAACTGAAGGATTTCTACTTCTCCCCGGATGAGATTTCCAAACAACTTGGTCCGGGGCGATATGGTCATACGGGAAAAGCAGGAGCTATTGGAAAGGCTTGAACAGGAGCGGGTCAAGATCGTAAGCCAAATGGACAAGGTGAAAAAGGCCTACTACAACGATGAGATCAGCATGAAGGCCTTCGGAACCGAATTTCGGCAAAATGAGGAACGGTTGGAAAAGGTCAATGCCCAGCTCCCGGACCTTCAAGGGGAGATAGACTTCCTGAAGATCAAGTATCTCTCAAGCGAAGAGATCATATCCAAAGCCAAAGACCTGTATTCCAAATGGAGTGACCTCGTTTTCGAGGAAAACGGCGGATCATCGAGAATATCACTGATCGGATCACGATAGGCTCGGATGATATCAACATCAGCCTCGCCTATATCCCCTCGACCGCTGAATTGACTAATGAAAAGCAACGCAACTTCAGGGGTGTGTTGCCTTGGGCAGGATGTTCCATCATAGGTTTTCACCCTTTAGGCGGATGGTTAGCAAAATCAATTTACTAAATGGGCCGTGCCCATGACGGCCAATATGGTGCGCTCCACGATTGACATTTCTGCGGTCGATAGGCTGGACAGGGGGCCTTCCACCAGCCGGCGGCGGTCCAGGGTCATGGGCTTTTCAACGATGATCTGGCTGTCCTTGAGCAGGCGGCCCCGGGCGGTAAGGTGACCCGCAGGTGATGGAACCCGGGCCTTATCTGCGAGGTGAGGGGGTAGAACGCAAGGTTTAGGTTTTACCGGCATCGTTCAGGAATTTAATAACTTTGGCGGCTAATCCCCCTTCCAAGGTCCTATGGGCGCTTTGGGCGATCTCCAAGGCCTTTTGGCCCCCGGTCACGGTCAGCTTGACCTCGTAATCCTCCCCGCCCTTGTGTTTGACCTTGATGGCGGGGTTTAACCCCTTCCAATCTTCCGCATAGGGGTCTTCTTCTTTATTTTTAGATTTGTCCCGTTTCATGTCGACGAATTCTAGTGGTCCGCCCCCGTTTTTGACGAATTCGACGTATTTTTTGCTCTCAGACATCGATAATCCGTAGTTTACGAAGGTTTCTAAGGCATCTATGAACAAATCAGGGTCACCAGGGTCGTTGAGATCGACCAAAGCCAGTAAAAGATACTCGGTAACCCGGGATTCGGGGATTGGCTTGCCCAGAGTCTGGGCAAGATCGTCCTCGTTCTCAGGTTCCTTGCCCAGAGTCTGGGCAGGATTGTCCATAAGGTCGGGGTCTTTGCCCAGACTCTGGGCAAAGTCGTCTTTAATGACATGGACTCGCCATAAATACATTTCAATGACGATCCTCGCCGAAGGGGTCAGCACCGCTTCCAATTTATAGGCGTTGCTTACTTTGCCTTTTGATATCCCGAATCTCTTGGCAATCTGTCTTTGGGTCAGCTTTGGATGGGTTCGGTGTTCCTCAATAATGGCTATGTCCCAATCGTACCAGTCCATAGCATCCAGGTTATTGTCCATCAGGGCGGCCAGGTGGGTGTCTTCGGGGCCAATATCCAGGATGACGCAATCGAGGGTCTCAATACCGGCCAGTTTGACCCCCTCCATGCGCCGGTGACCCCCGATCAGCATGTATTCGTAACCCATCTCACCATAGGTCTTTTGAGGTGGCGTCCATTCTTTCTCATCGTGTGGGTCCCAAGGGTAAGCGGCCAATTCTTCAGCCGTCAGACGCCGTACCTTGGCGACGGTTTGCTGGCCTATAGCCTTCATCGATTGGGCTATTTCCTCGAGAGACCCAGGCCTGAAACGTTGCCGTGGTTGCTCCGGGTTTTCCATTATTTTGAATAGGGGGATTTGCAAGACGACGGGTGGTTTTGAAACTTTAGGCTTAGTCACGGGGCACCCTCCAAAGGCAGCTCGCAGTTGGCAGTCGGCAGTTGGCAGGAAAGGCCGTTAAGCCTAGCTGCGAACTGTGAACTGCGGACTGCAAGCTAAAGTTGGTCTCCCCTAACCCGATGACCACAAGTCATCGGGTACACCTTCGGTAAATAATAAAAACTCAACTTATGGTGTTTCCAGAAAATTCGTTTAAAAAATGGGTAAATGTTTTCTTCGAACGTGAAACGGACATAAATCCAACAAAAAATGTTGTTTTGGGTTTATCAAAATCAAAAGGTTTTCTTGGTGCCTTGGAGTCTTGGTGGTGAATTATTGGATGCAATAAAACTTTACCTTGTCTTTGATTGACCTCCGGCCAAGGGCTTCCCTAGGATACCGCCATCCATTATTTCCTCATCCTTGGAGGGCACCCCATGAACCTCATGCCGCTGGACAAACTCGGGCCCAATGAACTATCGCCGGGCGTGGTTCAACTGGGGCTTTACCTGCCCTGGGTCTCGGACGCCAACGGGAACAAACTTTCGGTGATGGTCATCACCGAGCAGGACCAACTGCTCCAAAAATCCCAGCCCCGGGAATTTCCCATGCAGCATTCCACCGACCCCACTTACGGGGATTACTGGACCGTCCAAATCACCATCCAGCCGCCCAACCCGGCCGTGCCCAATTCCACCTGGGGAAGCCAGGGCACCTACCCTCTTTATTGGTACAAACTCTACAGCCCCCTGCTGGCCGAGCCCCTGGACATGATCGGCGACCCCTTCGCCCGCGAGTTCGGCATCGGCGAGGCTTCGGCCTTCACCCTGGGCTTCCAGCCCATCACCTGGAGCGCCGGGGAGGCCAACTGGAAAACCCCCGCCCTGCAGGATCTCGTCGTTTATGAGCTTCACCTGGACGAGTTCGGCTCGGGCGTGGATGGGACCATCAGCCGCCTCCCCTACCTGGCGGACCTGGGCGTGAACTGCATCGAGATCATGCCGGTCACCAACATCGACCACCGGTTGGATTGGGGCTACCAGCCCCTGGGCCATTTCGGCGTGGCCGAGCGGTTCGGCAACCAGCTCGATTTCCAAAAACTGGTGGACGCGGCCCACGGCCTGGGGCTCGCCGTGATCCTGGACATGGTCTACGGCCATACGGATGAAATATTCACCTACCAGCGCGTCTACGACAGCCTGCGCTACAACCAAAACCCCGTCATGGGCGCCTTCGCCCAAACCATGGGTTTTGGCGCCAGCACCAATTTCAACCAAACCTTCACCCAGGATTTTTTCTACAGCGTGAACCAATACTGGCTCGACAAGTACCACGTAGATGGTTTCCGGTACGACTGCGTGCCCGAATACTACGACGGGGGCACGGGCAAGGGCGACCCGACCTGGCCTACAGCACTTTCCAGTTGGCCAAGCAAAACCTCACCCTGCAATATTGGGGGCGGTTCAACCGGGCGGGAGTCGTAGGCCTCATCCAGTGCGCGGAAGAGTTGGAATGCCCCCAGGAAATCGTGGAAGACACCTACAGCACCTGTACCTGGCAAGACACCACCCTGGGCACGGCCTACGCCGTGGCGGGAGGTGATTTCGGAAGCCTGTATAACCTAGGCCTGCAGTTGGGGCTGGATGGATACCCGGCCTCGGAAACGGCCAACGGCGACACCCTGCCCAAGACCGCCTTTCAATATATAGAGAACCACGACCATTCCCGGTTCATCAGCTGTTTCGGCACCATCAATGAGGGCGACGAATTACTGCTGGAAGGGGACCGGTCCCAATGGTTCAAAGCTTCAGCCTTACCTGATCGGATTGCTTCTGGCCAAGGGCGTACCCCTGCTTTGGCAGGGCCAGGAACTGGTGGAAAATTACACCGTTCCCTATTCGGGGCTGGGCCGGGTGATGGAATTCAGGCCCCTGCACTGGGAATATTTCTACGACGCCCCGGGTCAGGGACTGCTGGGCCTGGTGCGCAAACTCCTGGCCTTAAGGAAAGGGTCTCCCCAGTTCCGCAACCCCAACGGTTATTACTTTTACAACGACTGGGCCAACTACCAGTCCAAAGGCCTGCTTCTTTTCAGCCGCACCGGCACCGCCGGGGAATTCAGCCTGGTGGCCCTGAATTTCAGCGGCCAGGATCAGACCGTGCCCTTTAACTTCCCCCAGGCGGGAAATTATCTCGAACAGCTTTACCCCAACACAGGTTTAGATTTGACCGGCGTCGCGGCGGGCACCGGCACCCCCATCCTGTTGCCGAGCAATTTTGGCCGGGTTTGGACTAACCAATAAACCGAATTTTTATATTTTGGTCATAAAACATTCTATTTTCACGCCGTACTCTGGCCACCCATTTATTTTAAACATTCATATCAGTTGTAATGCCGGCCTACAAGCAGGACATTCTTTTTCAATTTCCGTATCGATGAAGTGACCTGCCGCCATCGAACCGACAAAGATTAACAACGCTACCAAGGGGTTCTTGGCCATCTGCGGTGCAATAACACCGGAAAGACCTGCGGCGATGAGTTTACCGGTAAAACTCGGTTTAACCACATAGGCACAACCACATTTTGAACAATAACCGTTCTTCATTTCGAAACTCCTAACACTTTAATTTTTCATCGCCGCGCGTAACAACAAAAACACGGCGGCTATGACACCGGCAGGATTCCGTAACAAATGCACTTGAGCTGTAAATGGGCGTTTCCGAGTTATCTATTTTACCGATTCAAAACCGCGCTTGATGCTTTTCGGGGATTTCCTGTGGTTAAATGCGCCCTGCCTTGAATGAAACAATCGTGGAGGGGAGCCATGGAACCGTTGATCGTAAAAAACTCGATACAAATTAACGCCACGCCGAAACGGGTGTGGGACTGCCTGACCCGGAGCGACTTGACCGCCCAATACATGTTTGGGTGCCGGGCCGAGACGGATTGGAAGGTTGGTAGCCCCATCCTTTGGAAAGGCTCCCAGGGAGCCCAGGAAAGGGTGTTCGTGAAGGGCCATATCAAGGGCATCGAAGCTGAAAAGACCCTGGAGTACACCACTTTTGACCCGAACTCGAATTATCAGGACGTCCCAACCAGCTACCTCACCGTGGTCTACTACCTGAATCCCCAGTCCGGCGGCACTTATTTGGAAGTGACCCAGGGTGATTTCGCCGGGGTGGAGGATTCCGAGAAACGCTACCAGGAAACCTTAAAGGGCTGGTCCATGGTGTTGCCCAAGATCAAGGACCTGGCGGAAAAGACGGATTGAGAAAAGAAAGGACTGGCCAACAATCTCTCTTATGAGGGAGAAGGTTGGGATGTGCAGATTAACGACAAAAATTATGTAAGGCCGATATTAAGAGGGAAAATAAGTAAATAAACCACCCCTCACCCTTCCCTCTCCCTCAGGGGGCGAGGGTTCGTTTTAATCGTTATGCCAAATGTTTCGTGTTATTTTGTACTGGCCCATGAAACTCGATAAAGACGAAAATTCATTAAACCGGATTTATATGTGGCTCGCGGTTCTGGTGACCTTGCTGGCCTATTCCGGAATCGGCAATAACGACTTCATCAACCTGGATGACCACCCTTATATCCTCAACAACACCGTTATCCGGCACCTCGATCTATCCAACCTTAAAAATCTTTTGACGGCCACCCTTTCCGGGAATTGGATCCCGCTCACGACCTTGTCATTGGCCTTGGACTATCAGCTGGGCCATTTGGAGCCCTGGGTTTATCACTTACACAATCTTCTCTTGCATTGCTTGAATACCGCCTTGGTTTTCTTTTTAAGCTATAAGTTATTGAATTTGATAAAGGAAAGAGCGAACTCAAAGTTAGAAACCGAAGCGGTGGATTGGGTGGCACCGGCTGCCTTCGGGACGGCGCTCCTATTTGGGCTGCATCCCCTTCACGTGGAATCGGTGGCCTGGGCCGCGGAACGCCGTGATGTGCTTTGCGGCTTTTTCTATCTTCTCTCGCTTTGGTTTTATCTGGATTACGCAAGTCAAAGCGTCTCTCGCTGGTGGAAATATGGGGCTTCCCTTGGTTTTTGCGTCCTCGCACTCTTGTCAAAGCCCATGGCGGTCAGTCTCCCCTTGGTTATGCTCCTCTTGGATGTCTGGCCCCTGGGAAGATTTCAATCCAACCCGCAAAAAACGATCCTCGAAAAAATCCCCTTCTTGATCGTAGGCATAGCCACCAGCTGGGTGACAGTGGTGTTGCAAAACCGGGTGGGTGTGATCCCAAGCCTCAATCAATTGCCCATGTCTTACCGCTTCATGAACGCCTGCCATTCCGTCCTTTTTTATTTGTGGAAAATGGCGGCTCCGGTCCACTTGGCGGCGCATTACCCGATTATGATCGAGGATATCAATTCCACCGGTTTCGCGGTTTCAGTCTTATTGGTGATCCTGATTTCGACGTTATGCTTTTTATTACGTAAGAAACGCCCCTATTTCCTGGCGGCATGGCTTTACTTTGGGATCACCTTGGGCCCGGTTTTGGGGTTGATCCAAGTGGGGTACCAGGCGGCCGGGGACCGGTTTACCTACCTGCCTTCCCTGGGCCCCTTCATGCTACTGGCCGCCTTGCTTTCGGGACTGCTCTCAAAACGGCCGCGGATCCTCATCGCGCTCGCGGTGATCGTGAGCGGCTTATTGGGGTATGGAACCTACCGGCAAGTGGATATTTGGAGGAACTCCATCACCCTCTTGGAAAACGTGCTGCGGGTGAACCCGGGGAAGACCATGCTTGTGATTGATAACAACTTGGGCGCGGCCTATGAGGAGGCCGGCCGGTTGGATGACGCCCTCGCGGAATTCGACCGGGTCCTCTACCTGAAAATTCGGGTTCCCAACCCCTACTATGAAAGGGGAAAGATATTCCTGGAAAAGGGGCGGTTGGACGATGCCGTCCTTGAGCTCCGGAAAGCCCTCGTCCTGAGCCGGTTCAACCCATCTTTTCATGATGAACTGGGATTGGTTTTTTTGAAAATGGGCATGCCACCGGCGGCCTTGGATGAAGCGAAGGAAGCTCAGCGAAGTAACCCGAAACACGCGATGACCCAAGACACCCTGGGTTTGATCTACATGAGCCTGGGCCGGTTCGATGAGGCGGTAACGGCGTTCAAAGAGGCGCGTGACTTGGAACCGGAAAACAGCTCGTATTTCAACCATCTCATCGGCGCCTATCAGAAAGTGGGGAACTACAGGGAATGCCTGGCCCTCTACCAGGAGCTTTCAAAAGACTGATGGGATAATGACTTCAAGGGCCTGGTCCTTCTAAGATTTTCTAACAAAACCTATTTCACCGCCAAGACGCCAAGACCGCCAAGAACAACGAAAGGCAATAAAGTCGAATAAACCTGAAAATTCTTGGTGGCTTTTTGCCTTACTTGGCGGTCTTGGCGTCTTGGCGGTGAAAATTGTCTTTGGATGGAGGTTTTGATATGGTTTCTAAATTCGTTTAACGCCTTGAATTCATCACGTCTGAAGTTATTTTGCCATCTCCCATGTATTAACCCTGCTTTTCTTCTGGATAAGGCCTATAGTGAAAGTAGACCTATTCGACACGAGCTACTTTGATCCCTCAATGTTTTCTCGCCCTCCGGTTAAGTCCTGAAAGGTTGATTCCATGTTTAAATCCAAAACAGTTTGTCAAAGCTGCGGCTCGCCCCTGAGGAAGGACGCGGACAAGGGCAGGGAAAGAAACGGCGTTATCACCGAAACCTATTGCCGCCGGTGTTATCAATTGGGGGGCTTTACGGACTCGGAAATGACGGCGGAAAAAATGCGTGAGATTATCCGGGTCAAGATGACCGAATTGCGTTTCCCCCGGTTTCTGGCGGATAAGCTGGCGGACAATGTCTACTCTCTTAAGCGTTGGTCGATTCCTGCCCAAGAAAATGAGAATGCCATTTCCCAGGTTATCGGCTGAGGTTATCCAATATCCTGAGAAGCGGCTATTGCGGGTTGGAAATGGAAGGCAAGATATAATCCTGGAACAACTTCCAGGAACCTTGGGCGGCCTTTGAATCGTTGTAATTTCCCGCCGAGATGACGCAGACCAGGTCTTGGTCCGGTACGATGAAGAGATAGTTGCCGCCGACCCCCCAGCCCAGGATCGTTTTAACTTTTTGACCTTTAAGCGCAACTTCGGTTTCCCACCAGAGATACCCATCGTCATATTTTTTATTGGTTTGTTCCCTTAAAACCCTGCAAGTAGTTGATTGTTTCATCCAATCTTGCGAAACAATTGGTCGACCTTCCCATTTCCCCCGGTTCAAGACCAATTGCCCGATTTTGGCCAAATCCACAGGTGACATGGACAGGCCAAAAGAGACGGGGACTACCGTCGTTCCCGCGGAAGGAGCTTCCACCCATTGAGCTGAATAGATGCCTAAGGGATCAAACAGGTTCTTTTGGGCGAATTCAGGAATACTCATTCCGCTGGTTTTTTCCAGGATGACCGAAAGGGGCAACAAGCAAGCGCCGCAATAGGCAAAATGGCTTCCTGGTTCCCGGGCTAAGGGTTTGGATAAAACGAAATCCAGCCAATCTTCGGATTGGACCATGCCCCACGAACAAGCCTGGGGATCATTCCAATCGTCGCAACCCAACCCGGAGGACATGGTGAGAAGTTGTTCCAAAGTGATTTGATTCTTTCCGGGGTCCCAGGAGGGTTGAGACCGGTAGGAAGGGAAATAATCATAAAGTTTTTGACTTGTTTGAAGCAAACCCTTGTCCCGGGCGATCCCGAATAAAAGTGAAAAGACGGACTTGGTGATGGACTGAACCGGATGAAGATCGGAAGAGGCATATCCATAAAAACTTTCATCCAATAAAAACCGACCCTTTTGAATCATGACGACCCCATGGATATGGGGAAAAGTTCCATTTAGGATTTGTTGGATGCCGGACTCAATAAGAGAAACGCCTTGAGCGGGTATCGTGCCGGTTTCCCAGTCATTCTTTTCTTCGGGTGGGTGATATTGGTATCGGGTGACTTCCCGACCATTTGAGTCCAGCCGGGGAAATAAATAATCTTTGCCCACCGTCAAGGTTAAGGGGGAAGAGATTCCGGCTTTCTCGAAATTGCCCGAGGTTTGAAGGTAAGCGCCGACCAGCTGATGGTTCTGGGGATTTAAACGAAGGGAAAGGGTCTGGCCCGAGTTCAAACGCGCTTTCAGGCCATCACTTTTTATGGACAATACTTGCAAGGGAAGATCGTAAAGCCCATCGTCGATGTTATCGAAAAGAACCTGTGGCTTTTTCGGGGAATCCGCATTAATTTCAAGCGCAATCCTGAACCTCACCAAGCCCACATCCAAAATCCCCTGCCAGACCCCATTCAAACCTTTGGATTGAACGAGGGCAGGAAAAACCAAAAAAAGTAAAGCTGGAAGCCACCGATGACTGGACGGAATTGGTTTCATGCTTGGTTAATCTCGCATAAATGGCCGGGGAAGAAAATAATAACTTTCTAACCTCGCGTGGGACGACGGTTATAATTTCACCATGTTTGAAAAAGAAACAAATTTCAATATCGCTTTTCGGCGGCCTTTTTTCGCCTCCTTCATTCTTACATGTCTTTACTTTTTCCTGGGTTGGGCCTTCTTCACCCCTTTTTTTCAGACCAACGACGACATGGTGATGAATTGGATTACCCAGGGTGTGGGAATGGTGGACCACCCTTCCGAATTTTTGATTCTCGTTAACGTGCTTTTGGGCCTTCTTTTGAAGCAACTCAATCTTTGGTTGCCCCAGGTTCCCTGGTACGGCTTAAGTTTGTACGCCCTTCTTTTTCTGTCGACCTGGGGCCTGATGGCGGCCTTTTTTTCAGGCGCCCGGTCGAGTTGGGGAATCCTATTGTTTTTCCCCGTGGAGACGCCTGTGTTTTTCCATTGTTATGCCTGGCCCCAATACACGGTTTATTGTTTCTTGATCGCCCAGGCCGGCGTCTTCCTATTCGCCAGTCCCTTCCGTCCCCACGGGATTGCTTTCAGCCTGGCCGGGTTTTTATTGGTGATGGCCTCGCTGATCCGGCTGGAACCCGCCCTTTTTACCCTGGGTATCGCGGCGTTTTTTTTAATCAAGGTTCATCGGGCCGAACAGGATAGGCTTTTAGAGAAAAATAGGATTCGGGCTTTCTGCATTACCGCTTTCTTTATTTTGTCAGGGGTTGGTTTCAACCATTATTACGTTTCAGTCCATCCTGGATGGGCCGAAGCCCGGGAATATTACGATAAGCGTTTTTCGATCGGGGAAATCAAGGTCACTAATTACGACCACCAGGCTGAAGCTTTTCAGGCGGTAGGTTGGAGCCAGGTGGATTATGAGGCTTTTGTGGATGGCTGTTATGAGGGAGAACCTTTCAGTCTGGACCGGCTTAAGAAACTGGATGGGCTCCTCCATGTGGATTTGGGGATCAAGCGGAAAATGATGGGGGTTCTTTTCTTGAACCCACTGGTTCAATTTTTGTTGGTGGGCCTGGCGGTGGCCCTGGGTATCGGGATCAAGACAAAAAACCCGGCCTTACTGCCGGTGTTTTGGGTTCTGCTTTTGACAGCCGGTTTATTCACATTCAACAAGATCGTGGCCCGGGCGCTCTGGCCGCAGATTTTTTTTGTGGACTTGATCCTGGCTTTTTGGTTGCCAGGAGGCTCCCTCTTTTTCAGGCGTTGGATTCCCGTCCTCTTAACCTCGGCCTTGGGGGTGTGCGCTTTTTTCACGCTGCGGGAAGATTATGTGAACAACCGGCCGGGGCCACTGGCGCGGCGGGCCATCACGGAATCATTGCAAGCGCTCCATCCCCGAGAAGACCAGCTTTTCATCATCTGGGGCTCTTCTTTTCCGTTCGTGGGGTTTCCCATCTTTGAGCCCTATGACCACTCGATCCTTTTTCGGTTCCTATGGATGTGGTGGCTGGAAAAGTCGCCCTATGGAGAGAAGCAGTTAGCTCAATTTCATATCCAGGATTTCTTGAAGGACACCGTGGACCGGCCGGATATTTTTTGGTTGATGAAAGACGACTCCCATACCCTTGAGGATTATTTCATGGAAAAGAAAGGGATGAAGGTGGCAAGGAAACTGGTGTTTCACGGTTATTTTGATGTTTATCAAATACGGACATTAAAGTAAGAATTTTAAATCCCGCTTCGCCTGGGATAGAAGTTCACCGTCGCGACTACAAAAACGGACCAAACTAAAAATATAAAAGCGCCCAGCCTGAACCAGGTGGGTTGGTAGGTGAACTTGACTTGGTGTTCGCCCTCGGGAATCCTCAAGCCGCGGAAAAAATGGTTGGTTGTGACGATCGCCGCCGGACTTTCATCCACCCAGGCATTCCAACCGGGATAGTTGGGATCGGAAAAAACCACCCAACGGGCCTGGACTAAACGGGTTTTGAAGATATTCTGGTTGATCCCCTTTTCCACCCAAGCATATTGGAAATCATTCTTCCCGGCGCTAGGGCCAGCCCATTCCGGGTTGATAGGTTCGGATAAGACCGCTTCCTGGTAAGGGTCAAAACCGGGTTCTCGCATAGTCCGTAAGCGTTGCTGGGGATCAGGAATCACCTGGATTCGTGAAGGGGCGTAGACCCAGTCCCTCCTTTGGGCTGACCTATAAAATTTGACGCCCTCCCATTCCTGGCGCGTATAACCCGGCACCTGTCCCTTTTCGTTTCCAGTGGCGAACCCTTGGATTGCCAACAACTTAGAGAAGGTCCCAAAGGGAAGGGTATAGAGATCGCCCCTCGTAGAAAGGGAAAGAATGTTATTACCGCCTGCGTTATCGACATCGAAAAGACTGGAAATGTTGGAAGGAAGGTCCAACCGGGTTTTCAAACCACCCCACTCAACTTCATAAGGGATATGGTCTCCCAGGAAGAGCCGGGCCGGTCCGACTTGCCGGTTCAATTTTTCGAAAAAACCGGTTTCTTTACGGAAATCCAAATTTGAACCGGGGCCAAGCCTGGATGAGGCGTGGGACCAACCGCTCAATAGAAGTGATGAAAATGCGAAGATAATAAAAAGGATTTGAGCCCAGGTTTTGTATTGATTGTTCCAAAGTCCCGAAACAAGGCATAGGGCACCCAGTAAGAAAAGCCAAGGCTGGATCCCTTCAAGCCAATGCGGAGGGGACCACCATAAAAAAGTTCCGAGCACCACCGATGTTGAAAGCCCGATCAATCCTAAGGATTGTCTCCGGAGATTATGGTTCCAAAGCCTGTCCCAACCCATGGCGCCCAGGGCTGGAAGGGCCGTGGCAAACACGAAAAGAAACCGGAAAGGGCCTCGAAGCAGGTGGAAGCCGGGAAGCCACCGGCAGGCCCAGGGATGCAGGGGAAAATATTGACCGAGCGCCAGGAGAAAAAAGAGGAAAGCGGTCAGGGCCAGCCCTATCTTCAGCCATTTTTTTTCCCGGGAGAATGAAAGGCACGCGAGGATGAGGGCCCAAAACCCGAGGAATCCCTCGTCGGCCCAATAATCAATGGGAATGCCGGAATCCGCGGGACCCGGGTAGGTGGCGGTCACGGGGAAGAGGAATTGAACAACCATTGGAGGGGGAAGGGATAAACCGGAATTAAAGGTTTTGTAGTCCAAGGGGTTCATCCGGTCGGAAAATCGCATGAACTCGGCAAAGGGCAGAATCGCCAGCAGGGCGGGAGCCAGCCCTGCAAGGAGGTAAGGGATCAATGAAGGCAGGTTTTTTAACTTTTCTTTGGGTTTTCCGGAGTTGATGATGGAAAAAACGTAATAAATCAATGCGGCATAAGCCCCGCCTAAAAGTATCTGGGGATAAAGGGAAGAGACAAAGATGGCCCCTGTCAGCCCCAGGATAAAAGCGTTCAAGGGTTTCGGGTCACGAATGGTATTTTCCAACCGACCTAGGAGCCAGGGAAACCAGGCGATGGCCGCGATGACGTTAGGATGGATCAGCTCGCACCAAAAAAAACCGGAAAAGGCGAAGGTGAAGCCGCCCCATATTTGGGCGGATTTGGAGAGATTCAGTTTTCCAAGCCAATAGGACATGCCCAGGGCCGCTAAGATAAAATGGAAAGCTAGAAAAGCGTTGAGACCCAAGGGCATGGGAAATACAAGGAAGGGGTATAAAAACGGATACAGAGACAGGGTGGTGGGGTCGGCCATGAAGGGTTGTCCGGCGAAAACATAGGGATTCCAAAAGGGGAGATGCCCCAGTTGTAGATGGGCTTTCAGAAAAGAGAAATAAATGCCGTGAAGGTTGATGAGATCATCGTCGAAATAGGTTTGTCCCAGGAATAAACAGGGGAAAAAAGCGACGAGGGAAGCGGTTGTAAAAAGAACCAAGGGGTGGCTAAGGAAAGTGAAGCGTTTCAAGACCATAGCCCCTGGATCTTCTTGGAATGAACGAACGCTTTGATTTTAGAGGCAAACCTGTGTTTCCGGAATGAGAGACCCATTGAAAAAGAGGGGGAATAGGTGCATTCTTTTCAGGTAGAGGCTAAGGCTTTACTAAAAAGGCGGGGGTTCCTACAATAACCCCACTTTTTTCCAGGAGTTGGACATGGGCGGACGTTTCGGCGAGTTGTTGCTGTTATTCATAGTGGCCATGCTTTTATTCGGGCCCCAAAAGCTTCCCGATTTGGCCAGGGCCATGGGCGAGGCGATTCGCGAGTTCAAGAAGGCCGCGAACGGGGAAACCTCCACCCAAAGCCAGCCTCCCGCCCCGGCGGTCCAACCGGCCCCACCCGCCCAGGTTCAGGCGCAGGCCCCTGCCGCACCGCCCGCGAACAAACCCACGGACCCACCCAGCTCCATCGTTTCCTAAGTATTCTTTAACAAAAAAAGCCGTTCCCCTTCGGGGAACGGCTTTTTTTGTTTCATTCACTCCCCTTCGCCATGGCTCCGGGGATTTCGGAATCTCTTATTTTTAATTTTTTTTAAGATGATTCCTCAATCCGCGTTTTTCATCCTCGTGGCAATCGAGATGACGATCACCGCCAAGCCGAACATGCAAACCACCGTCGCGCCCATGGGCCAGTCCTTCGCGTAGGAAAGGCAGGATCCTAATATGGAAATCACCAGGCCGATGCCCCAGGCCCAATAAAGCCGGTGGTTGGATTTATGCCCCATCAGGTTGGCGCAGACCACCGGCACAATCAGGAAGGAAAATACGGCCAAAACCCCCGCGACCCTCACCGCGTCGGTGACCACCAATCCGAAGGCCATGTAAAAGAGAAAATCCCAAAATTTCAGGGAAAGTCCCTGGCGCTGGGCGCCCTTGGGATCGCTGGAACAAAGCATGAGGGTCTTGTGCTTCCATAAGAGAAAGCCCCCCACCAGGGCGTAAAAGACCGCCATGATCCCGATATCCTTCCAAGTCACCCAACCCAAGGCCTCCCCGCTGAGGGTCCCCTGGACATGTTCCGCCCCATGGGGCGAATTGGCCAAGAGCAGGAGGGAAGTGGCTGTCGCGAAGGCGAAGGCGATGCCGATAAAGGCTTCCTGCAGGACCGAGTGGTTGCGGTCCCAAAGGAAGCTGAAGAGGGCGGCCCCCAGCAGGGTGAAGGCGAAAGACCAGTAGTAGGTGGCCGGGTCGTGGGGCTCGGCGCCCCGAAGGAACGCCACACTCTGTCCCAGGGAGGCGATCTGGGCCAGGGCCAGGTCCACAAAGATGACCCCCCGGGCCAGCACATGCTGGCCCAAGGAGGGAAGGATCAAAACCAACAAAAGGCACGCCAACATCGGCAATGCCATGACCTGGAAAAAGGTAGACATTCCTTACCTCACTTTTGCGAAAAGGCTTTGGCGAGCGTGGAAACGATGAAGTCGAATTTCGAGAAGACGTCCTTGGCCTCTGGGACACCCCCGACTTCCGTGGGAATCACGTAGGCCGTCGCGTCCGCCTTTTTCGCCAATTCGTTGGACGCGTCCGCGTCATGATAAGGCTGGTACATTACCACCTTCACACCGGCGGTTTTCATGGCCGCGGCGGTCTCGGTGAGATAGCGCGGGTTGGGCGGGATCCCGGGTTTGGGCTCCACCGTGCCGAAGATTTTCAGCCCGAAACGTTCGGTGAAATAAACGAAGTTCTCGTGGAAAACCACCAGGGACGAGCCTTGGTAGGGCTTCAATTCCGCTTCCCATTCCTTGAGAGATTTCTCGATCCTCGCGTCAAAAGCCTTGGCGTTGGCGGCGTAATCGTCGGCATTCGCCGGGTCCAGATCGGAAAAGATCCGGGCCAGGTGGTCGGCTACCACGATCAAGTTGGTCGGGTCGGAGTAGTAATGGGGGTTGCCCAGGGGATGAATATCCCCCTCGGCCCGGCTGACCGTTCCGATGGGTTTTTCCAAAACGTTCACTCCCTCCGAGGCGTCCACGAAGCCTTTGGCCCCCGGCTGGATCTTAGGGTTGCGGCTTCCCGGGATGACCAGGGGCAGCCAGCCCCCGTCCAATTCGAGCCCCACGGAAACGAACACGTCCGCGTCCTGGATCGCCTTCATCAGGCTGGGCTTGGCGGGAACGAAGTGGGGGTCCTCGTAACCCTTACAGAGGCTGATGGCGGTCACGTGTTTACCCCCCACGAACTGGGCCACCGAGGCCAGGTCCGAGAGGGAGGTGGCCACCTTTAAATCCGCGAAGGCCGGCATGGTTAAGACCACGGCCAAAAGCGTTAAAACCAACTGTTTCACTGTTTTCATGATTTCTCCTTTATTCGTTTCTTTTGACGATCAATAAGAGTGCGGCGGGTGGAAGCCGATGACGTAATTAAACTGCACCATCACCCGGTTATCCACCGTGCCCGAGTCGTTGCGGGCGATACAATAGTCGGCCCTAACCTCCGAGAACTCCGAGGCCAGCCAAGCCAAATCCAAGGTGGCCCGTTGGACGTGCCCGGCGAGCGAATTTTCCGTAGGGTCCACGCCCAGGTCCGGAGTGGTGTTGAAGCATTCCTCGGCTCTTATTCCGGACCACCATTCCTGGCTCAAACGGTACTGAAAGGAACCGTACCAACCATTTGATTCGTAGTTGTAGACAATATCGTTGTAGGAAACTTTTTTTAAGTATTCCCCCTGCAAGATCCAGCCCCTTTGGTTGGACTCCCTCAAGGGTACGTTGCGGAAAGTTAAATCTACCCCGTACACCGCGTGGTGAAGGTCATCATCTCCATAGCCAGTCAGGTCGGACGCGCCTAGTTCCATGGTGGTGTCGTCGTCCACATCGAAAAGATTTTTCCAATGTAGAAGATAGGGAATGTTATCGCGCTGGTTGGAGTTGAAATCTAGCGGGTGGTTTCCTTGCCCCACCGCTGCACCCAGCGCTGTGACTCCATCGTCCGCCACCGGGGTGTAGGCCCCCAAAGTCAGCTCGGAGAACCAGGACAGGGGCGTCAGCCAGGAAGCCTGGAGACCCGTATCCTTGAAGCCTTCCATTCCAATCGTGTTACCCATGACGATGGGCGACTGGATGAAGGGAAAGGCGTGGGTGTGCAGCTGACCGTGCTTGCCAAAGGGGGCCCGCATCTGACCGACCTTCAGCTGGATATCGGGAATAGCGTCGGTGGTGGCAAAGGCCTCCTCGGCCTCCACCGTGTCCGGAATCCCGTCATTGGGGTTGGCGCCAAAAACCAGGTTGGCGGTCAGGGTCCAATAGGGATCAACGGTTGAAATTACACTGAGTTCGGCCTCCTGGAACTGCATTCCAATGGGCTCCTGCAAGTCGGGAGCCGCTTGTCCCAGGAACAACGCGCTCATGCCAATGGCCGGGTTGGCCAGGTTGGATATGATGGACCGGGTTTGGGAAAACCCCGCCATCGGAATCCCTAAAAGGGCGGTGACCAGGAATAATTTGAAATATCGTGACATGTTTCCTCCTTTAAATTCGGCTTCGTGAAAAGCCGTTGATCGTCCGATTAAAGGGGAAAAAGGGGCGGGGACCTGCCAAGGGAGGGAATCGGGGGGCAATAAGAAAAGAAACTCCAAAAAACCAATATGACCGTGACGAGTAAAACGGGCGGAAGTACAGGCGGGGCGGGTTGGGCGATGACAAAGGAGCCAGTGGCTTGCCAGGCGCATACGGAGCAGTTGTCGTTTTCTTCCATCGGGCCATGGTGGTGGGAAGTTTCGACCGCCAATAAGGATAAGAAAACCGAAATTAATATGACACTGATAAGGGGAAGGTAACGGGTTCTCATATTATTCATGGTGTCGGGTTCCCGGGCATGGTGGTGGGGGCTCCCTCCGTGAAGAGACCTTGTTCCAGGTTGATGCCGTACCAAACGGCAAATTTCTTGATGCCCAAGGGCCCCTTCATGGCCTTCATGGGGGCCGAGGTCATGAATTCGGGAGCCTTGGAGACATCCGAGGCTTCGTGCACGACATAGGCCACGTCCGCCTTGCCCAGTCCCCGGTGAATGCTGTAGTGGCTGGCCTGATAACCCCTTTTCTCGTGGTAACCCTCTCCTTTATTAGGATTCTTTCCCCCATGGGCGGGATTGTGCTCCTGGTCGAAAACCGCTTTCCAATAGTCATAAGATTTCAAATCGTTGCGCGCGATGACGATCCCGGCGGGCTTGGGAGCCAGGTCCCCATAAATGCGGGGGGTGATATCCGCGCCTGACCAGACCAAGATATCCTTGATTCCCGCTTTTTTCATGGTTGAGCGGTAATTTTCACCCTTGATGAAAGCTTGTCCTTTATCCAGATTGGAGCATTGCAGGGTCAGGATCATATAGGAAGGGTTTTGAAGATCCCGGTGGAGGCTGTAAGCCAGGAATCCAGCGGATTGGAAAGCATCTTTCAGGTTTTTAAAGGCCGATTGAAAGGAGTCTTGGTCGGAGATCTTTTCATGGATGAAAATCGTCCCTTGAGAATCGGAAGAGGGAGGAGGGGAACCGGCGGCTGAGCAAGCTTGGAATATGGAAAATAGCAACAAGCCAAAAACCAGTAGGTATAAATTTTTTCCAATAAATCGGGCCATGGCTGAGCTCCTGGGCGCACATTATTGGTAAGGGGTTAAAAACTTGTCAAGGGAAGGGATTTGCGTTTGTCTTACAATCTCACACTGGTACTCGTCCAACCTTGGGGTTATCCTAACATCGGCCGTTAAGCGAAATATCCTTGTGAAGGACAAAGATTCATGACCCGCTCTTTTCGACCCCTTCTCATTTTTTGGGGCCTTCTTTTTGTCCTGGTCTTCGCCTCCCCAGCCTGTGGACCCGCGCCGATTTCCAACAAGCCGGGCGGCTTGGAGCCGGGGGACATGGCCACCGATTTTTCACTTTTAGACAGCAACGGTCAGATGGTTCATCTCTCGAGTGTTCCCCCCAATACCTATCTCGTTTTGATTTTCTACAGGGGCTATTGGTGTTCGGCCTGCCAAAACCAGCTCTTCGGCCTCAAGGACGATTACCCCCAATTTCTCAAACTGCATTCCATTATCTACGCCGTCAGCACCGATCTGGTGGAAGAGTGCCTGAGTTTCAACCAACAGTGGCGTTTTCCTTACACGCTGCTCTCCGACGTGAAACTCAATCTTATCGGGGCCTATGGGGCCATCAACCAAGCGGGGCATAACGGACACCCCATCGCCCATCCCACGGTCATCATCATCGACCCGACCAAGAAGATCCGTTACAAATACGTTGGGAAAAACCCCCAGGATCGTCCCGCGGATGACGAGATCCTGGCCGAATTGCAAAGGGAACAAAATGTGGCCGCCGGGATTTGGACCCCCATCGTGAAAAGATGAAAACGGGCTTCGAGGTTAAAGGCGGGCCGGTGGGGATCCTTCTCCTGCACGGCTTGACCGGCACTCCAGAGGAGGTCAAGCCGCTGAGCGATTTTCTGGCACCCCAGGGCTATAGTCCTTGAGTAAGTACGCCCGTACCGTTTGCAGATTGTACTGCAAAATCTCCTTCAGTTTGACAGCCTGGTTCTTCGTCAGATTCCACACCCTTTTCAACCACCACCAACGACTATGTTTCAAGAGCGGTTCGTAACCATCCTGTTTCATGCGCTTGGCTTCCCCGGCCCGAATCTTGTCGATGGCCTTGTTCATCAGGGCCATGATGTGGAAACGATCCAAAACGTGCAGGGCGTTCGGAGCTTTCTTCTTGATCACCTTCAGGAACGCCTTCCACATGTCGCTGCACACGAAGCGAATGCCGGCACTGCGCTCCGGGCCCAGCATGCGAAAAAAACCCAGGAACGTCTTGGCGGTGCGATCCTTGCCGATCCACAGCAGCCGGCGGCAGCCCTGGTCGATCTGGTAGACCAAGGTCAGGTACTTGTGCCCCTTCCGCCACTGTACCTCGTCCACGCCGATGGCCTCGATCCCCTCCAGGCTGCGATGGGCCAGACCCCACGCCACCACGGTTTTTACCGAGCGAAACACGTTCTCCCAGGTCGTGCGGAACGCCCTGGCCACTTGCTTCCACGACAGCAGCTTGGCCCAGCTCGCCAGGAACACCTGGTAGGTCGTCGTCAGCTGGTGCTTGCCCTCCGCCCACGGCACCCGCTCCACCTTGACGCCGCACTGACGGCAATCGACTCGCCGCATCGCATACAGGAAAAACACGGCCATGCCCCACAGCGGCACGAACTGGAAGCTCCGGGGCGTTGGCTCCCGATCGTAGCCGGGACCAGCTTGGCCGCAGCCGGAGCAGATGGCCCGGCTGTTGCTGCGTGGCTCGATGTCCACCTCCACCACCGGCCCATCACGCTTTTCGACCAGCTTGACCTTTTTGTAAACAAACCCCTGATGCCGTTGCACTCGATTGAGGATAGTTTGTAATTGCATCTTGTCCTGTCTCCGTGAGCCCCGTTTTCGTTAGACAAAAACTGGTTTACGAAAGATGGGACAGGATGCTATCTTTTTCACCTCCGCATTCGCTAAACTTCAACTGGCTGAGGAAACGGAGTCGGGCTCTGCGGGGACGCAACCCGACAAGGGATACTCAGCCCGACGGTGCGCCAACGGTGCATCAGCCCCTGGCGGGTACGACCTGCCAGGGGCTGCTTCTTCTGCCCCCCGTTGGACACCCGAGCCATGCCTTGAAAATCCTGGGGCCTGGGGCAAAGCCCCAGTTTTTTCACCCACAGATTCTGCGGAAGACCCTGAATTTGTTTGAATGGTGCTATGATTGGCCTTCCGCTTTTTCCCGGTGCAACCCACGCGGAATTTGGCTTTTGTCTGCATCCCGCGTGACGACCGGCCAGCGGCGTGGGCCATCGCAGAAGTTTCCCTGGAAGAAGCTCATTCGGGCGCCTTGCCCGCATAGCACAATGCCGCCTTGGAGAAGTCCCCCATCCCTTCCAGCGCCGTGCCCCAAATTTGCAGCAGGTCGGGCGTGTCGAGGTCGGCACGATCCTTCCAGAGATCGCGGCACAACTCCACGCAATCCTTGAATTGCTTGTCGTACAGTTTGATTTGAGCGATCTGCAGCCTCGCCTTCGCACGGTAGGGCGACGGCGTGGACGCCAACTTTGCGGACACCTTACCGGCCCCACTGCGCGGCAGTTCTTTCATCAACGTGTCGGCAAGGAAAAAAAGTCCGCGGCCTTGGCCAGTGTGCCGCGGGCTTGCGGGCTCGTCTGGCGCAGAATCTGTTCAGCACGGCTCCAGAAGCCAAGGTCGCGATAGGCCTGGGCGATGACGAAACGGCCCAGCGGCCCCAGAACGTTTGATCCTCGTCGCGCCAGAGGGTGCCGAGGAGGTCGCTCGCCTCGCTGGGCCGGGCTCGATTCCCTCGTCAGCTGGGTACTGGGCGTAGGCATCGAGAAAGGCGGCCGTCGCTCGACACGGGCTCTTTTGAACGTCGTCCGCTCCTTGGTCAGCACGATGCGGGCGAAGTCGGGTTGCTTGTTCAGGATATAGGCGCGGCGAGAGCCACGATGACGTGGGCGTGCTGATCCGAGTTGGGATGCCGCTGGGCGCGGCGCAGATGAATGACGGCCTCCTTGAATTCCTCGTTCTCCAAATGGCAAATGCCGATGCGGACGTGGGCCTTCAGGGCCAGATCGCTTCCGGGTGACTGATCGATGACCCGGAAGAAGGCCGTCCGGGCAGAGGGAACATCGTGTTTCTCGAGGTGGACGATGCCCAGATTGAAAAAGGCCGCGGACACGTAAGGCGAGTTCGGCGACGGATCCGCCAAACGTTCGAATGAGGCAACGGCCTCGGATAGCTTGCCCTCGGTCGCGTCCCAGTTCCCCAACTCCAGGCACGCTGCCGCCGTCCACGGATGGGAAGCATCCGCCAGGAGCACGCCGTGCAGTGCCCTGATAGCGCGGTTGGCGTGAAGCATGCCCGCTGTTTCGCTTCGATTTCAAGGGGTTTGGAGAAATGGCGAATGGTCCCGTCCGTCCAGCACGCCAGGCCGCAATGGTCGGCAAGCGGTTCGAGTAAATCGTCCAGCCGCCAATTTTGCAAGCACAGCCGCACGGGCCGATCCGCGAGCACCTTCAGGGCGTCCGCGGAAAGCTTGATGGAAATACCCGATCCGGCCGCCAGGAGATCGAGCAACTCGGCGGCCGGCCAATCCGCGTCCACCCTGGCCACAATCACGGCCTGATTCTCAGCTTCCTTCTTCACGATGACGGTCGCGGCGGCCCGGGCTCGCCATGCTGGTCGGGGTGCGGCGTCGGGTCCGGACTGCGGCATGGACGCCGGTTTCGCCGGAACCGCGAATTCGTCGAGGTAATACGGGATCTCCAGGCCCATCGAGGAAACCGTGGCTAATGCAAAGGATGCAGGAGGAAGAGGAGGAGGATTGCATGCGGCTCGCTGTCTTTTTTTCATCCTTCATCCTTCCTCCTGCATCCTTTTCGCATGACGCTTCCCGCGAAAGGCTCAACGCGATCAGATAGCTTGCGTCGGCGACGAAGGCTCGCGGTAGATCGCGATGGCGCGTTTTGTCAAACACGAACGGGTACAGCAGGCGTCGGGCCTCGGCGAATTGGCCCTGGCAAAAAAGACATCGCGCTTGACCGAGATGACAGGCGAACGCAAGAACCGGCGACTGCGCCCTGCTGATGCACAGGCGATAACCGGCGATGGCCCGTCGAGTTGGCCAATCGT
>CAWKIF010000153.1:0-22281 GCA_963849485.1 candidate division FCPU426 bacterium | reverse complement strand
AGTAAAAATTTCAAATAAAATTTGGGTAAACGATACTAAACAATTTATCGAAATAGTTTCCAGTGATAATTATTTATGGAAAGATCTTGAGAAATTTCTATTAGAAGAATGGAGTAAAAATGGGATTAAGATATTCGAAAATTAAATTATCTAAATAGTTATTTGAAATTAAGATAAAATAAGCATTTTTAAAAAATAATATTAACTAATTAGTTCTTATATTATAATATTTCTTTGTTTATAGTTCTTTATATATAAATTGACAAACATAATTGAATCAAATTTATTAATAAAAAGAATAATAATAGTAATTTAGGCTTTATACTTTATAATAAATTATTTATGATGTAATCAAACTTTTTAAAATTTATTGAAACACTGCTTTTTTGAATATTTCATTCAAAACTATAATTGAGAGAAAAATACCATTCAGAGCAAATAAAGGAAATATGAATGTTGGATATATCAGAAGGCAAAAATATTGTACGTTAATAATTAACGGAAGTCTTCAATAGAGAAGATAACGAAAAATAGGAAATGGCAGTGTCGGGACAGTGGTAGTTACAGTAATGATTTGATTAGCTATATAGATTGCTTATGTACTATTAATGAAGGGATCCTACAAACCAAGGAAGATAACTTCAGAAAGCTTCAACATTTTTGATAAGGGACAATTTAAAATAAAGTTTTGGAGCGGGTGCCTTATCTGAATGTATCCAAGAGTGCTTTGTGGAATTGAAGTGTCGTCAAGGTTGTGATTTAAAGTACTATACTCGAATGGAGATGTTGATTTTATATTTATTATTAATAGAATTCCCATCAATGTTGATAAAATTTTTGGCATGATTTTAAATTCAAATGAATCATACTAATTATCTGAACAGCATTAAAGCTTCTTGTAATATTTACTTAAATAATCTTGTGGGTTATAACTTCCAGGACCGGGAATGTCCTTGCTACCTTTTGTAATTGCAGGTCTTGAAGAGTACTTATTAAAATCAATGTTTCTAATTCTTTGGGTCTCAACTATATTGTACTTGGGATTGTACTCTAAATTTCCTGTAATTTTTCTGAATCTATTTGAATCTTGATCAGAATATCGGCCTTTCAGACTTATTCCTTTTTTGGAGTTTTGGGAATAATCTGGAACTGAATATGTTCCAGGCCCAGGAGTTATAAGATTCGTACTTAATAACGAGCCAAATGGTTTATCAGTTTCAAGTTCATATCGTTTCACAACTGATTTATTTCGGAAATCAGTCTTTTTCAGTTCGTCTATAGAATCATATGCACCTGGTCCAGGAACAAAGAGGGAATTCTTAGAGAGCATTGGATTAACAGAAATGTTTCTCACCAAAATCCTAAAGAGGTACCTTTTCCTTTATTACCGAGAGTCGTGGGAACATCATAAAAGTTAGAATTCCTTCCTATGTCTATTCTATCGTTGAATCTATGGGATTTACCTATTAATATCGAAGGAACTGCGTGCTGCATGGTACCTCGAGGACTGGTACTCAGAGGTTCCATAGCCAAAGAGGAATCTTTCTTGTTTTCGAAGGCTTTCTACTGTTACAGTTGAAGTATTAAGAGGCTTTGAAATTTTGGAGATATTTATTGAATTGTTTTGAGTGTCTTGCTGTGTTTTCTTCATTGGATGATTTAATTTTATAATTTAATTATCCCTATGGATAAATTCATAGACGATGCAATCTAAAAGAGCTAAGATAATTAGCACAATTAAAATATGAGAGTGAGTCCCTGTTATTGATAAGAACCAAATATAGATTAATAATTAATATATTGAATTTAAATGGCAGGAACAATATAAAGAGCCACCTCATAACAGAAGAGAATTTTATCTCTAAAATACACAGTGTAGATCAACATATCTAAAAAACTAAATTTATTAAATCAGATCAAAAATAGTGTTATTATAGCGGAGCTGATCATACTGGCAGCTGATGCGTTTGTTAGGCTAGATTTTTTTGTGAAATACAATGTTCTATATGTCTTCATAAACTCAAACTCTTTATAATTAGAAATGTTAAATTCCCTTCTATTATCAAAAACAAGAATTCTCCAATAAACGCTGAAATAATTAAACTTAGAGATGAATGTGATCGACTATTTGCAACAGCAATTTAAATATTGAGGAATTATTAATTAATAGATGCTTCAACAGAGGATTTTGAAATCAAGGGTTTGGGTATTTTCAATTAAAATCATGTTGGTTCTCGAAACCCACCGAATAGGTCTGCACCGGCTTTTGCATTTGGTGGGTCATGGCGGCCACCGTCAAGGAGGAATCCAAGCCGCCCGAGAGGAAAGCCCCCAGGGGCACATCGGACATCAGTTGTTCCTTCACGCTTGAAAAAAATCGTTCCCGAAGTTCCTCCGTCCATTCATTTATCTTTTGAGGTGTGACTTCCTGGTCTACCCGTTCGGGTCTTTTGGGCAGTTCCCAAAAAGGTTTGATTAGAATTTTTCCTTTCTGACAAACCAAGGTGTGACCAGCCGGAAGTTTGCGCACACCTTTCAACAAGGTATCGGGGGCAGGCACATATTGAAGCGTCATCAAGGTGAGGATTTGCTTGGTGTCCACCTGCCGGTTCACGGTTGGGACGGCTAACAGGGGTTTGATTTCCGATCCGAAGATCAGGTTCCCATCGGCGGTGGTGTAATAAAGCGGCTTGACTCCCAAATGGTCCCGGGCAATCAAAAGTTTCTGGAAGGTTTGGTCCCAAAGGGCGAAAGCGAACATCCCCCGCAGTTTGGCAACAAAGGCTTCCCCATATTCCTCGTAGGCATGTACAAGAACTTCGGTGTCACTGTTGGTGGCGAATTGGTGTCCCGCCTTTTCCAGGGGGCCCCTCAGTTCTAGGTGGTTGTAGATCTCTCCGTTGAAAACCACCCAGATATTTTGCCGTTCGTTGTATTGGGGCTGGCTCCCCCCTCGACATCCACAATGGAAAGACGGGTCATGGCCAGTCCCACCGGGCCTTTCTGGTAAAAACCCGAATCATCCGGCCCCCGGTGTTTGATGGTTTCCGCCATATCTTGAAGATGTTGCATCTTCAATGGCGAACCCGGTTTAAATTGGCAAAAACCCGCTATACCGCACATGAGTAAGCCTGTTCCCTAAGAATTCAAATCAAACCATGAACATTCTAAAGCTTAGCTTTTAGCAGAATTTCTTCCAGCATACGCCCCGAATTTTCCCAGCGGTAGGTTTTCAAGATATAACGCCTTCCTCGAATCGCTTTGACACGGGCTTTGCGAGGATTTTTCAATATTTCCGTAACCTTCTGGGCGAAGGCTTCCTCATCCGCCGCCGTTTCAACAAAAGCCCTTCCCTTTGGGGTCATCCAGCCGACCGCTTGGGAGGTCGCCACCACCGGTACCCCTAACCCCAAAGCCTGGGCCACTTTGTTTTGCATACCCGCAGCTACTCTCAAGGGTGCCACGGAAACTGTCGCTTGGGTGAAATAGGGTTCCACCTGAGGCACTCCACCCGTCACCAGAACATTTTGTCCGTCATGGTATTTCTTCAGCTTTTTCCCAGGGTTAACGCCTACCATCGCAAAAAGGGCGGAAGGCATCTGTTGTTTCACCTTGGGCCAGATCTTCTCCATAAACCAGAGTGCCCCTTCCTCGTTGGGGGCATATCCCATGCTACCGACAAAAGAAACCACCGGGTGGTCCTGCGGGTAGACCTTTTTCCCCTGCTGTCCCTTAACGGATTTGGAAAATCCATTTGGGACTACTTTTACTTTATCCTTTGGCGCCCCATGAGCTAAAAGGGTTTGGGCGTCCTGGTTGGAAATAACAACGCTTTGAAAGGCTCGCTTAGCCCATTCGACCTCCTCGTTCTTCAAGAACCAATAGTCCCACTTGGCGGCGAATTTGCGGGTGAATGCCGCTCCATTGAGCCCCTTCAGTTTTTCCGTATAACCGATCAACGAATCGGTCAATTCCAAAACCACGGGCTTTCCGGGGTTGTAACCGAAAGCCATGGGGGCCATGCGCAGACGATGGGCCAGGACCACATCCACCGCTTTACCATCACTACCCGACCAATAGACCTGCAACATCTCCCTCAGCTTGGGAGAGTGGTAACTGGACACATTGAGCGACCTTCCTAAAAGAAGCCCCCCCAGAAGGTTCATCGACAGATCCCAATTGTTCAAATGTTCTAAATAGATGCTTCGGCAGAGGGGCCGGAGCGCTTCCGCTTGGGCCAAGTCCTCTTTCACCCGGGTCAGGCACATCAGGTCGATTTGATGCCGCTTCTTCTTTAAATAAAGCAGAAAGTTGTACAAACGCAGTTTGTCCCCGTCGTTGGGTGGATAGGGCACAAGAGGGGTCAGAACGAGAATTTTCACTTTTTCGAATCTTTCGATGGATTTATTTTCCCCGACAAAAACCAAGCCGTTAAAGATATACAAGCCACCACCCAAAAGGCACTTAAAACATAACTCTTAAATTGAATGGGCGTGGCATGGAAAGCGGGTTCCCATTGGGTCAAGGGTAGACCGATCCGTTCCCCGGCAAGTTTTACTATCCAGTTTTCTCCCTGCAAGCGGTTGTATCTCATCCAGGGTACGGCCGCTAACAGACCATTGACGAGAATTCCGATTCCAAAAAGCGCCATCGATAACCTGAACCAAAGATCATTCCAACGAATCTTTTCGAAGACCGGGTAAAGGATCACCATCATTAGGGGTGTGACCCCCACCATGTAACGGGCCGCGGGTGTCAGTCCCAGGTTTTCATAAAAACACATAAAGATATAAAAGAATCCAAAAGACCCCAACACCAGCCGCCGAAGCGGATTTCGGGAAGTGAACAGCAGGATTCCACCCGCGACGCAAAGAGTGAATATAGGAAAGTGAAACCAAAGACCGCATTCCTGGTCCAAAATCAAACCGAAAAAGCCGATGAAGAACCTGCTCAAGGGGAAGAGCGAGGCGAAGGGTTCGTGATGGGCCCCAAGCGGCGTGAAGACCCCATAGACTCTCAAAAAATATAGCGCCAATACCAATGCCGGCACCAGGAATCCTACCAATCCCATTCCCAGCGCTTTCCATCGTTTTTTCTCCGAAGTCCAAACTTCCCAAATCAATAATAGAATCAGAGGGATCACCAAAAGCACATTGCGGTTATGCATCCAAAGCATGGCCCCCAGGTCCAAACCCAGCCAACCCCATTGTTTCTTCAAGAAAAGCCAAAGCGCGAGGGACACCAACAAAGCTGTTGGAACCTCGGGATAGATCAAACCGGCAAATAAAAGAACCGGACTGGAGAACAATCCGACCCATCCCACCGCCCGGAGGGGACACCCCGTAGCGCCTGTTTCTTCCATTATTCTCAGAGTCCAAAAAAGGGCCAGGGCCGCCAGGAGGGCCATCGTCAGGGCCGCTCCCAGACGGCCCATCATGGCGAAGCCCGGCAAGACTAACAGCACCGGGCCCAAGGGATGGTAACTGAATATTTTTCCATCCACGAAATGATCCAACCCTTGGGGCTCGAGCAGTCCCCGGTGATAATACTGAAAGTAATCCCGGTTTTGGTATTGGTTGGCCAAGTCCAAATCCCCGTCATGCAGAAGGCTGTAACCCATCAAAAGGTAATGCGGCTCATCCCCGCTTAAATCGCATTGGGTCGTCCAAAGTGTCAAACCCAGTAGAAAATAAAGGGCAGCCCACCCAAATCGAAGAGAGAACTGTCCCGGCTCTTTCCCGATCCGTCTTAACAGCCACCCGGTGAATAAAAACAAATGGACGACCCACATGAAGCCAAAAAGTATTTGAAGCTTCCGCAGAGCGAAATTATGGGGTTCGGGGAGAGTTTGGTTTAAAAAGACAGGTAAGGCCCAACTAAATACCCAAGGAAGATGCGTTAATAAAATGTAGAGTGTTGAGGATTTTGATGAGTGCGGCGCCAACCAGCGTACGAACAATACCTCTAACCCTAAAACCCCGAAGATAGGAATAAAAAAAATTTCACCCGCAAAATTCGGGCCTTCCAGTAAACCGGGAAATGCAGACCAAACGTTCCTGCCGAGGAAATAAACAGATAATCCAATTATCAAAAATAAAAAGCTCACAACTAAAACGTTGAAACTTTTGTTCCGGTTCAAGCCCGGCTCTCCCGAGGGCCTATGTGGGCATACACCGGCAGAGTCCGACGGGCGGTTTCATCCCAGGTAAATTGTTTCGCGCGGGCCAGCCCCTTGACGATGAGGGCCTTTCGGGCGGCGGGTTTGCGATAAAGTTCTTCGACGGCCTTGGCTATATCCCCAGGGTTTTCCGGGTCCACCAGCCTGGCCGCCTTACCCGCCACCTCGGGCAAAGAGGTGGAGTCCGAAGTGACCACCGGCACCCCGCTGGCAAATGCTTCCAACACTGGAAGGCCGAAACCTTCCAACCGGGAGGGGTAAAGAAACAGGTCCACCTCCGAATAGATGGATCGAAGAACCTCATGGGTCACATTACCCGCCCATTCCAACTTGTCCCCCAGGTCCAAATCGATGGCTTCCTGAAGGTAACAGGTGCTGCTTAACTCCTGCTCGTCCATTCCCACAATCAGCATTTGAAAGGTCAGGCTCTTGTCTTTCAAGAGCCGGGCGGCCTTGAGGATATTGGAAAGGTTCTTGCGGTCATCGGCCGCCCCATGTACCAGGATCTTGAATAATTGCGAAAGCTTCCGGCGCTTGGGCGTAAAGGCAATCCGGTCCACCCCCTCCAGGGTAACGGTGATCTTGTCGGCTGAGACACCCGTGGTTCTCACGATCTCGGATTTGGAATATTCCGAAACCGTCAGGATAGCCCGCGCCTTCCGGGCAGAACGGGGGACCACCCACTGCTTATAGGTGTAAACCAGCCGGTACCAAAGGCTGGGCCGAAGCCGCACCTTCGAAAGCGGCCGCACATGCATAGCGTCATGCAGGGTCAAGACATAAGGGAAATCCGAGAAGGTGGTACCCGAATTATCGATGTAATGAAGAAAATCCAGCCCCTTTTGGCGCGCGGCCCGTGGCAAAAGCCACTGCTCGTACTGGGCCGGGTTGCCGAAGGGCAGGTCCATCCAATTAAAACGAGGGTTTTTAATTTTAGAACTGAGGGATTCGGGGGCATTAAACAGGGTGTAATGGTTGAGGCGGTCCACCCGGGAAAGGGCCAGGATCAAATTCGCCGTATAGGTACCGACGCCCCGGCGGTAAGCCAGCCGGGCGTCGATCCCAATTTTCAGGCCCTTAGGGCTTGGCTTTCTTGGCACGGTCCACGAGGAGGACAGGTATCCCGTTTTCAATCGGGTATTGATTGCGGCACTCGGTGCAAACGATGGATTCGTTCACTTCCCGAACCGCCGACCCGCAGGCAGGACAAATCATGATGTTCAATAGATCGGGTGAAATCACTGGTTCCTCTTTTTTAAGATTTTTTCGTAGTGGCCCTAAGGAGGATTCCCCCACCCATTCCGGGAAGAAGAACTTTTCCAACGGAGTCCGTCAGGGTCAGGAGGCTCCGGCACGTCGAATCACCCAAAAGGGAGAGGATTCGCTCTAAAATCCTGGGCAATTTCAGGTAATTATAGGTTTGCACTTCCACCCTGTCAAACCGCGCCTCTCGCGCCAGTTTCTCCAGGTCCTCCGGCCTAAAAAAGAACAAATGATCCGTTTGCTTCGACTTGTGGGACTGGTTAATGAAAGGCAGCAGGCGTTTGAAGTAGGACCAGTCATTCGTCACCGAAACCACCAGCACCCCGCCGGGCTTTAAAAGCCTTCTGGCCTCAGCGAAAACCTTCGCCGGGTCGAAACAATGGTCCACCACCTCTTTCACCACCACCCCCTGCGCCGCCATGTCAGGGAGGGGAACCTGCTCCGCAAGGCCCTGGATAAACCCCAACCCAAAAGTCGGGATGTCTCTTTGCTTCAATTGTTCCGCAGAGGGCTCAACTCCGAGATAGGTCCAATCCTTTCCCCGGCCTTTTTTCTCCAGGAAAAAAGCGAACTCTCCCCGGCCCGCACCCAGATCCACAAGAAGCGGCTTCAAGGATTTGACTCCGGATAATTCGAAGTTTTCGCTCAAAATCGTCTCTACTTTTTCGTCCAACCGCCGATATCGAAGTTTCATGAGAGGGGTCAGTGATTTAAGAAAATCGTCATCATCCCAATGGGATTGCAATTTTTTCCACTCGCCATATTTAGAGGTTTCCATTCTTCACAATCCAATAAAAGGGATAGCCCAAAAGATAATTGCCAGGATGGAAAGCATAACATAGACCAAAGTAAAGGCGACGTAGAGGGGTTCTAAAAAGTAATGCAAGGCCGTGCGGGTCATTCCTTCAATCGTATTCAGTTTTGCCAGGGATTGGTTTTGGGTTCGGGTAAAAGCCCGGTTCAAGCGGTCCGGATCCTTAAATCGGCTGATGAAGAACCGAACCATGACCCATTGAAAGATTTTCGGAAAGGGTTTCAGCACTTCCTGAAAAAACTCTTGGATTTTATCCGTCCACTCGCGGTTGATCCGATCCACACTTAAGGGCACCAACTGCGCGGCGGTTTGGAAAAGAATGGTAAAAAGATGGTTCAAGACCCGCTGTAGCGCGAGGGCCCATCCCGCGAACAACCCCATCACGGCCCCCACGAAATAAAGATAGAGGTAAGGGATCGACAGTCCAGACCCCAGACCTGGATGCAGACCGTGGTAGATCACGGCCAGGGCGCCCGATAGAACCAAGCCCACACCCAAGCCCAAACCGATGGCTTGAATAAAAATGCGAATAAAGGAACTCAAAACCGCCTCCTGACGGACAGGTATCATAATCTAAATAAGGCTCCCCTTCCCTTCCCGTTTCATACAAAAAAGGCAGACTCACACAATTCCGTAAGTTACCTCTGGGAACCGACCCCATCTTTTCGTAGTTATCTTTCGAACAAATTGGCCCTGTTTATGCTTTTAACCTTTCCATCTTAGGGAGAAGGAAACCTTATGGCCTTCGAACAATACGATACGGACATTTTTTATGATGAGCTTTTCGAGCGGAACGGCTCACCCCGCTCCTGTGCGGCCCCCTTGATCAACCGGTTAAAAGCCATGACTCCCAATGACCTGATCCGCCAGCAAAAAGCCGCGGAGAGTGAGTTCCACCAGTTGGGGATTACCTTCACGGTTTACGGCGACAAGGCCGGAACGGAGAAAATATTCCCTTTCGATATTATTCCCCGGGTCGTCAACCACCAGGAATGGGCCCTCCTGGAGGCGGGCTTGGCCCAGCGCATCCGCGCCCTGAACTTTTTTATCAACGACATCTACAACAGCCAGATGATCCTCAAGGACGGGGTCATCCCCGCCGAAATGGTTCGCACATCCTCGGGTTTCCGGGTCGAGTGTTTGGGCTTAAACCCACCGGGGGGCATATGGATCCACGTAACGGGGACCGACCTGGTGCGCAACCGGGACGGCAACTATTACGTTTTGGAGGACAACCTACGTTGTCCTTCGGGAGTCTCCTACGTGATGGAAAACCGCAGCGTCATGAAGCGCACCCTGCCCCAAGCCTTCGAGGATATGCCGGTCAGGCCCGTGGATGATTATCCCCACCGGCTTCTCGACACCCTTTGCCAGACGGCTCCCGCAGGGGCCAAAAACAACCCCCGGGTCGTGGTCCTCACCCCCGGGCCCTATAACTCGGCTTATTTCGAGCATGCCTTCTTGGCCCAGCAAATGGGGGTGGAATTGGTCGAGGGAAGGGACTTGGTGGTGGCGGACGGCTACGTGAAAGCCCGCACTACCAAGGGTTTCGAGCGGGTGGATGTCATTTACCGGCGGGTGGACGATGATTTCATCGATCCCCTGGTCTTCAACAAGGATTCCCAGTTGGGGGTACCGGGCCTCATGGAGGTCTACCGCCGAGGCCGGTTGACCCTGGCCAACGCCCCCGGCACGGGGGTGGCGGATGACAAGGCCATCTACACCTACGTCCCCAATATTATTCGCTATTACCTGTCCGAGGAACCCCTCCTACCTAACGTACCTTCCTATGTTTGTTGGGAACCCAACCAGCGACAGTACGTATTGGAAAACCTGTCCAAGCTGGTGGTTAAGGCTGTCAACCAATCCGGGGGCTATGGCATGTTGGTGGGGCCCCACTCGACTGAGAAGGAACAAAAAAAATTCGCCGATCTCATCCAGAAGAACCCGAGGGAGTACATCGCCCAGCCTACCCTTTCCCTTTCCCGGGCACCTGTGATCGTGGACGACCATTTCGAGGGCCGGCATGTGGACCTGCGACCTTATATCCTTTACGGCAAGGCGCCTTACATCATCCCCGGCGGCCTCACCCGGGTGGCTTTAAAAAAGGGTTCCCTGGTCGTGAATTCCTCCCAAGGCGGTGGCAGCAAGGACACTTGGGTATTGGACAAACCCCTGGCCGCGGCCGGAGGTTAACGACCATGCTCAGTCGGCTTGCCGATTCCCTTTTTTGGCTGGGGCGCTACGTGGAGCGCGCCGAGAACGTGGCCCGCTTCATCGGGGTCAACCTGAACATGATGCTGGACCTGCCGTTGGAAAAGTCCCAGCAGTGGCGGCCCCTGGCTGTCACCACCGGGGACTATGCGGCTTTTGAAAAGGCCTACGGGGAACCCACGCGGGAGAATGTGATCCGGTTTCTCCTCATGGACCCTGCAAACCCTAACTCGGTTCTTTCCTGTATGCAAAAGGCCCGGGAAAATGCCCGCACTAGCCGGGAAGTCATCTCTTCCGAAATGTGGGAACATGTGAACGTCTTTTACCACCATGTGAGCGGCTCACTGAACAACCCGCCCAACGATGAGGTTCTTTCTTCCTTCTGCCGCTCGGTCCGCTTCAACAGCCACCTGCTGACGGGCCTGAGCGATGACACCCTTTCGCACAACGAGGCCTGGCATTTTTTACGCCTGGGCAGGCTCTTCGAGCGGGCCGATAAAACGGCCCGCATCTTGGACGTAAAATATTTTTTCCTCCTCCCTAAGGTGGAGGATATTGGCACGCCCTATGACGTGATCCTCTGGACAGCCCTGCTCAAGTCGGCCTCGGCGAGCGAAATGTACCGCAAAAAACACAGCCTGATCCAACCGGCCAAGGTGGCCGAATTCCTCATGCTTGACCCCGAATTTCCCCGTTCCATGCGCTACTGCCTGGTGAACGCCGAAAAATCGCTCCGGGCCATCGCCAACACCCCGCCGGGCACCTATTCCAATAATGCGGAGAAACAACTGGGTCTCCTGAGGGCCGAATTGGATTACGCCGACATCGGTGAGATCATCCAAGGCGGGTTGCACGAGTACCTGGATAACTTCGAGGCCAAGCTCAATTCGGTCGGTGAGGCTCTCTTTTCCGTCTTTTTAGCCTTCCGGCCCCTGCCGGTTGAAATACCCGAGAAGCAAATTCAAGAAAGGAAGGCGTTCCAACAATGACCTTTTGTATCGCCATGAAAGTAAAGGAGGGCTTGGTGGCTCTGGCCGATACCCGTATCACCAGCGGCACCGAGTACATCACCGGAAAGAAGGTCACCGTCCACCCCAACGGCCAGCACCCCCTTTTTTTGATGACCTCCGGTCTTCGGTCCGCCCGGGACAAGGCCCTGACCTATTTCCAAGAAGTCCTGGACGGCCCCGAGGCACGTTTCGACCGGCTCTACAAGGCCGTCAACGCCTTCGCCGAGCAATTGCGCCGGGTGGCCCAGGAAGACAAGGGGGCCTTGGAATCCAGCGGCTACCATTTCAACCTTTTTTCCATCATGGGCGGCCAGCTTTCGGGGGACAGCGAACACAAGCTCTACCTTATATATCCCCAGGGGAACTGGGTGGAAGTGACCGAAAGTACCCCTTATTACGCCATCGGCGAATCCAGTTACGGAAAACCCCTCCTTGACCGGGCACTCGCCTTCGACAGTTCCATGGAACTGGCCCTTAAGGTGGGTTACCTGGCCTTCGAGGCCACCCGGTCCAGCGCCACCGATGTAGACTTCCCCATTGACGTGGTTATCTACCACAAAGGGTCCTTTATGATGGAGGAGATCCGCTACAACCAGAAGGACATGGTGGCGGTTTCCGATTGGTGGAAGAAAAGGGTGCGGGAGACGGTGGAGCTCTGCCCCTCGGATTGGGCCCAATCGGCTTTGGAAAAAAAGCGGAACCTGAGGGCCTTGGACTCAGGGGCTTAAGATCAAAGGCGAGGGGAACTTCCCATGAAACTCAAAGTCACCCACCAGGTCCAGTACGTTTACAGCAAGGAAGTGTTCGTCGAGCCGACGGTTCTCCGGCTGAAACCACGTGATGACTTCAGCCAGAAACTGGAAAGCTACCAGCTCCACTTGAACCCCTCGCCCTCGGGCCGTTCCGAGGGGCTGGACCTTTATAACAACCCCGTCACCCTCTTCTGGCATACGGGTAATCTGGCGCGGTGGGAGGGTTCTACATCCTTCACCATCGAAACCCTCTTGAACAATCCCTTCAACTACCTCATCACCGACCCCCAGGTTTTGAAACTGCCTTCCCGGTACGCCAAGGAAAACCGCCTGGCCCTGGCCCCCTATCTTTTCCGCCCCGAACCCGACGCGGGAGTGGACCAAATGGCTGAGCAATTGCTGACCGAAAGCGACGACAACACCCTCAGCTTTCTTTACCACATGACCGACACCCTCCACCGGGATATCCAGCCGGTGATCCGGCTCGTGGGGGACGCCCTTCCCCCCGGCAAAACCCTCCGGCGTAAGGAAGGCGCCTGCCGCGACCTGGCGGTTCTGTTCATCGACCTCTGCCGTTCCCTCGGGATCGCCGCGCGTTTCGTTAGCGGCTACAAGTATGACCCCGGTTCCAAGGACAGCTTCGAGCTTCACGCTTGGGCGGAGGTTTTTTTACCGGGGGCGGGTTGGAGGGGTTACGACCCTTCCCTGGGTCTTGCGGTGGCCGATACCCATATTGCCTTGGCTTCCGGGCCGGGCCCGGTGGAAGCGGCCGCCGTCACGGGCACCTTCCGCGGGTCGGACGTCCTTTCCAAGTTGTCCTACCAGGTCGAAATAGAGAACCTGACCCCCGCGGAAAAGGTGGGTGCTTAAGGATGACGAGGGTCCCGGCCCAGCCGTTCGGGCCCCCCCTTTTTTACTCAAACGGTTCTCGTTCTTTTTCTATCAGGATGGACAAATTCTCCCGCGCCGGGGTTAGGTTGAGCGGGGCATGGAGCGCCTTCTCAAAGGCATCCTCGGCCCGGCCATATTGCCGATGAAGCATATAAAAGGTTCCCATCTCGTTAAAAAAATGCGCCGCCGGGTATCCCCGGCTTGCGCCGTTGACGAGGGCGTTGAAAGAAGCTTGGGTATTGGCCGGGGAAGGCTGGCCGTAGAAATTTTCCCAATTATGAAGGCCGAAGACCATTTCCCAATAACAGGACTGGATCAAGGGATCCCTCCCAAGGGAAGGGCCCATTCCATCCAGGAGATCCATAGCTCTCCGGCGGCCATTTTCCGGATGCAGGCGGATAAATTCCTCCAGAACCGAATCCAATTCTTGTTGAAATCCCAACCAACCGGCGATCCGGCCCTCATCCCCCGGGATGATGGGCATAATCCCCAGTAAGAGTCCCCCGTTGTAATTATTGTTAATCGGGTTGATGTCACGGGACAGCCAAACCCATTGGCTTCCAGGAAAGGATTTTTCCAAAAAAGGGCGGTAATGGATATTGACCACTAAGGCGGCCCATCCCGGCTTTCGATCCGCCCAACAGGGATTGTCCAGGGCGTTAAAAGGAAAGCAAGCGACGCGAAGGGAGTAATCGTGAAAGATGGACATGTTCATCCCGGTCAAAATGAAGCCCGGGCCCTTGAGTCTGGCTTCCCGTTCCAGGTAAGGGAAGGCAATGGCGTTTTCCTGGGTTTTCTGGAAATTCCAGGTTTGGTTGAAATAATCCCGGGCCTTATGAAAATGAACCAAATCCAGATAGGCGGATGCTAAAAGGAGTCCCACGAGGACCAGCGTTCGGCGTCCAGGTAACAAGGTGCCGGATAAATACTCCAAGCCCAGGGCCGCCGCTAAGGCGAGTAAAGGTAGCACCTGGATCGCCCTCAATTCACTTAAAGGCGGGCCGCTCAAGAGGACGGGCAAAAGAAAAAGCAAGGTTCCCGTGGCCCACCAACCGCGGAAACCGGGGATGACGGATTTTAAAGAGGACGCCCATCCTAACACCAATAATCCCCCCATGATCGGATTGAGCATCCCGCCCCAAATCGGTCCGTAATAAAAATCGGTCGCCGGATAGCCCCATAGAAAACCCGACAGAGTCTTGGTGGTACGGACCCAATAGTCGGCCATTTCCTCATGCCGGTTCATTGCGAACATGAAGGAATAATAATCCCCAAAATGGTTATGGGTGATCGACCAAAAGAGCGGACCCATCGACAGGAGAAGGGTTCCTCCTAACAAGCCCAACTGGACACTTCGTTCTTTGTGGGCAGGGGATCGGACGATTTCCAGGAAGGCCGGAATCAGCGTCATCAACCCCACTACGGGCCAGGACAAATAAGTGTAAAAACCCGTGCCCACGATCAGGCCTAAGGTTCCCAGCCAAAATGGCCGCCGGAAGCCGGGGGAACATTTCAGGAATTTTCCTAAAACATAAAAACCCATGAACTCCCAAAGAAGAAGCAGAAGCCCTTGGTGGCAGATTCGACCGAAATAGAGGAAGCCGAATCCCGTGGACACCAGCGCTAGGTAAAGGATCGCGGTGGATTTGGGGAAAAAATTTCGGACCGACCCATAGGCGAAAGGAAGGATAAGGATGGAAATCAACGCGGGGAGAATCCGGATCGCCGTTAAGGTCGAGGATGTCATTTTAAAAAGGACCGCCAGCGCCCAAATGAGTAGGGGCTGCAATTGGGTCCAAAAATAGAAAGGATGCCAATCCCAATGCTGGTTGAGCCTCATCGCGAAAAACCCGTTGTTCATCTCGTCCCAAAGGGGCCAATTGGGGAAATCACCGAACCAAATCAGACGGAGGAAAAGGCCAAGCGCCCCGATCACCCAGAGGGACCAGCCCGGCAGGGTGAGGCTTTCCACTGCACTAGAGGTTTTATTTCCTGAAAAAACCCGATACACCGAATAAAGGACGGGCAGCATCCAGCCCATCAGAAAAACCCAAAGTTTCAACTCCAAGGATGCGGAACCATAGGAAAGGAAGGCGTTGACCCCCACTAGCCAGGCTAAGAAAAACCAGGTCCTGCGTTGGTGGGCCGGGGTGGTCGAATCAAGTTCGGGCAAGGGGGGCGCCTTCCAGGAGAGATTGGGCATGAAGGTTGAACGTCTCAACCAGCGGTGAAAGATCATGGCATTTGTCTTCATTTCAATTTTATACTAGCGCGCATGACTTCTTCAAATGACACGGAAATCGAGATCACCGGAGCGGGCCTTTCCGGGCTGACGGTCGCGGCGTTCGAAAGCCGCATGGCCGAGGAAATGGCCGACTTGATCACCCGCCACGGCGGCATCCCCAAGGTCGCCCCTTCGATGAGGGAAATCCCGCTTTCAGGGAACAAGGAAGCCTTTGAGTTCTTCGAGCATTTAAAGGAAAAACCCCTCGACCTGATCGTATTCATGACCGGCACCGGGACCCGGACCCTCTTCCAGGCCCTCTTGGCCAAGTACCCGAAAAGCTTGGTGGAAAAAGCTTTCAAGCGGGTGACGCTGGCCGCCCGGGGGCCCAAATCGGTGAAGGCCCTCAAGGAATTCGGCTTCCGCGCCTCCCTCATCGCCGGGGAACCCAACACCTGGCGGGAAATGCTAGAGGCCCTCGGCCAGATAAAAAATAAGAAAATCGCGATCCAGGAATATGGCGTTCCCAACCCTGAGTTTTACCAGGCCCTGAGGCGGGAAGGAGCCCTGGAAGTGATCCCCTTTCCGGTTTACCGCTGGGCCCTGCCCGAGAACACGGGCCCCTTAAGGGACCTCATCACGGATATTACGGAAGGCAGGGTTCAGGTCGCCCTCTTCACCAGCACCCAACAGGCGCACCACCTTATCCAGGTGGCGGAAGATATGCATTTGGGGCACCAGCTCAAGACCGCCTTCTCGATGATGTCCATCGGCTCGGTGGGTTCGGTCACAAGCGAGACCCTCCGGAGCCTGGGCATCATGGTGGATTTCGAGCCCGAACACCCCAAGATGGGCTTTTTGGTCCAGGCCGCTGCGGAAAAATCCGTCAGCCTTATCCCCGCCAAGCTCCGGGGAGGCCTGACCTTGCCGTCACGCCGGGCCGACGAACTTCAAGAAAGCCTTTTTCTCAAGGCCTGCCGGAAAGAGCCGGCCGCCCGGACCCCCTTTTGGATCATGCGGCAGGCGGGGCGTTATTTACCCGAGTACCAGGAAATCCGTTCAAAAGTTTCTTTCCTGGAGCTTTGCAAGACGCCCGAGTTGGCCTGCGAGGCGACCGTTTCCGCTCAGGAAGTTTTGGGGGCAGACGCCGCCATCCTCTTCGCCGACATTCTTTTGATCGCCGAGCCCATGGGGTTCGATCTGGAATTCATCGAAAAAGGGGGGCCCAAAATTGAAAACCCCTTCCGTCAAGCGGAGGACCTCGAAAGGTTGGAGGAAGTGGACCCTGAAAAGGATCTGGATTATGTTTTGGAGGCCGTCCGGCAAATCCGGTCCCGCCTCCAGCCCGATATCCCCCTGATCGGTTTCGCGGGGGCGCCCTTCACCTTGGCCTCCTACTTAATGGAAGGTGGTTCCTCGCGGGATTTTAAACATACCCGATCCCTCCTGGCGGAGGACCCTGCCTGCTGGGAAAAACTCATGGAAAAGATTGTTCCTGCCACCGCCGCCTACCTAAATGCCCAAGTAGAGGCGGGCGTCCAAGCGATTCAATTGTTCGATTCTTGGGTTGGAATCCTAACGCCACCCGAGTACAAACGCTTCGTGCTCCCCCATGTGAAACGCCTGACCGCCGCCCTTAAGCCCGGTGTCCCGGTCATCTATTTCGGTGTTCATACCGGCCCTTTTCTTCCTTTCTTAAATGAAACAGGCGCCTCCGTGATCGGAGTGGATTGGAACCACCCCTTGGATGAGGCTTGGAAACTCATTGGCGACCTTGCCATCCAGGGCAATCTGGATCCCAAGCTGTTGCTGGAAGGGTCTCTCAACGAGATCCGGGTTCAAACCGAGGACATCTTGCGGAGGGCTAAGGGACGCCCGGGCCATATCTTCAACCTGGGCCACGGCATCCTGCCCCAGACCCCGATGGAAAACGTGCGGGCCATGATCGAGACCATCAAGAAGTGGAAAAACAAGTAATGGGGTCTTTCCAATTTGACGCCGTTTTACTCATCGGTTTCGGCGGTCCTGAAAAGCCAGAGGATGTGCTTCCCTTTCTGCAAGACGTCACCGCCGGAAAAGACATACCCGCTGAGCGGTTGGAACTCGTCGCCAAGCAGTATGAAAAAATTGGGGGTGCCTCCCCCTACAACCGCCTCACAAAAGAACAGGCTCAGGCCCTCGAAAAATTGCTCAAATCCCGGGGGCTGGACCTACCAGTGGCCGTGGGTTTCTCCCACGCGTGGCCCCGCATCGCCGACACCCTGCAGAATCTGTCCCAAGCGGGCAAAACCCGGATCTTCGCCATCATCATGGCTCCCCACCGATGCCCCGCTTCCTACGATAAATATGTGGCCAAGGTGGACGAGGTTTTGAAAACACTTCCCTCACTTCAAATCACCTATGCGCCTTCCTGGCACAACCGGCCGGGATTTATCCAGGCTATCGCCGACAACGTTAAGGAAGCCTATATGCACTTAAGCGCGGAGGAAAAATCACGGCATCGTGCCGAACTCATCTTTACCACCCACAGCATTCCCAAAGCCATGGCCCAAAGCAGCCCCTACCACGGCCAGTTCGAGGAAACTGCCATGCTCGTGACCCAGAAAGTGGGTATGCCCTATTACCAGACCGCCTTTACCAGCCGCAGCGGCCGTCCCACGGAACCATGGCTGGAACCCGACCTGGGGGACTTCATCGAGCGCCGCACCTACGAGACCCTTTCCGCCTGCGTAGTCGCCCCCATCGGTTTCCTGGTGGACCATGTCGAGGTGCTTTACGACATCGATACCCTCGCCCAGGAAAAGGCCAAATGGAAAAGCCTCCATATGGTGAGGGCCAAAACCGTGGGAACCCACCCTTCCTTCATTGCCATGCTTGCTTCGCTGGTGGAGGAAACCCGGGTGACTTTTTAAACCCTATTTCACCGCCAAGGCGCCAAGGACATCGAGAAAAAAATTAAACAAGTTTAAATTTTTAGAAGTTTTAGCCATTCTTGGCGAACTTTGCGTCTTGGCGGTAAATATTCAACTGATTAGGTTTTTCAAGATTTTTTTGGATTAGCATGACGGGCCGAAAGAAACCTTTATAATTCTGTCTTTAAATAACCGCGGTCTTTGAAGAAGCCGCCGCCTTTGGAAAAATATGGATCACTTAAGGGTCGTCATCATCGGGGCGGGCATGAGCGGCCTGGCCTCGGCCTACCGGCTGGAAACTCTGGCCCAGAAACAAGGAATCGGCCTCGACCTGACCATCCTGGAAGCCGGCTCCAAACCCGGCGGCGTCACCTCGACCCTGAAGATGAACGGCTTCCTCATTGAGGAAGGGCCCGATTGTTTCCTCACCGAAAAACCCGCCGGGGTCGATCTCGTAAAACGGCTGGGCCTTGAAAACCAGCTCATCGGCACCAACCCGGAGATCCACCAGTCTTTCATCCTTAAAAACAACCGGCTCCACCCCATCCCCGAGGGTTTTTATATGATGGCTCCTTCCCGGATCATGCCCCTCCTGACCACTCCCCTGCTCTCGCCCTTTGGAAAACTCCGTGCGGCATTGGAGCCCCTTATCCCTCCCCGCAAGGACGTTCAAGATGAGAGTATCGGCGATTTCGTGACCCGCCGCCTGGGCCGCGAGGCGCTTGACTACCTGGCCCAGCCCTTGGTGGGCGGTGTCTATAACGCCGATCCCTTCGAGTTAAGCCTGTCGGCTTGCACGCCCCAATTCAAGCAGATGGAGATCAAGTACGGTTCCCTCTTGAAGGCCATGGCTGCCCGCAGGATGAATTCACAGAAGCGGGTTTCCGGGGCCCGCTATTCCCTCTTCGCCACCTTCCCCGAGGGGATGCAAACCCTGGTCGATACCTTGGTCTCGAAAATTTCCTCCGAAGCCTTTTGGATGAACCATCCCGTTCATTCCTTAAAGCTTCACGAGACCGGGGGTTGGGAAGTCGCTAATAAAGACCGTTCTTTCGAGGCCGACGCGATAGTTTTGGCCCTCCAACCCAACAAGATGATTCCCCTCCTCTCCCCCTTGGATCGGGAATGGGAAAAACTACTCCAAGGTATTCCCGCCCATGACTCCGCCACCCTGAATCTCGGATTCCGCCGGGAGGATGTCGGCCATCCCCTGGATGGTTACGGTTTTGTCGTTCCCTCCGCCGAGAAAAAACTATGCGTAGGAGCTTCCTTCTCCAGCCAAAAATTCAAGGACCGCGCACCGGAGGGAAACGTCCTGATCCGGGTGTTCCTGGGCAAAGAGGCGGTGGCGCATTTCAAAACCGAAGGCCCAGACAGCCTCCTGGAAAAAATATTGGAGGAACTCACCTCCATTCTAATCTTGAAAAGCCAACCCCTTTTCCAGCATTTGGTGGTCTATACCCAATCCCAATCCTATTTCAAGCCTGGGCACCTCAGTTTGTCCAAAAGGCTCTTGGAAAAGGCCTCCGAAACCCCGGGTCTTTATCTGGCCGGGAACGGCCTTTCCGGCAGCGGCATTCCCGACTGTGTGGCCTCAGGTGAAGCCGCCGCAGAAAAAATAATTAACGATTTTAGAAAGGATTAAAGTTTTTTCACCACCAAGACACCAATAACAGCTAAATAGGAAACCTTCGATTCCTGGTTTTACCAACAAAAAAGACGGCTTTCTTGGCGCCTTGGTGTCTTGGTGGCAAATGATCGATGTTTCTCTTTTGTTAGTTTCCGAGCCCCGTCTGTGGTAAAACCTTCCATTCAATCCCATAAAGAGGGCCCCATGGAATATACCCAATTCTTCTCACAAAGCTCGAACCGGATGAAACCCTCCGTCATCCGCGCCCTTCTTAAATTAGTCCAACAGTCCGACATCATTTCCTTCGCGGGGGGCACCCCCGACGCCGAGCTTTTCCCCCGGGATCTCTTGGCCGATATCGCCTCCCGGGTCATCCGGGAACAGGGCCGACTTTCGCTCCAATACGGCGAGACGGTGGGCTGGAAGCCTTTCCGGGAGCAGGTGGCCCATTACCTCTCCTCCCAGGGTATCGACTGCACTTACGAGAACATCCTTATCACTACGGGCAGCCAGCAGGGTCTTTATCTTTCGGGCTTGACCCTCATGAACCCGGGCGATCCCGTAGTCGTGGAAGAACCCAGCTACCTGGGCGGCCTCCTCGCCTTCCGGAATTTCTCGGCCACCTATCTGCCCATCCGCTGCGGCGAGCAGGGCATGAACCCGGCCGAGGTGGACAAGGCTATTTCCAATGCCTATCCCAAACCCAAACTTCTCTATACCATCCCCACTTTCCAAAACCCCGCCGGGTCCACGATGCCGGAAATGCAAAGGGCCCAATTAATCGAAATCGCCCGCAACCATAATCTCCTCATCATCGAGGACAACCCCTATGGCGAGTTGAACTTCACGGGCAAGCCCATCAAGTCCATCAAGTCCTTCGACAAGGACGGGCGGGTGGTCTACCTGGGCAGTTTCAGCAAGATCGCCTCGCCCGGAATGCGCCTCGGCTGGGTTTGCGCCCACCCTGAAATCATCGCCCGCATGACCCTGGCCAAGGAAACGGCGGATGTCTGCACCGACGTTCTTTCTCAAACCATCGCGGCCGAATTTTTCCGTAGCGGCCATCTGACGGACCACCTGGCCAAACTTATCCGAACTTACCAAAGCCGCCGGGACGCCATGCTTTCAGCCATCAAGGAATATTTCCCCAAGGAAGTCCACTGCAACCATCCCCTGGGCGGGTTCTTCGTCTGGGCCGAACTGCCCGAGAATCTGAATTCCGTCACCCTATTTGATAAAGCGATCGCGGCTAAGGTGGCCTACGTGGTGGGTACCGCCTTTTATGCGGAGGAAGGCCAGGGGCTGAATACCCTTCGGTTGACCTACTGCGCGGTAGATGAAGATAAGATCAAAGAAGGCATCCAACGCCTGGGCCGAGTCTTCAAGGAAGCCCTGCAATCCAAATGACCGAAACCACCAAGGGTTATCAACCCAAACTTCTTATGCTTAATAAACCCAAGGGTTATGTCGTCACCCGCTCGGACGAGAAAGACCGCAAGATCGTCTATGAACTCCTGCCCGAATGGGCTTACAAGGACCACTGGAAGCCCGTGGGAAGGCTGGATTTGGATTCCAAGGGCCTGCTTCTCTTCACCCGCAATGATAAGCTGGCCGATAAGATCACCACGCCGGGCGGATGCTTGAAAACCTACGAGATTTTCGTGCGGGGTATCGTGACCGATCAACACATGAAGATGGCCCTCAAGGGCGTGGAAAATTCAGGAGAGATTTTGAAGGTATTTCAAGTCCGCGTCATCGGCGGGGGCGGCGCCAAGACCAAGCTGGAAGTGGTCTTGGATGAAGGCAAGAATCGCCATATCCGCAGGCTTTTCGGAACCATGAAAGACCCCAAATACGGGACGGCCATGAAGGTTCTGGAACTGAAGCGGGTGCAAATTGGCGGATTGCATCTGGATGTGGAATCGGGCAAATGGCGGTTTTTGACCCATGATGATGAGTTACTATTGGTTTAACAGCATTTTAATCGTTCGTGGTCCACTCTGATCCCAAAACCTATCGAAGAACACATAAATCATGAGATCTGAGTTATTACAATGCGATTTGGCTCCATGGCGCAACATATAAAAGAATTAGGAAATAGAAAGCTCCAATTGCGATCATAAATCCACCAACAATCATTGGAATTAATTTATCTGAACGAATTACAAATCCACCTACGTAACAAAATATGATAGACGAAATGATCTCTAACCAAATCTTGAGTCCCACGTCACCATAATTTATAGGCGACAAAGGATAGTTTTCCATTATCCCCAAAAACCATAAACAACTAAATCGAACTATCGGCAATAACCAAAGAATTAATAAAATTTGTGATGTTAGAAAACACGCTTTGCCCGAAATAAGATTTTTAAATTTTTTCTTTGTTCTAA
>CAWKIF010000152.1:0-4169 GCA_963849485.1 candidate division FCPU426 bacterium | reverse complement strand
TGGCCTGGGGGTAAGCCGAGCCGGTCATGCCAGCCACCGGCTGGGGATTGAACCAGGTATAGGGCCATGCCGCTTGCTCGGCCGTCGCCTGGGCCTGGGCGTCCGCCCAAAGGGTTTGGGCCTTCAGGGATACGGGATCGCTGGAGGAACCCGCGTACTTGTTGGCGTAAACGAAAGCAGGACCAAAGGTCTTGGACGAGAAGGTTCCAGCGGGCTGGTCCCCCTGGGATCCAAAACCGTAATGGCCTCCCCCGAACATGTTCAATAAAGTGTTACCGATGTGCTCAGTCAGTTCCCGGTGCATGGGCCCGCCGTCTTCAAATTCGTGGCTGGGAAGCGTCTGCCAGATGCCGTAGGGTTGGGTGGTGGAAGCCCAACCCCAGACGTTCTCCTCTCCGAGAGGGGCACTATAGGCGTACTTGCATTCCGTTAACCCGTTATAGATGCCGCTGGTCCACTGCGTGACTTCCTTAGGAGCGCCAGGCACGGCAATGGAGGTGTCGCTCGGGGACGCCATTTGCCTGAAACGGTAGGGGTCCACGGCCAGCCAGTCGAAGATGGAACCCACGTAAACGTTCGTACGCAGTTCGGCGCCGGCGTAGTCGGGATAGCTGGCCTGGTGGGTAAGGATGAGCGTATCGTAAAAGCCCTGTTGTCCGCGGTTCAGGTCAAAATAAGCCGCCGCGTCCATGGGACTGCCGGTCTGTTGGAGCCAAACCTCCGCCTGGTTTCCGCCGTTGTCGGCTGGGTTCACCGTTAAGGTATAGGTCGGGTTGTTAAAGGTGGGGCCGCCGGAACCGTCGAAGTAAAAGTGCCCTCCCCCGCTTCCCCCTGCCAGGAGGTTCGTACCGTTTAAGGAAAAATTCGTGATGTTGGCGTTGGTCGTGTCGATGGTGAAGGAAACAATGCCGTTGGATAGCACGACATTGGAACCGTTTTGGGTCACGGTGACGTTGGCTCCGGTCCCGGTGCCGCCCCCCGCCACATTGGCAAAGGAAAGGAGGGGTAAAAAGAGGAGCGCCAATCCCGCGAAAGAGGCCTTCCAAAGTGATTTTGAAACCTTAAGCCTTAACTTGTTTCCCCGGGAAAAAATGGAAAATTTCAAATTCCGCCTCCCACCCATTTAAAATGTTTTGCAGGCAATGAACCAATTTCAAGGGTTATTCGCCTTATTCAGACGTCTGAATATACTTACCTAGTAAACTGAAAACAATCAAAAAAACTACAAGTTTGTTACATTTAACTCAACCGTGAAATTCGAACAAATTGCCGGGTTTTTAAGTTTTGTTTCTTTTATTTTTTGGGAGGGCCAATACTTGTTCCCGTTCCTACCCAATTCCAATCAATGGATAGGGTCCGGGGTTTTCCACCTTCTTTTGCCTGCTTGTACAACTCGTATGTTTTTCTTCCGAAATGAACCAAATCGGCTTCCAACAAACAAAGGGAAGGCGTTGGATATTGGGCGACCCGGGATAAAGGGCCATAGGCGACCATGCTCAAGTCCCGGGGAACTTCCAAACCCATCTCCCTCAGAACTTGAACGGCAAGCGCCGCTTGATCCGCGGAGACGCATATAACCGCCGTGCAGCCACGCCCAAGAAGACGCTTCAATTGATTCCCGATTCGCACGGTATCCCAAATATCCCAATGATCCGAGGCTTCCACCCATTCCTTCTCAAAAACTAATCCTCTCTTCATATATATGTCCGCCATCGCCTCGTGGACGACTTCATCGTGGAGACCTTCCTCGTAAAAGCCAAGAAACCCGATCCTTTGATGGCCCGCGTCCAGCAATCGCTCAGCGGCCCGTTGGGTGGCTTCGAAGGATCCCGCCATGAGTTGAAAAAATCCCGGTACTTCTTTTTGCGTACTCACGAGAACGACCGGCAAGGTGGAATTGCGCAGGATGGAAAGATGGTCTTCCTGGATCGTCCGGAAGCTTAAGACCACCGCCCCATCCACGCGCCCATCCATCAACTCGTGGATTCCGGTCATCCGGAACGATTGGTGAAGGGGATTCGGATCTTCGGTCGGTTTCAATTCCGGGAGATAAAAAGCCAGGTGTAAACCGTCTTTTTCGGCGGATTCCGCCAGGCCGCCCACCAACGATCCGTAATAGTAGTTAGAAAAAAGCCAGGAGCCTCCCTGCCAAAAAATACCCAGGTTATGGCTCTCTTGCAGGCGGAGGGAACGGGCGAATAGATGGGGCTGATAATGTAGTTTCTCGGCGGCCTTCAGAACCTTTTTCAGGGTCTCGGGGGAAACCCTTTTATCGCCCGCCAGCGCCCGGCTGACGGTCCCATCGGTCACGCCGGAGGCCTTGGCGACATCCAGAATAGTGATTCTCTTTTTTATCATTTGTTAGTGATTTTACCGTAAGAAGAAGAGTGATGAACAAAAAATCCACTATTCGGTAAAACCCACCTCTTGGTGGCCGGGACATCTCCATCATGTTTTAAGGTGGTTTTATTTCAGGTTCCGGCTCACCGCGAACTAGCGGAGGATGTGGATGTACTTGGCGATGGCGTGGTCGGCGACGGAGCCGAGCCAGTTGAAGGGGGTTCAGGACCGCCAGGGTGCGGCGGTAGACGGCCTGGCTTCCCTCGCAAACCTTGTTGTCGTCGGAAAGGTAGCGCACATCCCCCTTAGGCGCGTTATCCCATTACCATAAAAGGTTCTTAATTGGGATTTTCACCGCCCCCGGTTTTTTTCAATCTTTAATTCAACCAAGATGTAATTTTTCTTTGCAACGCGATTTGGGGAGCCACGGTGATGGAACTAAGGCCGGCCGTAGTCGCGCCGAATATCATGGCCGTGTCCTTGCTCATGCCCCAGGATGTGAGTTTATTCTCTACGGCCGTCCCATGTTCGGCCGCCACATCGCTGATTCCCAGCCCGGAGTTGAGCAGGGTACCGGTCTCGATCCCTATATGGGCCGCTCCAACCACGTCGCCTACCACGGGAATGGCTTCTGCCGTGTCCCAGGCGGCGGCGCCATAATCTTTGTTCTTGAGGTCATTCGCCACCAAACCCACTCCCACGACCACTCCCACAAAAGGAACGAATTTGGCCGCTTTCTTACCGAGCACCTTGGCGCCCTCCTTCAGGGTGGTCTTGCCCTCGGTCTCGAGCAACTCCTTTCCGCCCGTCTTGAGTGCGTCCTCCGCGAGCGATTTTTCGACCCCCTTCGTGGCTTTAGTCAGCGTGTCACGGGTCGAGGTGACGACCGTGACCCTTTTGCGGAGGGCTTTTTCCGCCGGGTCCTTGGCCGCGTTGACCCATTCCTTCTGCACCTCTTTCGCCTCTTTCGTCCACGTTTCGAGCACGGCCTTGCTGGTTTTACCCTTGTCGCTATCGTGAATCACCCTCAGGACCTTGCCCTTCGTCCCAGGCTTGATTTTTCCAACCTTTTCCAATTCCACGAGCTGTTGTTTTACCTGATTCAGGTTTTTCTCGATATCCACCGCCCGCGATCCGGGCAAAAGGTTGCGCTTTGAACCGACATGGCGGGCCTTTAATTCGAGAACGGCGTTATAACCGGCTTTTTTTAACTCTTTGTTGCCGGGTATCGTTTTGACAACATCGGGTATCACACCACCGACTAGTGTCTTCTTGTGCTGAACGATCCAACTATATCCCTTGGCCTTCCTTAATTTATTGGCCAACTGTTGATGTTTCTTAAGCGCGGATTCAAGCTTGAGGCCGAGGTAAACCTCCTTAGCGCCATGACCCGAGGGGTCCGCGAAACTGACGGGGTTCCCCATCACGTATTCGTAGAGGTTGGGCCCGTCCACGAAATGCGCTGGATCAGGCGCGGTCCATCTTCCCAGCCACGGCGCGTAATAGCGGGCCCCGTGGTAATAGAACCCGTTTTCCTCGTCCCGTTCCTTTCCCGTGTAACGGAAGCGTTTGGGCGTCTCGGTCTGGCTCCTGGCCGCGCTGTACGAAGTGCAGCCGTAGGGGTAGTACTCCTCATAAGAGATGATCTGGGCCTTATCGTCCAGTTCTAGGGCCGCCGACCCCAGATGGTTCGTGAACTGGTAACGCGTCAATTGGCCGGGGGACTCGTCGCTGCCCTGGGTGCGGGTTTCGACCATGGCGATGCGTTGTTTGTCGTCCATGACATGCAGGGTCTCCCTCTCGATGTCGACGCTGGTTCCATCGCTCTG
>CAWKIF010000151.1:0-18968 GCA_963849485.1 candidate division FCPU426 bacterium | reverse complement strand
TATTTTGAGAAACCCCGCACAACGATCGGCTGGAAAGGCCTGATTAACGACCCGGACATGAACGATTCCTTTAACATTGAGAAAGGCATCCTGCAGGCCCGGCGGCTCCTGCTGAAGTTCACCGAGATGGGCCTGCCTTGCGCCACGGAGGCCCTGGACCCCATCATCCCCCAATATATCGCCGACCTCATCAGCTGGTCCGCAATCGGGGCCCGAACGACCGAATCCCAGACCCACCGGGAATTGGCCAGCGGACTTTCCATGGCGGTGGGTTTCAAGAACGCCACGGACGGCAGTATCCAGGTGGCCCTTAACGGCATTCAGGCGGCCCGTTCCTCCCATCATTTCCTGGGGATCAACCAGAACGGCCAAACCGCCGTCTTCCGCACGACGGGCAACCCCTACGCGCACCTGGTTTTAAGAGGGGGGGCCAAACCCAATTACGACGCGGCGTCGCTGAAATATTGCGCCCACACCCTTTCCGAGGCGGGCCTGCCGGTGAATATGGTGGTGGATTGCAGCCACGGCAACTCCAACAAGGATTTTAAGCTGCAGCCGGTGGTCTTCGACAATGTCCTGAAACAAATCGAGAAGGGGAACGATTCGGTCGTGGGTTTCATGCTGGAAAGCAACCTGAATGAGGGCAACCAGCCCCTCCTGAGGGACCGCTCCAAGCTCAAGTACGGCGTTTCCATCACCGATGCCTGTGTGGATTGGGTGACCACCGAGGAGCTTCTGCTTTTGGCCCATCAACGGCTTAAAAAACTCTGGAAAAGGTGAGCTTTGAAGTCCTTTCCTAAAGTCCGACTCACGACCGGCGGTTTCATGAAGTGGTATTTCGATATCAAGACCCTGGGGGCCCTCAATATCCCGTCCCAGGGGCCCTTCGTGGTATTGGCCAACCATGCCAGCTTCTTGGACCCCTACATGATCGGATACACGAGTGAGGAACGGGAGGTGGGGTTTATGGCCAAGGAAGAGCTGTTCCGCAACCCCCTTTTCGGATGGATCATCCGACAATGCGGGGCCTTCCCGGTTAAGAGGGGCAAACAAGACGCAGAGGCCATCCAGCGGTTCCATGATTTCCTGCAATCTGGCAAACCACTCTGTCTTTATCCGGAAGGCACCCGGACCCTGGATGGGGAACTCCAAGTGGCCAAAAAGGGGGTGGGGATGCTGCTCTTTAACGCCAAGGTCCCAACCATCCCCGCCTATATCGACGGGACTTACCAATGCCTTCCTAAAGGAAAACTTTTCCCTAAACCCGGCCATGTGACCGTTTCTTACGGTCCGGCGGTTCATCTGGAGGATCTCTACCAATTACCCCCCGAAAAACCCACCTACCAGCTTATTTGTGAAAGGGTCATGGCCCAGATCGCAGCCTTGAAGCCCGCCCAAGCTTGACTCCCCCCTAAAATAAGCTTCTTCTTCCATCCCCCGAAACCCCTTCCACTCCCCCAAAATTGCTTAAATGAGCCCTGAAGGGTTTGCACTATCTTCCCCCTGTTGTAGAATGACCGTTCAATCCACGTCCCCAAAAAGGGGCAAGAACCCGAGGTCTTAACCCATGAATGAAACCCCCATAACCCAAGAAATGACCATGGAGGAACTCCTCAATGAGGAGCAAAAGGTCGCCCGCGGCCAGGTCGTCAAGGGGCGAATCGTTAAAATTGGCGACGATGAACTGGTCATTGACGTGGGTTACAAGACCGAAGGTGTCATTCCACGCTCCGAATTCCTGGACATCACCGGCCAATTGACGGCCAAGGAAGGCGATGAGGTCGAGGTCACCGTCGAGCGCATGTCGGATTCCAACGGGCGCCTGAAGTTGTCCAAGCGCAATGTGGACCGGTCCCGGGTCTGGCAGACCCTGGAGGAGACCCAACAGGCCAACGCCACCATCAAGGGCCGGGTCGTCAAGAAGGTCAACGGCGGTTACCGGGTGGATATCGGCCAGGTGGAAGCCTTTTTGCCGGCCAGCCAGATCAGCCTCCAGCGCAATCCCGACACCGAGGAGCATCTGGAGAAGATTTACGATTTCAAAATCATCAAATTGGACCGTGCCCGAACCAATGTGGTCCTTTCCCGCCGTCCGGTTCTGGAGATGGAGCGCGAGGAAGGCCGTTCGAAACGCATCGCCGAGCTGAACCCCGGCGACGTGATTGAGGGCCGGGTCAAGAGCATCGTGAGCTATGGGGCCTTTGTGGACCTGGGCGGCATCGACGGGCTTCTCCACATCGCCGATATCGACTGGGGAAGGGTCAACAAGGTCGATGATTTCATCAAGGTCGAGGACAGCTTGAAGGTCATGATCATCCAGGTCGACAAGGAAAAAGGCAAAATTTCCTTGGGACTCAAGCAGATGACCCCCGACCCCTGGACCGAGGCCGACAAGAAATACCGGGCGGAAATGTCCATTGAGGTCGAGATTACCCATTTTGTGGACTACGGGGTTTTCGTGCGCACCTACGACAAGCTGGAGGGATTCTGCCACCTCACTGAGCTGTCCTGGTCCAAAAAGCTGCGCAAACCCTCCGAGATGTTCAAGGCGGGGGAAAAGAAGATGGCCCGGATCATCGACATTGATTTCGATAAGCGGAAAATCAACCTCAGCTTCAAGCGGATGGAAAAGAGCCCCTGGGAGGACGTCAACCAGCGCTACTCCATCGGCTCCAACCTTCAGGGCACCGTCACGAACGTGACCGAGTTCGGGGTCTTCGTCGAGTTGGAGGAGGGGCTGGAAGGCCTTCTGCACCAGTCCGACATCACCTGGGACAAGCGGACCAAGAGCCCCCAGAAGGAGTTCAAGGTCGGCCAGGTCCTGACCGTCAAGCTCCTGGGCATCGACAACGAGAAGAAAAGAATCTCCCTGGGCCTTAAGCAGGTGGATGGGGATCCCTGGGACCGCATCGAGGAAAAGTACCAGCCCGGCATGACCTTCACGGGCAAGATCGCCCGTACGGCCGAGTTCGGGGCCTTCGTGGAGCTGGAAAAGAACGTCGAGGGGCTTATCCACAAGACCGAGATCGCCCATCCCGTCCCCAAGACGGTCGAGGAAGCCCTGAAACCCGGCCAGGAAGTCACGGTAAAGGTTATTTCGGTGGATACCGCCAAGCGCCGCATTGGCCTTTCCATCAAGGCCCTCGCCTCAAAGAAGAAGGAAGCGGACGGCGGGGAAGCGGCTCCGGAAGAAAACGAGGAGCACAGCGTTCACCGCAAGACCAGCGCCTTCCAGAAGATGCTTAAAAAGTTTCTTAAGAAGTCCAAGACCGACGGGGAGGACGAAGACGAGGATTATTAATCCTTAGGTTCCGTTAAGCCGTTCAGCCCTCTTGAACTCCCAAAGGCTGAACGGCTATTTTTTTGCCCGGGAATAATGATTGTCCCTCCAATGCTTCATGACTTCGGGCCTTTTAATCGCCGGGCGCATTTTCATAGAAATCATCTCTAACTTGATTTTGGAGTACGGCTTTGAACGACGAGAATGGGGTTCAATTCCCCAGAAAATATCAAGAAATATTGAGGGCGACCCAGTCGATGGGTTTCAAGATGGGGTCGGATGTTCGGACAGGAAATTTGTTGAGAACCCTTGCCGCAACCAAGCCCAAGGGGCGGTTTTTGGAAATCGGGACGGGGACGGGGTTGTCCGCCGCGTGGATATTGGATGGGATGGACGCTCAATCCACTTTGTTATCGATTGATCACAACCCGGAATTCAGTTCCGTCGCTCAACGTTTTCTTGGTACGGACCCTCGATTGACCCTTCAAGTGGCCGATGGCGGGGAATGGATCAAATCATTGGTTGGTCAAACCTTTGATTTTATATTTGCTGATTCCTGGCCTGGTAAATTCAACACCTTCGACGAAACCCTTCGGCTTGTGGCGCTAGGCGGTTTGTATATGGTGGATGACATGCTTCCACAGCCCCAATGGCCGGATACGCATCAACCGTTAGTCGATGAACTGCTCTTGAAATTGGACGCGCTCAGAAATTTTAGTGTTTGCAAAATGAATTGGTCGACGGGGTTGGTGATTTGCACCCGATCGAAGGATGCTTAATAAGAGAAGCCCGAATGGGCCCGTCAGGAGAGCCGTGGCCAGCATTAAGAAGGAAGCCTATTTTCCGTACCCGCCCTACCAAATCTGGAATGCCTTGACCCTTCCGGACGCCTTGGAACAGTGGCTCATGAAGAATGAGGGATTCCAGCCGGTGGTGGGCTGCCGGGTTAAGTTCAGCGCCCAACCCATGCCGGGTTGGGATGGCGTGGCCCGTTGCGTGGTCCTGGCGGTGGATGCGCCCCGCATGATTTCCTGGAGCCAATGCGGAAACGACGAGGGGAAGGACCCCTTTACGATTACCTGGAACCTCCAGGCCGGGGGTGCTGGCACCCGGCTTACGCTTAATCACGAGGGCTTGAAAGGGGTCATGGGATTGATCCAGAAAAAAATCATGAGCGCGGGCTGGAAACGCATGTTTGACCAGCGCATCCCCCGGGTATTGGAATACGCCTCGCTCAAAGGGTGGGACCAATTCCCCAAGGACCGCCGCTTGGTGGAGACCGACTGCCACGACTGATCGAACCAAGAATAGAAGTTCTGTAGTGTTACTTCGGCTTACTGATAAAGCGACGCCTGGTTCTCGGCGGGGGTTTCGTCGGTTAGAAGCACATCGGAAGCTGAGGTCAAGGGTTCGTCCAAAAGGGAAGTGACATTGATCCCGTCGGGTTCGCGGGTGAGGTTCGTCGTGGGTTCGGAAATTGAGATCAAGTAGGAATCTAAATCCCGGTTATCCGCTTGCTGGAGTTGGTATTGAAATCCCGTGAGTATCACGCATAAACAAGCCGCCATTGCCGCCCAGCTACCCGGATGGGCTTGGGGTTTCCACGCCCAGGTGTTCCAAAAGTGTTTTTTCCGGTCGTTGAGGCGGTCCTCGATCTTAAACCAAACCTTCTCAAAATCGCCGTTATCAGCTGTAACGAGGCGGCCATTTCTTAACAATCGGTTGATATGTTTTTCATCCAATGGGTTTCTCATGAATTTTCCAGTTGTCGGGCGGCAGGGGAATCCGGGTCGAGGGTCTGGGCGATAAACATTGGAACGGCCACCCGGTTATTCAGCCTTCGGCCCTGTTTATCCTTGTTGATGTACATCCAAAGGATGAAGAGAAACATTTCAGTGTCCTCAAAACTTCAGCGTTTCAGGTCTTTGACGGTAAAGGAACCCGGATGGACGCGGATGTACGCATGAGCAACCAGATACCAGAAAGGTAATTAAAATTGTGTTGCTAGCGTTTATCCGCGACCATCCCGGCCCCTTTTCGGTCGTAAATGGTTGAGGTTTTCCCTCCCCTCCTTCTCACCGAGCCCGGGACCCTATCGACTTTGGGGCCCCGGGCCTCCCCCGAACGTTTTTGAATATCGCAAACTTATACTGCAAGGGTCGTACCAATTAGAAAAATGCAAAATAAGGATAACCACTAGTTGAAATCATCTCGTAACTAGGCCGGGTTGGCTTTTTTTATCACTCATAAAGATTTAAGGAGGGGTTCTGAAGGGAGGGCTCGAAAAGCTAAAGAATCGATTGGAACAAAACTGTAGGTCGGCCGGAAGATTCAGACAATCTTGTGGGATAAATTTGAGTCTGTTGATTGCTTGTGACCAACTACAAGGTTTGATGGATAAGCTGGAAAAGATTGATGACATAACCGTCTATCCGAGCTATGAAAATACTTCACAGTTTCGACGGCTGTTACTTATGAGTAAAAAATACCCATAAATCTGAAATCATTCATTGTTTTCATTTTGAAAAACATTTCCGGGTCAATGGATCAGGGCTTAAAATGTTTAACAGGGTGCTGAAAAAGTATTTTTCAGCACCCTGTCGACAGCCATAGGATTGAACGAGCCACTAAATATATGGATTTTATGATTTGTGGCTCGTTCGTAAAATAGGAAAAAGTCCGTTATAAGGACTTTTTCAGCATCCTGTTAAACTTCGTAAAGCATTTTTTTCTCGTGACTGCTCTCACCCAATCAAACATGTGCCCAGGGAACGCCGGTTCCCAACAAGACTCATTCCATTTTGAATAGGACGGGGTAAGAATAACTAAGTTCAAGCTACAAAAGGCGGATCAGATGATTCATTTAAAAAACAAAGGATTCACTTTGATCGAATTGATGATCGTTGTGGCGATCATCGGGGTTTTGGCGGCGATCGCGATCCCGAAATTCGGTCAAATGCTTGAAAAATCGCGCGAGGGGGCCACGAAGGGAAATTTGGGAAGCGTCAAGTCGGCCTCCACGATCTATTACGGGGACCAACAGGGACTATGGCCGACAACACTGAATGTTTTCAGTGCTTACACCTTTAGTAGGTACATCGGGACTCTTCCGGCGGTGAAGGTGACAGGAGCTTTTGTGGCGAACTCACCCAATCCAGCAGGAATTAAAGTGGTCCTCACTTCGTCTTCGTCGGTGCCCTCAGCCGGTTCCTCAGGCTGGTTGTACGACAGCACACAGGGGATTTTGTACATTAACAGTACGGTGAAGGACTCCAGGAACCTGCCCTATTCGTTTTACGGATTTGAATGATGAAATTCGATTGATTTGAAAAGAAGGGTCAACGAAAAGGGGCCGATACCGGCCCTTTTTTTATTTACTGACAAGATTTTTTCTTCCGCATCTGGCTGGCAATTAGGATCAGTTGGAAATGGGGGGGGGTAAAACCGCCGATCCGGGCAAGGGTAAGGCTCCTCGTGATGGTGCCATCCGAAAAGCATATTTCCAATTTCAGGTGCTATATAGGACGATGAGGCGGGGTAGATATAGAACTTAAATTTTAAAATTCAGGTATCCGGCTGACGGATCGGTATTTTTTTTACTATCAAGGTATTCATTTCTCTCAAATAATGTCTAAGTGAAACCCTTGAAAATCTTCTCGTCCAAAGTAAAACCTGGATTCATCAGTTTGAAAACAAGGATCACCTTGTTGACGGTCCTCCTTTCAACCGTGATGACGGCTTTTTTGGGGGGGGCCCTGGTTTGGCAGGCCTATCAAGCCCTTCAATTACAGACGCAACAATCCCAATTAACCCTCGCCAAGACCCTGGCTTGGCAGGCCAACGCGGGGCTGTCCCGCGCCTTCCAAGCCATTCAGGTTCTCTCCAAACGCCCCGAAGCGGTCAACCTGGATAAGGGCCCCTTGGATCGCGAATTGACCCTGGTGACGACCGTGACCGAGTTGACCGATGGTTTCATGCTCATGCTTCCGGATGGAAAAATTTTCGCCCAAAGTTATTCCGGCATCGACCCCTCGAACCTCCCCTCCCACCAATTCTTTTTTGAAATCCTTCATAAACCTTACCCGGCCAAAAGTCATGTTTCCGTCGATTTTTACATGACGCCCCTTAAAAACCGGGGCGTGGTCCTGAGCACTCCGGTATTTCTGGAAGGGAAACTGAGGGGGGTCTTATTCGGGATTATTTATTTGCCCAACCATACCATCGGAAATTTGGAGACTATGAAATTCGGGAGGACGGGTTTTGTCTATATGGTCAACCAGGACGGCATCGGAATCGTCCATCCCGACCGGAACAAGTGGCTGAAAGACCTGAGCGACAAACCCCCCGTGGCGGCTTTCAAGAAAAACAGGGAGGGGGTGATCCGGTTTACCGAAGAGGACCAGGATTACCTGGCGGCCTACACCACCATCCCCACGACCTCCTGGGGGGTGATCGTGAAACAGTCGACCGAAGAATGTTACGCCCCGGCCAATCAAATGTTGGTGTTCATGTCCCTCTTCTTGGGGTTTGCCCTTCTCATCAGCTTTTTTCTTTCCCTCGCCTTGTCCGAGAAAGTGATTAAGCCCATTTTGGAATTGGCGGATATGGTTCACCGATACGAATCGGGGGGGTTAGATCCCCGCTCCGTCCAAACGGAGGAACCGAGGGATGAAGTCGGAATCCTTCGGCGGGCCTTGGAGCGGATGGCCTTAATGATCCGGATCAGGACGAGGGAAAGGGAAAGGGCCTATGGCCGAACCCTTCAGGCCGAGCGGAAAATGTCCGAATCGGAGCGGCTGGCGACCCTCGGGCAGTTTTCAGCGGGGCTGGCTCATGAATTGAATAATCCCTTGGCGGTCATCCTCGGGGCGGCCCAAATGGGCCGGGACGCGAAGGGCCCCCGGCTTCGCTATTGGCTGGATGAGATTCACCGGGAGGCCGAAAGATGCCGGCGCCTGGTTTTGGATCTTTTGAATTTCGCCAAACCGATCGAATTGAAGAGCCGGCAATTGGATTTGGCGGCACTGGTGGAAGAGGCCTGGAAACAAACCCGGCCGGAAAGCCCCGAATACCGGTTGATCCGGTCCAAGGAATCCTATTGGGTCGCGGGCGATTCGGACCGCTTGAAACAGGTCTTCATTAACCTTTTCAAAAATTCTATGGAAGCCATGCCACGGGGCGGGGAAGTAAAAGTGGATTTTAAAAAAACGGCGGCCTTCGCCCATGTGATTGTCACCGATGGGGGCGCGGGCATCCTGAAAAAAAACATTCCGAAATTATTCCGCCCTTTTTTTACGACCAAGGCCGCCGGGACCGGGCTCGGGTTGGTCATTGTCCGATCGATTATGAGGGCCCACCAGGGAACCTTGACGGTGGAGCGGGGCAGTCCCCGGGGGGTTAAAATGACCCTTCGCTGGCCTCAAAATCGAAAGTCTCAAGGAGAACGCCATGCCAAATAAAGAACGGGTCTTGGTGGTGGATGATGAAATGGGTATCCGCAATATCCTCAAGGCCATGCTTCAAAAAAAAGGCTTCACGGTCTCGACCGCCGAAAGCGCCGAACAGGCCTTCGACCTGCTTTCCGTTGAAAGTTTCGACCTGGTCATCACGGATTTGCGGCTGCCCGGCATGAACGGCGAGGAATTGGTTCTCAAGATCAAACGAAAACATCCCAACCTGCCGGTGGTGGTTATCTCCGCTTACGGGAGCACGAAAAACGTGGTGGAGGTGATTAAAAGGGGGGCGGAAGACTATTTATCCAAACCCTTTACCCAGGAGGATTTGGAGGTGGTGTTGCTGAAGGCCCTGGAAAAGCGGAGGCTCTTGGACGAAAACGAGAATCTCCGGCGCGAAATTTCCGGAAAACCGGGCCCCCTGATCGGGAAATCCCGCCGGATGATCCAAGTCAAGGAAAAGATCGAGCGTTTCTCCAAGAGCGGGGCCCATGTCCTTATCACGGGAGAGTCCGGGGTCGGGAAGGGTTTGGCGGCCCAGGCGATCCATCAGCTTTCCTCCCGTTCCAAGGGGCCCTTTGTCGAATTAAACGCGGGGGCCATCCCCGCGACCCTGTTCGAATCGGAATTGTTCGGGGTGAGGAAGGGGGCCTTTACGGGGGCCACCGAAAACCGGGAAGGCTTGTTCCAGTCGGCGGACGGCGGGTCTCTTTTTCTCGATGAGATCGCCGAGGTACCGCTGGAAGCCCAGGCCAAACTCCTGCGGGTATTGGATTCGGGGGAAATCAGGCCCGTGGGGGAGACCCGGTCGCGAAAAGTGGACGTCCGTTTGATCGCGGCCACCAACCGGGATTTGGTGGAAATGGTGGAAGGCAAGGCCTTTCGGCAGGATCTGTATTACCGTCTTGCCACGTTGTTACTGCCCATGCCTCCCCTTCGCGAGAGGCCGGAGGATATCCCCCTCATCGCGGAACATTTCCTCAACCGGCTGAAGATCCAAGGGAGCGGTTCACACCGCTTGTCGGCCGAGGCGCAAAAATGGCTCATGGCGCAAAAATGGCCGGGGAACGTGCGCGAGTTGAAGAATGTTCTCGAGAGGGCGGTTTTATTGTCCGACCAGGAGGAAATCGGGAGGGCGGATTTGGCGGCCCTGCCCACACAGGGCCCCCGGGAGACCGCAGGTATTTTTAAGCTTGCCAAAAAACGACAAGTCGAATCGTTCGAAAAGAATTACGTCACCGCTCTTTTACAGGAATGCGGCGGAAACGTCTCGAAGGCTTCGCTGAAAGCGGGTTTAGCCCGCCGGAACTTCCAGGCCTTGATTAAAAAATATAAAATAGAGCCCCGGCTCAACCGGAAAAACCTTTAATAGGTTGTTGAAAATACCTTTTTTCAGCACCCGGTTAAGCTTTTCCAGGCATGCCTTTTTGAACATGTCCTAAGTGCATGAAAAATAAGTAACTGCATAAAAACTCACGCACCTTTTCAGTTACTTTTCCTTGTTTTCCCTGAAAAAACGGCCCTGAAAATTGGAACATTTCATGCTCTACCAATCAATTGTTAGTTTCTTATTCGCCCCGGTTTTGCGGAGCGATGAACAATAAGCCTAGTAACTAGCGCAAGAGTCATAGGGGCTGACGGGAAACAGGGTCAAATTATTCAAGGTTGAGGAGGCGGGTCAAATGGTTCGTTTAAAAAGCAAAGGGTTCACGTTGATTGAACTGATGATCGTTGTCGCGATCATCGGAATTTTGGCGGCGATCGCGATCCCGAAGTTCGCTCAGATGCTAGAGAAATCTCGCGAGGGCGCCACCAAGGGAAATTTGGGAAGCATTAAGTCGGCAACTTCTATCTATTACGGGGATCAACAGGGGCTTTGGCCCTCGACTCTCAATTCATTCAGCACCTACACATTCAGTAGGTATATGGGGACCCTTCCAGCGGCAAAGGTGACCGGCGCTTTCGTGGCTAATTCACCCAACCCGGTTGGGAATACCGTCATTGTCACGACTTCCTCATCGGTGCCGACCGCCGGTTCTTCGGGCTGGTTATATGACAGCACCCAGGGCATTGTTTATGTCAACAGTACAGTGAAGGACTCTAAGACACTGCCCTATTCCTTTTACGGATTTGAATAACGAATCTCGATTGATCTAAAAGAAGGTTCAGCTAAAGGGGACAAACCGGCCCCTTTTTTTATATCCCATCCACGACCTATTTCGATTAAGGCTTGGACCCGGGTGCCTGGCTCTTGTATTTCTCAAGCCAGTCCGCAAGGGACTTGTTTTCTGGCTTTAATTTAACGACTTCCTCGAAGCATCTCACCGCATAGGCCTTGCTATGGGTCTGAAAGTAAAGATTGCCCAACTTGTACCAGGCAGTGGCGTCTTGGGGGTTGGATTTTATAGCTTGAAGATAAGCATCTCCCGCCTCTTTTAACCGGCCTTCCTGCGCCAGTTTTTCGCCGCTGGCGACCAAATCGGACGCCGCCGAGGATGTCCCCCCGGCCCCGGACAAATTCAGGTCCGCGCTGGACCAAAGTTCAACCCGCCGGTTCTTGGCCCGGTTCTCTGGGCTGGTATTGGGCACAAGGGGCTGGGTGTCGCCCATCCCCCGGGCGATCAAACGTCTCGGGTCGACCCCGTTCTGGGCCAAGAGGTCGATGACAGCCTGGGCCCGGGCCAGGGACAGCTTCTGGTTGCCTTCTTGGCTCGAACCTTCCTTGAATTCGGTGTCATCCGTATGGCCGACCACGGCCAGGGCCTCGTTCGGCAACTTCTGCTGAAGGGTCAAAACCGCCTGCTTAAGCGCATCAAAAGCGTCCGACCTCAATGTATCTTGGCCCAAATCGAACTGGAAATACGCCAGGATATAGGTTGGCGTGGGGGTATCCAATTTTTTGTGCTCGAACATGACACCTGTTACGGGTAAGGGTGTCGGCGCCACCGTGGGAAGGACCGGCTCCAGGTGAGCGGGCGTGGGCTGAACGGTTGCCGGAGTCTTAGGGGAGGTACCACCCCAAGCCAGACTCATTCCCACGAATACACTTTGTTCGGTGAAGTTAGTCATGCCCACCTTGCCCTGGTATGAGGCATAGGTGTCGAGGTTCCCCGGCCATAGGGCGTCCAACCCGGCGGCCAGGACCGCCTCCTCCGTTCCCAAGACGGGGCCGTTCACGGAGAAACCCGATCCATTGAGGCTGGCGTTCAGGCTGTCCAGGTTACCTTGATAGACGTGTTCCCAGGCCGCGCGGAGGGAAGGCGATAATTTCACCCCGCCGCCCACATCCCATGGACGGCTCGCCTGCACCCCCAGATCGCTCACCAAATTTCCTTCACTTTGCGACTCGTAACTTAAGGGCGCCATGGAACCCGTTTCCGAGAAGCCGTTGAGGCTCACGTTAGTGTACTGGCCAGTCGCGAAGGGCCCGATCCTTATGGGGCCCATCGTGAAATCGTAGCCCGTGCCCAGCGCGCCCGAAAACTGCCGGCCTTGCGTGTTGCCCGAGGCCTGGCCGCCCAAGGCGTTTCGCAGGGTGTTGTAGCTATTGAGTCCGCCCTCGGCCAAGGCATCCAAGTGGAAGGCTCCACCTTTACATCCAGCGTAAAGACCCAAAAGGCCCCCGGTCAGGTTGACCGTGCCCGTGGATAGGCTGGTGCCCGACTGGGTGTATCCCAGCAGCAACCCAACCACCGAATCTTTCGAGAGGCGGTAATCCAGCCCGGCGCCCACTCCGCCGGTGGAAAATTGGTAGCCCGGCCCGTTGCCGTCACCCGTGACGGTGCCGAAATCTCCCAAACCCTCCACGAAGGCTCCCCATCGGTCGGGTTGGGCCATTTGGCCCATGTCTGCCTCATAGGAGGCCGGCAGATTCCCGGTGAATTGGGGCCCCTCCCCGTTCCATGAAAGAGTCTTGGAACCAAAGCCGGAATCACCGAACAGCCAGGAAACCCTCCGGCTCACGAGGTTCGCCTCCAGCCCGGAGAGGGCGAAGCTCATGCGGTAAACTGGCGTCAAATTCGCCGGTGAGATTTCGTCGTAAATTCCCGGCAAGGAGGAGTTGGCTTGGGTGCCCAGTTCACTGATCAAAGCCGGATCACCCCCATTTCCCACCAGGTTGTCCAAAGCCCCGCCGACTTCTTGCTGGTTATAGGTCAATCCTAAAGAGGTGAAGGTGGGTGCGTTGGCGGTGACGTTCAAAATTATCTCGTCGGGTTCATAGAGCACAGTCACCGGGTCCCGGTCAAGTTGGTTGGGCGCGGTGTTGAAGGTCCCGGTCACCCCCCCTCCCGCCGTTAGCAGGGTGAAAGATTCGTTGTCGTGAACCAGGAAAGAGCCGTAATTGAACAGGCTCAAGGTTCCCCCAGGGTGGCCGCTCCCGAAACCGCTAGAGTGTCATACACGCCGAGCACATTTCGATCGCGTCGCTCGAAGGAATGCGCGACCGCGCGATTACCCTGAACGCGCTTTCGAAAACCTACAGCGTCACCGGATGGCGCGTGGGATGGGCCATTGCGCCGCCGGAGGTGACCGCCCCGATCCGCAAAGTCCACGACTTCCTCACGGTCGGCGCTGCCGCGCCTCTGCAGGCGGCAGGAGCCGTTGCGCTGCGATTCCCGCCGAATACTACGAAACGATGGCCCGCGAGTACGCGGAACGTCGCGAGCGCATGCTCAAGATGCTCACAGAAGCTGGTTTCCGGTGCGGCAGGCCGAAAGGCGCCTACTACATCATGGCGGACATCTCGGCGTTCGGTTTTCCGGACGACGTTTCTTTCGCGAGACATCTGGTGAAGGATATCGGCGTTGCTGCGGTGCCGGGCTCGAGCTTCTATCGCAACCCTGCCGATGGCCGCACGCAGCTGCGCTTCACCTTCTGCAAGACGGAAAAGACGATGAAGCTCGCCGGCCGCCGAAAAGCTAGCGAAGCTGAAGGCGAAGTAGGCAAGACTGCGCTGGTGCGCGCGCCGCTTACAAGTTCAGATCGAAGGACTGCCTGTACGCCGGAATCGTTACCGGCCAGTGAAACTGGCTGGTAATCGCGCCGCGAAGCGCGTCGAGGGCCACCGGTTCGCCGTGCACCAGAAAAGTCTGGCGCGGCGGCGCCTGAAAGCCCGAGAGCCATCGCAGCAATTCGCTTTTTCCGGCATGCGGCCGACAGCTGGCCTATGTTGACGACTTCCGCCCGCACCGGCACCTGTTCTCCGAAAATGCGGACGTATTTCGCTCCGTCCTGCAAAGCCCGGCCGCGCGACGCCTCCGCCTGGTAGCCCACCAGTATGACAGCACTGCGAGAATCGGGGAGCCGCCGCTCAAGGTGGTGCAGGATTCGACCGCCCGTCGCCATGCCGCTGGCCGAAATGATGATGCAGGGCGATACGACTTCGTTGATTTTCTTCATTCCTCTACAGTGCGCGTCATATGCACTTCGTGCATGTTCAGCGGATCGTGATTGCCTTCGAGCTCTTCCTTGGTGAATTCGAGGTCGTGGTCTTCGGTGTGGTTGGCGTATAAACCGGTCACGTTGATCGCCATGGGGCTGTCGACGAACACCGGAAGGTGCGGAATTCGCTTGTCATCTTCGAGCTTCCGCAGGAAGTACATCAGCATTTGCGTGCGTCCCACGGCGAATGCCGGAATCACCACCGCCCCGCCGCGCTTGTTCACCCGGTTGATTACGTCCGCGAGCTCGTCCTCCACCGAACCGCTGGGATGGTCGCGGTCGCCGTAGGTGGATTCACAGAGCAAAAAGTCCGCGCGTGTGGGCGGTTCGGGGTCTTTCAGAATCGGCTCGCCGTAACGCCCGATGTCGCCCGAGAAAACCACCAGCATCTGCTTGTTGTTTTCCGTGATGGTCAGCTCGATCCACGAGGAGCCGAGAATGTGGCCGGCGTCGTGACCCTTCACCGAAAATTGCGGGCTGATCTTGAAAGAATCCGCGCGGGGAATATCCCGGAACTGCTTCAGAGCGGTCTGGGCCTCGACGACCGTGTAGAGTGGCAGCGGGGGCTTGTGGCTGGCGTAGCCCTTTTTTGCTGCGTACTGCGCGTCTTCTTCCTGGAGATGCGCCGAATCCGGGAGGAGCAGGCCGCACAGCTCGCGCGTGGCCGGGTTCGCATAGATCGGCCCGTGATAGCCGGAGTGCACCAGCCGGGGAAAATAGCCGGTGTGGTCGATGTGCGCGTGGGTGAGCACGACCCAGTTGATCGTGGCGGGATCCACCGGCAGGTGATCCCAATTGCGTTGTTTGAGTTCCTTGGAGCCTTCGAAGAGCCCGCAGTCAACCAGCAACCGCTTGCCTTCCGCTTCCACCAAGATTTCGATCCCGTTACCGTTCCTGCCGCGCCCAGAAAAGTGATTTTTGCCATCGGCCGAAGTATTCTAGATGATTCCGTGAAAGACCCCTGCTGCTATTTTCGCTGCCGTTGCCATCGGCTTGCTCCAAAGGCCGGAAATCCCGTTAAAACGCCATGCCTATTGACACTCGTGGGGCAATACGTTCATCCTGATTGACTTTCGTTGATGGTACATCGACCGAGAGGTGGCCCAACGCGAGTGGGGGAGCGAGTGACGGTTCGAATCTGCTTTCACGACAAATGCTTCGACGGGGCGTCTTCGGCGGCGATCTTTTCCCGCTTCTACCGGGAGCGCATCGATCCGAACGCGGAATTCCTCTATACCGGCATGACCCACAAGGCCTCGCAGCCTTTTGATGACGCACCTTTGGGATGGGGACGTAAACGCCATCGTCGATTTCAAGTATTCGAGCGATCCGCGCTGCTGACCTGGTGGTTCGACCACCATCAGAGCGCCTTCCTCACGCCGGAAGACGCCGAGAACTTCCGCCAGGACCGCTCAGGACGAAAGCTCTACGATCCTTCCGACAAGTCCTGCACGAAGTTTCTCGCCACCATCGCTTCGGAAAAATTCGGATTTGACGCGCGGCCGATTGCGGACCTCGTCAAGTGGGGCAGATATCATCGATGGCGCGCAATTCAGCGTCTCCGCAGGAGGCCGTGGGACTGGCCGAGCCTGCCATGCAACTGGCGCTCGTGATCGAAGCCGCCCCGGAGCCGAATCTGGTGCAGCAGTTCATTCCGGAACTGGCCGAGATACCTCTCAGCGAGATGATCTGACCTGCCGATCGTGAAGAAGCACCTGGGCCCGCTGCTCGAGCGCCACCGGCATTCCATGGAAATATTACGAGAGCGCGCCGACTCACGCGGCGGCGTGGTCTATTTCGATGTTAGCGATCTGGACCTCGAAGGCTACAACAAGTTCATTCCGTATTACCTCTATCCGGACGCCCTCTACACGGTTGGCGTGAGCGCCTCGCCCACGCGCTCGAAAGTGTCCGTGGGAACCAATCCCTGGAAGGAAGCCTCGGCCGAAGTGAACCTCGCGTCCCTTTGCGAGAAGTACGGAGGGGGAGGGCACCCGCGCGTGGCGGCCATCTCTTTGGGACCGGGAGATCTGATGCGCGCGCGCAAAGTCGCCAGGGACATCGCGAACAACTCGCCATCGGCAGGGTATATCTCAACCGGCGGGACTCGGGAGGAGCTTCGGTTGGCGGCCTCGATTCGATTTCAAGTTCATCCTCGATCGCCTGGCTGCGGGGGACGATCCGAGGAGCCGCGTGGCGCGGGCGATCGGATCAAAGGGATACCATGCGGTCGCATTTAACGACGGTCCTTACCCAGTCGAATAATCCACCTCGCTCATTCGAACCCGCGGAGTTCACCTCTCTTTCCTCTTGCACGTGTCGATCCGCCGCCGTGTTCTCCAGGTCCGGTCCCGGCCGTCTCCCGCGTTCACGCTGCCGCGTCTTTCGCCATGTCACGACAGCCACTCCCTACCCCCGGCCGCGCAGACGCGCCGGGACGGGCTATGGTCCGGAGTGGATGCGACCGGCCGGAGACGTTCCGATGGGCCTGCCAGTGCGGTCGGCCGGGGCCATCTCCCAGCCCGATGCGGTATCTTCACGAATTCGTCCCCCTGGAGGCCTCGCCATGCGGGAACATCGTGCGTCTCCCTCGTTCCTCACTCACCTGATCCTGCTTCTTCCCCGCGTCGCCTATCGCCATCGCTGGGGAACACGAGCAGACAATGGCGAAATCCATCCCCCAGCAACCGCCAGTCGTCCCTATCGGTGCCATGCGCCGTATCCGCCGTCGGCCGTGACGATCTTCGAGGACATCCGCCGCTACTTCGATCGCCGGGGGATGTCCGTCGACTACGTCCTCTTCTCGCATTACGACGCGTCTGGTCGAGGCGCTTTGGAAAGAGGCGAGGTGGATATCGCCTGGAACACGCCGCTCGCGCACGCCCAGTACCACCGCAAGGCCGGCAACGCCAGCCGGGCCCTGGGTGATGCGCGACGTCAATTGCGATGTCCCACTCGGCGCTCGTCGTTCGGCCAAACTACATCCATTCGCTCCACCAAATGGGCCTGGCGGGCAAGACGCTGGTACTCGGTAGCCGCCAAACCACCAAGCAAAGTTGGTGCTCCCGGTTGAGCAACCTGAGAACACCAGGCATAAACTTCAAACTTTCGGATAAAAATCCACGATCTCGACGGCAACGCCGACCTGCGAGGCAACTGGTGCTCCAGCAAAATACACGTGCTAGCCACATATCCAGAAAGGGAAGGGACAGGCGGGCATCATCGGCAAGCAAGGTTCTGGAAGCGCCTCTCCGAGCGTGAGCCCGACCGGGTGCAGCGGCCTGAAGGTAATGTCGGTATCTCCGCCATTTTTCAGCCATTGGTCTCCGCGGCAAGCAAGGACTTCGACAAGGACCTGGCAGGCTAAGTTCACCCGGCTGATGCTGGCGATGGACCCGAGCAACCGCTGGCCAGCAAGGCCATGAGGCTGGAGCCGACCCTCCGAAAGGCCGCAGGCAGCCAGGAAGGATTCCAGGAGCTGCTGAAGGCCCTCGATGAGTAGCCACCGTGCGGCTTGTCGGCCAGCGAGTACCTGCACCGGCAAAGCGGATTGAGCAGTCGACATGAGTGATCTTGCGGTTTCCAGCTTGACCGGCACGGCAGATGCGGCGGAGATATTGAGCCCGAAGAGGTTGTGCCGACCCGGTAAGGATGGATCGACCATTTAAGAAGAACTCGATGCCTTTATTGCGGCTTATCTGTGGGTTCCTGCCGCCTTCGGACAGACGACCGCACCACGATTCAAGGTGATTGCTTTCTATACCGGCAAGGCGGATGCCGCGCACATCAGCTTTGTGAACGAAGCGAGGCCGTGGTTTGCCCGGATGCCGCCGAGCACCGGCTTCTCGTTTGAGTCCACGACAAACTGGGACAATCTCAATCTGGAGTTTCTCGCCCCGTACCGGGTGATCGTGTTCCTGGACACGCGCCGGACTCGCCGCGACAGCGAGAGGCATTCCAGAAGTACATGGAAAACGGCGGCGGCTGGATGGGCTTTCACTTCGCCGCGTTCGCATCACTCCCTCGAAGTATCCCCAGAACTGGGACTGGTACCACAACGATTTCCTGGGAGCCGGCATGTACGCCGGCAATACCTGGAGACCCACATCGGCAATCCTCCGGGTGGAGGACACCCAGCACCCCGCGACCGTCGGATTGCCGATCACTTTCAAGAGCGCCCCCAACGAATGGTACAAGTGGGCCAATGATCTGAGAACCAACCGAAATATCAAGATCCTGGCGGCGATCGATCCGGCGAGCTTCCCCTGGGCACCGGGCCGAAGCCGCACGAAATCTGGCACGACGGTTACTACCCCGTGGTCTGGACAAACCAGAAATACCGCATGATCTACTTCAACATGGGTCATAACGACATGGATTATGGAACCAGACCCAGCAAGGAGTTGTCCTCCACGTTCGCCAGCGAAGTGCAAGACCGGCTGATTCTCAATGCCCTGGAATGGCTGGGCACAGGGGAGAAGCCACAACACCGCGGGGTCAGTAATTCACCGATGGAGTGGATGACCTCCCGGGCTACGGTACCTCAGCCAGCATTCGCCATGTCCCAGCGACCATGAACTCGCAGGCGGTGTGCCTAACCGCCATGCCGTGAGCTTCCGCCTATTCCTCGCCCTCGAGTTTGGGGATGCGGCTGACTTCTGGCATTTTTTGCCCTCCAACACCAGTTCGAAGCCGTCGGTAATCAAACGTTTATGGGACACCTCCGGTGTCCCTGGAAATTTCCAAGCAATTCCGAAGTCGCCAACCCATTACTAGGCCTTGAGGGTCACTAG
>CAWKIF010000150.1:0-38759 GCA_963849485.1 candidate division FCPU426 bacterium | reverse complement strand
TCACCCAGACTGTGACACCCACGGTCACCCCGACCAAAACGAACACGGTCACCCCAACCAACACCAACACGGTGACTCCAACCGTTAGCCCCACGAACACCTTTACCCAGACTGTGACGCCGACGGTTACCCCAACCAAAACCAATACTGTCACCCCAACCAACACCAACACGGTGACTCCGACCGTTACCCCCACGAACACCTATACGGTAACCAATACCTATACCCCCACGGTTACCCCCACCCGCACCAATACCATCACCCCCACCAATACTTACACGTCCACCGTTACCCCCACGGTGACGGTGACACGGACCATTACTATTACTGGAACGCCAACTCAAACCTTCCCCTTGACGCCAACTATCACCAATACTCCCACCGTCACATCCACTTTTACGGTTACCAACACGCTCACCCAGACCAACACCAACACGGTCACATCGACTTGGACCCCAACCGTGACCCCGACTAAAACTTACACGGTCACCCCCACCAATACCCCGACAGTCACCCCCACCCAAACCCTTACGGTCACCCCCACCAATACCTTTACGGCCACCGTGACTCCCACGGTGACGGTCACCCGGACCAATACGGTGACAGGGACCCCCACCCAAACCTTCCCCTTCTCGCCCACCATCACCAACACGCTGACCGTGACGAATACCGTCACTGCGTCGAACACCCACACCCAGACGGTGACGCCCACCATCACGGTGACCCTGACCCCGACGATCTCCCCAACCTGGACCCAGACTCCCCCGCTCACTTACACCATCACGCAGACCCCGACCCAGACCTTGACCAATACCCAGACCAACACCCTGACCCAAACCTATACCCCCACCCTCACGGTTACCTGGACCATCACCACCACCCCGACCTGGACGGAGACGGTCCCGCTCACCTACACCACCACGGATACCCCGACCCAGACCTTGACCAACACCCAGACCAACACCCCCACCCAAACGAACACCATGACCCAGACCAATACCCCGTCGGAAACGGTTACGCCTACGGAAACCCTTACCGTAACTCCCAGCATGACCCCGACGAACACCCTGACTGAGACCAATACTTTCACTCAAACCAATAGCCCCACCTTCACCCATACACCGACCACCACCATGACCCCTACCCCGACAGGAACACCCACTAATACCGCCACCTTTACGAACACCCCTACGGCGACGGGTACACCGACGGCGACCGGCACCTGGACCCCTACCGGCACGCCCACCTTCACCGCGACTTCCACCTCGACCAAAACCCCCACTTCCACCCCGACTCCAACCTCCACCCTCACTCCCACGCTGACCTCCACCCCGACGAACACGCCTACCTTGACCCCCACAGCCACTTCCACGCCAACCTCTACGGTGACGACCACCTTCACCCCCCCGGGAATGGTAACCATCAGCAAACAGGTATCCTTGCCCAGCGCGGGGGCGGGCTCGGTTCTTCTCTACACCGTCACCTTGAATGTGTCGGGAAACGACACCCAGAACCTGGTGGTGACGGACCCGCTTTCCCCATATTTGACGTTCCAGACTTTGGGGACCTCGCCGACGGGAGTGGTCCCAGCTTATAACTCGGCAACCTCCATCATGAGTTGGATGATGCCCTCGCCCCTGGCTGCGGGCCAGTACCAGATGACCTACCAGGCCTAGGTGAACAACCTGGTGGCGGCGGGGGTCTTTACCAAAACTGCGCTACGGCCAATTATGTCAGCGGGACGGCCAGCGCCTGTGTGACCACCCAAACTACCGGCCAGTACACGGTGAAGATCGGGGTCTACAACGAGGCGGGGGAATTGATTGAGTCCCTGCCGGTGAACCAGTATTCCCAGGCGATCAATTCGTTCAACTTGAGCTCGGGATCGATTACGGAACTGAGCGGACCGGGAAGCGCCGTAACGGTGATCTTCGCTGGGGTGCCCATCGGCAGTTGGAATGGCACCGATGGGTCGGGGAACCCGCTGGGGAACGGTGAGTACTACGTGAAGGTGGACAGCATCAGCAACATGGGTGTGGATACGAGCGTGACCCAGCCGATTATCGTGAACCGGACCTTGTACAAGGTGGCGGTGAAGATCTACAACGAGGCGGGGGAAGTGGTGAAGACCCTGTATGTTTACTCGAGCAACCCCGTGGCGGGAACGGCGAGCCAGTTGCAGTTGTCGGCGTCGAGCATCGAGCCGACCAGTGGTGCGGTGACCAATAACGTGCCGACCCAATTGACCATTACGCTTAACAACGGGACGACCATCGTATGGGATGGGACGGGCGACAACGGGGGGATAGTGCCTTCAGGGCAGTATTTCATTGAGGCGAGCGAACAGAACGGAAACGGCGGGGAGACGGTATTGACGGCGCATGTGCTGGTGATGTCGGAGACGGCGAACGCGGGGATGGGGAATATCGTGGCGGAACCGAACGTCTTGAATGGGGTGACGGGGTACGGAGTGACCTTCACCTCGAATGTGCCGGGGTTGACGCTGGATTACCGGGTGTACGACACGGCCGGGGAGCTGGTGATGCACCGGACATCCGGAAACACGGGTAGCAGCAACGCCCAATGGGACGCGACGGGGAAGGCCAGCGGCTTGTATTTCGCGGTGGTGGAAGCCGCCAACGCCCAGGGCGGACAGATCGGCTATAAGATCCTCAAGATCGTTATTGTTCATTAACAGGATGCTGAAAAAGTCCGAATAACGGACTTTTTCCTAGTTTATGAACGAGCCATGAACCATAAAATCCATATTTTTAGTGGCTCGTTTTATCCCATGGCTGTCGACAGGGTGTTGAAAAATACTTTTTCAGCACCCTGTTAATTTAAGAATTCAACAAGCCACAATTTTGCGGAATAAAAACATCATTCTTGTCTTGCATGTTAGTTATAGCTGTTAGTTTTCTACTACATTAACCACTTAAAATTAAATACTTAATAATACAAGGGTTTAATCGATAAACTGGTTAAACGGTTTTCCCCGAGGTTTACTATAGAATTTGAAAACAGTGCTAATCTATACCTGTAGATTAAACATTCTGAAAATCTTTACCAAAAAGTTACTGGATTATTTTTAAAGTCAGGAATCTAGATTAAAGAACTCGTAAAGTCCAAATTGATGATTTTGGATCATAAATTATTAAGAAGGTGTTGGGTGAGAAATAAAATCGTGAGTGTTGGAAACGCTTTCAAGGGTTGGGTTCTCATGCGTTTAAAATCGCCTACAGGATTTCTTTGGATTTTTGTTTTGGTAGGCTCCATCGCCCATGGACAGGTCATCCAGTTATAAGACTTTATTATTTTGGGAAAAGGGGAATGGGTTCGAAGATGAGTAATCGTTTTAAAAAAATATTTTGGGCCCTAGTGATGGCTGTTGCAATTGTTCCTGTTCCGCTGTGGGCAAATGTTCATATTTATAGCATTACTTTGTCCACAGCCCTTCCCGCACCCGGGGGAACATTGGGCGTCACTGTTACTTATTGTGAGGACAACCAATATAACACTTCGTATTTCCTGGTCGCCTTGGAACCATCAAGCCATACCACCATTCAAGCCTGCCCTTACACGGGCCAGCGTTTGCTGGTGGATGGGGGAAATCCCGCTGGGCCCGCTCCCGTGCTGACTTCAACCCGGAACGACGGGGCGGACCCTGGCCCCACGCAAGGATGGAATTCGGGAGACTCGCCGCAAGCCACCGCCCCTACCTGTCCCGCCTCCACTATCACCCAGGTTTTCGTCGTGACCATCCCCAGCAACACCCCCATTGGCAACTACAACCTTGTCGTGGCCGGGGCGGCAAACGACGTGCAATGCACGCAATGGGATAGCACCATAAGCAAGCCTTTCGCCGTTTCCACTTCCTCGGAGCCTCCCAGCCTGAATATCTCGAAAAGCGTCATCGGGAATAACGCCCAGGGCGGGGATTTGATCCTGTTCCGAATCGATTACAACTTCATTAACACAGGCGGGCCGGTCACCATCACCGATCCGATCCCCCCGCCCACCACCCTGGCCGGGGTAGCGGGAGCCAATATCAGTCCCCCGGGCGTGAACAATGCAGGCATCGTTACATGGGTTATCAATAACGCGGCCACCCAGCCCACGGGCGACGTTTGGATGCTGGTCCAGGTTCCAGCCGGGTTTAACAGCGGGACCATTTCCAACACCGCCTCGGCGGCTTCCCCCAACACGGGTACGGTCAACTCCAACACAGTGGGGGTGACGGTGGGGGGGATATTCACCCTGGGCAAAACTGTCTTGGGGCCCTCCAACAACTTAGCTTCCGGCTCCAGCGTCACTTATGTCCTCAATTACAACATCGGGGGGTCCAGCCTCCAGGTTTTTGATTCTTACGATAACGACAGTACGGGCGGGGCGGGTTCCCCCGATGGCGGCAATGTCACCGGTTTTGACGGGAATACCTATACCAGCCCCAATGGGTCGATCGCGGCCAATAACTGGAAATTCCAGAATGATTCGGTCGTGGGAAATTACATCGACGTTCAAACCGGCGGAAGCATCAACGATTACCAAAGCCTTTTGCGGGACTCACCCCCGGGCCCTGGCTCGCCCCTTTGCGCCACGGGCAGTTATATCGTCCAGGGAAACGTCAATATTCCCGCCTTCCTACAGGACGGAACCACCAGCACCGGCGGGGGACAGGACGCGACCATGGTGGTGGCTTCCGACTCGAATGGGGTCGGCTATGACGTCATCATATCCCGCGATGCCTATATCGACCAGGTTCCCGGGGGCCCCTTGCCTAATGGGGCGAATTTCGGGCTCCAACAAAATAACGGAGGGACGGTCAAGTACCAAGTGGTCGCCGGGGATGAATGCGGCCAATTCAAGTCCGCGGACATGGAATCCATCTGCACGGGGCCCAATTCCACGAACGCCGCCCTTCCCACCGACACCTGGTACACGGTCCAGGTCACGGTGACCCGGGCGGCGGGCGGGCAGTTGACCTTACAGGGGAAGATATGGCCGGTGGGGGGCGCGGAACCGGCGGCTTTCGATTGGACTTACACGGACAACACGGGACAGGTCGTACCTTGCCCCGACCCCGGAACGGGCAATGGTTATAGGATCGGATGGGTAGCGGATCCTACTTCCCCTTCCAGCGGGGTCTACAACCCAGGACGCGATCTTTATAGCGATTTGGCGCTTTATAAATCCGATCCGGTCAAAAACCCCACCCTCCTGGACACGGTGCCCGGCGGACAAACCTATATACCGGGAAGCTCAAGCCAGGCCCTCAACGGAGGCCCCCCCAATTTGGTTTGGGATTTGGGAGGAGCCCAACCCACGACAGTAAACGCCTTGCAGGGCGCGATTACCTGGGCGGCGGCCGTGACCTGTATTCCCCCGACCCAGGTGAATACGGCCTCTGTCACGGGCTTGGATGTGACCACCTCCGTCGGACAAACGCTGGTCTCGAACCCGGTCACGATCACCGTGGCGGGATGCATCACGGATACCTACACGCCCACGGTTACTCCGACCAGAACCCCCACCTACACCCCGTCCCGCACTCCCACCTACACTCCCACCCACACCCCAACCTATACCCCGACCAACACGGTGACCCCGACGAACACCTATACGGTGACGCCAACGGTGACGCCGACCAACACGCCGACGGTGACCAACACCTGGACCGACACGGTCACCCCGACGAACACCTATACGGTGACCAATACCTATACGCCCACGGTGACGCGGACGGTCACGAATACGGTGACGCCCACCGTATCACCGACGGATACCCATACGGTGACCAATACCTACACGCCCACGGTGACGCCGACCGTCACAAATACGGTGACGCCCACCAATACCCCCACCGTGACGTTCACCCGCACGCCTACCTTGTCGCCGACGAACACCAACACGGTGACGAATACCTACACGCCCACGGTGACTCCGACGGAGACCAATACCGATACCCAAACGAACACCCATACGGTGACAAATACCATTACCCTGACGAACACCTATACGGAAACGGTGACGCCGACGGTGACCAACACGCAGACGAATACGCTCACGGTCACGAATTCCCCAACCCAAACACTCACGCCAACGATGACCAATACCCCCACTCAGACCAGTACTTTGACACAGACGAATACCCCGACGGTCACGATGACAGTGACGACGACCCTGACCGTGACCCTGACTTACACATCAACGGATACCCGTACGATGACTTTTACTCCTTCCATCACCTTAACCGTAACTCCGACCCTGACGCCTACCCTCACCCTTACCTCGACGGGAACCTCCACCATTACGAATACTCCCACCCAGACCTCCACCCGCACTTGGACGGATACCCCCACAGCCACTCACACTTGGACGGATACCGCCACCCCCACCTCCTCCGCAACTTCCACTCCCACCCGGACTACCACCCTCACTCCTACCTCCACTTTCACCCCCACATTTACCTTCACCTTCACCCCGACCGCCACGGTAACTTCCACGTCGACCTGCACGGCCACGGCGACCTTCACCCCCTTAGGGATAGCTTCCATCAGCAAACAGGTTTCCGCCACCAGCGCGGGCGCCGGATCGGGTTTGGTATATACCCTGACCTTGAACGTAACTGGAAGCGGCGTTTACGGCCTAATCGTGACCGATCCGCTGCCGGCGAACCTCACTTTCCAATCATTTGGGATGTCTCCGTTGGGAGCGACCCCGGCCTATAACTCGGCAACCTCCCTCATGACCTGGACGATGCCCTCTCCCCTGGCCCCGGGGCAATACCAGATGACCTACCAGGCGATGGTCAACAACCTGGTGGCGGCGGGAATCACGATCCAAAACTGCGCGACCGCCAGTTATGTGGGAGGATCGGCCAGCGCCTGTGTGACAACCCTGACGACCGGCCAGTACTCGGTGAAAATTGGGATTTATAACGAGGCGGGTGAATTGGTCGATTCCCTGCCGGTGAACCAGTATTCGCAGGCCATCAATTCGTTCAACTTGAGCTCGGGATCGATTACGGAACTGAGCGGACCTGGTAGCGCCGTGACGGTGATCTTCGCGGGGGTACCGATCGGCAGCTGGAACGGCACCGATGGGTCGGGAAACCCGCTGGGGAACGGGGAATACTATGTGAAGGTGGACAGCATCAGCAACATGGGAGCGGATACCAGCGTGACCCAGCCGGTGATCGTGAACCGGACCTTGTACAAGGTGGCGGTGAAGATCTACAACGAGGCGGGGGAAGTGGTGAAGACCCTGTATGTATACTCGAGCAACCCCGTAGCGGGCACGGTCAGCCAGTTGCAGTTATCGGCATCAAGCATTGAGCCGACGAGCGGGCCGGTAACCGGGAACATCCCGACCCAATTAACGATCACGCTCAACAATGGGACGACTGTGGTTTGGGATGGAACGGGAGATAATGGGGGGATGGTGCCGTCCGGCCAATATTTCATTGAGGCGACGGAACAAACCGGAAACGGTGGGGAGACGGTATTGACGGCGCACGTGCTTGTGATGTCGGATACGGCGAACGCGGGGATGGGGAATATCCTGGCGGAACCGAACGTTTTGAACGGTGTGATGGGATATGGGGTGACCTTCACCTCCAATGTGCCGGGGTTGACGCTGGATTACCGGGTGTACGATACGGCCGGGGAGCTGGTCATGCACAGGACCTCTGGAAACACGGGAAGCAGCAGCGCCAGCTGGGACGCGACGGGGAAGGCCAGCGGGCTCTATTTCGCGGTGGTGGACGCCGCCAACGCCCAAGGCGGCCAGATCGGCTATAAGATTCTCAAAATAGTTATTGTTCATTAACAGGATGTTGAAAAAGTCCGAGAAGCGGACTTTTTCGTACATGTGTCGCGAATCACCCCTTGGGAAACAAGGGGTGATTTACTCCTAACCCGTGGCCGTTTGACGGGGTGGAAAACACATTTATCAGAACCCCGTTAAAAATTCAAAACGTCATAATTTTACTTTTTCAGTTTAAAAACTTAATTATTGTCTCGAATGTTAGCTATGGCTGTTAGTTTTCAACTTCATAAATCCCTTAAAATAGAAACCTTAAGATTACCGAGATTTAATCGATAAACTGGTTAAACGGTTTTTTCCTTAGGTTTAATATAGAAATTGAAAATAGTGCTAATCTATATCTGCGGATTAAACATTCTGAAAATCTTTACCAAAAAATTACTGGATTAATTTTAAAGTCAAGAGTCGAAATTAAAGAACTGGCAAAGTCCAAATCGAGGGATTTGGGTCATAAATTAAAAGAAGGTGTTGGGTGAAAAATAAAATTATGGGTGTTGTAAACGGTTTCAAGGGTTGGGCCCGCACGCGCGAAATATCGCGTATAGGGTTCCTTTTTGCGTTTGTTTTTGTAGACTCCATCGCCCATGGACAGGTTATTCAGAATCTTTCCATCACCGCTTTACCCGCAACTGCGGCTCCCGGCCAGACCGTACTGCTTACGGTCACTTACTGTACAACCGATGCGGCGAACCCTTACTACGCCGACACACAAACTACCGATTTGATATTGGCCGTTAATACCAACGGGTCAAATACTATTCAAAGCTGTGGAAATTCCACGGTTAACCAAACTTTTTTGGCTTATGGAAACGGCACGGTTGCCGGGAATGTTTCCAATGGAAATGTGGGTTCCCTTTCGAACAGCAATAACATTGGGTTCGCTATTCCACCACCCACGGTCGCCGCTTCCGGTGATTGTGGTCCCATCACCCAAACCTTCAACTATACAATTCCAGGAAACAGCCTGGGGGGGCCCTATCATTTTGTCGTCAATGTCAACGACGCCAATTTTTATTGCAGCAATGTTGGATCGGCGTTTTCGGCCAATACGATAGTGACCGTGCCGGCCCCCGGACCTACCGTTATTACTGCCGAAAAAACCTCAGAGGGCGGGAGCGCAGCCCCGGGTGATCTGTTGTTGTTCACGGTTTCCTATGATTTCGTGAACAACCCCACCGGCGCCACCATTACGGATACGGTGCCAGCCGGGGTGACCCTCATTGAAATGGGCCCAAACGGGGCTGCCCCGGTTTCCACCGGTGTCGCTCCAACCTCCAACCTGACTTGGACCGTCCCGGGTAACGGCGCGGGTGAGGCGTCGGGACAGGTTTGGTTCCTGGGACGAGTCAGTTCTATTGCCACTACCGGTACTAATATTACTAACACGGCCAAAGTCTCCTTGAAGGGTACCGCCGTCAGTGAAGACACCAATACTTCAACCTCTCAGGTGAATGGGAGCGGATTTCAATTAGTTAAAAGCGAATATCCCTTTCCCAACAACACTATTATCAACGGGGGTGGTGCAATAACTTACGCCCTGGCGTACAGCATCAATGGGTTCAGCCTGCAGTATTACGATTCCTATGACAATGACACAGCGGGAGGAGGAAATGAGGGTGGTACTGGCTACGACGGAACTGGCTATACCGATATTCCCGGCAATGGGGACACGGGAGATTTCAATGTGGAAACGGACGGCCAAGGGAATAATTATCTCGTGGGTAACACCGCTTATTCCGGAAGCGGAGGCGATTACGCTTTATACCTGAGGAATAGCAGTGTCAACTTGTGCAATGGCACCTATTCGGTGGAAGGGGACATGATGATCCCCACCAGCGCCCAGGGGGTCAGCGCCGGAGCCGACGCCACGATGGTTTTGGCTTACAACGTGAACGCGGGAGTGACCCAGGCTTATATGGCGGAAATTTCCCTTGATACGGCTCCTTACGGAAACCTCGCTATCCTCAGGAATTCGGGAACCACTTATGGCGGATCCGGCACGGCGGGGGTCACCCAGACGACGCCCTTGATCCAGGCGGGGGTTTGGTACACGGTCCGGGCGGTAATGACCATTACCGCTGGATCGGTTGTCATCAAGGAGTACGTCTGGCAAAGAGGAAACCCCTCCGTTGTCGACACATACACGTACACGGATAACGCCCCCTTCTCTAATCTTTGCAGCGGCCTTTGGCAACAAGGATGGCAGGCCGACGCGACCGCGCACCCGGATTATTATTCCAACCTGAAATTCGAAATGGCTGACGCGGTGAATAACGCGGTTCTCACGGACAATATTCCAACAGGAATCACTTATCCCGGGGGCCACAACGAGACGAATGCCGGAGGAACCGTCAACTACTCCCAGGCGGGAAGCACCCTGAAATGGACTTTTCCAGGAACCAATTACGATTTGCAAGGCGCCGTGACATGGTGGGGAACGGTCGCTTGCGGAGCCCAAAGCTCGGTCACCTATGTCAATCAGTCCGCCATTACCGCGGATGGTGATGCTGCGGTCACTTCAAACGCTGTTACGGCTGTACTGATATGCGCGACTAATACCTTTACGAACACTCCTACGGTCTCTAATACTCCTACCGTTACCCCCACCCGGACTCCCACCTACACACCTACTGTTTCACCGACCTCGACCCCGACGAATTCCCCCACGAATACCCGTACAGTCACACCTACGGTGACACCCACTCAAACCTTTACGGTGACCAATACCTATACTCCGACGGTAACACACACCAATACCTATACGGTGACGGCCACCTACACCCCCACGGTTACGCCCACCCGAACCAATACCGTAACCCCCACGAACACCCGTACGGTGACGAATACTTCTACACCCACCGTGACACCCACGAGTACCTCCACGATCACCCCCATCAATACCCCCACTATCACGGTGACGCCCACCAATACCAATACTCTCACCATTACACCTACCCAAACAAATACCAAGACTCCCACGAATACATTCACCCAGACCAATACCTGGACTCTTACGGTGACCCCCACGATTACGATGACGGTTACGCCGACGATGACACCCACACTTACTCACACCCTGACCAATACCCCCTCGGTAACGGTCACCCCGACCTTAACCATCTCCCCGACTTGGACTGAAACCCCCGTGAACACTTATACAGCGACGGACACCCCAACGGTGACGATCACCTCGACACAAACCAATACCTTGACCCAAACTTTAACAACCACGGAAACGAACACGCTCACCCAGACGAACACATTTACCCAAACCAACACTCTTACGGAAACGGTTACTCCCTCACAGACCCTTACCGTGACTCCATCCGAAACTCCCTCGGAGACCATGACCCAGACACTGACCAAGACGTCCACGAATACCTACACGAAGACCTTTACCCCGACCATCACCCTGACAGTCACGCCGACGATGACACCGACCTTAACCTTGACCAAAACAGAAACTTTTACCTATACCAATAGTCCCACCCAAACCTCCACTCGGACTTGGACGGATACTCCGACCGCCACCGGAACTTGGACGGATACCGCCACTCCTACCTCCACAGCGACCTCTACTTCCACCCGGACCCAAACCCCGACTCCGACAACCACTTTCACCAACACTTCGACCTATACTTTCACCGCGACTCCCACGGTCACCTCCACATCGACTTGTACGGCCACGGCGACCCTCACCCCCTTAGGGATAGTTTCCATAAACAAACAGGTTTCCGCCACCAGCGCGGGCGCTGGATCGGGTTTGGTTTATACCCTGACCTTGAACGTCATCAACAGCGATGTTTACGGCTTAATCGTGATGGATCCGCTCCCGGCGAACCTTACTTTCCAATCATTCGGTATGTCGCCGTCGGGGGTGACCCCGGCTTATAACTCGGCGGCCTCCCTTATGACCTGGGCGTTGCCCTCGCCGCTTGCTCCCGGGCAATACCAGATAACTTACCAGGCCATGGTCAACAACCTGGTGGCGGCGGGGAACACCATCCGAAATTGCGCAACGGCTAATTATACGGGCGGCATGGCTAGCGCCTGCGTGACGACCCTTACCACCGGCCAGTACATGGTGAAGATCGGTATTTATAACGAAGCGGGGGAATTGGTTGAATCCCTGCCGGTATCGCAGTATTCGCAGGCGATCAATTCATTCAACTTGAGCTCGGGTTCGATCACGGAAATGAGCGGACCGGGAAGCGCCACGACGGTGATTTTCGCGGGAGTACCCATTGGGAGTTGGAATGGGACGGACGCTTCTGGAAACCCCCTGGGGAACGGGGAATACTACGTGAAAGTGGACAGCACCAGCAACATGGGGGTGGACACGAGCGTGACCCAGCCGGTCATCGTGAACCGGACCTTGTACAAGGTGGCGGTGAAGATCTACAACGAGGCGGGGGAAGTGGTGAAGACCCTGTATGTTTACTCGAGTAACCCCGTGGCGGGCACGGCCAGCCAGTTGCAGTTATCGGCATCAAGCATTGAGCCGACGAGCGGGCCGGTAACCGGGAACATCCCGGCCCAATTAACGATCACGCTCAACAATGGGACGACTGTGGTTTGGGATGGAACGGGAGATAATGGGGGGATGGTGCCGTCCGGCCAATATTTCATTGAGGCGACGGAACAAACCGGAAACGGTGGGGAGACGGTATTGACGGCGCACGTGCTGGTGATGTCGGATACGGCGAACGCGGGGATGGGGAATATCCTGGCGGAGCCGAACTTATTGAACGGTGTGATGGGATATGGGGTGACCTTCACCTCCAATGTGCCGGGATTGACATTGGATGTCCGTGTCTATGACACAGCCGGGGAATTAGTCATGCACCGGACCTCTGGAAACGCAGGAAGCAGCAGCGCCCAGTGGGACGCGACCGGGAAGGCGAGTGGACTTTATTTCGCGGTAGTGGACGCCACAAACGCCGAGGGCGGACTCATCGGCTACAAGATCCTCAAGATCGTCGTTGTCCATTAACAGGATGCTTAAAAAGTCCGAGAAACGGACTATCCCTCATTCCCCGTTGAAAAGAACTAACAAAGGGCCTGTGAACGTCCCACATCTCAATAAACCTATAAATGGGTGATGTGGGGAAAATACTTTTTCGACACCCAGTTAAGCTTTTTTAAATTTCCTTTAATTATATAGGGCTTGGGTTTCATGGGTTTGGGTCAATTGCTATTATAGGGGCCCATGAAACAAGAACCTATTTCCCGAATGATCGGGGTGTTGTTTTTTATTAGCCTTGCTCTGTGGGCTTACCGATTGATCGGCCATTTTCCGGCTTTTGCGGATACTTTAGAGTATGTTTTCCCCGAAAAATGGTTCAACGTGGAGAGTTTCCGAAAAGGTTCTCTCCCCCTTTGGAATCCTTACCTAGCCTGTGGACAGCCTCACCTGGCGAACTTTCAATCCGCGGTGTTTTATCCCCCCTTCTGGATTTGGGCCCTCACGGGCCTGGCCGATTGGTTTTTTTTCATACCCTTGGCCCATTCCTTGTGGGGGTGCCTGGGTTTTTACTTGTGGATGCGGGAAAATCAAAACTCTTCCCTTGTTTCAGCCCTGTGCGCGGTAAGTTATGGCGCTTCCGCTATGGCAGTGCTTTATTGGGGTTTTCCCACCCATATGGCCGCTTATTCCTGGGTGCCATGGGTTTTTTGGGCGGTTTTGAAATATATGCGTCGTCCTCAATTTTCCCATTGGATTGGGGTGTCCCTTTGTTGGTCGTTTCAGCTATTGTCCGGGTATCCCTATTTCACCCTTTATACGACTCTGTTTATTGGTTTTTGGCTGGTTGGTAAACAAACGGATTGGAAAAGAATCCTCTTTTTAGGCGGAGCCTTAGGGGTCGCGTTAGGACTCACAAGCGCCCAATGGCTTCCTTTCTTTGACTTCCTGGGATACTTGCATCGGGAAGGGTGGCAGGATCCTGTCTATTGTTTGCGATGGGTCAATCTGCTTACTCTTTTTTCTCCTAACATACTCGGTGTTCCAGGCACTCAAGGGTATTGGGGGGATTATCCCAATTTCATATTCGGCAACCTTTATTTGGGACTGATTCCACTTGGAATTTTCATTCTCGGTTTTTGGAAATTAAAAAAAGAGTACAGCCGGTATTGGCACATCGCCACCCTCGCGGTAATGATCTGGATGGCAGGAGTTTATTTTCCTCCCTGGAAATTACTGCCTGAGAAAATTCTTGAAACTTTAGAGCCGACCAAAGCGGCCTTTCTTTTTCTTTTTTGCGCCATTACGGCGGTGGGAACAACGATGGATGCTTGGGTCGGATGGGGAGGGCCGGAGGGGATTTCACAAATAAAGGGATCGACGGTTCGTCAAGGCCAATTAAGAAAAGTTTCAAGAGGTGGATTCCCAGGTCATTCCAATCTGTTGATGTGGGGAATTACCATTTTTTGGCTTGTGGACGTTTTTTTGAATCCTTTCCGAGTTCTGCACCTGGTTACGGATCCCTATCGAAATCCCAAGGTTATTCAGGTGGCCCAAGGTATTAAATCCTTGGCGGGTGAGGGCAGAATTATCAGTTTACGAAACAAGGAAAACATCTACTCCACTAACGTCCATAATTTTGAGAGCTCTTTCTTTGAGACTTCAATGACTTTCCGCCCCAATACCCAAGTCATTTGGGGAATTCCCTCTGCGATGGGATATCTTTCCATTTATTTAGATGGATATCAGAATTTTGGTAATTACATCGAAAAGGGATTTCCCTACGATGGCAGAGTATTGGACGCCGCTGGCGCAAAGTTATTAATACTCCCGGACAAGCTGCCTGCCTTTAAATATAAAATGACCTTTCCCCAGGGACCCGTATTTGATATCCAAAATGCTGGTGCCATGCCCAGGGGCTGGGTCGCGGAACAAGTGCGGGAATTTCCCAATCGCGCCTCAGTATTTGAATCCCTGCTGGATCCTATGGCTTTTTTGGAAAATCAGGTTTTCACAGAGAAGTCACCAGATGGAAGAGCGGTTCGCCTTCCTCCAGCCCTTCGGAATCTTGAGGAGGAATCCCATTCCACCCTCTGGGATCAGACGAGGGGTTGGTTAGTGGCAAAAACCGGAAATTGGTTTGATTTAAAACCCGATCTGCAAATTTCAAAGTCACGACCTTGTGAGGCAGTGTTTGAAATAATGACTGCTCACCCGGGCTATATTCTTTTTGATGAAAGTTTCGCACCCGGATGGCGGGCTTGGCTGGATGGAAAACCGGAAACCATCTTCCGGGCAGATGGCTACTGGATGGCGGCTCTTGTTCCGGAAGCGGGTAACCATAAGATCCTTTTTCGGTATGAACCTGTTGCGGTTCGACTGGGACTTTTTCTTTCATTGATCTTTGGAATGGCCATGGCAGGGGGAATAGCAGTTGGAAAAATTGCAGCGGATTTTCCGGAAGCGGGAAAAGAGTTGGGGATGAAAACTCGGATAAACAGGCGGAAAAGATATTCGAGAAATCTATCCCGAAAGTCACAAATAGAAATCAGATTTTTTAAAGGGTAACCAAGAGTACTTGTGACTAAAAATAGAAAAGCTAGAATTGTTTGAAATTTATAAGCTAAGTTGAAATTTGAACAAAATTGGTAATATCCATAAAATTATCAAGAAGATTACTTAAGAACCCTTTGGTGAAATTTTTAAATTTTAGTTTCATGTAATAACTAGGAATAATTTATCGATAAACATAAAACGTTAAAGATGTTGCTAAAATTGATTTTGGTTTAACTTTTGCAGGTTTTTTCATATGTTTTCATTGTTCCGAGTTTTGAAACTAGTATCCAAGACCATTCATGAGGCTATTTTTTTGTCTAGATTTGGAAGCGCTTTTAAAAACAATTTAATCGCTTATTTAGCGATACCTATTATTGCCTTCTTGGCATTCCCACCTTATGTACATGCGACATTTCCTGTAACCGCTTCCAATATCAACCAGGGAGCTGTATTGCCGCAGTCTCCCAACTGGCCATTTCCCCAATTTAAAGAATATCCCTATGGTAAATCCCTAGCCACCAACAATCCGGATGGAGTTCCCCATGCAGAAATGGAAAAGACGGTCATCCAAATGTATGTGGAGGCGATGCATCGGCTTCAGAGCCAAGCGGGTTGGAAACCCGCGGGGTTACCGACACGCCTACTTTTTGTAGGAGGTCCGACCTGTTCGGAGGGATTGGGATACGGTCTACTGATGTCGGCGGTCATGGTGGATAAAGACAGCTTTGATGGTCAATGGATCAATATCCATAGCTGGATTCCGGGAGTACCAAGCTATGAAACTGCGGGAGCTCCGATCCAGTTTCCGGCTTATGCGGGAACTTGTAAAACGCCCGGGCTCTGCGGCGTATACGGGCCGGGCCAGGATCCGGCAACAGACGGCGATGAAGATATCATGATGGCCCTGTTGATCGCCTGGAAGCAGTGGGGAAATTATTCTGGATACAACACGGCTTCTGGCGCTCCCATCAATTATGGCGACGAGTTTTTACGCTATGCCAGCGCCTTCGCTGACTGGCAGCAGAATCCCAATGCCTATCCGGCGGGAAGTACTTATCAATCGGCTCTGATCGGCATTGATGGATACCTGAAGCCCTGTAATACCACCGCTGAATTGACCACTTGGGCCAATGCGACCCACGGCTCCTACCCGCCTCATGAGCCTTCTTGCGCCGCGAATGGCGTCGGAAACTGCCCGGGCGTTTGCACCAGTTATCTCGCGCCAGGTTACTATCGTTGTTTTAGTCAGGTCATTACCGACGCCGGGGGCGATACGCTCGCCGCGAGCCAGTTCATGAGGGCCGCCTGCTCCAGCGATTATCTCATTGCCCAAATGAACGCCCAAAGGGCTCCTCTTTCCATTGGCACCAACGGTATCAGCGTCAACACAGCGGGGGTTGTCTCCCTGACCGATGTCACTTGGAGCAACAGTCCGGCGGAGGGTATCCGAACGCCCTACCGCACGGGTTTAACTTACCTCTGGTATGGCACACCCGCGACCTATTGGGACCCGGTCAATATGACGGTCATCGCGGGGACAGATACCGCCGAGCAGAATTTTGTAAACGCCTTTTCGAGCTTCATGTACGACCCCCGGACCGTGGGGAATCCACCCTTTACTGCTCCCAATGGATTGTCCTATTGGGGTGTTCCACAAATTTTGACTGACTTTACTACTACGGGTCTTATGACCAATTACCATATCCCTACGGTGCTGGGGCCTACCTCGGTGGCGGTATGCGGTAGCAACGCCATGGCTGCGGCCCAGCAATCGGAATTGATGAAGGAGCTTTACCGGGAAGATTTTTTGGTTTGGGATAAGGATGGGACCGGTTCAGACGGTTCAGGTATTCCCCAACCGGAATATTTCCATTCTTTTTTCCGCTGGCTTGGAGAGACCACTTTGACCGGAAATTTTCATAGTCCCTGTGAGATGGTTGCCCAACCCAACCTCAAGGTCTATAAATCGGTCGATAAGACCTTCGCTTACGCCGGTGATACCCTGACTTACGTGCTCTCCTACCGCAATTACGGTGCGGCGGATGGAAATCCGGTTTCCATCGTGGACCAATTACCTGCGGATCTTTTCTATGTTTCTTCTCCAAATAGTCCTTCAAGTGCTCCCGCAGTCGGCACCAACGGGACAGTGGTTTGGAACTTAGGCACCGTGCCAGGGCTTCACAACACGTCGGGCGGGGGCACCAACCTTGCTTCCACCCAAGGCGCCGTGACTTTGATCGTCTCGGTCAACCCAGCGGCTCCGAATGAGCGCATTTGCAATACTTCGCAGATCTTCGTGGGAAACAGTTTGCAGTGGACCTCCAATGAGTATCCCAATGAAGCCTCCATGATCTTTAAACGTAACTGCGTGGATATCGCCTCACGCGCCCTAACCATCACCAAGTCGGCAAATCCCACGACCGTCCAACCCAACAACCCAGTCACCTTCACGGTGGTCGCCACCAACCAAAGTGGTCCCGGGTTCTGGATCAACGGCGGCCGACCCAAGGTCTACCCAGGTTTCGGTGCCGCGATCAATACAGGCGGGATAAACGGTCCCATGATGTTTTATACACAACTCCGGTCTGAAGCATACGAGCCCTTGATCAATCCCTGCAATTACCGCTGGTCCTTCTTTTTTTATGATCCGACTTATGGAACACCCGGCGGGGCCATCGCCCAACAGGTTTATTGGCTGGATGCCACTCATAACCCGAACACTTTTGGAACTAACGCCAACCGGACATTCACAGATTTCCAAGTCCCCCAGATCCCCACGTATGGCGGTGTCAACGACTCCATGACCGAACTTCCCGTGATGCCCGGTTCGGACGCCAATGGCGCCTGGAACCAACGTTATGTGGTGAGGTGGTTCGACACCCAATGTCCCAACCCCCAAATGCCCAACTTGATCTACGGCACTACAGCGGGGATCACCAATTTTGAATACAACCAGAAATACGGCGCGAACACAGGACTGAACGACCAATATGGGGATATGGTTTCCCTCGATCCCACGCTTACTTTTTATGTCAATCCTCCTGCCAACTTAAACGATCCTACGAACCTCTGGGCCAATGGGGGAGCGAATAAGGCTTGGTCTTGGATGGGCGCGGGCTACACACCTGTCGCGATCAATGGTGGTACTTATCCTTATCCTCTTCCCGTGTCACCAGACTGGACGGCGGGAGACGGCACCAGTGTGCCCGTTACGACATACGACCCTTACGGGACTCAAACTAGCGCCATTCAATACACTCAGGTGTTGGTGGAGGAATGGGATGGGTATACTTGGAGGCGCATTTTCGGCAACGGGCCTGTGCCGGGCCGGGATATTCCCAATGTGTCGGTCACGGACGTTATTCCGAGTGCTTTCACCTGGGGAGGTTTTGTCGGGACGGCTCCTGCGGGTACGACCTTTAACTCGCCCAATCTTACTGTGCAAATCCCCGATATGCTGACTGGTTCCGCGGTGACCTTGACATACTGGGTGACGGCCAAGACCCAGTCCTCTTACCCCTGGCCGGTGACCAACATGGCTTCCATCCAATCACCGACCGATTCGTCGAAATCCGCCAGCGCGGCGGTTACGATTGTTAGTACGGTCGGGGTGACACCAACATTTACCAAAACCAATACTTCGACCGCAACTTTGACACCATCAAATACTCCTACATTGACTCCGACCCTTACGGCGACGCAGACGCCCAGTCGAACCTCCACACAAACTCCTAGCCCAACGTATAGTTCCACCGCTACCCAGACGCCCACTCTCACACCAACCTCCACGGTGACTCCCACCCTGACTTTGACGAGAACCGCCACCGCCACCAATACCAGCACGCCCACCCCTACGGTGACCATGACTTCCACCCTAACGGCGACCAGTACCCCGACCTTCACGATGACATTGACCAGAACTTCCACCCCGACCAATACCAATACAGTGACTCCCACGGTGTCGGCGACGAATACGGCTACGGCCACGAATAGCCTGACCCTGACCTGGACCTTCACGAAAACCTCTACTTCCACACTAACCTATACCCTCACACCTACCCCGACCCTCACGGTGACCTCCACCAACACTACCAGCGTGACCTCCACCTCGACTCCCACCCGGACGTTGACGGTCACCCCCACGACGACTCCCACGAGCACTTCGACTCTTTCTATCACGCCCACCAAGACCAGCACGGTGACTTCCACCAGCACCTTGACCTCAACCTCAACGATCAGCCCCACGGTGACCGTGACGGGAACTCCCACCCAGACCTTTATCTATACCCCCACGATTACCCTCACCCCCACCGTGACCCTGTCCGTGACCTCCACGGCCACCTCGACCCCAACCTACACTTCCACCATGACCAATACTTTGACCAATACGGTCACGACCACGCTCACCTATACCCAGACCCCCACGCCCACCCTGACCCCGACCTGGACCCTGACGAATACGGCGACCCCGACGAGCACGGTAACGATAACCCGCACCCAGACCCCAACGGCCACCCAAACCCTGACGATGACCTGGACGGTTACCCCGACGCCGACGCCACAAATCACCTGGACGCCGACGAACACCTTCCAATTCTCCGCTACGGTGACTCTCACCCCCACCGTCACCTTGACCGTGACTTCGACGGCCACCCCGACCCGGACCTACACATCCACGATGACCAATACTTCGACCAACACCCTTACGACCACACAAACCTATACCCAGACTCCCACGCCCACTTTGACACTGACCTGGACGCTGACGAATACGTCGACCCCGACCCTGACTAATACTGAAACGCCAACGCCGACCTTGACGATGACTTGGACGGTTACACCGACGACGACTCCGCCCATGACCTGGACGCCGACGGAAACCTTCCAGTTCTCACCCACGGTGACGAAAACAGCCACCGAAACCTTGACGGTGACCGATACGTCTACGCTGACGGTGACTCCGACCCAGACGTCCACCCCGACGGAAACCCTCACCTGGACCTGGACCTCTACCCCAACAGAATCATTGACCTCCACTGAAACCTTCACCTCTACGCCCAGCCGGACCCCCAGCTTGACGCCGACGGCCACCCCATCAGCCACTGCGACGGCCAGCTTTACTTCAACGAAAACTTTCACGTCCACCCCGACGAGGACCTGGACCTCCACGCCGACGAGCAGCTTTACTTCGACCCCCACTTGGACGGCGACGCCGACCGCGTCGGAAACCTCCACCGCGACGCCGGTGTACACCGGGACACCTCAGCCGAGCGAGACGCAGACGATGACGCTCACCCCCTTTCCGTCCGGCTTTTTTGTGGATCAGAACCTGTTCCATGGACCGCAAGAGTCGGTATCGATCCATGTGGCGGTGAATACTTATCCCGGGGAATACAGCTTGAAGGTCTACAACACGGCGGGGGAAGTGGTGAAGCAGTGGCCGAGCCATTCGACGCCGTATAAGTGGGTATATCCCTGGGATGGTAGGAACGACAACGGGGAAATGTGTGCTAGTGGGGTGTACATCATCTACCTGCTCGAACCCTTCGACCGTAAATTCGCCAAAGTCGTTCTCATCCACTAATGTTTTTTATAAATTTGATCTAACCAGTTGATGCCGGGGACTTTTTCAATTTGGCGTGAGTGCGGAATTTAACTAATATGTTTGAATTTCTAACAAATCTTTGAAATCAAAATGACTGGAACAGCGCCAAGAAATTTTAATTTTGTTTCTATTATTTTATTATCAGGTTCTAGAGAGTTTCCCGATAAAGCTTTTTCGAATTTGAGAAACGGTTGTCTTTACTTAAATCGTTATTGGTGCAAAAATTGCTTAAAATATAATGGTTTTGTGTGAGGCTTGACCTTCAAACGCATTAGGAAATGAAGGTCAAAATAAAATAGAAGTGAAAGTTGAAGGCAGAATCACCTTGCGATTTGAACATCATCTAAAAAAATATTTTATCCTTAGCAGCCTATTTTTATGGGTTGTTTATGGAAGCGCTTCTAATGTTTGGGCGCAGGCTTATGGAACCATGTACGGTGCCGTTTATCCCAACGGAAACATCAATAGCGGAAACCCGGCCCATCCTTTCGGCGAATACCTCCAGCTTCCCAACGGGCTCATCGCCCAGCCTGAGGGCGTCACCGATTCCGACATGACCGCTATGTGGCAGAAGTATTACGACCTTTATATCGATTCCGAAGTGGAATATACGGGGACCACGGTTAACGGTATTCCTTTGATCGCCAATTTCGCCCTGAACAACGGCGGCAACAACCACCACGCCCTCACTGAAAGCATGGGATATTCCATGTTGATCGCGGCTTCTTTCGCCGACAAGCCCCTTTTCGACGGCCTCTACATGTACGTCAAGTCCCTGATGAATATGCAAAACAATCCCTGCGATGGTTTCACCGCTTACCTTCCCGCTTGGGAAACCTCAATGACCTCGCCCTTCGGCATCACAGGTTGCGACTCGGCGGGAGACGGGGACGAGGATATCGCCATGGCCCTATTGATGGCCTGTAAGCAATGGCCTTCCACGGGCGTGATCAACTATTGCGGGGAAGCCCAGACCATGATTCAGGCCATGCTCGATATTGGGACGGTTCCAGGCAGCAGCCCGGCCCAGCCCTGGTATCGGGACGTGGATATGTGGAACTATTACACTAGCGGTGACACCTTCGATGTCAACGGTATCTCCAATAATGTCTATACGGATTACTGGGACCCAGGTTATTACCGCTGTTGGGGAACCACCTATTCGGGAGTAAGTTATCCCAATCGGGGAACCACTGGTGCGGATTGGACCAATGTGGCCAACAACACGGCCAACGCCCTGGTGGTCGCGGACGCGGCGGCGGAGAACCACGGGTTCAACTCTGATACGTTCCAGTTAACCGGCGCCACCAGTACCAACGCGCCGACCGGTTTCGCTTATGGGGGCACCACCGCCAGCGCCGAGGGAATGCGGGGACCTTTACGCTATGTGGAGGACGTGGTCTACAATAGCAACAATACCCTGTCTAATTTTATCAAGAATACCAACACTTCCTTTAAATCCGGTGGAGCTGCGTCCAACATCAACCTCTCCAACAAGATTTGGAATATCACCCAGGGTTGGAATACCAATGGAACATTCTCCGGGCTTGTAGGCCAATGGACCATGGGCACTTTGGCGGCGGTGGCCACGGGTTCGGGAGACCAGACCTGGGTGAACGAAGCCTACCGCTTAGGCTCCACCTACCAACTATCCCAACAGGGCGCGGGCACCCCCTATGCCCCGACCTCGCTCATTTATTACAACAACGACTTGGATATGATCGGGCTCTTAATCAATACCGGCAACTTTCCCTGGCCCTGCGACAACCAATGGAACCAGGCGGTTATGAAAATCTCGGAGAACGTGGATAAGACCGTTGCCTGTTCCGGGCAGACGATCAACTACACGATCGTGTACCAGAACACGGGCGCGGCCACGGCCGCCAGCGTGACGATCACGGACCCTATTCCCTCCAACGCGGTTTATGAAAGCTCATCACCGGCGGCCAGCAATTCAGGTTCGGTCCTGACCTGGGTTGTGAACAATGTGGCGCCCAATACGCCCGCCACTATCACCGTGCAAATGGAAATCGCTTCGGGTGCCTCGGACGGGACAACCGTCATCAACCCGGTCAGCGCGGTTCCTTCCTCCGGCGTGTCCGCGGTTTCATCGGCCTATCCGGACACCACTTCCAGCACCTACCGGATGAATTACGTGAACGTGGTCAATTGCGCCCTCTCGACCGCCAAGTCGGTCAATAAGTCGGTCGTCAACCCGGGCGATACCGTCACCTACACCCTGAACTACGCGAATAATTCCAATGAAAGACTGGGCGGCGCCCGGCCCCAGGTTTTCGTCTGGTTCACCAGCCAATCGGCCCAATCCCCCTCCAATCCGGCCTCCAGCAACTTCTTCGAGACCGACTATATGGTGCTGAACGAATCCTATGCGGATATCAACTTGAAGGATTATAGGGTTTCCTACTTCCTTAATGACGCCAGCGCGGGCGTGAATGAGTGCGGCAGCACTGGAAATAACTTCACGGCCCAAACCATTTATGACACCTCCGGAGGTTACACTTACCAGGACCTGCCGATGGTGCCAGGGACGGGTTACAACCAGAAGATCGTCATGCAGTGGGACGGGAATGTGCCCAACATGGCCTCCTCGCTGCTGATGGACCGTTATTTGATTCAACAGTGGAACGGCTGGGGGGGGCAGGTACAGACACAGATCCATTGGTTCAGGACGGGTACACGCAATGACACCACCGATTGGAGCTATTCGACGGTGACCGCGAGCCCCTGCGCGAGCTACGCCTCGCTTCCCAATCTGGGTTATGCGCCGATTAAAACGAGCCTGTCCGATCCGGGGGGTTATGCGGACCCCTGCAACCAGGCGGGCTCGAACGCCGTGACCAATATGCTGGTGGAGGAATACGACGGCTCCACCTGGCGAGTGGTGGCGGGGAACGCCCCCTATTACGGACGGGATGTCAATGCCCAGTTGACGGATACCCTGAATTCCAACCTGACTTTCGGGGGTTTCGTAGGCGCGCCCTGCGATGCTGTGACGGCTTTCAACTCAGGCACCAATACAGCCACTTGGACTTGGCCGGACCTGAAAGCCACCGAATCGGGAACCGTGACCTATTGGGCCATCGTGAAGAGCAACGCCGCCACCTGCAGTACCATCCCGAACCAGGCGACTCTCCTGGACTTGAACGGGCTGGAAAAGACGGCCGTTTCCAATTCGGAGCCCATTTCGGTGGCTTGCACGCCGGTGCCGACACCCACAGCCACCCCCGCTGAGATTGTGAAGACGGCCAGTGCGGGTACCGTGGCCTCGGGGAGCGACGTTACCTATACCCTCGTCTATACTAACAAGAATTCCGGGCTGGTGACCGATGGTTTCCCGGGAGCGTCCTTAAACGGCTGGGTGACCGTGGCGGGAACCGAGGCGCTCAGCACTTGGGTGGTCGGTGGCGGAGCGGTCAGCCAAAATACCTGGGGTACCAGCGGAATCGTCAAGAGCGGAGCTTATGGGGAGAACGGAACCATGAGCTTCACGATATTTCAACCCTCGTCCCAACCCGCCGGGGCCATCCTCCGCCAAACGGGCAACGATTTTTACTACCTGATGCTCAATGGCAATACCTATCCTAATCCGGGGACGGTGGCCCTGCTCTATACCGCTAATGACGGCAGTTCCTTTACCACTATTGGGACAGGTAGTTTTGTTGGCCCCAATAACGGCACCTCGGGGACGACCGGGCCCATCAATGTTCAGGTTGTCTTGAACGGATCTTCCATCAATGTTTATATCTCGACCAATGGAAGCCAATATCTCGATGATATTTCCCTAACCGACTCAAGCGATTTAAGCCCTGGGAGTTTCGGGTTCTATACCACCGTTTCCGGCGTCAGCTACCAAAATTTCTTATATACCCCCGATTGGGCACAAAACGTGGTGATTACGGATACGCTTCCCGCGGATGAGACCTTCGTGTCGGCTACGGGCGGCGGCACGAATGTGCCTCCCATCACCTGGAGCGTGAACAACGTTGCCCCGGGAGCCAGTGTGACAGTTTCCTGGGTGGCGCAGGTTTCCGGAACCAGCGGAACGGTTATCCCCAATACGGCGAGCCTGGATGGGTCGGGAAGGGCTGAGACCTCCTTGGCGGCTTATGTCACCATTTCAGGATCTGGGCCTACGGCGACGAGAACATCAACACCCACTCCAACGGTTACGCAGACATACACTCCCTCTCAGACGCCCACCCGCACCTCCACACTGACTCCCACGCTTACGCCTACCCAAACATTGACTCCTTCACCTACTTCTACGCTCACAGTCACACCGACTTTTACACCAACGCTCACAGCGACTCAAACGCCAACCCGTACCTCCACCCTGACTCCCACGGCCACACCGACCCAAACCCTAACCTCCACCATGACCCTGACTAGGACATTGACCGCTACCTATACTTCTACGACTACAATAACCTTAACTAAAACCTCAACGTCCACTAATACCAATACGGTGACACCCACGGTATCGGTGACGAATACGGCCACGAGCACCAATAGCCAGACCCTGACCTGGACCTTGACGAAAACCGCCACGCCCACCATGACCTATACCCTTACGCCCACCCCGACTCTCACGGTGACCTCCACCAACACTACCAGCGTGACTCCCACTTCGACTTCCTCCACGACCCTCACCCGGACCCTGACAGTCACCCCCACGAGCACCCCGACCCTTTCCATCACGCCCACCAAGACCAGCACCTTGACCTCAACCTCAACGATCAGCCCCACAGTGACCGTGACGGGAACTCCCACCCAGACCTTTATCTACACCCCCACGATTACCCTCACCCCCACCGTGACTCTGTCCGTGACCTCCACGGCCATCTCGACCCGCACCTACACCTTCACGATGACCAACACTTTGACCAACACGGCCACAACCACCCTCACCCATACGCCGACCCCCACGCCCACATTGACCCCGACCTGGACCGTGACGAATACGGCGACCCCGACGAGCACGGTGACGATGACCCACACCACTACACCGACGCCCTCCTCTACTTTGACGTTGACCTGGACGGTCACCCCAACGCCGACCCCCCAAATCACCTGGACGCCAACGGAAACCTTCCAATTCTCGGCTACGGTGACTCTCACCCCCACCGTCACCTTGACCGTGACTTCGACGGCCACCCCGACCCGGACCTTCACCTCCACGATGACCAATACTTCGACCAACACCCTTACAACCACACAAACATATACCCAGACCCCCACGCCCACTTTGACACTGACCTGGACGCTGACGAATACGGCGACCCCGACCCTGACTAATACTGAAACGCCAACGCAAACCCTGACGATGACCTGGACGGCGACCCCGACCCCGACTCCGGCCATGACCGGGACGCCGACGGAAACCTTCCAGTTCTCACCCACGGTGACGAATACCTATACCCTGACGACCACGCCGACGGTGACGGAAACAGCCACCGAAACCTTGACGGTGACCGATTCTTCCACGCTGACGGTGACTCCCACCCAGACATCCACCCCGACGGAAACCCTCACCTGGACCTGGACCGCTACCCCAACAGAATCATTGACCTCGACGGAGACCCCGACCCTCACGGAGACCTTGACCTCCACTGAAACCTTTACCTCCACGCCCAGCCGGACCTCCAGCCTGACTCCGACGCCAACCTACACACCCTCCCAGACCTTTACGCCAACACCAACGGCTACGCCCACCTCAACCACCAGCTGGACCCTGACCCCGACGGCCACCCCATCAGCCACGGCGACGGCCAGCTTTACTTCAACGAAAACTTTCACGTCCACCCCGACGAGGACCTGGACCTCCACGCCGACGAGCAGCTTTACTTCGACCCCCACTTGGACGGCGACGCCGATTGCGACGGAAACCTCCACCGCGACGCCTCAGCCAAGCGAGACGCAGACGATGACGCTCACCCCCTTCCCGTCCGGCTTTTTTGTGGATCAGAACCTGTTCCATGGACCGCAAGAGTCGGTATCGATCCATGTGGCGGTGAATACTTATCCCGGGGAATACAGCTTGAAGGTCTACAACACGGCGGGGGAAGTGGTGAGGCAATGGCCGAGTCATTCGACGCCGTATCAGTGGGTGTATCCCTGGGACGGGAGAAATGATTATGGGGACATCTGCGCGAGCGGGGTGTACATCATCTACCTGCTCGAACCCTTCGACCGTAAATTCGCCAAAGTCGTGCTCATCCACTAATAAATATCCTGGATCAATTTAGTAAAGGTATTGAACGGTTAAGGATTAATCCGGGAACGACCGGAAAGAGTCGTTTGTTTAAAAAAATCCGTCTGTGTTCGTAACCGGTTGCGAAAAATAAAACCGGTTACATCTGAAAATTAGATTTGTTGCTTCCGATATAGTTAAAAATTCGTTTAAAGTTCAACCCTGCGTTTCAACGTCAAAATATCCCTAAAATCTTAATTTAATTTTTTTGAATCATTCTTGTCGCATTTCTCGGCGGAAAAGCGGTTCCATCCTTTTCGACTTTCAATAAAATTTATTTAGAGAAGGGAAGTGACCTTTCCTTTTAACAACCAGCCCAAACCGGGACGCTATAAAACGTTTTAAGCTATGGGCGCAAAGTGACATGATGCGAATGGATTTCAGCACCTTACGGCCGATTTTTAAAACCCAAATCCACGGTTGGGTTTTGTTTTTATTATGTTTCTGCCCATTACTGCTTCCTGCTCAGACCTGCAACACAAATACTTCCAATATCCCCAATCTCTGTATTACGGTTTCCCCGACCAGCCTGGTTCCGGGTTCCTCTGTCACGGTCACAGCCAATTATTGCAGTCAAGTCACGGGAGGCAATGGCACGGAATTCGTCGTAGTTTTGAACAACAGCGGAGCCACCATTTCCTCCTGTCCTTCCGCGGGACAAATATTCCTCTTGGACCTCAACGGCCTAAACGCAGACGAAACCAACCCCTGTCCCTCCAGCTCTCCCGGATGCGATATCGGCTATTACATGCACGATCAGGCTTCCAATAGCGGGAGTTCGCCCTGTACCTCCAATCATTCCGTGACCTGGGTTCTAACCGTTCCAAATTCAGTCCAGGTGGGGGGAAGTTATAATTTAGTCGTCGCCGCCTCGGGTTATACCGACTTGCGGTGCGGGCAAACTCCCTACAATTTGGTTTCTATACCCGTCACCATTCCCCTTCCGCCGCCGGGGATCTCCGCGAATAAAAGCGTGGAAGAAAATGGGACTTCGGTCAATCCCGGAGACCTGCTGTTGTTCAATGTCGGTTATTCCTTTGTGAATACCAGCGGGTTTATCATCTCGGACACGGTGCCGCCAAATACCACCCTGGTTTCGGCGGGGCCTCCCGGAATAGAGAGCGGGGCGGGACCGGGGGCGGGTTCCGGCAGCTTGGTCCTTTGGACGCTGGGGGCGGCTACGACCCAATTAAACGGGAATGTTTGGATGCTGGTTCAGGTCAATTCGGGCTCGGGGGCGCCTGTATCGGGAACAGTTATCCCCAATACGGCTTCCATTGTCTCCAATGATTTCCACACCCCCCTATTAACCAACACCGCCTCAGCCACTGTAGGATCAGGTTTTACGATCACGAAAAGTGAATCACTAGCCTCTTTGCTTCCGGGGCAGCAAATGACCTATACCCTTTCCTACGCCCACGGTGGGCAGAGTCTGCAATTCTTCGATTCCTACGATAATGACCTCGTGGGAACGGTCCAGGGAGGAATCCAGGGATTTGACGGCACGCCTTATACCCCCACGGGAGGAGTTTCTTTCACGGTTGCCTCGGATAGCTGGAACAACCATTACATCATTTCCCAGGCATGCCTGGGGCAATCCCAGGGTACGACTTGCTCCACCTTTGGTGTGCTTTTGAGGAGCGAACCCACCGTCAACATCTGCAGCGGATACACGGTCGAGGGAAACATGTACATTCCCGTGGGGGATCCTCAGGGGGCGGACGCCCAAATGGTCATCGCCGACAATACGGCGGTGGGAGGGGTGGATAACGCCTACATGATCGGTATGTCCCTTGATCCTTATCCGGGCAATTTTTTCCTGCAAAAAAACGTCGCGTCCTTGGGCGCAGTCACCAACCCAGTCACCATGTTGGATTCCCAGATCGGTACCACGATTACGGCCGGGGTTTGGTACACGGTAAAGGCACAATTGACTTATAACTCGGCCACGAACCTTCAAATATGCGCGTCCATCTGGCCGACTGGAACTATCCAGCCCACTGCTTGGACTTTCTGCTATACCGACACCAATCCACTTCCTTGCGGGCAATACCAAGTCGGATGGCAGGCTGATGGGTCGGCCAATTATGACTATTATTCGGATTTAAAACTTTTCAGTCCTGATCCCGCCATCAATACCCAGGTGTGGGACCCGGTACCAACGGGGTTGATCTACCAGGGACAAGCGGCGGGCCCGGTGTCAGCTGTTCCTTCCTCCACCGTCTCTTTCGCTTCCGGCCCACCCCTGAGCTGGAGTTTCCCCGGAACCCTTTATAACGGTCCGTCCGGGGTCATCACCTGGTGGGGAATGGTGGATTGTAATTCCACTGGCACCATCATCAATAGTTCGGCCATCTCGGCGGCTGGCGAGAGCATCATTAGCTCCAACTCTGTTACAGCTTCCGTTGCGACTTGCACCTTTACACCCTCGACTACCCCCACCCGCACACCGACCTTCACCCCGACCCAGACCCCGACTCCCTCCTCCACGTTCACTCCCACACCAACTTCTACATGGACGACGACTTTCACTCCGTCTCCCTCTCCGACTTGGACCCCCACCTATACCCCTACTCCAACCCCCACTTGGACTTCCACCTTTACACCAACCATGACGGCCACTTTTACCCCGACCCCGAGTTCGACCTCCACGCCGACCCCGACCCCTTCCTTTACGACCACTTCCACCCCAACGGAGACCTTCACTAGGACCCCGACACCTACCCCGTCTGCGACCCAGACCTTCACCCCCACGCCCAGTACAACTTTCACCTGGACCACCACCTTTACACCAACCTCGACCGAAACCTCTACTTGGACCCCCATTTACAGTTACACCTGGACGGATACGCCCACGGCTACCTCTACTTTCACTTCCACCCCCACGCCGACCCAAACCTTCACCTCTACCTCTACTCCCAGCATAACCTGGACTTCAACCTTTACTCCCACCGACACTTCCACCCAGACTTTTACCATTACCTGGACTTATACCCCCACGATGACAGTCACCAGTACCTCCACACTTACTTCCACTCCCAGCATGACCTGGACCTCGACCGTAACCCCCACTTTTACTTTTACTCAGACCGATACTGTTACCTCAACTTATACCCCTACGATGACTCCCACCGCCACCTCTACACCCACTCCTTCCCTGACATGGACCCAGACAGTAACGACTACGGATACCGTCAGCCCCACACCTACCTTCAGCTTGACCCAAACCCCGACCACGACGGAGACGTCGACCCTGACCAACACTCCCACAGTAACTTCAACATCAACTCCAACTAGTAGTGATACCGAAACCTTGACTGTGACTACCACTATGACTTTCACTCAGACCGCTACCCCTTCTTCAACCTCCTCATCAACCTGGACGGCGACCGTGACATCGACTTTCACGTCTTCCCCGACCTACTCACGCACAGCCACTCCCACCCCCAGCTTCACGGCGACGACGACCCCAACCCCCACCACGACCTCCACCGTCACCTCGACCCCACCCGGTGTCCTGACACTGGGCAAATCGGCCTCCGAATACCAGGCACAAGTGCAGGATGTAGTAACCTTCAATCTTTCCGTGACCTTGACGGGAAGCCCGGTTTCGGGAGCGCTGGTGGATGACCTTTTGCCCTCGGGGGAAACATTCCAGGCGGCCGGTTCCTCGCCGATGGGAACCTCATTCCAGGTTTCAGGTAACTTATTGAGTTGGAGCCTACCCCCGCTTTCACCGGGGGTCTACAACCTGAATTACACCGCTTCCGTCAACTCTACTTTGATTTCCGGTCAAACCTTTTTAAATACGGCCTGGTTGACCTATCCCCAGGGTTCGCCGGTGACCGCCCAGGCCGCCTTGACGGTCGTGGGAAGCTATACCGTCCGGGCGGGGGTCTATAACGAAGCGGGGGAATTGATCGAAACTCTGACCTTCCCCGAATCGGGATCCAACACCTTGCAAACGAACCTGCCGACCAGGGATTTTTCGCTGGGTCCGACGACGATTTCATCCTATCCCGGACTGACTGAAATCATGGTGGGAGGAGTCACGATCGCTTCTTGGAACGGTAACAGCCAAAATGGTAACCCTGTTCCTAATGGGAACTATTACATATCTGTGCAAAGTGTGAATCCCACGGGGGAAGTGACGACCGTCACCCGCCAGGTTTCGGTTAATCGAACTCTTTATGAAGTTTCAATTCAAGTATTCAACGAGGCGGGGGAGGTGGTGCGAAATCTATATGCTTATACGAGCAACTCCTCAACGAATGCCGCGGCCCAAGTGAATCTGTCCAGCTCCGAATTTCAGCCGACCAGCGGAGATACCCGGGGAACGATTCCAAGCCAATTAATGATTACCCTGAATACAGGAACGACAGTGGTTTGGAACGGGCAGTCGGATTTGGGCGCGATCGTCCGCTCGGGACAATATTACGTCACGGTGCATATCCAGGATGGGCATGGCGGGGAGACGGTCGTTACCCGCCAGGTGACCGTCATGTCTCAGGACGCCACTCAAGGGCTGGGAAACTTAGTGGCCATGCCCAATATCGTGAACGGGTCCTCGTCAAATGGGTCGATCGTTCTATTTGAGACGAACTCGACTCAAACCTTGACTTTAGCCTATCGGATTTATGACGTGGCCGGGGAATTGGTGAAGGTGCGATCCTTCGGCCCGAAAGGATCAAATTCCGCCAACTGGGATACCTCGCCCTTGGCCAGCGGTTGTTATTTCGCGGTGGTGGACGCGTTGAACCCTGAAGGGGGGCTGGTCGGAAGAAAGGTCTTAAAGGTTGTGGTGGTTCATTAAAAGAATGCTGACCCCCATGTATCCGTATTTGATATCAATTAAAGTTACATGGTGACGTCCCACATCTCAGAAACCTTTTAAATGGGTGATGTGGGGGAAATACATTTCCAGCAATCTGTAATGGCCGAACTGGGGATTCCTTATCCGCGGAAAATCGAGCCTAACAGGGTGCTGAAAAAGTATTTTTCAGCACCCTGTCGACAGCCATGGGATAGAACGAGCCACTTAAAATATGGTTTTTATGTGTTGTGGCTCGTTCGCAAATAGGAAAAAGTCCGTTTCTCGGACTTTTTCAGCATCCTGCTAAATAAAAAAGGCCCCCGGGGTTACCGGAGGCCTTTTTTATAAGATGGATTATTTCAGCGCGTTGATGAAACTCTGCAGGGAAGTGTTGGAGGGGTTCAAGGCAAGGGCCTTGGTGAAGGCGTCACGGGCCTGGTCCTTTTGGCCCATGTAATAGTAGCAGGTACCCTCACCCTGGAAAGCGGCGGAGGAGTTGGGGTCCAGAGAGGACGCGGCCTGATAATATTTCAAAGCGTTAGCGTAATCCTTGGTGCCCATCATCTGATTAGCCGCGTTCAAGTAGGGATCAGCCTTGCTGGGGGTCCCCGGAGCGGGCGGGGCCGCCGAGGTTCCGGAAGCTGCGGGAGAACCGGAGGGCGCCAAGACAGTGGTTGTTTGACCCCAAACCGACACGATATCCGTAATGCAGTTCAAGATGACATCCAGAAAATTGGCTTGGGTCTGGACCGTATAGTTTGTGGTGAGTCCCTTGTCCTTGGCCATTTTCCCGCCATCGACGTTGGTGATGGGCACCAAGCCCCAGAGTATGTACCATTGCCGGTCACTCGCGACGGGGGTATCCCCTCCCGTTCCCACGGTATGCGTCATGGTGTAACAGCCTGTCAGGGGTACAACCGTCAAAAGAAGGAGTAGAAATAAACCCGTCATCTTTCTCATGATTCCTCCAGGAGCAGTCAATTTAAATCGTTTTTATTATACACTTCCATAACTTATATGCATAAAAAAGGGGCCGGCTCTATACGTAGACCGGTTACAAAAAGCAATTATTTGAAATAAAGACCGAATTTATTCGTTTGAAACTCGTTCAAACTAACTTTTTCAAAAACGACATAACCCTTTTCTTGAAATTCTTCGGTCATTTCCATCAGGGCCTTTATTTTGTTTTCATCCGTGAAGACTCCCAATAATTGCCCGCCTCCCCTTTGGCCTAGCACTACGGTCACTTCCAGAGGTTCTTTTGATTTCTTGAACATAATTTATCCTTGTTAAACAAAACCCCGGATTCCTAATGGAACCCGGGGTTTTGTTTTCCGCCCTTATTAAAAAGACTTAACAGGGTGCTGAAAAGTTTTTTTCACCCTGTCTAGCAGACACGGGTTTGGAGCGAATCGTATTAAACCCTTTGTTTTCTAAAGGGTGATTCGCGACCCAGATGCGAAAAAGTCCGTTTCTTGGACTTTTTCAACATTCTGTTAAGCGATCGTGACGTCTTTGGCCAGGTAAACGTCCTGGATGGTCTGGAGGAGCTTGGCGCCCTCCGCCATCGGCCTTTGGAAAGCCTTGCGTCCGGAGATCAGGCCCATGCCGCCCGCCCTCTTGTTGATGACCGCGGTCTTCACGGCGTCCGCGAAGTCATTCTCGCCCGAGGCGCCGCCCGAGTTGATCAAGCCCGCCCGGCCCATGTAACAGTTGGCCACCTGCCAACGGGTGTACTCGATGGGGTGGTCGGGGATGAGCTTCTCGTACATGCGCTTGTCGAACTTGCCGTAGTTGGATTCCTGGTTCAAATGCAGGAAGCCGCCGTTGTTCTCGGGCAGTTTCTGCTTGATGATGTCGGCCTCAATCGTGACACCCAGGTGATTGGCCTGGCCGGTCAGGTCGGCGGACACGTGGAAATCCTTCTCTTTGGTCTTGAAGGCCTTGTTGCGCAGGTAGCACCAGAGCACGGTGAACATACCCAGCTCGTGAGCCTCCCGGAACATCTTGGTAGTTTCCTCAATTTCCCTCTGGGCGGTGTCGCTGCCGAAATAGACGGTGGCGCCGACGCCGGCCGCGCCCATCTCATAGGCCTGCTTGGCGGTTCCGAAGTAGAACTCGGTGGCCTTGTTGGGATAGGTCAAGAGCTCGTTGTGGTTAAGCTTCACGATGAAGGGAATCTTATGGGCGTACTTGCGGGACACGATGCCCAAAACCCCCAGGGTCGAGGCCACCGCGTTGCAGCCACCCTCGATGGCCAACTTCACAATGTTCTCGGCGTCAAAGTAAATGGGGTTCTTGGCGAAGGAGGCCCCGGCGGAATGCTCGATGCCCTGGTCCACCGGCAGGATCGAGACGTAACCCGAACCGGCCAGGCGGCCGGTCGAATAGAGCCACTGCAAGTTGTTCAAGACCCTTTGGTTGCGGTCGGTGGTAGCGAAGATGCGATCGACCCAATCGCCTCCGGGAATATGGAGTGAGTCCTTGGTGATGCCCTTGCACTGGTAACCCAGCAGGTCCTTGGCGTCGTTCCCTAGGTACTTCTCAATTTCGGATAAATTCATGATGCCATCCTTCGATTCAGTTTTGCCCCGGCCGAGGCCCATTCCCCTTCTTTGGGCGCCGGAAAAGCCTTTCTGTAATAACCAATAAAACCCGTTTACGCAAGCCAAAGTTTAGTTTTCGGAATGTTGTTAACCCCAGGTATCGGCGAAATCCTCTTCCTTGAAACCTACTGTGGCTTTTTGGGAACCCAGGACTAAAGGCCTCTTGATTAATTTGCCGTTTTTTGAGAGTAGCTGGAGGATATCCTCTTCGGTCATGTTCTTTATTTTCATTTTAATGTTCAAAAGCCGGTATTGCTCTCCGGAGGTGTTGAGCAGGTCGGTGACTTTACGTCCGCTTAATTTAAGTACACGCTTTAATTCTTCTATAGAAGGGGGTGTCAGGGTGATATCAACCGATTCCAAACTTTGCTTATGTTTTTCCATCCACTTTTGGGCTTTCCGGCAAGTGGAGCACTTAGGATAATGATAGAACTTTGGCATAGTGTTTACCCTTTCTTGTTAGGGTTAAGAAAGTAAAGGAAAGGCTTTCCATGTTCAAGACTTCATCGTGGTTGTTAGCTTGGGGATGGTTGGTACTATCCTTGATGTTCACAAACAATCTTAACGCCCAGGACACTGGAAACGCGGGTGTTACCTCCAGCCTCTATTTAGCCCAAGCCCAAGGAGCCGTGACGGTCATCCACGAAGGCAGCGCTGAGGCTGTTCAACCACCCCAGTATCTCTTTGAGCAGGACCAGATCGTGACTGGCCCGGACGCCAAGGCCTATCTGCAATTTCAAAACGGCGGCATCGTTGAAGTGGGGCCGTCTTCCAACACGACCGTTTCCACTCTTGAAATCTCGGGGGACGATTTCAAAGCCAAGTTTCTCTTGGTGTTCGGAAAGCTCAAGGCCAAGGTGAAAAAATTGACGACCGCTTCCTCCACCTTTGAAATTTACGCCGGGGGCGTGGTGGCCGGAGTCCGGGGAACCATTTTCGGAGTCGATTATGACCCCGGCAAAAAACAAGTGGATGCCAAGACTTTTGAGGGAAGCATCTTTACCCAAGTGGGCGGGAAGGAAAAGATCGTCAATAAAGGGATGTCCATGCTGGTGGGAAAGTCCGGCATTCCCGTATTGGGAGCACTGACCAGTTCCGACATCGCTTCTTTCCAGAGCTTTGACAGCGTCTCGGGGCTCTTAGAGAAGAAAAAAGACGAGATCTTAAACAACGTAAAAGAAAAAGCGAAGATTCATACGGGTATCCTGCCTGAAAAGCAGGAAAACGACCTGAATGACGCTTTGCGCAAGAAGCTGCCCTTCTAATTCCCATGGGATCCAAACCGGGAAAACCTCAACTGAAGTCCAAGCCATTCCGGGCGGCCTGCCTGGGCAATGTGCTGGTGGACATGCTGGTCAAACCTGTTGACCGTTTTCCACCGCCGGGGGGCCTCCTGCCGGTCGACCGGGTGGAAATGGCCATGGGGGGCTGCGCCTCCAACACCGCCATCGTCTTGAGCCGGCTGGGTGTAACAACTTCCCTTTGGGGAAAACTGGGCCGGGATACCTTTGGGGCCTATTCCCTGGAACAGCTTCAAAAAGACAAGGTGGATACCCGGCAGGTGCGACGAGACCCAAATGTCTCCACCTCCGCCACCCTGGTGCTGGTGGATTCCAAGGGCCAAAGATCGTTCCTCCATTCCATGGCGGCCAACGACCATATCCATCCCCAAGACGTTCCCATCCATTTGATTCCAGACCTGAATCACCTTCATATAGGAGGCTACTTCCTCTTTCCGGCGTTGGATGGGAAACCGATGGCGCGGATTCTCCAAAAGGCCCGCCAAAAGGGAGTAGTGACTTCCTTGGATACGGCTTGGGATCTCAAAGGCCGGTGGATGAAGGCCCTCCGGCCCTGCCTGCCCTACTTGGATTACTTCATGCCCAGTGAAAGGGAAATGGGTATGCTCCTGCCTCGCTTCGGAGCTGGGAAGTACCGGCTAGCGGCGGCTGAATTCATCCGGTTGGGTTGCCGGACGGTCATCCTGAAGCGGGGGGAGAAGGGTTCGTATTTGTTGAATTGGGACGGAACGGAAATTCAAACCCCAGCCTTTCGGACCAGGGTCGTGGATACGACAGGTGCGGGAGATTGTTTTTGCGCAGGTTTCATCAAAGGCCTCTCCATGGGTTGGGATCTAATGGAGTGCATGAGGCTTGGCAACGCGGCGGGAGCTTGCGCAGTCAAGGCTTTGGGCGCCACGGCGGGAATCAAGAATTTCAGCCAACTTCGAACACTTATTAAGAACTGAATAGCAATCGGTTTTGTCTTGTTCTTTTTGTCGTTAAGGTTGTTTATGTCAACCTCGCCTGAAGGTCTATGATTTTCACCATAGCATCCCCCCGCACGGGTTTTATAATACGCCCCGATTCAACGATTTTGGGAGGCCCCATGAAAAGCAACGTTTCCATCCTGCAAGATAACCGTCTCGCCTATAAACCCACCCTGCCCAAGGTCTTGAACCTAAAACCTTCCAAGATGGGGTACAAGTCGGGAAAACCCTCCCGTTCCATCAGCGACCAGGAGGCCATCTGGAAACTTTTCCCCATGACTTATGGCCAACCCGAAGTGACCTTTGGGCCCGGCAAGGCTCCGGCCTCTTTGCAAAAACCCATCAAGGTGGCCGTGGTACTTTCCGGCGGGCAAGCCCCCGGAGGCCACAACGTGGTGGCGGGCCTTTACGATGGTTTGAAGAAACTGAATAAGAAAAACACCCTGACCGGCTATCTGGGAGGACCTTCCGGCCTTCTTGATGACGAGAAAATCGAGATCACCGATCAATTGCTCGCGGCTTACCGCAACACCGGCGGGTTCGACATCATCGGTTCGGGCCGCACCAAGCTGGAATCCGCGGAGCAATTCCAGAAGGTCAAGGCCAACTTGAAAAAAGCCGGAATCACGGCCCTGGTAGTGGTGGGCGGGGATGATTCGAACACCAACGCGGCCGTCTTGGCCGAGTATTTCAAATCCGAGGAAGCCAACATCCGGGTCATCGGGTGCCCCAAGACCATCGACGGGGACCTTAAGAATGAGCAGATTGAGGTCAGCTTTGGATTCGATACCTCCACCAAAATTTACGCCGAACTGGCGGGCAATGTGGGCCGGGACACCCTCTCGGCTAAAAAGTACTGGCACTTCATCAAGGTCATGGGCCGTTCGGCCAGCCACATCGCCCTGGAAGTTGCCCTAAAGATTCACCCCAATATCTGCCTGGTTTCGGAAGAGGTGGCCGCCAACAAGTCCACCCTGGATGAAATCACGACTGAGGTGGCCAAGGTGGTCGCCGCGCGAGCCGCGAAAAAGCTCAATTATGGGGTGGCCATCGTTCCCGAGGGATTGCTGGAATTCATCCCTGAGATGAAAAAGCTTATTGGCGAGTTGAATGATCTTTTGGCCCATAACGCCGAATTCGAGAAATTGGAAACGCCGGAAGAAAAGGTGACTTACGTCAAGCACAAGCTCTCGTCCGAGTCCAAGAGCGCCTTTCACTCTCTGCCCCATTCCATCCAGGTTCAGCTCCTGGCCGACCGCGACCCGCACGGCAACGTTCAGGTCTCGAAGATCGACACCGAGAAACTGCTTCTGGAGACTGTGGCCATGAAACTTAAAGAATGGAAGAAAGAAGGGAAGTACAACGGGAAATTCTCCGGCCAAGGCCATTTCTTCGGTTATGAAGGCCGTTGTGGCGCCCCCTCCAACTTCGACGCCAATTATTGCTACGCCCTGGGTTTCAACGCCTCTATGTTGGTGGCCGCTGGGTTCACCGGCTATCTCTCGAGCGTCCGGGACCTCTTGAAGCCCCCTTCCCAGTGGAGAGCCGGGGGCGTGCCCTTGACCATGATGATGAACCTGGAACGCCGCCACGGGAAGGATAAGGCCGTCATTCAAAAGGCCTTGGTGGACCTGAAGGGCAAACCTTTCAAGGCATTCGCCGCCTTGCGCAAGAAGTGGGCGATGGAGGATGATTTCGCCAGCCCCGGCCCGATCCAGTTCTGGGGGCCCCCCGAAGTAGCCGATGCGGTGCCTGAAACCCTTCGCTTGGAGCGGAGTAAGTAAAACCCTAGTTCGGCACCTATCTTTTTCACGATTTTATGGCCGGGGGTTGATTACGAGAGAACTCTTAC
>CAWKIF010000149.1:0-5503 GCA_963849485.1 candidate division FCPU426 bacterium | reverse complement strand
AACTGGCGTCAAATTCGCCGGTGAGATTTCGTCGTAAATTCCCGGCAAGGAGGAGTTGGCTTGGGTGCCCAGTTCACTGATCAAAGCCGGATCACCCCCATTTCCCACCAGGTTGTCCAAAGCCCCGCCGACTTCTTGCTGGTTATAGGTCAATCCTAAAGAGGTGAAGGTGGGTGCGTTGGCGGTGACGTTCAAAATTATCTCGTCGGGTTCATAGAGCACAGTCACCGGGTCCCGGTCAAGTTGGTTGGGCGCGGTGTTGAAGGTCCCGGTCACCCCCCCTCCCGCCGTTAGCAGGGTGAAAGATTCGTTGTCGTGAACCAGGAAAGAGCCGTAATTGAACAGGCTCAAGGTTCCCCCCAGGGTGGCCGCTCCCGAAACCGCTAGAGTGTCATACTCCCCGGCCAAGGTTCCATACAGGCCCAAACGAAGAGTACCCGATGAGGTTTGGGTGTAGTTGCCAACGATAGTCAACGCCAAGGGTCCGCTCATCTCCAGGGTCCCTGCGTTGATGACCGAACCCGATCCCAATGCCCCGCTATTGGCCGCTACCAGGGTGCCACCGTTATTCTCCGTTCCACCGCTATAACTGTTAGCGCCTCCCAGGATGAGGGCACCGCTGCCGATCATGTCCAGTTTTTCGTTTCCCGCGATCACCCCGCTGAAATTACCGGTTGAAACCTGAAGGAACGCGGTGGACCCACCCATGGAGAGGAAACCCGCCCCGTTCAAGGAACCGATCACGGCCTCTGCTGTGCCCATTATTCCATTGGTCACTCCACTTCCAGCCGCGCCACCGGTAACGCTAAGGGTGCTTCCGGCCGACAGGGATAAACTATACGGCGACAGTGAGGCATTACCGCCGTTTCCCCCTTGTCCGCTAACGCTTTCACCTCCCACCCCGCCTGAGATGATCACATCGCTGGAATCCACGGACACCGCGCCGTTGACAGCCAAACTCGATTCGCCGCCCTCCCCGCCGTTGCCTGAGCCCGCATCCGACCCGCCGGTGCCGCCGGTTACAATCAGGCTGGCTCGGCCGCCCAGGCCGTGCCCGTAAAAGTTGTTGGAAGTCACGGTCAAGGTTCCCAGGGTAACCTCGGCGTTGCCGCCGGTGCTTTGCGTCATGCCGCCGAGACCAAACCCGCCATTGGCGGCCCCTCCTACGACGCTGACCAAGCTGGAATCTACGGACACCGCGCCGGACACCGATAAGACAGCGTTTCCACCCGCCCCGGCGATATCCTGCTGGCTGTTGGCACCGCCTTGACCACCAGCTATCTCGAGGGTGGCGTCACCCTGCGACGCGGTCAAGGTTAAGTTCGATCCGATGGATACTAAGGCGCCTCCTCCGTTCCCTCCGATGCAGTCGTACGAACTCCCGCCTATGCCGCCGCCTACGCTGACGCTACTGGATTCAATGGAGACAGAGCCGCCGGCCGACAAACCCGCGTTGCCGCCTTCTCCGCCGTTGCTGGAACTGGAACCGAAGGCAATTCCGCCCGACCCGCCTTCCAGCACGATGCCGGATAAACCTTGGGTAGCGGTCAGGGCCAAATTCGACCCGATGGTGACCATGGCATTCCCGCCGTTGCCGGGGGTGGCGTTTTCCGACTCCCCGCCCGTGCCAGCGGCAAGAGTGATGTTGCTGGAATCCACGGATACCGGGCCTGAGACATTTAAAAGTGAGTCACCCCCATCACCGCCGTTACCCGCACTGTAATCGTTCCCGCCATTTCCGGCAGTCAGGGAGAAGCTGGTTTGGGTTCCCTTTGAAGAAGTGCTGAAATATTGGTTGGACGTAAGGGTCAACAACCCCAGGGAAGCGGTGGCGTCACCCCCTGCGCCTTCTGTCACGCCGCTGGCCCCGTCCCCAAAATTGGCGCTCCCGCCGTTCACGTTGATGGAACTGGAATCCACATTCGCCATAGCGGACGCGCTGAAGGACGCATCACCACCAGCGCCGCCGGTGTCGTTATAGGAATATCCACCGCTGCCGCCCCCTATGCTGACGATACCGGAAACCACCGACAGGGCGCCGGATACGATGAGGTCCGCGTTACCGCCGAACCCACCTGTGCCTGGGCCGCTCCCTTCGTTTTGCCCCCCATTTCCGCCTTGCAATAGCAGGGAAGAGGTAGCGTGGTTCGAGGTCAAATTTAGGCCAGAGCCCGAGAAAATTAGGGCGTTCCCCCCGCTACCGGCATCGGCGGCCGAGGAAGAACCGCCCGCGCCGGCGCTCACGCTCACGCTGCCGGAATCCACGGAAAGCGATCCGTTGTCATGGATTACCGCAATCCCACCATTTCCGCCGTTGCCGTCGCCCTCATCCCCTCCGCCTGCCCCTGCCGACATCCACAGGCTGGATTGCTGCCCTAGGGCGCTCCCGTAAAAGTTATTGGAAGTTATAATCAAGGTTTCCAAGAAAACGTTGGCATCTCCACCCGAGCCCTCGGTCATGCCGCTGGCCCCGTATCCGTAACTGGATGCGCCTCCCGTGATGATGACCTGGCCCGAATCCATGGACATCGCGCCTGAAACTTCGAGGGTCGCGTTGCCGCCCGACCCACTGACGCCGCCCACCGTTAAGGTGTTCGTCTGTTGGTTTCCACCGCCGGTTCCGCCCTGGACATCGAAGACCCAGGAACCTAGGGAGGCCGTAAGGGTCAAATTCGATCCCACGGAAACGTCGGCGTTGCCCCCATTCCCGCTGTTGGCGTTACCCCCGTTGGACCCTCCGTTGAAAAAGCCGCCCTCGCCCCCGGTGATGTTGACCATGCTGGAATCCACGGAGATCGCGCCGGATACGGCCAAGTCCGCATCCCCTCCAGTGCCGCTGTTTCCCGTATTCTCATCAGCGTCACCCATGCCCCCCATCAAGGTGAAGCTGGATTGGTTGCCGGTAGGTGTCCCCGTAAAAAAACTATTGGAAGTCAATGCGAGCGATCCTAGGGTCGCGCTGGCGGTGCCTCCGTCTCCCTCGTTTTGTCCTGCATCCCCGGCTCCGGCCACCGTGACTCCTCCCCCACCCTTCAGAACAACGGTGGAAGAATCCACTGAAACGGCGCCTCCCACCGACAAGCTCGCGTCGCCCCCGACCCCGGCGAGGTTGAAACAGGCGCTCTCGTAGGAGGCCCCCCCCGATCCACCGGTCACCAATAATTCAGCGGTAATTTCAGACGATGTCAGGGTGAAGCTGGAACCGATGGAAACCAAAGCACTGCCACCATTGCCGCCATTGTCGCCATAGACCCCGTCGTTCCCATACTCACCGTCGTACCCTCCCATCCACCCCCCAACCCCGCCTCGCAATACCAGATTGCCTGAATCCAGCGACACCGGGCCGGAAACCGCCAAGACTGCGGCCCCCCCATTGCCGCCATTGCCGAAGCTGGCGCCCGTATTGTCGCTGTCGACATTTCCGCCCAAGCCGCCTTGAAGGGTGATATTGGAATATTCCACATTAAGGGCGCCCAAAACGGTCAAGGCCGCGGTACCCCCATTGCCACCGCCCGCTTCTTGGGAGGCCTGGCCGCCGTTGCCTCCGGTCAAGATGATGGTGGATTGGAAACCGTAGCTGGGGTTTGCCAAATAACTCGCGGAATTGATCGTCAAAGAACCGAGCGAAGCGATGGCGTCGCCCCCCGATCCTTCGACTTGGCTGCTGGAGCCGAAGCCCGAACCTCCACCGGCACCCGTGAGGCTGAAGGAAGAGGAATCCATCGAGACCGTGCCGGCCACAGAAAGGTAAGCGCCGCCACCGGATCCCCCGACGGCCGTGGGGTTGGAGCCGTTGGCATCGTTCCCGCCCCCGCCCAGGTCATAGAACCTGGACCCCGGTTGAAGGCTGAGGCTTCCCGCGCTGAGGGAACTGGCGTTTCCGGCCAGGCCGTTGCCGCTGCCGTCCTGGCCCAAGCCCCCTGCGCCTTCCAGGAAGAACATGTAATTTGGGGTGATTTGCAAAAGGGCCGTGGAATTCAGGGAAGCGGCGACGCCGGCCGTCGAGTTGGTGAGGCTCAGGGTATTGGTGCCGGTTCCGTCCAAAAGGGTGGTGTTATATTGAAGCGTGCCGAGGGGCGGACTGGTCAGGGTGGCCAGGTCGATGGAATTCTCGTTGAATTGGATCGTGGCGGGAAGGCTGGCTGAATTGATGCCGTTGACGGCGGCTTCCAAATCATTCGCGGAAAAAACGTTGTAGGGGGCGGAAAAGGCAGGGGAGACCCAGGGGAATAGGAGCAGGGAAGCCGTTAAAAGGTACCGCGATAATTTCAATGCAGTCCCCGGCAAGGCCATTTGCCTATCCTCTCCAACCGGTTATTAAACCAGGAACTTCAAGATGATCTCGATCTGTGATATCGGCAGGTAACTTGCGCTATTGATATTACCCCCAATTATGCTTTTTTCATCTGATTTTGATATTTCGGATCAAAGCTGGAACTGATGGCGGGGTTTGGTGTCTTATGACTTGGTGGCGAAGTTTCAAGGCTTCCCATAAACCACTTCATTCCCCTAGCAATTTAATTGTAGGCCTCACTAGAATCCGTTTTCAGGAAGAAGTCGGTTAAAAAAACAGGGGAGCAAACATGATCCATTGGATTCGTTTTTTGCTTTTAGGCGTGCTTTTGGGTTGGACCGGCTTTGCCCGGGCTGGGGCAGGGGATGCCGCCTCGGATAATGGTGATGGCCTGCTCTATGCTAAATTAATAAAACCCTCCCACCACGTGGAGGAGAAATCGGTGCCAAACGCGAACCTGCTCGACCAATCCGGCACCTTTGTGGAAATCTACTCGGGTTATGACTACGCCATGCTGGGGGATATCGGCAACGGCTTCACCAACTTCAAGAATTACCTCAGCGGCCCCGGTACCGTGCTCACGGGGGGCGTTCAGAACAGCGGCGTCAAGGCCGGGGTGCGCTATGGGCTCCACCTTGATTCCTCCAGCAGTCTGGCGCTCAACCTGGGCACGGTCATGACCCTGCCCAGCAGTTTGAGCGAAACCATGGGTTCCACCGTGGTCTATAACTTGAACGTCGTGCCTCAGCTCTACAGCGTCACGCTGGAATACAGCCTGAACCTGATGCAGGACCCGGGCAGCCGCACTTATGTGCGGGTGGGGGGCGGCTTCTACCACGCCGCGGTGGGCTATGATTTTGTCGGCGAGATCGGCTTTGGGGGCACCTACACGGCCGACAACGTGGGAGGGACCCTGGACCTGGGGGAGGAAATCGCCCTGGGCTCTAATTTTGGGCTCAACTTCAGCGCCGAGGGCCGTTACGTCACCTTCAGCCAACTGAGCTCCAATAACGGGGCCAATTACGAGGGAGGCAGCCAGCCTTCGTCCCTGGCCCTGGTCCAACTGGGTGCTAGCAGCCCCTGGATATTGCTGCCATTGTCGAATGCCTACATCAACGCGAACCCCAGCTACATGAAGAATGCGGGGCTTGATTATTCGGGCCTGGGCGTCAACGCCTCCGTCGAATACCACTTCTTCTAAGACATGTA
>CAWKIF010000148.1:0-10330 GCA_963849485.1 candidate division FCPU426 bacterium | reverse complement strand
TGTCCGTGTATTCCCGTACCGCGCGGTTGGCGGAAAAGCGCGGCGTCAAACGCGCCATGCTTTCCCGCATTTTTTGAACCCAGGCGGAAGGCAGGCCGTTCTTGTCCCGGGCGTAGAACTGCGGAATCACTTCATTCTCAAGCAGGCTGTAGAGCGCGTCGGCCTCGGCGCCGTCCCAAGCGGGGTCGTCCCCATGCTCCCGGCCGTCCCCCAGGGCCCACCCCACCTCGGGGGTGTAGGCCTCAGCCCACCAGCCGTCCAATTCGGAGAGGTTGAGCCCCCCATTGACCAGCACCTTCATGCCGCTCGTTCCGCAGGCTTCCCAGGGACGGCGGGGGGTGTTAATCCAAACGTCCACGCCCCGCACCAGGTGCTCGGTTAAGCGCATATCGTAATCGGCGAGAAAGATCACGTGCGGGCGGGCCGCTGGGGTTCGGATGAACTGGATCCATTCCCGGATCAGGGCCTGACCCGCCAGGTCCTGCGGATGGGCCTTGCCCGCGAGGATAAGCTGGACCGGCCGTCCCGAATCACCGAGCAGCCGGAGCAGACGAGCCCGGTCGCGCAATAACAAATCGGGCCGCTTATAGGTGGCGAAACGGCGCGCGAAGCCCAGCGTCAGGACGTTGGGATCAAACAGGTGTTTCGCCTCCTCCACCGCCTCCAGGGCCGAACCGGACTCGGCCAACTGCCGGGTCAACCGACTCCGGGCCCATTCCACCAGAACCTTTCGGGCGGTCGTGCGCAATTTCCAGAGTTTCTCGTCGGAGAGGCGTCGGATGTCGCCTTCCATTTTTTCCGTCGTTCCCAGCCAACGGTCTTTCCCGCAAGCTTCCGTCCAAAGCTCATCCGCCGGGGCCGAATCCCATGTCGGCACGTGCACCCCGTTGGTCACCTGGCCGACCGGAACTTCCTTTTCAGGCCAGTCCGGGAAAAGGGGCGCGAAAAGCCTCCGGCTGACTTCCCCGTGAAGCTGACTGACGCCGTTCACCGCCCCACTGCCCCGGATGGCCAAGTAGGCCATATTGAACTTTTCCGCCGGATCGTCCGGGTTCAGTCGCCCCAGGGCCATCAGGTCAAAGAGAGGGAGCCCAAGTTTTTCCCTGGCATACCGGCCCAGGTGCCTCCCGAAGAGGGTTGGATCGAAGCGGTCGAACCCGGCGGCCACCGCCGTATGGGTTGTGAACAGGTTTCCCCCCCGCGTGGCTTCCAGGGCCGTGCCAAAAGGGAGGCCTGTTTCTTCCATGAATTGGTGGGCCCGTTCCAGCACCGCGAAAGCCGCGTGGCCCTCGTTCAGGTGGCAGACCTCCGGGCGGAGTCCGAGAGCGGTCAAGAGGCGCCATCCGCCGATCCCCAGGATCATTTCCTGCCGGAGGCGGAGTTCCGGGCCACCCCCGTAAAGTTCGCTGGTGATTCCCCGATGAGCGGGGATATTCGCCGCGTCATTCGTGTCTAATAGATACAACTTGGCCCGTCCCACCTGAACCTGCCAGGCTCGGACCCACATGGAGTAGCCCGGCAAGGTGATTTCCAGCCTCAACCACTCGCCGTTGGCCTGACGCAGGGGCTGGATGGGCAGTTGACCGGGATCGTTATAGGGGTAAAGGGCCTGCTGGGTCCCGTCCTGGTCGATCACCTGGCGAAAATAGCCCTGCTGGTAAAGCAGGCCCACGCCCACCACCGGCACCCCCAGGTCGCTGGCGGTTTTGAGCTGGTCGCCGGCGACGTTTCCCAACCCGCCGGAATAGATAGGCAGGGCTTCGCTCAGCATGAACTCCATGCTGAAATAAGCCGCGCAGGACAGGGGGGAATTCGGGTGTTTTTGTTGGAACCAGGCCGGGTCCGCCAGCTTTTGACGCCGGGTTTGCACCAGTTCATCCACGGTTTTGCGGAAAGTGGGCTCCGCCCAAACGCTCTCGACCTTTTCCCGGGAAGCCGTCCTCAGGACCACCCAGGGATTATGCGTGATTTCCCACAGGGTGGGATCCAGCATCCGCCACACCTCATCGGTGGAATGGTTCCAGGACCATCGGATATTCAGGGCCAGTTCAGCCAGGGCCCGAAACCCTTCGGAATGCGGTTTGGAATATTCTTCTTTGGGTTCACCGGCGTTATTTTCAATGCTCATCGCTTCTCCTTCTATTTCCCGACTGGCGAGCCGTTTTTTAACGTCTTATCCACGATGGATTGCGCTTCCTCAAGAACCACCTTCAAGTGATCGGCCCCCCGGAAACTCTCCGCGTAGATCTTGTAGATATTTTCGGTTCCCGAGGGACGGGCCGCGAACCATCCGTTTTCCGCCGTCACTTTCAAGCCGCCCAGGAAGGCTCCGTTTCCGGGGGCCCGTGTGAGGATCGACGTTATTTTTTCTCCCGCCAGTTCGGGTTGTTCCACCTGTTCCGGGGAAAGTTTCGCCAGTTTTTCTTTTTGTTCCGGGGTGGCGGGGGCGTCCACGCGGTCGTAAAAGCTTTCCCCCAACTCGCCCACAAGGGATCCGTAAAGGTCACCGGGATCGCGTCCCATTCGGGCCGTCATTTCCGCCGCCAGCAGGGCCGGGACCATTCCATCCTTGTCCGTCGTCCAAACTTCCCCGTTCATCCGGACGAAGGAAGCCCCCGCGCTTTCTTCCCCGCCGAAGCCCAGGGACCCGTCGAGCAAACCCTCCACGAACCACTTAAAGCCGACCGGGGTCTCATAGAGCCTCCGGCCCAGCTTGGCGGCCACTCGGTCGATCATCGCGCTGCTCACTGCGGTCTTTCCAACCGCCGCGTCCTCGCGCCAATCCGGCCGGTTTTGGAAAAGGTAGCCGACGGCGGCGGAAAGATAATGATTGGGGGGCATGAGCCCCGAGCTTTTCGTGACGATTCCGTGCCGGTCATGGTCGGTGTCGCAGGCGAAAGAAAGGTCGAACTTGCCCCTCATCCCGATCAGCCTTTGCATCGCGTAGGGCGAGGAGGGGTCCATGCGGATCTGTCCGTCCCCATCCACCGTCATAAACCGGAAGGCGGGATCGACAATCTCATTGACCACCGTCAGGTCAAGGCCGTAACGCTCGGCGATCCGGCTCCAGTAATGAACGCCCGCGCCCCCCAGGGGGTCCACCCCAAGTCGCAGCTTCGAACCCCGGATGACCTCCATATCAATGACGCCGCCCAGGTCGGCCACATAGGCGCTGAGGTAGTCGTGCCGGCGCGTCGTAGGGGCCCGGTAGGCGCTTTCAAAGGGGAGCCTTTTGACATCCCTGACTTTTCCCCCAAGCAACTCGTTGGCTTTCAACCCAATCCAATCGGTGACGCCCTGGTCCGCGGCTCCCCCGTTGGGGGTGTTGTACTTGAATCCCCCATCCTCGGGCGGATTGTGGGAGGGGGTGATCACGATTCCGTCGGCGAGGCCGGTTTTCCGGCCGCGATTGTGGGCCAATAGGGCGTGGGAAATCACCGGGGTCGGGGTGGGCGTGGTCTCTTCCCCTTCCGCGATCATTACTTCCACCCCGTTGGCCGCCAGGACTTCCAGGGCCGTCTTGAAGGCGGGAACGGATAAGGCGTGGGTGTCGATGCCCAAGAACAAGGGGCCCTCGATTCCCTCGCTCTTGCGGTAGAGGCAGATGGCCTGGGTGATGGCGTAGATATGGTTTTCATTGAAGGACCGGTTGAAGGCCGTGCCCCGGTGGCCGGAAGTGCCGAAGACCACCCGCTGGGATGGGATCGAAGGATCAGGAACACCGTTGTAGTAGGCCGCCAAAAGCGCGGGTACGTTGAGCCACATCCCCGGCGGCGCCGGTTTTCCCGCTAAAGGACTGATCCTCATGGCGCTCCCTTCAAAATCCGAAATAATTCCCTAAGCCAGGGTCTCCAACAGTTTGTCGAACGGCAGGATGAATTTTTTGACGCCTTCCTCCTCCAGCTGATGGGTCACCTGGTCGATGGACAGGCCCAGTTCGGGCAGACGATCCAAAATTTCGCGGGCTTCCTCCACCTCCCGCTCGAGGGTGGCTTTCGGGGCACCGTGGTCGCGATAGGCGTTGAGGGTTTCCAGAGGAACCGTGTTGACGGTGTCCGGCCCCACGAGGGCTTCAACGTATTTAACGTCGCTGTCATCGGGGTTCTTGGTGCCGGTGCTGGCCCAAAGCAGGCGTTGGACCCTGGCGCCCTTGGACTCCAGCTTCTTGAAACGGGAACCATCGAACATCCCCTTGAAGTTTTGAAAAGCCCTTTTTCCGCTGGCGATGGCCACTTGCCCCAGGGCCTTCTTCGCCAAGGCCGCTTCCTTGCCGCCCTTCGCGATGAATGGTCGCAATAGCGGATCCACCAGGGCGTCGATGCGGCTGATAAAGAAACTGGCCACCGAAGCCACCCCCCTCACGGGCTTTCCCTTGGCCGAGCGCTCCTCCAAACCGGCCAGATAGGCTTCCGCCACCTCCCGGTAACGCGGCAAACCGAAGATCAAGGTCACGTTGACGTTGATGCCCTCGCCGATGAGTTCCCGGATGGCGGGGAGCCCCTCGTCCGTGGCGGGAACCTTGATGAAAACATTGGGTAGGTCCAAGGCACCCCACAGACGGCACGCTTCCGCGACCGTTCCCTGAGTATCATGCGCCAGGTGGGGGTTGACCTCCAGGCTGACATATCCATCCTTTCCTTCCGTTTGCTCATAAAGGGGCGAAAAACGAGTCGGCGGCGCTTCGCACGTCCTGCTGGGTGAGGGCCTCGTAAATTTCCTTGGCGTCCTTGCCGCTCCCGGCCATTTTTTGGATATCCTTTTCGTAATCCCGGCTTCCCACGATGGCCTTCTCGAAGATGGCCGGATTCGAGGTCATCCCCCGCAAGCCATCATCCGCGATCATGCGCCGCAGCCCACCCCCAGCGATCAGCGCGCGCCCAATATCATCCAGCCAAAGGGACTGGCCAAATTCTCCCAGTTTTTTCAAAGGGTTTGTTTTCACGATTTGAATTCCCCTCTTTCAATTTCTGCGACTTTGGCCAGCCTCCGCAGGTGGCGCTCGGCGCCGCTGAACCGCGCCTCAAGAAAAGTTTGAACCAGTTCCCAGGCGAGTCCCGAACCGACCACCCGGCCTCCCAGGCAAATCATGTTCAGGTTGTCGTCCTCGACCCCCTGCCGCGCGGAGAAAGACTCGTGGATCAGGCAGGCCCGGACCCCCTGGACCTTGTTAGCGGCCACGCAAGCGCCGACCCCGCTCCCGCAGAGGGCCAGGCCCCGGTCCACTTCCCCCCGGGCGACCGCCCGGGCCAGGGGAATCCGAAGTCTGGGTAGTCATCCTCCGGCGCGGGATAGCCATCCCCGAAATCGACGGCCTGATAACCCTTCGAGCGAATCAAAAGGATGAGGTCTTCTTTCAACTCATGGCCCCCGTGGTCGGCGGCAACACCAATTCTTTTCGGTATTTTTAATTCGAGATTCGGACGGCCAAGCCTGTTATCCTTCAATCCGAAGCCGGTGCCCGGAGGTTGTGAGAACCGCCTTTTTCGTCGGAACCGAATTTCTTTCTCTTCATAGAAGGCTTATTTCTCAAACTTATCTGGAAACAACCGCGTACAACACCGGAACTGAGAACATCCGCCATTTTCAGGATTTGCCAATGCAGCTTGTCATAAGCCTTGATATCGGAACCCCAGTCTTTTTTCAGGCCAGCCGATACTTCCTGGGCCGTGGTATCCAGGTGCTCCCTCAACATCGCCCGCATATCGGCGGAGGGCCAATTATTTGGATTAATCCCACCCAAGAAAAACAGCGATGTCATCGGAATTCGCGTACCATTGTTTGGTCGCCTCCTCCCGCTTGGCGTCATCCCCCGCCTTGGCTGCGTCGATGACCCCCGCGGCGATGAGGATATGGTCTCTCAAAAGCGAAGTCAGCTTTCGGCCCGCCGCATCCCCATAAAAGGGCTTGAAAGCATTGCCGATATCGGCTTGATTTTTCAAAAGACGGCCTGCGGTCGTCTCTTTGGCCTGGCAGGTTATTGAGGGCGTCCACTATATAAAGGCGGGTCCAAGTAATGTGATCTTCCCAGAGCTTGCGCATGTCCTTATTAAAGTCGTTAGGAATCACCCGGGGTGGGACGGCCCATGCGGAAGTCAAAAAAAGCAGGCATAAACTCCCCCCATCAATCCGTGAAGCGTTTTTTTGAAAATCAAAGTCCTTCTCCTTCCGCGCTCAACACCCAACCTTCGTTTCGATTGATGCCCCGATCAAAGAGGATGTGTAACACCTGCACCCGGAAACCGCCCGGGACGGGAGGACGGTAACCGGTTGGACCGGATTCCTCTTCCTCGGTAATCAGGCCTTGTCATTGTCCTTTTCTTCCTCCGCCGTGAGAATGCTTTCCGGTATTATTCGGTCTTTGATATCGCCATCGCCCACTTCACTTTTAAGAACCGCCGTTCAAAAGCCCATCTATTTTCGAGGCGCAGATAAAGTCGTTTTTTGACAACCCCCCCAGGTCGTGGGAGCTGTAGCGCACCTTGCAAGTTTTGTATCTCACTTCCAATTCCGGATGGTGGTTTTCCCGGTTGGCGATAAAGGCCAGGGCGTTGACGAAACCGATGGTCTCCCGAAAATCCTTGAAATTGTAATTCTTGACGATTTGCTTTCCCGAAAGCTTCCATCCGGGCAATAAGAGCAAATACCCTTTGATCAGTTCCAGGCTCAAGGGGCGTTCCCCTTTTTTGCGGGGTTTGCATTTCTCCCCGTCGAGATTTTCGCCCAATTCCGCCGACTCGTTCATCTTTGCGCTCCTGTTTTTGATTCTCATTTCCCCACGGACTCAAAGGGGATAAGACACCGGAGCCATCGATTCCGGATTCCGAGGGGATGAACAAAAGCAAAAAATATGCCCAGGCCTATTCAAATACATGCCCGCAAATATCCATGCCAAGGCGAAAAAAAACCTCTTCCGCCGCGCTTTGTCCTCCAAAAAGATCAGAATGATCGGCCTGCCTCTCGTTTTGATCTGTTCCAAGAGTCTGCGGGTTGGGAGAAAAGCCTAGTTGGAGGCTTTTTATGCGTGATGATGGAGAAAGGGAAGAAACTTTTCTTTGAAAATTAAAATAGGCGCCTTAAGCGGGAAACGGCCCTCTTTAAAACGCGTACACGACAGCCCGGGTCAGCTGGACAATGGCGTCAAATCTTTTATTCACTTCCACCCAATCGATGATCTTCAGGAAGGACCCGATGTAATCCGACCGGTCGTCGCCGTAATCCGTCATATAGGTATGATCGAAGCAATCATTGACCAAAAGAGAAACGCAGTAGAAAAGAGTTCCCACCGCGTGTCCCGTGACCCAACGGTTCACCAGCCTGTTTCCCACCGGGTCCCAGGCCAGGACCGCCCATCCGTCGCCCGGTGTGCAGGAAACCTCCCAAAAATCACTCTCCCAGGATTCCATGGACCCGAAATCCCGGTCTATCTGGGCGGCCATGCCCGAGTCCGGGTCCAGGATCCTGGAAATCCTTGGTGATGTTCCCAAAGTAGGTTTCTGAACGGCGCACGCCGTTGAACTCCCAGGCGAAGTTTTCCTTGATTTCGCTATCGGAAGGGCTGTTCCGGTCCATCCCGTCCAAGATCCCGATCAACCCGTTAAAGCGGGCGACGTAACCTTCATAAAGCCTGAAATGGATGTCCAGCGACTCATCGCTGAATCCCGGCATCCCCAACAAACGATCGTAATTTTGCCCCGGATAATTCACTTTATTTCCTTTGATATGGCATGCGCGTTAAATGAACGAAAAACCGACCAAAAATCCGAAGGTGCCGTTCTGGACGCTTTGGTTGTTGGTCACGTTCGTGAGCCCGATTTCATAACGGCCGCTGACGAGAAAACGGTCGATGTTCAATTGGGCGCCCGCCACGAGGCCGATATCCGAGTCGTTGATGTTGTCGACACCGCTGTTCGCGGCGTTCAGGGCGAAAGAGGGGCCCAGCAGGATGGCTAGGGGACCTACCAGGGTGACATCCAACAAGATCGGAACTTCCCAATAATCCAATTGGTAGGGGTTCCCGTTATATTTCCCGCCTTTCTGGGAATAAAGAATCTCAGGCTGGAGCGCCAAGGACGCAGCCAGGGGCAAACCCAGAAAAGCGCCGCCCACGAACCCTAAACGCGAACCGACTTCATCATTGACGTTCGGGCCGTTGAGGTTGGCGAGGTTAATTCCGCCTTCCACGCCGAATCGCACGCTGGGCCCCCCGACCGGTCCGTTATCCTGCGCGAAAGCGGCCGAACTTCCCATCGTCCAAAAAGCCAAGCAACCCACGGCTAAAGCAAGTCTCTTCATTTCATCTCTTTTCTTGCGGCATTTATTTTGAGGCACGACCAACCACTTCTTTCCAACGTCGAAACCCTTGACTGCCAAGGAAGGAGATTGAGCACCGAGCCACCCTTTTTCGTTCGGATTTCCTCCAACCCGACTCGGAGAAAGGTTTTTCAATGGCCCAACCCCTTAGAGCAAGTTTCGTACCCTCGGAGCGCGGGATGAACGAAAGGAGAACTTTACGCCTGCTCTGGCAAAAAACTGTTTTTCGTTCCCGATAAAAAGGCCGTATTTGAGCCGACTATCAAAATGACTGTTCTTAAAATCTCAATTCGATTCTTTTAAACCAAATGGATTGACGAGCTTTTCATCAATGGGCGCAATAGGCCCCTTTTTTTTTCTGGCGGCTCGTTTCTTGCTTTTATTCTGCAAGAATCATTGTGAAAACCGGTTCCACGAAGCGGCACGGAACGAGTGGGCGTTCGACCCAACGACAGAAAGGGTCCCCTTGATTCCAGAACACCGGCTTTAAGGGCCGATCCAGGAGAGGCTTGAATCAGTCCGCAGGAAGTGATCGAACACAAAAACGCAGAAATTGAAACGGACCGTATGGTTTCCATCGTGGAATCCTCCGACGATGCCATTTATTCATACTCGCTGAAGTGGGATATTTTGTCGTGGAATCAGGGTGCTCAGAGGGTTTTCGGGTACTCCCCGGAAGAGGCGATCGGCAAGAACTATTCACTGATCGTTCCCGCCAACCAGCAAAAGGATTATTTGCTTCTTTTGGAATCGGTTAAAAACGGGAAGACAATCAATCATTACGTCGTCGTTCGAAAGACAAAGCAGGAGAACGAGGTCCTCCTTTCCCTTTCTTTTTCACCCATCAAGGATGACGCGGGCCAAGTGACTCGGATCGCGGTCATCGCCCGCGATGTCACCGAGACGGAAAGAGCCGCCACCGTCAAGGACAAGCTCCTGGCCGACCAGGGCCAGCTTTTGGAAAGCTTCCAGTTACAGATGGATTGCATGCCCATCGCCTGCGTTCTCGCCGGCCCGAACGGCCACTTCACCTATTGGAACCCGGCGGCCGAAAAGGACTTTCGGGTATTTTTTCAAGGAAGTGGAGGGCCAGAAACTGGAAGACACCTTCTTCCCCCCTCCGATTTATCCCGGGCCGAAGCCAGCTATGACCGCCTCCAAAAAGGCGACCAAGCCATCCAGGGGGAAGTTTCCGAACACCGGCGCAAGGACGGCAAGACCATCATGTGCGAATGGCATATCACCCCCCTCAAGGACTCAAAAGGAACCCAGTTGGGGGTCATCGGCATGGCCCTGGACATCACCGAACGCCTGAAAGCCGAGAGGGTCCAGTCCGCAACTGGCGGCCATATTGCAGCAAACCACCGATGCCGTCATAGGAAGCGACCTGGAGGGCAATATATTAAGCTGGAACCGGGGCGCCGAATTGATGCTCGGATACCAGTTGGATGAGATTCTCGGCGAAAACATCTCCCACCTCGTGCCAACCAACCGCAGGGAGGAAATGGAAAGCTCAGGGAACTGGCCTTGAAGGAGGAAACCATCTCGAATTACGAGACGGTCATGCTGAAACGAAACGGAAACCTGGTGGAAGTGGCCGTCACCGTTTCCACCATCAAGGACCCTAAAGGAAAAATCATCGGCATCTCGACCATTTCGCGGGACAACACGGAACGCAAAAACAACCAGGAAACCCTTAGAAAAAACGAGGAGCAGTTGCAGTTGTCCCAAAAGATGGACGCCATCGGGCGGTTACGCCGGGGGCGTGGCCCACGACTTCAATAATCTCCTGAACGTGATCGAGGGCAACAGCGATTTCATCAAGGATTCCCTCTTGCCGGGCGATCCCCACCTGGAGGAAGTGGAGGAAATCAAGAAAGCGGTCCAGCAGGGCGCCCAATTGACGCACCAACTGTTGGCCTTCGGGAAGAAACAGGTGTCCCAGCCCCAGTTGGTCAACTTGAACGAGCTGGGTTCGGACATGGGGAAAATGTTCAAACGCCTGATCGACGCTTCCATC
>CAWKIF010000147.1:0-12888 GCA_963849485.1 candidate division FCPU426 bacterium | reverse complement strand
ACACTTGGCCGCCCCTTTTCTCTTCGAGGGGCGGCCCCGGAGGTTGCTCCCAGTTAAAGGAGCAGGACAATGACGAAGAGAAAAAATGAAGCGCTGACATTCGACTTGAAGGTGTTGCCACCACCAACGGTTCCCCCGGCTTCCTGGGCTGAGGCCAGGGCTGACTACAAGCGAGGGCCGGTCATTACGAGTCCGGAAGACGTAGCCGCCTATTTCAAGCAATACATCGGTGGGAAGGATACCGAGGCTTTCTTGACCATGTACCTGGACCATCGGAACCATGTTTTGGACGTAGTTTTGAACCAAGAGGGGACCGTGAAGAACCAAAGGGCCTGGCCAACATTCAACACTTTAGACCCGATATTCCCCTTAGGCTATTCATTATGCAAGCGGGGTCAATTCTGGCTTGCCCTATAAACGAAAAACCCGGTGAAAACATTACTATGTCTTCACGGGGTTCGATTTCAGCTAAAACATCAAGGAACAATTTTTTAATCTTTTTGGCACTTACATCCCAAGCATAGTTTTTATCGCTTCCCAGCCACCTTCTCTAGACGTGCTTTTTCGATGCTGGCCATTAATTCACCGGATTGTTCCTGGCATTTCTTGTGGAACCCATCCCACCCAAGCCTGTCGATTTCCTTGGAAACTTTGAGTTTCCAAGCCCTTACTTCCAAAAGGCTTTTCGGTTTTTTGTATTTAATCTTTTTCATCTCCCCAAACCTCCAACGGCGTTACCAATTCGACGGGAAAATTATAGCCCATTTCTATATTCAAGGCCATTACCCGCTTCCGGCGGTTGACATTGGCTAAATGTCGGAAATTCCAGCTTACCAAGGCATCCATTTCGTAAAAAGTCGCATAGGCCACATGCAAGGAATCAACCCGGCTTCATTTTGGCAACACCCCGTTTTTAATATATTCATCCGCCAAAGCTTGGATTTCCTTTTGAGGTTTCAGCTTTTGAGGCTTAATTTCGCGGAGCAATTTCTCAATCAATGTCCGCCTAGAAATCGGCGCTACACCCACTTCCCCTGTCACGGCCTCCGAATAAAACACCTCGAATAAGCCCAAACGAACTCTTTGAAAAAACCCCAAGGTATCAGCTTGATACACAGGGGAATCAACCGCAAAAGCAAAATTCCAAACGGTTGTGTCTAAATAAAGCTTAAGTTTTTCCATTTATGGCCCCTCAACTAGACTTTTCAATCCCGAATATGAGACCGGGGTCAGCGGACCACGGTCTCGGCCAGGTTGATGAAACTGAAAAGGTCCAGAATATCCACCCCCAGGGCCTTGGACACCCTTTCCAGAACCTGCATTGACGGGTTAGAGGAGGGGTGGGCTTCCTCGATCTTTCGCAGGGCGCCGGCCCCAATCCCCACCCGGGCGGCGAGTTGTTCGTGGTTCAGGCCCTTCTTGAGCCGCAAGTCCACGACGTTGGCGCCCAGCCTTGCCCGGGGCGTGGGGTTCTTGATGGCCCGGTACAGGTGGGGGTGGTGTTTCTTGACATGTTCCAGGTTTTTACCGGCCTGGCTTAAAACTTTCTTCTTTCCCTTTTTTCGGTTCCATTCTGCCCTCCAGTGTTTTTTTATCCCATTTCCCTAAATCTTCACCATCCTACCACCCCTCCTACCCACAACAAGCCCAAGCCAAGTAGGACTTCTCCGCTTCCCCATATTCCTGGATGGCATTCTTCAAGGCGGTGGGATCTCCGGTCAATTGGGCCAAATGATGTTCATTCAAAAGCTTCAGTCCCGCTTCCGCCAGGAGTCGGCCTTGTTGGATATGAGTCGGGTCTTCCAATTGATCATCCGAAAAAGAAAAACCCCGTGAAAACATTACTCTGTCTTCACGAGGTTCGATTTCAGCTAAAGCTTCAAGGGCCATTTATTGATCTTTTTGGGCACCTATATCCCTTGCAAAGGTTTTATCGCTTCCCAGCCACCTTCTCTAGACGGGCTTTTTCGATACGGTCCCGCAAGCCTTTTCCCAGCACTTCAGAGCGTTTATGAAATTCGGGCAAGCCAATTCTCTCAATCTCCATAGACAGCTTGCGTTTTATCGCCCTGATTTCCAGCAGACTTTTGGGTTCTTTGTATTTAATCCCTCTCATCGCCCAAGACCTCCAATGGTGTCACCAAATCGACTGGAAAATTATAGCCCTTTTCACGGTTCAGGGACATAACCCGTTTTCGGCGGTTGACGTTGGCCAAATGCCGGAAATTCCAGCTTACAAGTGCATCCATCTTGTAAACCGTGGCATAAGCAACGTGCAAAGCATCAAAGTGGCTTCTCTTTGGTAAAACCGACCGTCGTAAATACTCATTCGCCAATTCGTCAATTTCAGCGCGAAATGCAAGTCGTTTGGGCGCAAATTGTTCCAATAAGCTTTCGACTTGTCGCCGCCTTAACGGAGGCGCCGCGATGACTTCCCGTTCCACCGCGTCCGAATAGAACAAATCGAATAAACCCAGACGGGTTTTTTGGAAGAATTCTTATGTCTCTTCCCGGTGTTCTGGCGAATCGTCCACAAAAGGAAAATTCCAAACCGTTGTATCCAGATAAAGCTTCAGCTTTTTCATTTGTTGACCCCTCAGCTAGCCCTTAATTCACAAATACAAGACAGGGTTCAGACATCACCAGTAATTTAAAACCTTTCCATTATCGTACTCCTAGGATTCCCTCCCGACTCGAAGAAATCCGTTATCGCTCAATTCCTCCACAATTCTGATTTTCATCAATGTTATGGCCAAAAAACCGCACGATATTTAAAGCATCACTCCCCAGCCATCTTCTGAACCTTTCTCAATTTCTCCATGGTTTCCTTTTCCCAACAGAGCCCCATCGCCAAGAAGGTCTTATCCGCTTCCCTATATTCTTGAATGGCGTTTTTGACGGCCATGGGATCACCGGTCAATTGGGCCAGCAATTGGTCCTCATCCCCAATTCTTCCTGGGTGGCTGCCGCCCAAAATACATAATGGTGTTCATTCAACAGCTTCAACGCCGCTTCGGCCAAGGGCCGGCCTTGTTGGAGTTGGGTTGGGTCCTTCTCGACCTTGGCCAGGGCCCTTTCCAGCTTGGCCGCGCAAAGCTCGTGGTTGGCCTCATTGGCGGGGATAGGCGAGGTCATGCAGTCTTTTCCCAAGCTAAGCAACAACGCCTTCGCTTTGGCGGTTGTATCGGAATCCGGGGTGAGCAACAAAAGGTTCGCGTAGGCCGAGGCCAGCTCGCTTTTGAGGGAACAGATCGTTTGGTCCATGTTTCCCTGATTGGCCGTGGCCAGCGCTTCCTCAAAATAGGCGATGCCTTGGCGCAAGATTTTTTGGTTCTTATCCCTCATTCCCTTCAAGCTGGAAGCCTTGCCCAACAACTCATCCACTTGCACCAGCGAAAGGCCCTTTTGCTGAAAACCCGGCACCGCCCGCATGGCTTTCAAGGCTTTGAGGATTCGGTCCATCCGAAGGGTGTTGCAATCCAGGTTGCCCATCAATACATCCAGCTCCGCCTGGAACTCGCAGACCTCGTTGTACATGGGCCGCCGGGTCTGGGGGTCGTAGAGGGACTTCAACCCCTCCAATTTGTCCCAAGCCTGCTGAAAGGTGGCCCGGTCGAAAGTCTTGGCGGCCTGGGCTTCCTCCCCCAAGGCGAGATAAAGCTGGCATTTGCTCCAGAGGGTCTCGTCCTGGGTTTGGGGGATGATGAATTGGGCCCGGGCGAGGGTTCTTTGGCTTTCGGCCAATAGGGCCTCGTCGTCGGTGTAACTAGCCAGGCGCAACTGGGCCGGCCCCAGGCTGCCGAGGGAAAAGCCCAGGGCATAGATGTTGCCCATTTGTTTGAACCGGTCTGCGGCCTTGCCGCAGTAAAGCACCGATTGGCGCATGTCCTCGGGGCTCTTTTCCCTCTCACCCAGGGAAAAATAAAGGACGCCCAGGTTCATTTCCACCATCGTGTAATCGTTCGGCTGGTTGGTTTCCGCGTTGTTGGACAGGGCCTCCAGGTAATGAGGGATGGCTTTTTTCAGGTCGGTGGTATCCGTCTCCCGGCCGCCCAGGAAAAGGTAGGAAGAACCCAACCCGTTCTGGACGCAAAGCCATTGGTTGGGGTAGAACTGTTTATCCGTTTTTTTCTCCGCCCCCTCGAAGGCCTGGATGGCCTGCCGGATCATGCCGGAATCGGCCTTCCTTTTCCCCAGTTCCGCCAGGGAGGCGCCCAGACAGCACTGGAGCACTGCCCAGTTTTGCGGGTCGTACTTGGGGTTCACCTGTTTTAAGGAATCCTGGTAAACCCTCACCGATTCCTCCAGGTTCTTCGGGTCGTTTTGCATGTTGCCCAGGGTGAAGAGGCATTTACCCAAAATGCTTTCCATTTCTATGTCGCCCAGCGGCGCGTGGGTTTCCGGGTCGAGGGGGGCCTGGGCCACACCCTCCCGGGAAAGCCTTATGGCGTTGTTGAGGGCCTTCACGTTGTTGGTTTGCAGTCCGTAGGAAGCCAAAAAGAAGGCCAGGTTGCGCTTGACCGAATCCAGGGCCTGGTGCCCCATTTGCTTTTCGGCCGCCAGCCCCAAAACCGTGTCGATCTTGTCGACCATGGGTTCGATGGTTTTGGCGATGTACATGCCCTGGGTGGAATCAAGCAAGCCGCGCCAGCAGAGGGTGGCCCAATCCAAAACTTCCAACAGGTCGGCCTCGCCCACGTCGTCCAGGTCGGTGGTGGAATGGATGGAAAAACCCTGTTCCCGGGCCAGGCATTGGGCGTGCACGGAGGCGGAAACATACACCGACCACTGGTGGCCGTCCCCCTGCATGTCCTCGGTGCCCCAGATGATCAGGTCCGCGTCTTTATCGGCCAGGATCTTCTCGGCGTTGTCGGTACCGGCGGAAATGTCATAGGGGTTGACCGATTCCTTCATGGAAACGGGCTGGGAAAGCCGGATCACCTTGAGCCCCAGGTCGGTTTCCATATGCTGGGCGATTTTGTCCCTTACCGTCACGCCTTCCCCCGCCGGGAGCTTATAGGTCAAAAGCGGGGCGACCGCGATCACCAAATTGGGCCGGTTGCCCCGGTCGGCCAGGGGTGCTTTTTCGGGTGGGGCCTGTAATTTGGCCAGGTGGTGGGCGGGCGGAGCCAGGTTGGTCCAGAAGCGCAGGAGCAATAGCAGGAATGGGATCAGACCCAGGGCTAATTTGACACCCCAATGGAGGCCGGGCAGGCCCGAATTCCAAAGAATGTCTTTTCGCTTGAACAGTATCCGGTAGGCCGCGAACCCCGATAAACCCACCAGGGCCAAAAGGAGCAGGGGAGCCAACATGGGCAAAGCGGCTTCATCCGTCAGCCCGGCCACGATATAGTCGGAGAGCGTGCTAAAGAAAAAGCCCAAGAGCCAAAGCAGAACCAGGCCTACCCCCGAGAGAGCGGCGGCGGCGCCCCATTTGGGGCGGAAGAGAAGAAGCGGGGGGGCCAGGAAGAAGAGAAGGAGGCTTCCGATGATGGCGAGGGAGGGGAGGATAGAAACATCGGCGGCAACCGCCGCGAAAGACATCAGAATAAACAGGGCGAACAAGCCGGTAAAGAGGTAGAGAAAGAAGGTTCTCATGGAAGCCTTATATACAGAATGATCGGCTCATAATCTCAGATATTATTGACCAGGATTGGGGGCTTTAGGTAGGGCCCCTACCAGCCGGTACCTGGTATATTTCCCTCCCCCCACCCGTTCCAAGCGATACCGTTACCCGGCTTTCGGGTCTACCTACCGAAGCCCAATGGGCGTAGGTAGGCCCCGTTAACCAGGTTCGCAGACCGTTAACCAGCTTGGTCACCTTATTAACCAGGTTCGTAGGTGCCGTTAACCAGTTTCCCAATCCTGTTAACCAGGTTGCCCGGACCGTTAACCAGGTTCCTGGCCTGTTAACCAGGTTCATCGGTGCTGTTAACCAGCTTCCCAACCCTGTTAACCAGGTTCGACGGTGTCGTTAACCAGGTTCCTGACTTGTTAACCAGGTTCGTCCGGCCAATAACCAGCTTCACTCCCCTATTAACCAGGTTCATCGGTGCTGTTAACCAGCTTCCCGGGCCTGTTAACCAGGTTGGGGGTGCTGTTAACCAGCTTAGCCAGTTAATGCGGGCAGTGAATTCGCCTCCTGCGGGCAGTCAACCAGGCCGTACGGGCAGTAAACTCAGCCATACCGTTAGATTCGCCAGTTATTGCCGGTAGGTTAGAGGGGCCTGCCGGTAGGTTCACCGGTACCGTTAACAAGCTTCCCAGCACTTCCCGGCTTATTACACAGTTTCCGGTTTTTTTTACTTGGCTTCCCGGCCTTGTTAACCAGTTTCGCCGATACTATTAACTAACTTACGAGCCATGCCCTCTGGAAATGGCCCTTTTAGTATGTTGTGGTATACTTTTTCAAATTTTAGTCTTTTCGCCGTTCATTCAATCAACGATATGGAACCCATGAAATACCGTTTATTCGCTAAAAACTACGCAAACTCCCGTGTTTTTGGCTTTCCTGAACTTTTCAGCCTTTATCACCCGTCTATCCAGGGGGGGGCTCTTTGAGACCCACTTCCCCCTTCAATTGGCGGATTCTGATCCTGGTACCGGCCTTTCTATATATAACCGGCTTCAACTCCCTTTCCCCCAACCACCCGAATAGCCAGGCCCAGAAGAAATCATCACTTTCCGGCCGTCCAGCCAGCCGGGTCGTGAATTACGGCAATCTACCCCTGGCCTTCGAGCCCAACCAGGGCCAGGTCCATTCGGCGGATCAAAACCAGGCCGCCTCCCAAGTGCAATACCTGGCCCATGGGGCGGGATATTCCCTTTTCGTCAGTGGGCAGGAAGCTGTCTTGGTCTTGAACCGGCCCACCGCCCCCTTCCGACCCCCTGTTCTCCCCAAGAATTTCAAGAAGGTCGGCTGGATGGCCCGTCGCAAGCGGTAACCACCACCCCGCCCACGGTGATCCGCATGAAACTAGTGGGTGCCCAAACGGGCCTTTTCGAGGGACAGAATAAACTGCCCGGGGTCAGCAACTATTTCATCGGTAAGGATTCGCTCCCAATGGCACAAGGGCATTCCCCAATACGGCAAGATTCAAGTCTTCGGAGGTTTACCCGGGCGTGGACCTGGCCTATTACGGCCACCAGGGCAAACTCGAATACGACTTCATCGTGAAGCCGGGGGCCGACCCCCGGTCGGTGCGATTGAAATATGAAGGCGCCCAGGCGGTGAGCGTGAACGGCCAGGGTGATTTGGAACTCAAGACCGATCGGGGTTCCCTTTTATTCCGTGCCCCTTCCCTTTACCAGGAAGCGCAAGGCGTCAAGCGCGCGGTAGAAGGCCGTTATCAATTGGGCAAAGACGGGTCCATCGGGTTCGAGGTGAAAGGCTACGATGCCACCCAGCCGCTGGTCATCGATCCTGTTTTGGACTACGCCACTTTCTTGGGCGGATCGACGACGAGCTTCGATGTCGGCCAGGGCATCGCCTTGGATACGTCGGGAGACGCCTACGTTACGGGATACGCCACATCCTCTGATTTCCCTGTCACCCCCAACGCCGCCCAAACTGTTTTATTGGGAAGCCAAGACGCCTTCGTGGCCGAAATCAACGCGGCCGGAACGGCCATGCTATACGTCACCTACCTGGGCGGCACCGGCTCGGATGTGGGATTAGGAATCGCGGTGGATTCTTCCGGCGACGCCTATATCACCGGCGTCACCAATTCAAGCGACTTTCCCCCCATGAACGCCCTCATGGGTCAAACCAACCCCTACAACGACATTTTCGTCAGCGAACTCGGGCCCGGCGGGGGCAGTCTGCTCTTCTCCACCTACCTGGGCGGGTCCGGGAATCCCACTGGCAACGGGGGGTCCGGCAGCGGAGATTACGCCACCGCCATCGCCTTGGACGGATCGGACAATATCTGTATTTGCGGCTCATCGACCTCACCCGATTTTCCAACCACGCCAAATGCCTACCAAATCGGTCCAAGCAATGGATACGGCAATGTCATCGTGGCCAAAATCAACCCCACCACCCCCGCCTTGCTTTATTCCACTTACCTGGGCGGGAGTATTTACGAAGCGGGCCAAGGCATCGCGCTGGATTCGGGCGGCAACATCTACCTGACGGGTTACACCGTTTCACCCGATTTCCCGGTCTTGAACGCCCCCCAATCCGTCCTGGGGGGAGCGGGAGGCTACTCGATCGGTAACACCTACGACGCTTTCGTCGTAGAGCTTAACGCTTCCGGGTCCGCGCTTGTTTACTCCACATTTTTGGGGGGATCCGTCACGGATATGGGAAAAGGAATTGCGGTGGACAGTTCCGGCAACGCCTATGTGACGGGAATCACCAGCTCCACCAATTTCCCCACCCAAAACCCCTACCAGGCGAACCTGAGCTTCTACGCCAACGCCTTCTTTACCGAGGTCGCCGCCGGCGGGACGAGCTTTGTCTATTCCACTTTCCTGGGCGGAAGCGGAAACGGTTATGGTATTGGCGATTATGGCTACGGTGTCGCGGTAGATAACCAGGGATACGCCTATGTGACTGGCTACACAGGCTCCGCCGATTTCCCGGCGGTAGACGCGATTCAACCCAACCTTGCCACCTTTGCCACCGCCTTCATAACGCAATTCGATCCCTCGGGGACCGGGATTCTTTATTCTACTTTCGTGGGCGGGACCACCTACGACCAGGCCACTGCCATCGCGGTCGATAACAACGGAAACGCCTATATCACGGGCTATACCGGCTCCGGGGATTTCCCGGTCGCCGGCCCCCCGCCCCAACCGAACCTGATGGGGCACACCAACGCCTTTATCGCCGAGATTTCCCAGCCCCTCCCGCCAACGGCCACTCCCAGCTTCACTAGCACGACGACACCGACCGAAACCCCGACCTTTACCATTACCCTGACGGAAACCGAGACAGCGACCTTCACCCCCACCCCCACCGAGACCGAGACTCTCACGAACACGGAGACGCCCACCCCCTCAGAAACCCCCACCGAGTCGATGACCCCCACGGCGTCCTTTACCACGACCCCGACGCCCACCGAGACTGAAACGCCCACGCCTTCCTTTACTTTCACCATCACCAACACCCCCACCTTCACCTCCACCTTCACCCCGACCCCGACGGCGACATCCACCTTCACCGCCACCTTCTCCTTCACCCCGACCGTCACCAACACCCCCACCTTTACCACCACCTTCACCATCACGCCCACCCCGACGATCACCGCCACGCCCACCCATACCGCCACCTTCACCGTTACCAGCACGCCGACCAGCACCTCGACCCCCGAGGTCCTCACGGTCTCGGTCGGCCCGCCCTATCCCAACCCGATCCAGGGTCCCGGTTCGGTCACGGTTCCCGTTTTGGCCCCCTACGGGTCCCAGGCGGAATTGTCGGTTTACACCCTCGCCTTCCGGAAAATCTACGATAAGACCCAGCCCATTCCCGTGCTTTACGATTTCCCCTGGGACTTGAAGGACAACTGGGGGCACCCGGTTTCCAACGGCCTTTACTATGTTCGAGTGCAAGTGATCGGCCCCCAAAATGCCACTCAGATTTATAAGTTACTCGTGTTGAGATAAGCCTGCCTTTTTTTAAACCAATCAATGAAAATTTTACAATTTAATACTTGGCTCTTTCCCGAATTTGCCGATAACTCGCTCGGATGGGTTTTCTTTTGCTGTCATCGCGAGGAGCCGCCCCAACCCTTCGGCTTCGCTCAAGGGCCCTGAGCTTCTCGAAGGGTCGGAGCGGTTGGCGACGTGGCGACCCTAGTTAGTTGGTCGATTTTAGCAATTTTATAAGGCTTAGTTTAACTGGGGTTGTTTCCTCGTTACCGTCCGCCTATTCGGCGGCCACTCGTCGCAATGACATCTAAACGAAACCTAATCTTAAAAAGCCTCTATCTGAAGATACGGGAAAGACCCAAATACTTACGGCTTATTCCTCCCGAATGCCTCTTTGCTTGAATCGGGGGAAATAAAAAAAGCCCGCCCTCGTGAAGGGGGCGGGCTTTTGCAGGCTGAGAGGATTACTGGGCGAGAGTGATGTTTTGCGTGTTGACCGTGCCCAAGGGGAAGAAGAAAGTTTGCGGGGCGTCATCCGACTGGGGGCACTGGTCCCCGCCGCATTGCGCGCTGCCTTCCGCGTTCCAATCCCACCAAGCCACCAGCGCCACGGCCGGGTATCCCGAACCATAAAAAGGAACGTCGATCAAGTCGTACCGGCCCGCGGAGGAGTACTGGTTGCTCTGTTTGGAACCACCGCTAGACACCAAGGTGGTCACCGGCCCCGCGACCGAGGCGGGATAAAGCTCGAAATAGGCCTGGTGGCTGCTGTCGATCGATCCCCCGTTGGCGCTGAAATTGCCACCCATCCCGGTGAAGGTACAGGGCTGGCCGGTGGGGAAGTTGGCGTTCAGGCTGACACCTCCGGCGGAAATCGTCACGTTCCCCGAGGTTCCGTTGCCGGGGATATCGCTGAAGCAATACTCGCTGGTGTTGGGCCCGGAAACGTTGAAACCGTAGAACTGGAAGGTATCGCCGATATGGGGGTTGAAGTTATTGCTGCCGGAGTAATACCCGTTCGGATATCCCAGGCCGGTGTTCCCGTACACGACGCCGACGTAATACTGGCCGGGGGTGATGTCGTTGAAGACCGTGGTCTGGTTGCTGCTCATGGTATTGACCGCGAAATAGCTCCCGTTATTGAAGGAGTTGGTGGCGATCACGCCCTGTTGGTTGGTGGCGCTGATCGTATCCGAGTTGTTGACGGTCACGGTCAGGGGCGAGCCGTAAGGGTTGACCGTGTCGCCGAAGGTGAGCGGGACGACCGTCGGGTTTCCCGGGCTGGTGGCGCTCACGGGAACGTTATAGATATAGGTGACCGGGTCCGTCCCGGCGACCGGGGTGGCGTAGGCGGAATTCCCCGCGGTGCCACTCACGTCGTAAAAGGCCACCAAGTCGACGTACTTGTAGCTATCGTAATCAGCAGGCAAGGTCGTGATCGCATATTTGCCGGGAGAGCTCTTCGATGTGGAACCGGTCAAGAGGGTTCCGAAATTTGACCCGGAGAGGTAGGCCAAGACATGGACCCGGGCCGAACTGCTCACCGTTTCCACACCCGTGAAGGTGACCGGGCCGGAGACTCCCCACGCGATGTTGTTGTCGCTCAGGTTAATGCCGTTTCCGAGATTGTTCACCCCGAGGGTCACGGCCACACCGGATGCGGGAACATTGTTTGACGTATAGCCCGATCCGCCAAGGATGGCATAGGGTTCGCCAGGGAAAGGCCCACCCTGGTCGACGTAGCCCAGGTTGCCCGTCACCCCGAAGGAGTCGTAGTTGGCCAGGACGTAATAGGTTCCGGCGGAGGGCACTTGGATATTAAAACTACCCCCGTTGGAGGTGATGGTGGCGGCGCCCATCATGCTCACGCCGTTGTCCCCCGCGATGAGCGAGCTATTGTTATAGACTTCCACGCCGATGGTGTAGGTGCTGTTCACCAATCCCCCATTGAGGGTTCCCGTGTAGCTTACGCTACCGGATAAATAAACGCCCGTCGGGGTACCGGTAGAAGTCGCAATCGCCGTGGTGGTCGGTGTGGTGGTGGAGGTCGGCGAGGCAGAGGGGGTGAAGGTATAGGAGAAGAGCGGGGTGTTGGTGATGGTGCTGGTGGCCGTGGGAGAGGTCGTGTTGGTCGGGCTGCTGGTCTGTGTGGGTGAGAAAGTTTCCGTCGAAGTGCCGGTGGGAGTCGGGCTGAGAGTCTCCGTAAACGTCAATGTGGGGGTGGAGCTTAAGGTCTCCGTCGGGCTCAAGGTCGCGGTGGAGCTGTTAGTGGCCGTGGCCGTGTTGGTCGGCGTGAAGGATTGGGTCGGGGAGACGGTCGCCGTCTTCGTGGAGGTCACCGTGGGCGACAGGGTCCAAGTAGGCGAGAGGGTAATCGTGGGGCTATTGGTGATGGTGGGGCTGTTGGTGAAGGTCGCGGTATTGGCGGGTGGTGCCGTGGGATTGCTCTTGGAACCGCAGGAAGTCGTCCAGGAAGTGATGAAGGCCAACAGAACAGCGCATAACAATAAATAAGATTGTTTCATTTCGTAGCTCCCCTACGCATGAAGATGTCTGGATTAAATCGCGTCTTAAAACCCGCAAAACCAGATGCGGAATTATCCATAAAATCTCCACTCGGCGGTAGGAAAAGAAGCGATAAAAACCTATGAAAATTAAGGCGTTTCAGCGTTTTTCAAAAATTTAACATTGAAATCAAACCCAAGCGGAATAACGGTTAACAGCTTTATTTATAGGTTCATTAGTCCGGTTTGCCTCGTCTTGGGCCATCTTATTTGGCGTTTTCATGGAATCGAGCCAATTTGGTTCATTGCTTGATCCAGATGATCCCCAATAAAAAAGCCCCTGCCTTTCGGCCGGGGCTTTCGAGAGTCTTGTCCCTGTTTAGGAAGCGGCTTGAGCCGTTCCTTCCGACAAGCTTTAGGTTACCAGGTCATGCTCCCCGGAAAGGAAATGTTGTAAACCGGTGAACCCGTGTTAGTGGTGTAGGGCCCGTAAACATTCCAGGGCTCCCCCGTAGTTGGTACGCAACCATTATTCCCGGCGCAGCTATTATTGTTTGAATCGTACCAGACCCGGATGTAATAGGTTCCGCTGGGGGTTTGGAGATTATAAACATCCCCGTTGTTATAGACACTGGCGGAGGGATTGTTTTCGGTATCTTCCGACGCCGTGGTGACGGCCATGGCAAAGAGGCCGTTGTTACCATAACTTCCGGTGTAAGTCAGGGTGCCCGTGAACCCGGTCAACTGGGAACAGGCATTACTGAAGACCAAGACGCTACGGACGCTGTGG
>CAWKIF010000146.1:0-6017 GCA_963849485.1 candidate division FCPU426 bacterium | reverse complement strand
TGTTTGAATCGTACCAGACCCGGATGTAATAACTCCCGCCGGGGGTTTGGAGATTATAAACATCGCCATTGTTATAGACACTGGCGAAAGAGTAGTTTTCGTTATCTTCCGCCGCCGTGGTGACGGCCATGGCATAGATGCCGTTGTTTCCATAGCTTCCGGTGTAAGTTAGGGTGCCCGTAAACCCGGTCAACTGGGAACAGGCATTACTGAAGGCCAGATTCGAAACAGCGGCGCTGCTGACGGTATAGGAACTGCCCGAGGGCCCGCTTCCTGAAGGACAGCTTCCGTCAATATTCTGAATATAACTGCCGACCGAGTAATTGCTGTTATTAGACCCGCCGCTGCCGCTCGCCACGTATTCCTCGCTGACGTTATAAGTCCCAGCGGGCAGTCCCAGGAAATAACTCCCGCCATTTTGGGTCACGATGCTGGAGTAGTCTTGGCCGTTACCGGTGGGCCAAGCGCGCACGATGATGGGGTGATTCGCGTCAACGGTCGCGCCGCTTACCGCATAGGTGACCGTGCCTGAAAGGCCGTCCCCGGCACCGCAATTGTAGAGGTTAGAATCGTCCAGGGTGATGGTATACCCCGTTGTGGGGGGGTTGATCGTCACCAATCCCAAATTCGTGACCGGAGCGCAGGTCGCTGGGCCGTTTCCATTGTAAGATTGGCCATAAAAGGCCTGCAGATAAAGTGAGGTATTAGTGACGGGGAACCCGTAACTGAAGGAACCGCCATTGACCGAGACCGAGGCGTTCCCTTGGTTGACCGGGGTGGAATAAGCTGAGTCGTAATAAGCGTAGACCTGGAGGGGGGAAGTGCTATTGACGCCGCCCACTCCGGTGAAGTTTAAGGTACCCGTAACCCCACCGAATTGGTTGGTGTCGTCAAAGGATGGGTTGATTTGGGTTGGGGAGTTATCCTGGATGGTGGTAGGCGAACTGGACCCGGTCAAGCTGGTGCCGTTCCAGACGGTATAGGAAGACCCGGATTGCACCAAGTTATTCGAAGTCGTCGAGGAAGTCAGAACGACCACCATTACGTAATTGCCCGAGGAGGGCATGTTGACGGTATAGGGCGCACTGGAGGCGGCGGGCACGATGATCTCGGTTCCCTGGGTATTTCCCCCGAATCCCGTGGCGATATAAACACCAAAATACATTCCGGTAAGCGACTTGCTTCCCGAGTAGGAGATGGTCCCGTAAATGCGGTAGGGATCGGGAGTTGGGGTGCCGGTGGCGGTAGGAGTCGTGGTGACGGAGGGAGTAGAGGTTTGTGTTGAGGTGAACTGCTGGGTGGGACTGAAAGTCGGGCTGTGGGTCGCCGTTTGGGTGTAAGTGACCAGAGGAGTATTCGTTATAGTCGAAGTGGAGGTCGGCGAAGTCGTAGCGGTTGGGGTGCTGGACTCCGTCGGCGAATCCGTCACCGTAGGGGTATTGGAGACTGTGGGGCTCAAGGTCGACGTAAGAGTCAAGGTCTGGGTGGGGCTTAAAGTCACCGTCGGACTCAAGGTAAGCGTCGAGCTATTCGTGGCCGTAGGAGAATCGGTCGAGGTATTGGTCTGGGTGGGGGTGGTGGTCACTGTCTTTGTGGAAGTGGAAGTGGGCGACAGGGTCCAAGTTGGCGAGAGTGTGATCGTGGGGCTATTGGTGATGGTGGGGCTGTTGGTAACGGTGGAGGTATTGGCGGGTGGGGCCGTAGGGTTACTCTTGGAACCGCAGGAAGTCGTCCAGGAAGTGATGAAGGCCAGCAGAACAGCACATATTAATAGATAGGTTTGTTTCATTTCGCAGCTCCCCTTGGCATGAAGATGTCTGGAATAAAATGCGTCTTATGAACCGCAAAACCAGATGTAAAATTATGACCAAATTCTCTACCAGGTGGTGGAAAATAAACGTCGTAAAACCTGTTAAAATTGGGCTTTTTCAAGCTTTAACGAAAAATTAACGTTGAAAATCAGGCTCAATTGGGAAAACGGTAAACTCACACACTCCTAAAATCAACTGTTAGACTTCCCTAGTCTTGAACCCAACCACTTTGGAGCCGCCTTTTGTCACATACTAAAAACTTTCCTTGGGGACCGTTGTTTTTCCTGGCCACTTTCGAGTGCGCCCTTTTGGGCCTCAACCCCACCTTTTACGCGGACGACAGCCCTGAGATGATCACGGTCGCCGCCACCTTAGGGATCGCCCACCCCCCCGGTTATCCCCTATGGGTGCTGATGGGACGTCTCATGTCACTCTTACACCTTCCGCTTTGTTTTAGCGTCAACCTGCTCTCGGCCCTATTTGCCGCTTCCCTCTGTCTTTTGGTTTTTTTCCTTCTGGAGAAGCAATTCAAGGTTCCGCGTTACATCGCCATGGCCTTCGCCCTGATGTGGATGGCGGGAGCTTCCGCCTATCCCTCGGCCCTGAGCGCCAAGCGGGGCGTCTATGAACTGGCGGCGGTTTTCCTTTTGGCTATCCTGGCCAGCCTGATGGGCGGCCGCCTCAGGCTGGCCTCTTTTCTCTTCGGCCTCTCCTTGGGAGGACACTGGATGACCATGTCCGTTTACGCCCCCGGCCTGGCGATTTTGGCCTATGGGGAATGCCGGCCTCACTTAAGACACCCCCGCGCCTGGTTGGAACCCGCCTTATTCTTCCTATTGGGTCTTTCCCTTTACCTCTACCTTCCCTTACGGGCGATTAATGAGCCGCTGGTCAATTGGGGTTACACCGCGCGCCTCGACCCCTTCCTCAAACACCTCAGCCGCTATGTCGACCGGGGGAGGGATTTTTCCCCGGACCCCCTGCAATGGCTCGGGGCCTGGGGCCAATACCTGCGGATGGCTTTCTTTGAGTTTTATGGGGTCGGCTTGTTGGCCCCCTTGGGCTTGTTTTTTCAGTGGAAGAAAAACCGGACCCGAACCCTGGGCCTTCTCGCCCTTTGGGCGGGGTTGGCGGCCTCCCTCGGGGTCTTCTCAAAATTTTCAGGCACCCGCCTTCCCCTTTTGGAGGATTATTCGGTTTCCTCCTGGGCCCTGATCGCGTTTTTCTCGGGGCTGGGGGCATGGGGGCTCTTCCAACTTTGGAAGAGGGCGCGAAACCTGTCCGCCGCCTTCGGGTTGGTTCTGTTGGCCCTTGCCCTCCCGGGTGTGGGTTCTCGGGTGATTCAAAACGGCCAGACCCACACCACCTGCGCTTACGATTACACCCTCAACAGCTGGAAAGCCCTTCCCAAGGACAGCCTGTACTTTTGCGAGGGGGACATCCTTCAATTCACCGGCTGGTACCTGCAGTTCGTGGAAGGCAAGAGGCCCGATTTGAGCTTGCTGGGTTCCAGCATGTCCATGGATTGGAACCGCATCCAACTGGCCCGTTCCCATCCCGGCCTGAAAGTTCCGAACCCCCGCCACGGACCCCTGGTCTATGATTTTGGCCCTCTGTTTTCCTCGATGGTCCAGGACAATCCACAAAAACGATATTTTTTCTCTTTTTTTCCCCAGGGCCCGATATTAAAAGACCTGATCCTGTCCCCCCGGGGCCTCGCACGGGAAGGAACCGCTCCCGCTCAAAAATTCAAATGGGAGGAGGGGGCCAATCAAGCTTTCTGGGGGAACGCGCGGCTCCGGCACTTGAATCGCCCCTTTGCCTCGGAAGACCAGCGCACCTGGGACAACCTTTTGCAGGATTACGGGGCCAAGCGGCAGGCCCTGGCCCTCTATGAGATGAACCTATCCGCCACCGACCCGGGTAGGGCCAGGGATTGGCTCCAGAAGGGCCTGGATCAACTGATGGTGGTGAAGGATTGGAACCCGCCCGGTTCCGAAGCCCTCTTCGAGTTCGGGACTTTCGGCCCCGGGTTGGGACCGCTTTTGGGCGCCTATGTTTTCCATCGCGAGATCCTGATCGATATCGGGGTTGATTATTTCCTGTCCGGGGATAGGACCCAGGCGGAATCCTGGATTCAACAGGCCACCCAAGCCATCCCCCAGGTGGCCGACCTCTATTTCTACGCGGGAATGGCGGCTGTCCAGGCGAAAAACTACCCCGAGGCCCGAAAATGGCTTCAGGGGGCCCTGGCCTTGGACCCGACCCACGCCCAGGCCACCCGGCTTTTGCGTTACGTCAACCGGTGAGCCATTTCGGGAGACACTCGAGATTTTCAGAAACGTTACTCCTATAATCCACCCATCCACTTTTTAGGCGGTTGAACCTTGCCCACCCCTCAAACACCCATTGGTTCCGGTTTTGAAGCCGCTACGACCGCGTCCGAAGTTTTAAAAGGCATGAACCTGTCGGGCAATGTCGCCATCGTGACCGGCGGCTATTCGGGCATCGGACTGGAGACCACCCGGGCCCTGATCGGCGCCGGGGCCCAGGTGATTGTCCCGGCGAGGGACATCCCTAAAGCCGAGAAAAGATTAAAAGGCATCCAGGGGGTCTTCATCGAACCCATGGACCTCATGAGCCCGGCCACGATTGACTCCTTCGCCGAGCGGTTCCTGGCCGGGGGGAAACCCCTGCACATCCTGGTCAATAGCGCGGGCATCATGGCTAACCCCTTGACCCGGGACGAGCGGGGCTATGAATCACAGTTTTCAACGAACCACCTGGGCCATTTCCAGTTGGTCCTGAGGCTTTGGCCGGCCCTCCTAAGGGCGCAAGGCGCGAGGGTGGTTTCGGTTTCCTCCTGGGGACACCGCCATTCACCCGTTTTATTCGAAGATATCCATTTCGAGCGACGGGAATACACCCCCTGGCTGGGATATGGCCAATCCAAGACCGCCAACATTCTCTTCGCGCTGGAATTGGACCGCCGGGGCCGGAAAGAGGGAGTACGGGCCTTTTCCCTGCACCCGGGAAGCGTCGTCGCCACCGACCTGGGGAAATACATCCCGCTGGAGGACCTGCGGAAGGCGGGGGTCATCGATGAGCAGGGGAACCCCATTCTCGACCCCTCGAGAAACTTAAAAACCCCCGAACAGGGCGCGGCCACCAGCGTCTGGTGCGCCACGAACCCGCAATTGATCAACATGGGCGGAGTCTATTGCGAGAATTGCGACATCGCCCCCTTGTTCGAGGAACCTAAAGGGGGCTCGGCGGCGGCGCGGCAGTTCGCTTCCCTGGCCAAGGGGGTGATGCCCTACGCCGTGGACCCGGAAGCGGCGGAAAAGCTATGGGAGCTGAGTGAAAAACTATTAGGCAACATCTAATATTCACCGCCAAGACGCCAAGACCGCCAAGTACGCCTTTAGGATAATGAAAAGCCTAAATGGGTTTTAGAAAAAACTCTATAAAGTATGTAACCTCTGAAAAACTCAAAAATTTCACCGCCAAGACGCCAAGTTCGCCAGGAAAGTCTTTAATTTTCAACGAAAACCAAAAGGCGGAAGAACATTAAAAACCCTTTTTCAGAGATTACAGTATATTTTTTTCATCAACCTTGTGGAAAAGCTCAAGAAAGATCGACAGACGAGGCCCTCATGAATCGAGAAATTTACGTACCACCCGAAGGCCCGCCTCAGGGGCCGGGTCCCAGCCCGGAGATTTACCCCCGGATGGGGGAGGAAAATATCTTCAAGATGCTTTCCGATTTCTACCAGGAGTTGGGAAGATCATCCATCCGAAGCCTTTTTCCACCCGACTTGGAGGAAGCCTCCAGGAAATCGGCGAAATTCTTCGTGCAGGTGCTTGGCGGCCCCCCGCTTTACGTGATCGACCATGGACCACCCAGAATGAGGGCGAGACATATGCCTTTTGAAATCGACGAGGCGGCCCGCCAGGTTTGGCTTTCCTGCTTCGAGAAAACCCTGGAAGGAGCGGAAAATAAATACCAGTTCCCTCTCGAGCACCTGGAGGGATTCAAAACCTTCTTGAGGGAATTTTCGTCCTGGATGGTTAATAAAAAGTCTTAGAACTCTTACAAAGCATACATCCAAAAACAATTTTCACCACCAAGACACCAAGTCACCAAGAAAACAGTATGAATAGGTTTGGGTTTTCTTCCTGTTTCATCCGCCAGACTAGGGAAGT
>CAWKIF010000145.1:0-15999 GCA_963849485.1 candidate division FCPU426 bacterium | reverse complement strand
TCGCGAATTGCCTGAGTTCAGGACGTGATGGCCTGCGCTCCGAACGCCATGGCCATCTTCACCCCGCGACGGACGCATCGTCGAGGTGAACGCTGCGGCCTGTGACGTGGTCGGCTACACGCGCGAGGAGCTCCTGGAAATGGACGTCGAGCCTCCTTGCGCCGGGCGGCCTCGCGATCCCACCATAATATGCGCCGTCTGGCCGCCGGCGAAGCTGAAGGCACTACCGGGTGGTGCGGCGCTACCTGCACAAGGACGGGCGGCGGATCCCGCGTCCAGGTCGAGCATCGGTCGCGCGGTCGGCGTCCGGCGGACGTTCGGTACTTCGTCCGCAGGGCTAGGACATCGGCCCGGCTGGCGTACGAGGAGCGTCTTCGGGCGCTGCTCGATTCCGCCGTCGACGGCGTCTATATCCACGATCTCGACGGCGTTATCGTCGAATTCAGCGACTCCTTCGCCGACATGCTCGGCTACAGCCGCGACGAGATCAGGACGCTGAACTTCGCCGACATCGACGCGGTCAAGAGCGCGAGCGATCTTCAGGCCGCGTTCCGCAAGGAGGCGAAGAGCAGAGAGGCCCTCGCCATCGAGACGCGGCATCGGAGCAAGACGGATCCGATGATCGACGTCGAGACGGCGTTAGGCGGTCGAGCTCGAGCGGGAAGACCCATCTCTACACGTCCTCGCGCGACATCGGCGAGCGCGTGCGGATGCAGAAATGCTCAGCGAGGAACGGCGCCGGCTGCGGGACTTCTCCAACAGCACGGCCGACTGGTTCTGGGAACTCGACGAGAACCTGAAGTTTTCCGTACCTCTCCGAGAGCTTCAAGGGCCTCGACGGGCTGTCCGCCAACGATCTTCTGGGGATGTCTGTCCCGGCGTCTATGCGCAAGACACGCTGAATCCGGGCGAGGCTCAAGGCGGAAGGCTCGAGCGGTTGCGGGCGCGCAAGTCGTTCCGCGACATCGAGCGCTGCTACATGGACGAGCAGGGCGAGGTTCAGTGGTTCTCCGTGAGCGGCATTCCCGTTTTCGACGACAGCGGCGTCTTCGCCGGCTATCGCGGCGTCGCCACGATCGTCACGCGCCCGCAAGCGCGCGGAACTGGAGCCTCGAGCGCAACCGTCGTCTGTTGCAGGAGCTGGTCGATTACGCGCCTACGGATCGGCGTGTTCGACCTGAACCGGGAATGCGTCGTCCGAAACGAGAACTACGGCCGCATCCTCGACCTGCCTCGGGACCTGCTCGACCGCAGGAGCCGCTCGGACTGATCGACCAGTTCCGGTTCTGCTCTCGATGCGCGGAGATTTCGCCGACCTCGGACCCGATCTTCCGGCGCGATGAGGTCTGGGACGACCGTCCAGACGCGCGGGCGCGAGGCAGGCCGAGCGAAGGCTGGGCAATGGGCGCTGGGTGGAAACGCGGTCGCTCCCCTGACGGGCGGCGGCTCGGTGACCTATTTCGACATCACCACTACAAGACGATCGAAGGCGAGCTGCGCCAGACCAAGGAACGCCTCGAAGCCGCGGCCGCCGCCGGCATCATCGGCGTTTGGTCGATCGACGCCGTCAGCGGCGAAATGTACTGGGACAAGGTGCAGCGGCAGCTCTACGGTCTGCCCGAGGAGGATCTTCGAGGTCACCCGCGCAGCCTTTTACGCGCGGATCCATCCGGAGGACGAGCCGCGCGGTCAGAGCAGCGCTCAAGCAGGCGTTGCAGGGCGAGGGCAACGCGCCGGCGGAATTCCGTATCATCAGGCCCGACGGGACCGTCCGATACCTGAGGGGCTTCCCAGACGATTCGCCGCGCCGGCGGAACGCCTGAGCGCGTTGTCGGGTCACCTACGACGTGACCGATCAGACGGAGGCCCTGCACGCTCTCGAGCAGGCCAAGGCCCAGGCGGAAGCGGCGAACAGAGCGAAGTCGATTTTCTCGCCAATATCAGCCACGAGATCCGGACGCCGCTCAACGCCATCGTGGGATGACCCAGCTCCTGGCGCCAGCTCGCTCGACAAGGAGCAGGCGGACTATGTCCGGACGCTCGACTCGGCCGGACAGAATTGCTCGTTCCTGCTCACGGCGTCCTCGACCTGTCGAAGATCGAGGCGGGACAGTTCGAGCTGGCGAGGCGCCGTTCTCCCTCGCCGATGTCATCGCCGAGCATCGTCGGCACGTTCTCGTGGCGGCCAAGGCCAGGACTCGCGCTGAGCGCGGACCGCTCGCCGACGATCTCCCGCCGCTGCTGGGCGACTGCGACAAGACTGGGTCAGGTCCTGACCAATCTCGTGGGAAACGCCCTGAAATTCATGGCGCGGGCGGAGTCTTCGATTTCGGTCGAGACGCTCGACGGACCTCGCGACTCGGTTCGCGTCCGCATCGCCGTGCGAGACACGGCATCGGCATCGCGCCACGCATCTCGGGCAAGCTGTTCGAGCCGTTCGTCCAGGCGGAGCGACGACCTACAGCAAGTTCGGCGGAAACTGGCCTCGGACTGGCGATCAGCAAGCGGTTGTCGCCCTGATGGGCGGCGAAATCGGCGTCGAGAGCGATCCGGGCTCGGGCAGCGAGTTCTGGTTCGTCGTCTCGCTCAAGAGGGCGCCGGCTGATCGGCGAGATGCGGCGGCGCCGGGACCTCGGCGAGAAGCCTTTCCGGCGTCGCGGCTCTCGTGGTCGACGACACGGAGACCAACCGCGAGATCGCCGTCAAGCTGCTCCCCCTCGAGGCGCGATCTGCGAAGCGGCCGGAAACGGTCGGGAGGCGATCGAGCGGCTTCGGGCCGATCCGGACGCCTTCGATCTGGTCCTGATGGACGTGCAGATGCCGGACATGGACGGCCTCGAGGCGACGCGCGTCATTCGCCACGACCTGGCGCTCGCGGACCTGCCGGTGATCGCGCTCACGGCCGGGGCGCTGGCAAGCCAGCGCGAGCTCGCCCTGGCCGCGGGCATGAACGGCTTTATCGCCAAGCCGTTCCGGCTCAGAGAGCGGTCGCGGCGCTGGCGCCGTGGCTCGAGCGCGAAGCCTGTCGAGCCTCCGAAAAAGTCCGTCGCAGGATGATCGCGGCGGAGACGCTCGAATCGCGCCCTGTAGCCGCGGTCGTCGACCGCCCGCAAGGGCATCCTACCTGAACCCGTTCTCGATCCGGGCGTAGAGCTGGTCGGTGAAGATCATGAACTTGCCGCCGACGAAGCTCATGGCGAGGCTGACGCGACGAACACGGCGATCATCTTCGGCACGAAGGTCAGCGTCATCTCCTGCACCTGGGTCAGCGCCTGCACGAGCGCGATGGCGACGCCGACCGCCATCGCCGCGCCGACCGCGGGCCCGGCGCCGACGACGACCATCCAGATCGCTGCTGGACGAGGTCGGCCGCGTCGGCCTCGTTCATTGGGACGGTCGCGCCGTTTCCGAGCGCGCACTGTTTGCCGTGGTCAGCGTCGCCGTTCCGCCTGAGCCCGTCACGCTGACCGAGGCGACTGTGCCCGAGGTCGAGCCGTCCGAGGACGTCATGGTCGCGCCGACGAGGCCTCGGCCTGCGAAGCGAGGTCGACGTCAGGAGCGACGAGAGCGTCGGGTTGGTCTGAACCGCCTGCCCGACTCGGAGACGGTGGCGAGTTGGGAGACCATCCGCGCGGGGTTCCTTACCATTGGTGACAAATACGTGAATGGCTCGGTCCATGACGAGGCCGCGGATATCCTGGGATCGATTTGCCGGAAAATGGGTTGGGACCTGGTCCACCGAAAGGTTTTGGGTGACGATCCAGAGGCCTTGGCGGGATACCTGCTTCAACTGGCGGATAGCGGGAAGGTGGATGTTATCTTTACCATCGATGGGATCGGGCTTCTGCCGAACGACCGGGTGCCGGAGGCCATGCATCCCGTTTGCGAGAAATGGATTCCGGGTTTGTCGGAAATCATGCGCCACAAAGCCTTTGAGAAATCACCCGCCGTGGCCCTTACCAATGGTTTGGCGGGCTTGAGGGGAAAAACCCTTATTATCAACCTGCCCGGCACTCCCACGGCCGTCAAGGATGCCCTGGATATTCTTAAGCCCGTGATCCGCTTTGCCGTGGATCAATTCAAAGCGGCCTCGGTTTAGATTCCCTGAACCATCCCAAAATCAAAAATAAAAATATTTTATCGAGTTGATCGGTGGAATGTTTCAACTGATGGAATGATCAGAACCCTTGGTCGGGATAATTTTCCATATCGTTGGTTTTCTTGGAAGGACCTGTTTCGGTGGACCCTTCGGAGTTACCCACGGCGGGTGTGCCGTTGGGGGAGGGGACGGTGGATTTTTGAACCGGCCCCGAATCCATCTCCAGGATATCCCCTCCCGAGGAAGGGTTTGTGGAGCCGTTTTCGGGGGGGCTGTGGACTTCGGCGTTGTTTCCCGTATGCAGGTTGCAGATCTTGGTGGGGGCGGTTTCCTTCTTGAAAATCTCGTCCTGGGTATGGGGGCAGTAAACCGAGGCGAGCAGGCCGGAATCCAGGCAAACTTTCTTTTTCACGAACTCGGTGTCGAAATTCTGCGGGGTAGGGAAGTCCTTTACGGGCTTGCCTTCCGTGGCCGCTTTCATGAATTCGGCCCAAATAGGGGCCGCGGCCTCACCGCCGGTTTGTTTTTTACCCAGGCTTTGCCGCTCGTCATATCCCACCCAGACCCCGCAAGCCAGGTCGGGCGTAAAGCCGATGAACCAGGCGTCCACGTTGTCGTTCGTGGTTCCGGTTTTACCGGCCGCTGGGTAAGTAAAACCCAGCTTGCGGATCGCCCGCCCCGTGCCCCGGTCGATGACATCCTTCATCGTGTTGACCATGATATAGGCCGTCTGGGGGTCCAGGACCTCCTGGCCCACGGGGGAATTGTTCTCGATGATTTTCCCGCTGTTGTCCTTCACCGTCAAAATTCCAAAAGGCTCCACGCGGATGCCCTGGTTGGCGAATACGGAGTAGGCCTGGACCATTTCCGACAGGGTAACCTCGTAGGTGCCCAGCCCCAGGGAATAATTGGGGTTCTTGATGGGGGTGGAAATACCCAGCCGGTGGGCCATATTGACGGCGGCCTGCACGCCCAGCTTTTCCAGCAGCTTGATGGTGACCACATTGATGGAATACATCAAGGCCGTATGGAGGGTGGTCGGACCCCTGAATTTTCCAGAGAAATTGAGGGGCCGCCAGGTTTTTCCCGTGATCGAGTCGGGATAAACCACAGGGGAATCGAGGAAAACATCGGCCATCGTGAAGCCATTCTCGATGGCGGCGGCGTAAATGATGGGTTTAAACGCGCTTCCCGGCTGGCGGTGGGCCTGGATGGAGCGGTTGAAGACGCTTTTGCGGTAGTCAATGCCCCCGATCATGGCCCGGATGGCCCCCGTGTGGGGGTCGATCGCCAGGAGCGCCCCCTGGATGGGCTGGTCCACAGGAATATTGGTCAGGCGGGACTTCTGGGCCACGATCTCGTCGTTCGCCACCCCCCGTTCAATCGATTTTTGGGCGGCATCCTGGAGCTTAAGGTCCAGGGTGGTATAGACGGAAAGCCCCCCCTTATAGACCGCGTTGGAGCCATAGCGGCTCTCCAGCTGCTGGGCGACGTATTCCACGAAATAAGGGGCGTTTTGCACCTCGATTTTTTTCAGCTCGATAGGGGTGTTCTTCGCCTCGGTGGCCTCCTGCAGAGTGATGACGCCCATGGCGGCCATGGTATTCAAGACCGTATTGCGCCGCTGGAGGGACTCCAAAGGATTCTTGTAGGGGTCGTAAGTCGTGGGTGCCTTGGGCAATCCGGCCAGCATGGCGCACTCGGGCAGGGTGAGTTCCTCCACATGCTTCCCGAAATAAGAACGGGCGGCCGACTCGCAGCCATAGCTGCCCTCGCCGAAGTAGATCTGGTTCAAGTACATCTCCAGGATCTGCTTTTTCGAGTAGTTTTTCTCGATTTGAACGGCCAGGAGGGCTTCCTTGATTTTGCGCACGATTCTCTTTTCCGGGGTGAGGAAGAGGTTGCGGGCCAGCTGCTGGGTAATCGTGCTTCCGCCCTGGATGGCCTCTCCGTGGTGCATGACATTGGTGACGAAGGCGCGGGTGGTCCCGATCAGGTCGATTCCCCAATGCTTGTAAAAGCGCTCGTCCTCGATGGCGATGACGGCTTCTTGGAGATTCTGGGGAATCTTGTCCAGCGGGACGATAGTGCGTTGTTCCAGGGCCAACTGGCTGATGAGATCGCCGTTGACGTCGTAGATGCGGGTCGCCTCGGAGGGCTTGAACTCGTTGAGGTTGGTAATGTCGGGCAACTGCCGGAGCTGGGCGTAAAGCACTCCCATGACCACACCCGCCAGGGCGAAGAGGAGGACGTAGACGGCATAGAGGAGGGGTTTCAGTGATTTTTCGGTTTTAACGGTTGGCAAAGAGTTCCTCGGGCCAAGTGGGCGCGGCTTTCATGGCGCAAGGCGGCATTATATCAGGGCAAGAACTTTTCAACAGCCCGGTAAAGGGGTTTGCTATTATGTGGCCCCATGAAAACGACATTTTCCAAAACTCCGGAACAACAACTGGAAATTCTTCTGCGGTCCTCCGCGGAGGTGATTTCCAAGGGCGAGTTCATGGAGAAACTCAAGAAATCCTACCTTGAGGGACGGCCCTTAAAGGTGAAGCTGGGCATGGACCCCTCGGCCCCCGACATCCACCTGGGCCATACGGTGGTCCTCCGGAAACTCCGCCAGTTCCAGGACCTGGGACACCAAGTGCAATTTTTGATCGGCGATTTTACCGCCATGATCGGCGACCCCACCGGCAAGTCCGCCACCCGCAAAGCCTTGTCACGGGAAGAGGTGGAGGCCAACGCGAAGACCTACCTCGAGCAGGTTTACCGGGTGCTGGATGAGGACCCGGCCAAGATCCAGATCCGCTACAACAGCGAGTGGTGCCGGCCCATGGCCTTCGACGATGTCATTCGCCTTGCCTCGAAATACACGGTGGCGCGCATCCTGGAAAGAGACGACTTCACCAACCGCATGAAGGAACAGCGGCCCATTAGCCTCCATGAATTGCTTTATCCCCTCATCCAGGGATATGATTCGGTGGTTCTCCAATGCGACGTGGAAATGTGCGGCACGGACCAAAAGTTCAACTGCCTGGTGGGGCGGGCCCTCCAGGCGGAGGCGGGGCAGGAGCCCGAGGTGATTCTTTCCATGCCCATCCTCGAGGGCCTCGACGGGGTCAAGAAGATGTCCAAGAGCCTGGGAAACTATGTCGGGGTTTCCGAGGCTGCCAACGAGATGTTCTCTAAACTGATGAGCGTTTCCGATCCCCTCATGTGGCGCTATTACGAGCTCCTATCGGATACACCCGATTGGACGGGGAAAAAAGAGAAAGTGGAAAAGGGGGAATACCACCCCAAACAGGCCAAAATGGAATTGGCCCAGGAAATCACCGCTCGTTTCCATGGAATGGCGCCAGCAAAGGCCGCTTGGACCTATTTTGAGAGCCGGCACGATTTAAATGTCTCGGTGGACTATCCCGAGGTCAAGGTGGCTCCGGGGGCCCATAAGGCCGCCGAATTCCTTCTTTTGGTCGGGGTTTCCAAGACCAAAAGCGACGCCAAGCGGTTGATCGAACAGGGCGCGGTGGAATGGGTGAATGGAAAGCAGGAGAAAAGAAAAATCTCTTCCTTCAATGAGTTGATCGATGTGGTGCCGGGCGAAACCGGCTTGATCCGATCGGGGAAGGTATTTTTGAAGGTCATTTCTTAGAACACCTAACAAAAACCCATTTAACCGCCAAGACACCAAGGCCGCCAAGAACAACTTAGGATAGGAAAAACGGATAGGTTTAAAAAAATTCATTTCGGTTTGTCTTCCTTGGCGTACTTAGCGTCTTGGCGGTGAAAAATGTTGTTGTTTTTGATTTTTGTTAGAATCTTTTAATCTAAAGGCTTCATTGAGAAACAATGGATTTTTTTTTGCTTCTGGCGGCCCTCCTGACCGGAGGGGCCTTCGCTGAACCCAGCTTGGACATCAAAGTGGACCAAGTGGGATACCTCCCCTCCCAACCCAAAAGCGCTTTCATTTCCTCCCCCCACGCAAAAGGTTCCTTCCAGGTTCGTGATGTCCGGGATGGCTCCGTCGTTCTCGAGGGAAAACTAGGTGATTCGGTTTTTGACCCGGACACCGGGGACACCTTAAGCTTGGCAGATTTTTCATCCCTTACAGAATCCGGAGAGTTTTATCTCAATGTCCCCGGGGTGGGAGAAAGCTTTCATTTCCGCGTATCGCCCGATGTCTATGCCGATGCCTATTACCTTTGCATGCGCTCCTATTACGGCCAGCGCTGCGGCGTCAAGGTCGATCTCTCCCCCCGGTTTCCCCAGTACCACCACGAGGCCTGCCACCTAGAAGACGGGGCCTTCCACCTTTCCTCGGGCAAGTCGGGAAAGAAGGAAACGACCAAGGGCTGGCATGACGCGGGGGACTACGGCAAATACGTGGTCAACTCTGGAATCGCCACGGGAACGCTTCTCTGGGCCTATGAGTGGTTCCCGGAAAAAATAGGCTCAATCCGGCTGGACCTGCCCGAGTCGGGCAACGGCCTCCCCGATATCCTGAATGAAATTAAATGGAACCTGGATTGGATGCTCACCATGCAGGATTCGGATGGTGGGGTTTGGCATAAGCTGACAACTGAAAGGTTTTGCTCTTTCGTGGCGCCGGAAAAGGACGATGGGGGAACGCGCTATATCATCGGAACCGGCCAGGAACCTTTCAAAAGCACCGGCGCGACGGGGGATTTTTGCGCCGTGATGGCCCTGGCGGCCCGGGTCTATCGCCCCTTTCTTCCCGAATATTCCCAGCAGTGCCAGGAAGCCGCCGAGAGGGTTTGGCCATGGCTTCTTGCCCATCCCCAAGTGACCTTTTCCAACCCGCCGGGAGTTTCAACCGGGGGTTATACCGATGGGGATTGTGGGGACGAGATCCTCTGGGCCGCCGCCGAACTTTTCCGGCTGACGGGCCGGCAAGAATACGGGAAATATTTTACGGAAAACTACAAGAAGAACCCAGTCTCCGACCTTTGGCCACAGGATTGGGGGAAGGTAGGAAACTTGGGGTTGTGGGATTATGCCTTCTCGGATCGCAAGGAGGCCGACGCGGCTATCGTCAAGGACATACGGGAACAAACCCTTCGGGCCGCCGATCATGTGGTCGAAGCTTCGCGTCATGTGGGCTACCGGCACAGCTTGAGGACACAGAATTACATTTGGGGTTCCAACAGCGTGGCGGCCAATTTTGGGGTCCTGCTACTCGCGGCGAACCGATTCCAGCCCAAAGCGGAGTACCTTTCTACCGCCTGGGAAAATCTCCATTACCTTCTAGGGCGCAACACCTTCTCCCTTTGTTTCGTCACCCAATTGGGCAGCCGTTCGGTCCTCCATCCCCATCACCGGCCCAGCGCGGCCTTAGGGTTACCCCAGCCCTACCCCGGCCTCTTGTCGGGTGGGCCCAACGAATATCCGGGGGACCCTGTCCTTCGGCGGTTACCCCCCGGGCCCCCGGCCCGTTCCTACCTGGATGAACAGGGTTCCTATTCTTCCAATGAAGTGGCCATTAATTGGAACGCCCCATTGGTTTTCCTGCTGGCGGCGACCTTGCCGGACGCTCAAAAAAGTGGAACGGTTGGAAAAAACGAATAAAGATTTAGAGTCCCTAACAAAACCTATTTCACCGCCAAGTCCGCTAAGAACAACGAATGGCAAGAAAGTCGAATAAACCCGAAAATTTTTATGGTTTTTTGTCTTTCTTGGCGAACTTTGCGTCTTGGCGGTAAAAATTTCCTTTGCTTTTTGGTTTTGTTATAGGTTCTTAGGGTTTTTCCCTGCGCTCTCAGCGACTTTTCGACCGATTTTTCCTGGTGTCAGTGTCTAAAGTTAAGTTATAATCCCGGCCAACAAAGGTTCGTTTTCTTGAGAAGATTTCAAGAAAGCGGCCTTTTGTTGTTTTAGGGGGCATTTTTCAGGTGAAAAACCCCGATTATTCGTTCCCGGACCGTGCCGGATACCACCTGGGGCGGCCCCAGGACCGTTTTTTTAAAGATTTTTGAAAAAATTTTCATGAGACGATTTTTGAGGGTACGACATGAGTGGTCATAGCAAATGGGCGAAGGTTAAAAGATACAAGGGCGCATTGGACCAGAAGCGGGGACAGGTCTTCTCACGCCTTTCCAAGGAAATTCAATTAGCCGCCAAATCCGGTGGGGACCCGGACACCAACTTAAAGTTGAGAACCATTATTTTAAAAGCGAAGGAAGTTAGCATGCCCGCGGACACCATCAAGCGGGCCATCAATAAGGGAACCGGGGCGGAAGCCGGCGCGGCCCTGGAAGAGGTTCTCTACGAGGGTTATGGCCCGGCCAGGGTGGCCATGCTGGTGGAGGCCGTGACCGACAACCGCAACCGCACCGCCGCCGATATCCGCTCCGTGTTTTCCAAGCATGGCGGCAATATGGGGGAATCAGGTTCAGTCAGTTTTCTTTTTGATAAAAAGGGCATGTTGGCCATAAAAAAGGAATCCATCGGGGAAGATGAACTCATGGGCCTGGTTTTGGACGCGGGCGCGGATGACCTCAAAACCGACAAGGCGGACCAATTTGAGATCTTGACCTCTCCCGAAGCCTTCGAGGCCGTGAAGAAGGCCCTGGAGGACAAAAAGGTGCCGATGGAAAGCGCGGAGATCGCCCTGATTCCCAAGACCACCGTCGCCCTGGATGAGAAAAAGGCCGAACAAGTCTTGCGGCTTTTTGACGCCCTGGATGAACATGAAGACGTGCTCAACGTGCACGCGAATTTTGAGATCAGCGACGAAATCATGGCTAAGCTTGACCGGTAGGATCGCTGTGCCGGGAAAAACCTTCCGGATTCTCGGTGTGGACCCGGGCCTAGCCCGGATGGGTTGGGGGGTTATCGAGAAGAACGGACATTCGCTGAAGGCCCTGGCCTACGGGACCCTCGAGACGAAAGCCGGGAAGCCCCTCCCGGAAAGGCTGGCGACCCTTTTTGAGGGCCTCCAGGGGCTGATCACTAAGCACCGGCCCGGGGTGGTCGCGATGGAGGAATTGTTTTTCTCCCGCAACGCCAAGACGGTGATCGGCGTGGCCCAGGCCCGGGGAGTCGCCCTGTTGGCCTGCGGGTTGGCGGGGATTGAGGTAGCCGAATACCGTCCGCTCGAAATGAAGCAGGCGGTGACCGGTTGGGCCGGGGCCGACAAGGGCCAGGTCCAGAAGATGGTGAAACTTTTACTGGGGCTCGCCGAGACGCCCCGGCCCGACGACACGGCGGACGCGCTGGCCATCGCCATCACGCACGCCCAAAGCGCCGGGACCCAGCTCTCGGAAATGGTGAAGAGGCTTTCCCGGAAAACACCCGGCGCCTCCCAGCCGTCAAGATAAGGAGAATCCATGTCCATCAAGTGCAAAAATTGCCGCAATAAGATCCTGGATACCGCCCGCTACTGCCCCGAGTGCGGCTATCCGGCGAACGAGACTTTCAACGTTACAAGCGAGGATTTCCTGAGGGATACCCAAGTGAAGGGGAAATCGGAAAAGCTCAGTCCCGACAGCGGGGAGCCCTTGACGATCCTGGAACACCAGGGCCACGAATACCTTTGGGATGACCAAAACCTGGGTGTCTGGATCGACCAAGAGTTTCTCAAGGCCATCGACCGCGAAGCGGCTCAGATCGTGTTTGAGAACCTGAATGAGGACGACCAGAAGTATTTCAACCAGGCTAAGGAGCACATCAAGCTGCGCTCCTCCGGGCTCAAGAGCCCCGAGTCGGAAAACCAGCTGGACGAGCATTATTACAAGGCCCTGGTGATCGACGAGGATTTCGAGACGAAGGGAATCTGGCTGGACTCCAACGTGATTTCCTTCTGGTACTCGGCCACCCAAAATAAGGAGGCTCCCGCCTTGACGCAGGTGGAGGAGTTGCTCCACATCCTCGTTCACCTCAAGTTCCTCGAGGATTAACCGGGACGCCGTTTCCCGGGAGCCTGTTCAAGTTCCGGCAAGGAGAGGCTGATGATTTCCTTCATTCAAGGCGTCCTGGCCGCCCGGCTTTCGGACCGGGTGGAGGTGGATGTCAACGGGGTGGGTTACGAGGCCTTCGTTTCCCAACGAACCCTCCAGGCCCTGCCCGCCGTGGGCCAACCCCTCACCCTCAAAACCTATCTACATGTGAGAGAGGATATCCAGCAGCTCTATGGGTTCCTGACCGAGTTGGAAAAGCAGGCTTTCCTGCTGGCGCTTTCGGTTTCGGGAATCGGCCCCAAAGCCGCTCTCAACCTTTTGTCCGCGCTCTCGCCGGATGCCTTCTTCGGGGCGATCCTTCATAACGATCTCTTGGTTTTGAAATCGGTCTCCGGCATAGGGCAGAAGACCGCCCAGCACTTGGTTCTCGAACTGAAGGATAAGGTCACGAAACTCTACGGCGGGTCGCCCCTGGAACCGGACGCTCCCCTGGGCGTGGAAGCGAAGAATCTCTCGGACGCGGTCCAGGCGCTGGTTTCCCTGGGCTATACGCCCGCGCTGTCACGCCGTTTGGCGTTGGAGGCATCCCAGGCCCTGGGGCCCAATTCAACGGTTGAAGAACTTTTGAGGGCTGGTTTAAAATCAATGGCCACCACCTAAAGGTCGTTTGGAAGGAGCGGGAGATTCCTATGAAAAATTTCAATTTGCCTCGGTTAGCCTTCGTGCTTTGGTTTTTCAACTACAGCCTGTTCTCGGTCTTCAGTTACATTTTGGGGGCAGGTCGGCATGGCATATTGGACTACATCATTTACGCGTCCATTTGGGTGGTGGTGGAACTGGTCTGTCTGGGCATCATTGAGGACATGGCTTAACCTTTTTAAAAATCCAAAAAATAAATAAGCGAGGAAAAAGCAGATGAAAAAGTACTTGTGCGCTTTGGCAGTCATCTTGGCCCTTCCGGCCGGTTGGGCCTTCGGTCAAACACCGGCGGCCGTATCGGTGTCGGGGACCGTAACGATTCAAAACTTTACGGACATCGTCCCGAATGACGGCAAGAACAATGGAACCTTCCAAGATTCCACCGGTTCCAAGATCGCCTTGCAAGTGAAGGGGAAGGCCCCCAAAACCTTTCTGGTCTTGGATTACACCCTGGTCCAGGGCGGCTATTGCGGCTTATGGTGCCGCGCGGGCGGCAATGATTGGAATGGGGTGAACCTTTCCAAAGCCACGACCCTCAGCGTCGGCGTCTACGGCAAGGACCCGGTTGTGTTGGGCCTGGCCTTGAAGGACAAGAATAACAACCAGTACGTGGCGCAACTGCCCGCTACCAAGGGCGGCAAATGGGAGACGGTTTCCGTTCCCCTGGCCTCCTTCAACCTGGACCCCTATTACACGCCCCCCGACGCAGTCAAGGGAGCCCCGAAGGATTTCAGCCAGGTTAAGACCTTTAATATCCAGCCCCAAACGGTTGGAACGGTCAATGTGGCGGTGAATAACATCGTCGCCCAATAAAACGATGATGGGTTGTATCCCCGGGTTTCAACGAGCCCGGGGATTTTTTTTGCCTTTTTCCCGAGTTGACGGACAAAGGAAGGGTAGGTAAACTTCCAGCCAATTGAAGTAGAATGTTGTTTTGTAAGGGGTTTTATCACTGGGGAACTAAATCTATTTTGGATTTGGTACTCCCAAGAATCCCTCGGTTTGAGACCTCGGGCTGGGGTAGCTCAGTTGGTAGAGCAGCTGTTTCGTAAACAGCAGGTCGCCGGTCCGATCCCGGTCCCCAGCTCCATTTTTTACTTTTTGCAGAGTGGTTGACGTGTGTTTTTGGTTGTTAGCTCGCCTAAAACATACTGTCCCATGCGGATTTCGGAAGCCTCCCGTCCGAAAATTTTTTCGGGCGGAGGCTTTTTTTGTTTGGATGGTTCAGGGATGGTTCTTGCGGATGTAAAAAAGTGCTGAAAATGGCTTTGAATGACAACCTTATAGACAAGTGAAATACAGCTGCTCGGTAAAATTTGAGCAGCGCAGTATAAACGACAACCACTTCGTCATTCATTGAGATACTTTTTATTTACGAGTCTTTGTATTTGTGGGGCGAACGACGATTATTAGTGGGGCTGATTTTCATTTAAACGGGGATTTTTGAGGAGATATTAATGATTATTGGAAAATGGACGGATTAGAGGCGGGTAAGGCATAAAATACCAACTTACTTGATTGTTTTCATATTCAACTTTTAAAAGGGAATTTTTTTAACGATGCGAAAAGCCATTTTTAAAAGAGAATTAGAATCGTGTTCCCAAGGGCCGGTGTTGGGGACGGTCTTAAATGGAGATATTGAAAATACTTTTTGATAATCCAATTGATGTTACTCCGCAATATATCCTCCAAAAGAAAATTAAAAATTTGGACACTATTGGAGTTAGTGTCCGGGGGATTGTTCAGAATGAAGAATTCATCTCCGACATCGTTTCATTGTTTCAAATCGAGGACGATTTGCAGTTACCCCAAAGTCTTCGGGCTCAATTAGTCCATAGCGAAGAAAAATTTGCATTGTTTGTGGGTGCTGGTGTTTCAAAATTAATGGGAGTTCCACTATGGGATGAATTGGCGGAACATGCTATTGACTATCTATCGAGCAATAAACTTCTCAACTTTTCAGAAGCCGAGAAAATTAAATTGCAAAAGGTAAGTCCGAAACAAAAATTGTCCTTGTTTCATGGGATTATTGAAAAGAATGAAGCTAAGGAATTTTATAGTTCATATTTTAGATTAAAAGATAAAGCTTCAAAAAATCCTTACGAGATTTTAGCTCGATTGAAATTCCCGAAATTTACGACGAATTTAGACGAAAATTTTGAAGAAGCATTAAATTCACGGAAAAATAAAGTTGGCTTTACTAGTGAAACGGAAACTGCTACCTCCGAAACTAGAGAAAAATTGGAGATCATTTCGGGTGATTTCTTTGATGGAATGTTAATAAAAGAAAATGCCTTATATAAGATCCATGGATCTTATCCAACCATGGAGAAATATTCTGTAATAACCACTAACGACTATCTTGAGCATTATTACGTAAAAGACAAGTTGGGAGGATTTTTGGGAAGTGTTTTTAAAAATTATATTGTGATTTTTATTGGTTGCGGTATGGAGGAATTTGAAATCTTGCAACCGGTGATTGTAAGTTCTAAAGAACATCATGCGTTAATCGGAACATATTTTTATTCGAGGCCAATTTACTTAGAATCCAGAAGGAATATTTTAGAAAAGCCTTTGGAATACATGCCCACGGTTATTATTTGGATTTCGACGGATATTCACGTTTGCAACAAGTAATTGAATCATGGGGACAAAAATCAACTTTGAACTGAACGGAGATTTTTATCAAAAAACTGGAGAGTTCAATGATATTGAGCTCTAAGGAAATATTGTTGTTGGAAAGAATTAAGGATGACGAATCTTATAATCAGTGGTTTTTTTCTGAAGCTAAGGAACTGAAATGGTTTTTCCCATTAAAAGAGCGAGGTTATTTTAACCTTGGAAATATCTCTTTTACTTTAGACAACCACGCACAATTTTGGAATGTTCTACCCTATTTAGAACGTGTATCAATGCAAATTAATACAAATAAAGAATATGCAATAGAATTACTTACGATTATAAAAAATGCCATAAGGTATTCAACGACTGAAAAACGAATCGATAATTATTATTTCTGGTGGTATTGCTAAAAATTATTCAAAATATTCCTAATGAGTTAATTACTAATAATATTCCAGTAGAAGAATTTAAAAAATGGTTATTGGTTTAGGTAGAAATTATGGCAAGTATGAATCCCGTTACAAAAGTGATCGGGGATGGACTATTCGGAAAATTTCTAAATGATGATTCGACGTTAAGTTACGCCAAAGAAATTATATCAATCATGACCGGCATTAAGGCGGGACCACAAGGTGAACGCCTGACTAAAAGACATGAAGTTCTTTA
>CAWKIF010000144.1:0-43402 GCA_963849485.1 candidate division FCPU426 bacterium | reverse complement strand
GTTCTGGGATTGCTGTTTTCCACCCACCCCCTTTGGGGTTTTTGGGGAGTCTTCGTCCACGTCACCCATCTGGAAACGATCAACCCCAAGTTCAAATCATCGCTCCTTCCCCTGGCAACCGGTTTTTCCCCTTACCTTTGGATTCCCCTTCGGGCAGGCCAATATCTCCCATCCTGGGGGGGCGGAAACCCAATCAGCCAATCGATGAAGGATTGGCGCAAGATCTGGGATACTCACTTTTTCTCCGATTGGGCCTGGCCCCAAGCCCTCTTTCAATTGGGATCGACGGTGGGTGTGCTGGCCCTCTTGATGATTTTTCTCTGGGTCTTGCACTTTATCGCTTGGCCTTCGGGAAAGAAAATTTCGACCTCCCCTTCCGACGCCTGGGCCCTCCTACTGGCTCTGGGGTTGGGTTGCCTTTTTTACTCCCTTTCCGGAGGCAGTAACGCCTGCGTCGCCGCTTGGGTACCTTTCGGATTGGGCTCCATGATCCTGACCTATGCCCAAAAGGGATTGGAAAAACAAAGTTCGAAGTTCTTTTCCGGGGGGTTCCTTCTTGCCCTCTTGACGGCACTTTTGACCCTGGCCGGGTTGATGGCCTTCAATCTGGACCAAAATTGTTGGAGGCAAAAAAAGGATTTTCCCCTCCAACACGCCTTTAATTTGCTGAGGCCTTTGGACCACCGGACGGCCCTGTTTCTGGAGGATCCCTTCGAGGCGGCGGCCTGCCGGGAGGTACTCCTCATGGAACCCCTCCGATCCCAAGTGGTTTTACTCGATGTGCCTTTGTTGAATCAGCGCTGGTATGCCTCCCAGTATTTCGGCAGGGTTCCGGAGTTGCTTTGGCCCGCCCTGCCGCCTTCCCCCTGGACCGTGATGGAGGGCCTAGTGAAATCCAACCAGGATAACTGGAACCTTCAATGGGGATGGTCCCAGACCCCGGTTTCCTGGCAAGGGCCCCCGGCGGATCCCTCTGTTTTGACCCTTTTGTTCAAAGGCAAAGGCCGTCAAGGGACCCAGCCTGAGCAAGCCCAATACCGGCTGGACCTCTCCTCCCTACCCCAGGCAAATGACCCGGACCCCTTGGACCGGCATTACCTGGAAAGGTATGTCCTGGGGTTTGAGGCCTTGGGAAGATACCTGCTCGCCCAAAACAGCTTTTCCCTCTCGATCAAGGCCCTGGAACGGTCCGCCAATCTGGACCCCAACCGGGAGGAACCCCGGGCCTTGCTCGACCAGATTTATTCCCAAAACAACGTTATCGAGGCCGCCCGCTTGGAAATGGAAAAGACCGTCAAAGACCACCCCTCCCGGATCCGGACCCTTATGGCCCTGCTAGTGGAGGCCCAAAAGAAGGGGGATGAGCCTAGGACCGTCGCTTTGTTGGATGAGATGATCCGCTTGAATTCCGAGCTCTCTGACGCGGAATATCATTTATCCCTCATTTATGACAAGCTGGGCTATCCGGAAAAAGCCAAGGCCATGTTGGAAGCCTCGGTCCAATTGAACCCACAAAAGGTCGACGCGCAATTGAGATATGGAAAATGGATGGCGAAACTTGGAAACCGTCTTAACGCCGAGGAGGCCTTTCGGTCTGTTTTGGCGGTGGACCCTGTCAATAAGGAAGCCCAGGTGGAGCTTTGGAAGCTCTTGAACCAACCCTGATCAAAAAGTATCCCGGCACTCCGGGCAGCGCCGGTATAGGCCCTGTGGCCTTGCTGTCCCTTTTTTTGCTATCGCTTTGGCAGATGTTTCTGCGAGCCCAAAACCCCGGACTCATGTCGGATGACAGCGGGGAAATGGCAGCGGCTTCGTACCAGCTGGGGCTGCCCCATCCACCTGGCTATCCCCTTTTTTGCCTAATTGGCCGACTCACCTGCTTGCTACCCCTCGGGACTCCCGCCTTTCGCCTCAATTTACTATCTCAATTCTTTTTGATGGGTTCACTTCTTGTTTTGCTCGGTTTATGGAAGAGAATTACCCGTCCTGCAAAACTGGGTTGGGGTTGGATGATAGGGACGACGGGCTTGGCGATGGTCTTGGTGAGTAACCAGGATTTATTTTCTCAGGCCCTCACAGCCAAGGGCGGGGTTTACACCCTCACCCTATTTTTCACTTGCCTTTGTGTTTGGTTCATATCCGAAGGGGATGAGTCAACCAACAAAAGGACTCTTTTCTTGATTTTTTTTGTTTGGTCGCTGGGACTGGCGAATCATTGGCAAACCCATTTGGTCTGGATTCCTTTTTTAATAGGTTGGATGTTTCATCACCGTACCCGGTGGAATCTCAAGACGTTGGTGATGGCCATGAGCTGGGTTGCGATTGGGATGTCCCTTTATCTCTATCTTCCGCTCAGGGGGACTTTTCAACCTTTACCCTTTTGGGGAAACCCGGTCCAATGGGAAGGTTTCAAATGGGTGGTGACCCGGCAATTGGTGTCGGGGTTCGAGCCTTTGACCTTGCACTGGGATTTTTATCGATCGTTTTTCGGAATGTTACCCGGGGTTTATTTTACCCATTGGTTCCCGGGCTTCCTTATAGGTCTACTTCCTGGAATTTATTACCTGGCGAGGGAACAGGGGCGATTGTTGTCTGGGATTGGTATCTTGTGTTTCAGCGTCTTGGGAGCAGTCGCCCTTGTTCATGAGCCTAAAAACACTTACCTGACCCCACTTTATTTGCTATCTCTCTTGGGTTTGGCTTGGCTCGTGGCGTCATTTGGTTGGTGGAGATGGATCGAGCGGATGCGGATGGGGAAATTTGCAGTCCTGCTTATGTTGTTCCTGGCCCAATGCCTGTGGCTTTACCAGGTTTACAACCGCGAGGAAAAAAGCCGATACCATTTGGCGGAGGATTTCGCGGAAAACGTCCTCCAAGCCCTTCCTGAAAATTCCATCATGATCGCAGAGGGCGACCATTACGTCATGGGCATCTGGTATGAACTTTACGGCCGAGGGAAGAGGCCTGACTTGGCTTTTGAACCGGGTGTTTTCCTGGTTCATGATTGGGGATGGCGCCAGATCGCCCGCCAAAACAAGGATTGGTCCAATGTGGCAAGTTCCCCCTTTTCGGGGAAAGATTAAAAGCCCTGACGGCCCAATCCCATCACCCTTTATTCTATTCCCTGGATAATGAAAAACTGGTTTCCGTCTTGGCCTCGCTGACCGGTAGTTGGAGAAGGGAAGGGTTGGCGGTTCGTTGGATTCCCGATTCCTCTCTCAGACATCCTGGAATCTCTTCTAAATCTTTGGACCGACAAGATTCTAGGGGGTTTCGATGGAGGGCGGATGAGAGTAAGGCCCTCGACCCCTCCTCGTTGGTAATCTTAAGTTACTATCGAGAAGGAGCCAAGAACCCCAAAGAATAAGGGATTTTCAATGGAAGGTGTTGCTATAATAACGCGGTTGATTCCACCATAGCCTGCAATTCTGGAGATCGAATGGATTTACAAGCCATCCTGAACTCAATGGTCGAGAAAAAGGCCTCCGATGTCCATATGAAGGCCGGAGCTCCGCCCATGTTCCGCATCGACGGCGACCTCCATCCCCAAAGCGATACCCACCTGACCCCCCAGGAACTCGCGGAAATCGCTACCTATCTGATGGATGAGAAGCAACAACGCACCTTTTTTGAGGAACATCGCGAGGTGGACCTGGCTTATGCCGTGGAGGGTCTCGCCCGGTTTCGAACGAACGCCATGTGGCAAAGGGGCTTGCCGGAGATCATCATGCGCGTGATCCCCCAAATCATCCCCCGGATCGAGGATATCAACATGCCCACGGCGGTCCTCAAGCAGATCGCGACGGAACAGCGGGGCCTGATCCTGGTGACCGGCATCACGGGGTCCGGGAAAAGCACCACCTTGGCGGCCCTCATCAACGAGATCAACCTGAACCGAAGCGCCCATATCGTGACCATCGAGGACCCCATTGAGTTCGTCCACCAGGACAAGAAATGCAGCGTCACCCAGCGGGAAGTGGGATTGGACACCGAAAGTTTCCGCTCGGCGCTGAAATTCGTCCTGAGGCAGGATCCGGACGTGATCCTGATCGGGGAAATGCGCGATGTGGAAACCGTCTCGGCCGCCATCTCCGCGGCCGAAACAGGCCACTTGGTCCTCTCAACGCTGCATACCATGGATTCAATTCAAACCATGGAGCGTATCCTCGATTTTTTCCCGCCCACTCAGCAAAACCAAATCCGGGTTCAGCTTTCCGGCACGATCAAGGCGATTATTTCCCAGCGGTTGGTGGGAAAGGCGGACGGGGTGGGAGTGGTCCCGGCTTGCGAGATCCTGATCGCCACCCCCACCATCAAGTCCCTGATCGGGGACGGCAAAATCAGCACCATCCGCGGTTTCATCGCGGAAGGGCACAGCCAGTACGGCATGCAGACCTTCGACCAATCGCTCATAGAACTGGTGCGTAAGGGCATGATCACCAAGGAAAACGCGATGGAACAGGCCACCTCCCCCAGTGAAATTGACTTGGGACTGAAGGGAATCTCCTCCTCCAAGGCCTCGGCCCAGTCATTGATTTCCCAGATGGAGAACAGCCAGCAAAAGGAGCGTCTCAGCGGCTGGCTGCGCCGGGCCCAAGAACTTTATGAGAAACGCCGGGAAGACGAGGCCCGGGCCGAGCTGCGCCGTATCCTGGAGGAACAGCCCGACCACAAGGAAGCCAACGCCCTTATGGCCCGCATCCGGGAAATGGACGATAAAACGGAGAAAAAGAAGGATGTCTCCGGGATCATCAAGAACGCGCTCCAGATGTACCGCGAGGGGAAGCAGCAGGCCTCTATATTGGAATTCCAAAAAGCCCTGGAGGTAGATCCGGCCAACAAGCAGGCAGAGGGCTATGTCCGTTCGATCCGAGCGGAGATGGAAAATCAAACCAAAGCCCGCGAGATCTACCAGATGGCCATCCAAGCCCAACAATCCGGGGATCTTAACGCCGCCCTCGAACAAACCGCCCAGGCTCTGGTTCTTGATCCCACCCATGAACAGGCTAAAGTATTGCAACGAAACCTGAAACTGGCCATCCAAAAGGAGACTGCCAAGTCGAAGGCTGCCGAATACAGCCAATCGGCGGTCGAACTTTATAAAAACGGAGATCTCTTGGGGGCCTTGGTCGCATGGAACAAGGCTTATGAACTGAACCCCGATTTGGAGGAGGTTGCCCGTTATCTCCAGCAGGGCATCCAGAAGCTCCTGTCCTTCGGGATTGAGGGGATTGAAATGAACCCGGAGAAGGAGAATATCTCGGGTCTTTTTGAGCAGGGCGTGCGCAGCTACGTCCGGGGCGATTTCCAAACCGCCTTGGAGTTTTTCAAAAAGGCGCTGGGGAAAGCCGACGGTAACGCCTACCTGACGGCTTATTTACAAAAATCCAATCAGATGCTGGAGGAACAGATTAACCAAATCTTCCAAGAAGGATGGAGGGCCCATCAGGCGGGGGAATGGTTGACCGCACAGAAGGAGTATTCCAAGGTTCTCCGGCTGTCCCCCGGACATCCTGAGGTCGTCCGGCAATTAACGGAATTGAAAACCCGTATTCAACAGGAATCCGAAAAAATGTACGCTGAAGGGAAAAAATTCTTTGACGCCAACGATACGGACCGAGCGATTCAGGCTTGGGAAAAAATTCTGGAAATGGACCCGACGAACGAGAAGGCCCTGAAACGAATCGAGGAAGCCAAGCTGAAGAAAAATACTCTGAGCGGCATTTTCTCGAAAATCGGATAGGAAGGAACCGCAATGAAAAAGATCGTCGTGATAGGGGTGGCCCTCATCGCCCTATTCATTTTTGTTTTGAACTCTAGCATGATCGCCAAACAGGCGGAGAAATGGGTCAAAGAAAACCCGAAGGATCCCGACGCGCCTACGGTTCTTTACTGGGCGGCGCGATACTGTGACACTCTGGGGGATAACGCGAAGGCCCAATCGGTTTATTGGGAAATCTATCAGTTATACCCTGAAAAATCAGCCCTCTGCGCCGAGGTGCTTTATCGAGAAGCTGAAAATAAAGTCGAGACCTCGGCTGCGACCAGGAATTACGCGATTCCGATATTAGATATCGTCATGAACCAATATCCAAGCGAGGAGGAATGGGTGCAAAAAGCCAAAACTCTGAAGGATGAGGTGACCTATGTCCATTAATTTTTCCCGAGGTTTGATGCCCATCCTTGGAGTTTTCCTTTTTTCCCAGACTTTTCATATTGTCGAAGCGAAAACGATCGAGGTTGAGATGAGGGACAGTGGAACTCCTGTCGTTACGTTGACTCCGGTCGTGGTTCAATCTTCCCCGGTGGCAGGTCTCAATTCGTCGCCTTCCCCCGTACCGACCGTGGAACCGTCAGCAACCCCCATCCTGAGCCCAACACCTATGGCCCAAGATACTTTATCCCCAACCGTAACCGGCACTACTGTCGAGGATGAGAGTTCGGATTCCTCCGAAAGTCCGGATAATACGAAGGAGGTCACACCGACGGAGACCCCTTCCCCAGTGGAAAGCGCCGTTGCGACTGAAAGCACAAGCAAGACTGAAAACCCCACTCCCGCCGTGACGAGCGTACCGTCCGAGACTTCACCGACCCCCGTCAGCTCGATGACCGTGGAAGGAGCCGAGGATACCGAGATTCCGACACCCACCGAGTCTCCGGTCCCTCAAGTAGAAAATACTCCCACGGAAGTTCCGACGGCCATTCCTGAAACAGAAACAAGAAACTCGATTTCCATCCCTTTTGAGGAAAGCGCCGCCGTTCCCGTAAAAACAAAAAGGGTCCGGACCTCTCAAAGTTTCAGTTTTTACTCCTTTCTTTCGTCCGGTTTCGTGATTAATGATTCGGAATCCAGTGATATTTTGGGGAAAGTCTATACATTCGAGGGTGATCCTTTGATGTTTAGCAAACCAAACGAGGCCCATGTGAAGCTTGATAAGCCTGCCCGATCCAAGGTGGGGGATCTTCTGACGATTTACCGGTTGTACGAACAATCCTTAAACGCTTCCTCGGGGTTCCAGGGTTCCTGGGCCGAGATTGAGGCGGTGGTTCAAATTGAGGGTATGGACAAGGATATAGTTCAGGTCAAGATATTGGAGGGCTTCAAGCCATTTTCGGGAGGCGATTTGGCCCGGGATTATGGGGCTGATGTCAAGCGTTGGAAAAAAGCCCAGATCAAAAAACCCCTTCCGATGGCTGGGATCGACTGTTTTGTAGCGGGTGGAGATCCACTCAATTCGACTTACCGTCGTGAAGATACGATTGTCCTGACCGCCGGAAGCCGGAAGGGTGTAGTGGAGGGAATGCTCTTTGAATTGGACCGGAAGACGGATCGGGGTTTGGCGGGGCAGCCCCTCTTTAACACGATTGGCAGCGCCGAAGTGTTTTACAGCGGTAATAGCTACAGTTTGGCTCGGGTTGTACAGTCCAAGGACGTTATCCAGAAGGGATTCACGGCCCGTTACCGGCCCTGAGCTCATACCTTGGCCCCCCATCCCATACCCGAATTCTCCGCCGGCCAGGGTATGGAAGAGGACGTTCAACTGCTGGGAATATTGAAATACCTATTAGCGGTCAAGGGGTTTGACGCTTCCCGGTACAAGCGAAACTACATCAAAAGACGCATCGCGGTCCGTATGCGGGCCACCGGTGCTGGTTCGTTTGGGGATTACGGCCGCCTGTTGAAACGGCTGAAGGGCGAGTCGGACCTCCTCTTAGACCGATTGACTATCCATGTCACGGGTTTTTTCCGAGACCAATCCGTTTTCAGGGCCCTGGGGGAGAGGGTGTTCGCGGGGCATCCGGAGAAGGATGTGTTTCGAGTCTGGTCCGCAGGATGCAGTACCGGCGAAGAAGCCTATTCCATGGCCATGGCGCTTAAGGATTGGGCCCGGGAGCATCCCCCCTTCCCTTTCAAGGTTTGGGCCACAGATATTGACCCGGCCAGTGTCGGGACCGGTGAGCGGGCCCGCTATCCGGTCGAGGCTTTGTCAAAAATGGACCGGGCCAGTCAATCCCGCTGGTTTTTCGTACAGCAGGGGCAGGCCGCTGTCGTGGAGGAATTAAAAAAACATGTTCAATTCAGGACCCATGACCTTTTGGGAAGATGGCCGGATGACCTTTCTGGGTTTCACTTGGTCCTCTGTCGTAACGTGATGATCTACATGACGGCTCCTCAACAGCAAATACTGTACCAAAAATTCGCCCAAGTCCTGGTTCCAGGCGGATTCTTGGTCTTGGGACTCACGGAAACTTTGATGGGCCAGGCGCGCAACTTCTATCGATGCGTGGATGTCAGGAACCGGATCTATCAGTCGATGACGCCGGACAATGACTTTTGGGGGGAGAAAGGGGAGGAATCCCTTGGATAAAGCCCAAGACCACATCAACCTGGGCACGGCCTTTTCTATTTCTAAAAGATATGAGGACGCTATCGTAGAATTTCGGAAGGCGCTGGAGCTAAGCCCTTCGGACGGAGAGATCCTTTTCCAATTGGGGGGGCTCTGCACCAATCTTGGGCGCTATGGCGAGGCCCAGGAACACTACCAGCGGGCGCTTCAGATTAACCCCATGAACCTTAACGCCCACTGCAAATTGGGCCTGCTGCTAGAGGCCGAGGGGAAATATGAGGATGCGGTCCGGGAGTTTGAGAAGGCCCTGGAACTCAATCCCGCGGACGCGGGGCTACACAATAACCTAGGGAATGTGCTGGCTAAAATGGGCCGCTACACCCAAGCGTTGGATCAATACCGCCACTACACGGCCATCAATCCCCAAAACGCAGAAATTTTTTTCAAGATGGGTTTTGCACATGAGCAGATGGGGGAACTGGACGCGTCAATCGAGGATTATGCCCAAGCCCTTCGCATTAACCCCCGCCACGCGGCGGTTCACGCCATTTTGGGCAACGCGTTGACCAAAAGGGGGAAATACAAAGAAGCCCTCGAACGATACGAGGAGGCCCTTCGACTAAATCCCATGGAACCCGAGGTTCATTTCCGGATGGGGGTGGTGCTGATGAACCTTGGGGAATATGACCGGGCCGAGCAGATCTTGGAACAGGCGGCCCAACGCAACCCTCATAACGCTGAGATTTACTTGAAACTTGGAATGATCCACGCCGGGAGGGGGCGCCATGAGGAGGCCATCCGGATGTATAAAAAGGTCATGGAGCTGAACCCTCATGACGCCAGTGTCCACAACGTCCTGGGTTATATATACGATAAACAAGGCGATTCGGAAAGGGCCCTCGAGGAATACATGGCCGCGAAGGCCTTGAACCCGAATGACCTGGTGATCCTGGACAACCTGGGGAATATCCTTTACAAAAACGGTCGCTTCGATGAGGCTGTTGAAAACTACTCCCGAGTCGTGGCCCTGAACCCTACTCATGGAGACGCCCACGCGAAGCTGGGAAACCTTTATTTGAAAAAGGGTGAGAAAAGTTTGGCCATCGAACATTGGGAGAGGGCTCTGGCCTTAGATCCTCAAAACGAGATTCTTAAGAATAATCTGCGTTTTGTCAAAGGTGGAGCGGCATGACACCCCTGCACCAGGAAAAATCGCTGGGGGAACTGCTCCGGCAAGCCGGAAAGATCACCTCTCGTCAAATTCAGGTGGCTCTGGCGGAGCAGAGAAAAAGCCATGAGCCCATTGGAAAAGTACTCGTGCGACTGGGATTTGTAGAGGAAAAGGACATCTTGCAAGTGATGCAGGGGCTCTCGACCTTGACCTTTACCGTAGGGGGGGAGCTTTTTGGCGTGGAGACTTTCCGGGCAAGGGAAGTGATGAAATACGCGCCCTACCAGCCCGGGGAAGGTGGAGAGGGCTGTGTCGGCATATTGCCACTTCGTTCAAGGGAATTACCTTTGCTTTCCTTGAGAAAAGTCCTGGGTTTGAGGGATTTTCCGAATCCCAACTCCACCTGGTTCATCCTCATGGAAGTTCGGACCATCCTTTTCGTGATCTGGGTGGATACGGTTAAGGAAGTGACCCGGTTTCGGGTGGACCAGATCGAGTCGCCGCCCCCTTATCTCTTCGGAAAAAAGTCCGATTTATTTTATTGTTTAGGTAAAATAAAGGACGAGTTGTATTCCATCTTGAACCCTGAAAAATTACTGGAGGAAGCGGGCCTTCCCGCATCCCTCCCGAGGGGAATCCATGCCGACCCGGTCTGACATTAAAACCATCCGTGAAATGGCTAATGGGTCCGACCAGGGGGACGCCTCCACCCACAACAATCTGGGCGTCTTTTACTATTCCAAAGGTATGTTTGCCGAGTCCCTGAAGGAATTCCGTACCGCCCTCGAGGTGGAACCTGGAAACAACCAAGCGCTCGAGAACCTGAGGGCAGTCAACCGCCAAACGGGTCTCTATGATCGGACCCTGGAAGCCTACCGGAAATCCGTTCAGATGTTCCCCGCTGATGCCGAGGCGGTTTACAACCTGGCCAACGCTTACCGCTACACCGGTCAGTTTGAGAAGGCTGTGGAAGGCTACCGCAAGACCCTGGACCTGAACCCCGAGCACCCCTTCGCCCGCAATTACCTGGGTATCTGTTTTAAGTGCCTGGGGCTCCTGGACGACGCGGTCAAAGAATTCCAGCAGGCCATTGAGGCCAACCCCTATTTCGCCGATCTGCACAACCATTTGGGCGAGGTTTATTACAAGAAGGCCATGATCAACGAGGCCCTGATCGAGTTCAAGAAGGCCATTTCCCTTAACCCGGATTATCCCAGCGCCCATTACAACCTCAGCTTCGTTTACGGTGACAAGAACATGCTAGAGGAGGCCGAACGGGAATTCAAACGGGCCGTGGACTTGAACCCCAATTTCGGCCAAGGGGCCCAGGCCCTTCTTTCGATCGAGCGGCCCAAGACCATGGAAGAAAGAGTGGCCGAACAGGTCGCTTCCCAACCGGCGGCCTCCTCCGCGGAAACTTTCTTGAGCTTGGCAGCCGCCTATAAGGGAAAAGGCCTTCTGGATGAAGCTGTCAGGGAATACAAGAGGGCCATTGAACTCAACCCCGCGGATGAACGGCTCTACCGTGCTCTCGGGGAGATTTTGATGCAAAAGGGCCTGATGGTAGACGCCCTTCAAGCTTTCCAGAAGGCTATTGCCCTGGCTCCCCAGAACGTTGAAAACCACATTCAATGTGGAGTGGCCTTGAGGGAATTGAACCGAAACGAGGCGGCGGGTGAGGAATTTCAGAAAGCAATCGACCTTATGCCCGGATCCAGCATGGCTCATTTTGAGATGGGTGTGACCTGTTTTAAAATGGGGGATAGTGAGAGAGCCACGAGAGAAGTGCGGGGAGCTCTGGAACTGGATCCCCGGAACGCGGAGGCTCATTATTACCTCGGAGTTTATTATTATAAAGTGAACCTTTACGATGAGGCCATCCGCGAAATTTCGTTGGCCATGGAACAGAACGTTTCCATCGCCTCCAGCGCGGAAGCCCTCACTTATCTGGGATTGGCGCTGGCCGACAAAGGCCGTTTTGAGGAGGCGATCGCCGAGTATAAAAAAGCTCTCGAATTCGACCCGAAGAACGCCATTATTTATAACTCCCTGGGTGTTGCTTTTAAGAACGCTGGCCAAATGCCCGAGGCAATCCGCGCCTACCAAAGGGCCCTCGAGCTGAATCCGCGCTATGCGAAGGCATCCAATAATTTGGGAGTGGTTTATTTCAAACAAAGCCAGTATGAGAAGGCCATCGAGTGCTTTCGTAAGGCCGTCGAAATCGAGCCCGATTACAAGACCGCGCAAAACAACCTGGCGGTTGCCCTGAAGAAAAAAAATGTTTTGATTGAAGCTTCGGAGGCCCTCATTAAACAGATCATGGCCGATCCGGAGAATCCTTCCCTTCACCAGAATTTAGGGCTGCTTTACAAGAATACGGGCCAATACCCAGAGGCAATGCGGGAATTCACCGAGGCCATCCGTATTTCACCCAAAAACCGGGATGCGCTTACTCAACTGGGCGAGACCCACTTGCTTTTGGGCCAAATGGACGAGGCTGTCAAGGTGCTGGCCAAGGCCGTCGCCTGTGATCCTTCCCACCCGGATGCCCACCTGCAACTGGGAAAAGTCTATATACGCCGGGGTTGGTGGGACGAGGCTCAAGTGGAAATGAAGAAAGCTCAGGCGCTGAAACCCGAAATGTCCGAGATTCATTTCCATCTGGGACAGATCTACCGCTCCAAAAGCTGGTGGGAAGAGGCGCTGAAGGAGTATCAGACCTACTTGGATACTCCCACGCCGGAGGAAGACAAGGGGGGCCAGGCTATCGAATGGATCCGACAGATCCAGGTGTGGAAGTCCGAGCTCCAGATTTCGCCCTCGGCCGGACAATCCAAGTTGATCAAGTGACGGGGAACCTATGAAACTACTTTTGTGCATGTTTTCTACAAAAAAACTGGAACCTGTGAAGAAAGCCCTATGGGAAGCGGGGGTACGGGGCGTGACTCTCTCAGAAGGGTCGGGTTACGGATACCAGCGGGTCCAGGTGGAATCGGTGCAGGGAACGGATTATAAGGTACAATACCAGGACCGTTTGAGGCTGGAGATCGTCCTTCCCAATGAAGAAGTGGAAAAAGTGGTTGAATTGCTCCTGGATGTTATCCGGACAGGTCGTATCGGGGATGGCAAAATCTTTGTTCTTCCGGTTGAAGACGTGATCCGTGTGCGAACCGGCGAGAGGGGCGAGAACGCCCTCTAAGTAATGGGATAGGATCGAAGATGTGAGATCCTAAGATTCTGAAGTTTTGGCAGCGAGATCGTAGGATTGCGACATGGTATTGGAAGGCGATGAGGCGCCCTCAAGAGGGGTCTCTTCCGATTTTTGTACCGAACTCGACATTTGCGGGGATGAATAAGTCCGACAATGGAGGTTTTTGTGGCTCAAAGAATTCTTTTGGTCGATGACGCTTCCTTTATGCGCATGATGCTCAAAAACATACTTGTGGGCGCCGGCTACGAGGTGGCAGGGGAAGCCGAAAACGGTTCCAAGGCTGTCGAACAGTTCAAGACTCTCAAGCCGGACCTGGTCATCATGGATATCATCATGCCCGAAATGGGTGGGATCGACGCAGTTCGTGAGATAGTTAAAGCGCATCCCACCGCGAAGATCCTTATGTGCAGTTCCATGGGCCAGCAATCCCTGGTGGTGGAAGCCATCCAAGCGGGAGCCAAAGATTTCATTGTGAAACCCTTTCAGCCATCCAATGTTTTGGAAGCCGTCAAGAAGGTTCTGGGCTAGGTCCAGCCTTTCACCTCTAAAGAAAGGGGCGCTCCCGCATGCCGTCCGATTCCCAACCTTTCACCGATTTTCAATTGGACGCCCTCCGGGAGGTTGGAAATGTTGGGGCGGGTCACGCTGCCACGGCCCTGTCTCAAATGGTGGGGCGCCCGATCGGCATGTCCATTACCCAGGTTCTTATCCTTCCTACCGACCAGATCGCCGCATTCCTCGGAGGTGAGCAGGCTGATGTGGCCGCGGTTTACATGCCGGTTTATGGCGACCTTTGCGGGGTTGTGCTGATTTTCTTCCCCTTGAACCTCCTGCCCGATCTGGCGGGACTCCTTTTGAAGAGGGAGACCCAGACCCTGGGGGAGCTCAGCGAGATGGATCAATCCGCCATCAAGGAATTGGGCAGCATCCTGACGGGCTCCTATTTGAGCGCCCTCTACCGCTTCATCCATGTCCAAATGATACATGGGGTTCCCACTTTGGTGGTAGATATGGCTCAAGCGATTCTGGATACGGTCCTGGTGGACTTGGAACAAAAAGACGATTTAGCGATCGTTATCGAGACCCGGCTGACCGAAAATAATCGCCAACTTACAGGAAGGTTTTTCCTCTTGCCGGAGGTTGGGACCCTCCCTAAGTTGTTTAACGCCTTCACCCAATCCATTGAAATGCCAGGCAATGCCTGAGACGGACTGGCCTGTCGGAATTGCCGAGATGAAGGTCGCCCTTGGGCCGGACCGTCTCACCGCTATCGGCCTGGGGTCCTGTGTGGGTGTCGCCCTCTGGGATGAAGTATCGGGATGGGGCGCCTTGGCTCACGTCATGTTGCCATCTCAAAGCACTCGCTCACACACTCCCTCCCTGGGAAAATTCGCAGACACGGCCGTGCAATGGATTGTGGCCGAACTTTTGCAAAAGGGCGCTGATCAAGGCCGATTGAGGGCTAAATTGGTAGGAGGGGCGAATATGTTTCAAACCATACAATCAAACCCCTTGCCCATTGGATTGCGCAATGTCATGGCCTGCAGGGAGGAATTAACGAAACGAGGGATTCCGATCTTGGCGGAGGATGTCGGGGGTATCCGCGGCAGGTCCATCGTTTTTTTCCCACAAGGTGGAAGGCTCTCCATCCGGACATTAGGTTTTCCCGAAAGGTGGATCTGAATGGATCCCGAACCTTTTCTTGAAAGCCCGGCCCCGTTGGATCCTCCCCGTTCGGTGAAAGATCGAGAAGATCTCCCGGATTCAGGTATCCCCTTGGATCCAGAGGCCCAATTGATCATCTTTAACTTGACTGGCTGCGGCTTTGGGATTGCCATCCGACAAGTCCGGGAGATTCTACGGGTTGGAAATATCACCCGGATGCCAAAATCGCCCTCTTTCTTGGAGGGGATTATCCATTTGCGGGGCAGAATCACGCCTGTTCTTGATCCCAAAAAAAGGATGGGATTGCCGCTCTCCGACCGAACCTCGGATAGCCGAATCCTGGTGGTGGAATGGAAAGACCTCGTCATGGGTCTTTTGGTGGATCGAGTCCTGGAAACGCTCAAAGTGCATCGCTCGGGGATCCAAATGCTTCCGGTTGATATGAACCTGGGTATAGATCCGGTTTTTCTCACGGGGCTTTGGCAAGGGCCGGAAAGGGAGATTCTCCTGCTGAGCCTAGAAAACCTGATCCGTTTGGACGAAATTACAAAGGACCCTGACCCGCGGTCGGGACCCCAGGAGGAGTAACCGTGCCTATCAAGGTATTGTTCGTGGATGATTCAGCTTTTATGCGAGGAATCTTGAAGGGCATCATCTTGAAAGACCCTTATGTGTTAGCGGGCGAGGCGGAAAATGGCAAGGTGGGGGTGGAAAAATATGAAGCCCTCAAGCCAGACCTGGTGACGATGGATATCGTCATGCCCGAGATGGATGGGATCGAGGCAGTCCGAAAAATCCGTGAAAAACATCCTGAAGCCCGGATCATCATGGTTTCAGCCATGGGCCAGCAATCCATGGTGATTGAGGCCATTCAAGCAGGGGCCCGGGATTTCATTATCAAGCCCTTTCAACCCCCCCGCGTTCAAGAGGCCTTGCGACGGGTGATCGGGTAGCCAATGGAACGAATAGTCAAAGAACCAAGCCCGGGAATCCGCGTGTTGGTGGTGGACGACTCTTTTTTCATGCGAAAGCTAATCCAGGAAGTCTTGGATGCTCCCGGGACCGGGATCCGGGTGGTGGATACGGCCAAGGATGGATTGGATGCCCTTGCGAAGGTTCAGTCTTGCCACCCCGATGTCATGACCCTAGACGTGGAAATGCCGCGCTTGGACGGGTTAGACACCCTTCAAAAGCTAATGCGTGAGCATCCCCTGCCGGTCGTCATGGTTTCCAGCCATACGGGCCAGGGCACCGATGCCACTCTACGGGCCCTAGAATTAGGGGCGGTTGAATGCGTTCTAAAACCCGCGGGAGTCGTCCCTGGGTTTCCCAAAGGCGTGGCTCAGGAATTGGTCGAAAAGATCCGGATGGCCGCTCTTAGTAAAATCCGCCCTAAAAGAGAGCCCATGAAGGCGGCTTTGGTGCCACCCGCACCCATGACCTCGGTAGGATCACTTGCCCAATCAGCGAAGTTCCTGGTTTGCGTGGCTTCCTCGACCGGGGGTCCCCGCGCCCTGAACGAGTTATTTGGAGCCCTCCAACCCCATCCCCTGGCGGCCGTCCTGGTGGTGCAGCACATTTCAGTTGGGTTTACCCAGGCCCTTGCGAGGCGGTTGGGGGAGGTATCCACTTTCCAGGTTTCGGAAGCCTTCAAGGGTGAAAGACTTCTAGGAGGAAGAGGTTATATCGCCCCCGCAGGTCAACATCTTCTCGTGGAAGGCAAGCCCGGAGAGTTTCTTTTCCAGTACAGCGATGTCCCCCCCCGGCTAGGGGTGAAACCTTCGGCGGATATACTCATGAGCTCGGTGGCTAAAGTCGCGGGAATCCATTGCTTGGGGGTGGTCCTCACGGGAATGGGCCGGGATGGGACCCAAGGGTTGAAAGATATCCACTCGGCGGGAGGAAAAACCTTCGCCCAATGCGCAGAATCCTGTGTGGTTTATGGCATGCCCAAGTCCGCGGTGGAGGCGGGGGTGGTCTCCCGCCAATTGGATCTGGAACCTATGGCGGTAGAAATCAATGCGCTTCTCAACAGACAAGTTTAACCGCCGATAGCAACCCATTTCCCTTAAAATATCTATGAAACGTAAACTCTGGGTCATTTCCCCATTCTTCAAAGCCCTTGCCACTTGGAAGAATGGCGGAGGGTTTGAGCAGAGGGCTTTTGGATTTAAATTTTATTTGAGTGATTTGATCAATGTGTTTTTTCACGGATGAGGATGGGGAGATTTGAATACCCAGGATTACAAGGAACTTTTTCTTGTTGAAGCTAGAGATTATCTTTCTATTTTGAACAACGCTCTGGTGGTTTTGGAGAAGGAACCGACCCATCTTGAAGCGGTGAAGGAAATCTTCCGATCGGCACACACCTTGAAGGGAATGTCCGCCACTATGGGTTACTCTCCCATGGTAACCTTGACCCATCATATGGAGTCGGCTCTCGAGCCTGTTCGATCCGGGAATTCACACCTGACCCCCTCCCAATTGGACGCTCTTTTCGCCTGTTTGGACCAATTGGAAACATGGGTGGGTGTTTTAGAGTCCGGGGAAGACATCGTGGAGGGTTCCGCAGGCCACCTCGCTGAAAGATTGCGGGCCCCCGGCGATCCAGTCCTCTTGAAGAAAGCGACTCCCGATTCCTTGGAAGCCTCCTCCTCAGTCTCGCCCGCAATCAGATTTGATGAGAACGAAAGAGAAATCATGACCCAAGCCCGGGTCAATGGATTTTCCATATTTGATTTAACCATACATTTGGAAGCGGGGTGTGTCTTCAAGGAAGTCCGCGCTTTTATGATTTTAAAAAACCTGAACGATTTGGGAGAGGTGGTGAAATCCCAACCGTCTGGCCCAGAGGTGGAAAAGGGGGAGTTTGATCGTTCTTTTGAATTGGTGTTGGTGACAGAAAAACCAGCTTCTCAGTTGAAGGAAGCGGTGATGTCCGTGGCGGAAGTGGAAAAGGTGGAGGTGAAAGCCTTAGACCCGTCCGAAATGAGATTGACATCACCTATTTCCACCCCTCCCGCTTTTGACCCATTGCCCACGGAAGGAATTTCTTCGCCGAAATCCGCCGAACCTGGTACGCCCCCCGAGGAGAAGTCCTTTGCGCTGCCTACCATTCGGGTTCATACCAGCAAGCTCGACAAACTGATGTCCCTGGTGCAGGAGCTGGTCATTTCAAAAATCCGATTTGAAATGGTTGCTGCCAATGGGGAGGTGAAAGAATTGAGAGAACCCTTGGATCAACTCCATCATATCACGGACGAACTTCAAGACGAGATCATGAAAGTGCGTCTGATCCCCGTCAAGCAGGTATTCGATCGATTTCCCCGCATGGTTCGTGACCTGGCGAAGAGCTTGGGCAAGCAAGTGAGCTTGGAGATGGAGGGTGCCGAAGTGGAGTTGGACCGAACCGTGATCGACGAAATTGGAGAACCCTTGGTCCACCTATTGCGCAATGCCGTGGATCACGGAATCGAAACACCTGAAGAACGGGCCCGGGAGGGCAAAGACCCCTACGGCACCATTCGTCTACAGGCCAGGCGTGAAAGGTCCTCGGTGGTTCTTTCTGTGATTGACGACGGCCGTGGCATCGATCCCGATAAGGTTCGCCAGCGCTCGGTGAGCAAGGGCCTCTTGTCGGCCGAAGAAGCAGGAAAACTCACCGATGAGGAGGCGTTCCGACTGATCGGCCACCCTGGCTTCTCACTCACCGAAAAGGCTACTGAAATTTCTGGAAGGGGAGTAGGAGTGGACGCAGCCAAGACCAAGGTAGAGTCGATGGGAGGCAGCTTTCGTATCCATAGCCGAAAGGGCACAGGGACAACTTTCTTCCTCCGCTTTCCACTAACCCTGGCCATCATTAAGGCGCTCCTGGTCCGGACGGCCGGAGAGTCGTTCGCAATTCCCGTTTCGGGGGTTTTGGAGACCCTGGAGATTCATCCCTCCGAGAAGAGGCGCCTCCAACTTCAAGAAACTCTCTTATTACGAGATGAGGTTTTACCGCTCTACCGTCTGGGGGAGCTTTTGGAAATGGACGATCCTTTTCCGACGCAGGAGCTGGAACCAGTCATAGTGGTGGAGGTGGGTGAATCCCGGGTGGGGTTGCTGGTGGATTCAATCCTCGGCCAGAATGAGATCGCCATCAAACCCCTGGATCGTTTTCTTAAAAGAATACGGGGTTTCGCGGGGGCGACAGTTCTCGGAGACGGTCGGATCGCCCTGGTTTTGGATGTGAATAGCCTCATTGAGGACTTGAGGGAGCGCCGCTACCGAAATGAACATGTCCTCCCCGAAAAGGAAAACACCCATGCTCTTGAATCTTGATGATCTTAGCCCGGCTCAAATGGACGCCCTAAAAGAAGTTGGGAATATTGGGGCTGGCCATGGGGCCACCGCCCTCTCCCAAATGCTGGGGAAAAAAATTAAAATCACGGTGCCTCGAGCCCTGATCCTACCGCTGGGGGAAGTGGCAGGACTAGTCGGAGATCCCCAAACTCTAGTTGCGGGTCTTTCCCTGACCATATTAGGGGATGCTACGGGAAAAATATTTCTTCTCTTTCCCAGGGAATCGGCTTTGCATCTGGCCGATCTGCTTCTTAAGAAACCTGTGGGTTCCAGTCAAATCCTAGACGAACTGGGACATTCGGCCATTAAGGAGGCGGGTAACATATTGACCGGAGCCTACTTAAGTGCTCTCAACGAGTTTTTAGGAATGTTGCTATTAATGTCCGTGCCTACTTTGGTATTTGATATGGCAGGGGCCCTGCTGGCGACCTTGTCCCAAGGTATGGAAAAATCCACAAAAGTCATTGTTATTGAGACTCAATTCCTCGATGACACAAAATTTGTGGGCGGGTATTTCATCCTGGTACCTGACCCGGTATCCCTCCAAGCCATATTTCAGGCCATTCGGGTTCGATAGGAATCAACCGGCGGAAGGATATTCCTCGGGAGCCGCAAGCGAATTTTTTGCTAGTATTTTCTTTATCCAAAAGGTATCAAAAGAACGTGATAAGATAGCGAAGATTTGAAAACTAGTCTCAAAATGACAGTTATACATAAATCCCTGGAAGGATTTAATGGATGAACGAGAACCTGGATTTTTTGGCTGAAATAAATGGTTTTGCGAACGCACCTTATCCCTCCCCCGCCCATTTGGCTTACGCTTGCCTGAAATGGCGAGAAAAATTTCAATTCGATACTGTTTTTTTAGCTGTTTCTGGCGCCCCCGAGGAACCTATTACAGCGCTGGCTTTTGACGGTAAGGAAGACTTGGTTGACTCAGGTCTTTACCGTTTGGGAGTGGAGGAGCGACTAGCCCTGATCAAACTTCCATATAAAGCCCTCTCGGATATCACTGGAAAACCTCAATTCAACCGTTACGGTTCCCTCAAGATGCAAAAACCCAATGGAGGAGTCTTTTATTGCGACCATCAGCCTGAGAGCCATTTTATCCTCTTCGGAATGATTCATGAGGAACCGAGGCCCTATCCCGAGTCTCAGCTTAAGGATATCGCAGGAATCTGGAAGGACTGGCTCAATTCCTTGAATCGGGGTCTCGATAAGGTGTTGTCGACAGGCTATCCAACCTCTCCTGTGAAAGCATATCCGGTTCCTCCCTCCAATGAACCACCCATATCTGTACCGGGTCCTAAAACAGTTATTGAGCCGATGTCCAAGGAAAATCCATCCGACTCGAAACCCGCCGAAATAACCCACCATTTGGTTGAATCTGAATCGAAATCAGGGGATGAGGTTCACGAGGAGGCTGGTGGAAAACGTCGTAGGCCCATTATGCTGGTGGATGAAGTCACTCGACTTTTTAATAAGGCTTATTTCGAGGAAAGCCTGGCCATAGAGGTTGAAAGGGCTAAAAGGTACGGTCGAAACGTCAGCCTGCTTTTTCTGGAAGTTACCCCTTTGGCGCCCTTGGGAGCACAGGAAAACAAGGTGGCAAACCAGGTCGCAGAAATATTGTCCAATAGTTTAAGACGCGTGGATGTCATATGCCGGTTGGACTCCTCCCGGTATGCGATTGTCCTTCCCGACACCGCCAACAACACTTATGGGATCATCGCTAAACGAATCTTCAAGTATTTCAAACAGGTTATGGGAGACCAGCCGCTGGTTTTCATTAATTTGAGTGCTTCGACTTACCCCCAACATGTGGAAAACCACCTTGCCCTGTACGAACATACCGAAAACCTGTTGACCCAGGCGAAAGCGGCTGGTCCCAACAAGGCCGTTTTACCTGATTGAATCATGGACGCCCGCATTACCCTTCTGGCGCTTCATTTAAGCGGAGTCATCGGTCCCCGTCGTTTAAAATCAGCTCGGGAAGCCTTTACCCATCTGGATGATATATTCGGGGAGAGCGAAGAGAGACTCCAGGCTCTTCCAGATTGGAACGCTTCCAGTGCGAAGAAGGTATTAGGGCTGGAAAACCCCGAGCAAAGGGCGGAAACCGAACTGGAGGAAGCGCGCCAAAAGGGGATACAGGTCCTGGTGGAAGGGGATGTGGAATTCCCTCGCGTTTTTCAAGACTTGTACGATCCTCCTTTCGTCCTTTGGATTCGAGGACAATGGATACAAGAGGATTCTAACGCCATCGCCGTAATCGGATGCCGTCAACCTACTCCTTACGGTAAACAAACGGCCCTCCACTTAGCGGAAGGCATCGCGAAAGCGGGTTACACGATCGTCTCGGGCTTGGCGCGGGGCATCGACTCTTTGGCCCATCGGGGCGCGCTGAAATATCCTAAGGGAAGGACGCTGGCTTTCTTAGGCAGCGGCCTTCTTAATCTTTATCCCCCGGAGAATAAGTCACTGGTCGAAGAGATTGTTTCGCGCGGTGCAGTCGTCAGTGAATACCCCCTTTACGCCAAACCCTTAGCGCTTCATTTTCCCCAACGCAATCGCCTGATTAGTGGTGCCGCCCGGGGTGTGTTGGTGGTGGAGGCTAAGAAGGATAGCGGATCTTTCATCACGGTGGACCATGCCCTGGAACAAGGGCGGCCGGTATTCGCAGTGCCGGGTCCCATTGACCGTCCCCAATCGGAGGGGACCCATACTCTTATCCAACAGGGAGCCCGTCTCGTAGTAGGCGTAGAGGATATTTTCCACGAATTAGGAGATTTACGGGCTGAAACCCTCTACAAATCGAAAAGCGAGCCAGGATACACTCCGCATGAGTTGAATTCATTAACCACCGATGAAAAGAATCTATTAGAAAGGTTGTCTCGCGAGCCTAAGCACTTGGATTCACTCGCGCGCGAGACATCGATGGAACTTTCCAAACTTCACGAACTCTTGCTTCTTTTGGAGATGAAAGGATTCATCCAGCAGATGCCCGGCCATTGTTATTTCAAGCTGTAATCGAGCACCGAGAGGGCTTTCTTTGTGGATCCGACAAGTCGAGGCCATTGAAAGACAAAATTCAATACACTTTTGAAATCCCAAAATCATCTATTGAGTCGTGAAGGGGCTTAAACTATCCTTTGGAAGCAACAAATTTAAAGTATTTTACAATTAAGATCATGTGGAGAGCATGTTAGGGTCTTCCGTAGACATTTATGGGGAGAACGTTATGATGACAAAATTAAAATGAAAAAGGTATACGCGTTCATCGTACTCATTTGCTTATCTTCCCCACTTTTTGGGGGAACAGAGATCCACGCCCTGGCGGAAGGTTTTTCATTCGAAAAGGCATGGATCGACCTCCTGGCGACCGTTGACGATGGGCATGTGAAGATTCATTTCCAAGGCCCCTGGTGCCAAGGCGCCTTGATTTATGACCGGGAATCCTCCCAACTGACCATTGTTGATGACCTCAGAAAGACTGTGCTGATATTGACCCAAGAGAACCAGGCCGCTCTCAAACTCATTGGAGCAGTGACATCCGGTAAACTAATTAGCCATATCGCTGGTTCAACCCCTAGTGCCCAAAAAACTTTTCTTTTAGTCAAAGATAACGTTCAGGCTTTTTTCAACGGCCCTGCTGACCTCAAAAAATCAGCCGTTTTAAAATCCGGGTTCACTTGTGATGATTTTCAAGCTTATTTTGGGGGGCAAAAATGCAGGGAGGTTTGGGTGACCGGGCCTGAGAGTGCGGGTATTGACGTGGAGGATTTTAATACCCTTCGGAGTCTGGGCCACCTTCTTCTTGATTTGAGTTCAAGTACCCTCAACCAATTGGGGGCTGATCCCACAAACATCCAACAAGACCTTTCCTCCTCGATCTTTCCCATTTGCGAGGATCTTTACTCGAATGGAAAGCATTCAGGCCGCTTTCAAGTCATTAAAATCCGGTCAGGCACTATTAACCCGGGTGTTTTTACGACACCTTCCAAGTATAAAATCCGTAGTTTGCTCGATCTGATGAACGGATCATAAATCCGAACTCTATGAAAACTACGTAAAAAAGATTTTGAGAATTTCTTTGAATCAAGCTGTCTGGTTCACGTTAAATCCTTGAATTCTGAGGTCGTACGCCTATAAATCAGCTAAGCGTATTCAGCGATGGCTATAATGATTCTTATTCATCATTTGTTCAAACGAGGGCTCAATTAAGGAGGCGGTATGAAACTTTGGAGCGATACTTTTGGTGAAGGCAGCCGGTTACGCGAAGATTATGTTTTCTTGAAACCGCATCCCAGCCAACATGCCATTTTGGCCGGCAATAAGAATCCCCATTTGGCTTGGGGGGACGTATCTCGTGACGCCAAATCCCTTGTTTTGATCGCACATGATAGTGACGCTCCCTTAAGCAAGGACATGGTGAACAAACCGGATAAGATTCTTCCTTTTGACGCCCCTCGGGGAGAGTTCTTTCACTGGGTGCTGGTGGACATTCCACCCAGTGGATCGCCGATCCAACCCGGCGAATTTAGTAAGGGTGTCATCGCCAAAGGTAAACCTGGCCCCGCGGCACCGCGGGGCATGAGACAGGGATTGAACGATTACACTCAATGGTTTAAGGGCAACCCGGCCATGGAGGGAAACTATTTCGGTTATGACGGGGCGGGACCCCCTTGGAATGATGAAAAAATCCACCATTACCATTTCACGCTTTTTGCACTCAAAGAAAAGAAGTGCCCAGTGGAAGGGAACTTCACAGCGAAGGATGTACTCAACGCTTTGGTGGGTAAAGTCATCGATAAAGTCCGGCTTTCGTGTCTCTATGCTATTTACCCCAAGGCGCATTAACTCCCCCATTGCAACCGAGTGGATGGATGGAATCTTCAATCCCTAGGGCTTGAAACCAAGGGATTCATTAGACATATTGCCTTCAGCCTTTGGGTTGGTTGAAAAGTACATTCTTTTTTGGGGGGGAATATGCCTGAATCCCAATCATTTCTTGAAAGAAGGTCTCAATCCCGCGTCCAGGTCAAAGTTCCTATCCAGTATCAATTAGTCGAAAACAAGAGAGAATTGGAGAAGATCAAAGGCCGTCATGCCTTGGCAAAAGATATAAGCTTGAATGGCATGTTCATGAAAATAGAGAAACCAGTTAAAACGGGGGACATTCTTCGATTGGATATCTCGGTTCCCAACTCGAAGATTAAACATTTTTTTGCTTTTGCCGAAGTGGTGAGGATATCTGCCGCGGGGGCCGGTGTGCGCTTACTTTTAATGCCTGAGGAAGATCGGTCCGGCTTAAGGGAATACTTGACCCAGGTTTCCAATACTTAACCTAATCTCTGATCTCGTTTTTTTTCAATATGATTCAAAATTATTAAGGATTTCATTGAGCTTCACCTCTATCGCGTTCGAGAATGGACCCTGAAACTTGACAAAGGTTGGGGGTCTGCCTATTCTTGCCCCTTCAAAGGAAAAAACCGAAACTTCCCTGAATCAGTGCAATCTTTATTCATTTGGAGCATTCTTCGTGGTTAATGAACAGAATCCCCGGCCGGATGAAAGCGCCGGGACTCCCGAATCCCCGGCGAAGGCCGATACCCCACCGCCGCCAAAAACCTCCAAAAAGAAAAAAGCATCCTCAGCCAAAAAGAAGGAAAATAAAAAACTTGTCATTGTGGAGTCTCCTTCCAAGGCCAAGACCATCAATAAATACCTCGGAAGTGATTTCGTGGTACTAGCCTCTAAGGGCCACCTGATTGATTTGCCAAAAAGCAAACTGGGTGTGGATTTGGAAAAGAATTTCGAACCACTCTATATTCCTATCCGGGGTAAAGCCTCCATTATTAAAGAGCTTAAAAAAGCCTCCCAAAAGGCCCAAATTGTATTTTTGGCTACGGACCCAGACCGGGAAGGCGAGGCTATTAGCTGGCATATCAAGAATTTTCTGGCCGGTCAGGTTAAACATCCTCCCATGTACCGCCTGCGTTTGAATGAAATCACCAAGCACGCCATCGAAGAAGCCATCCTTCATCCCCAGGAGATTGACCTGAACATGGTTGATGCTCAGCAGGCCCGCAGAGTACTGGACCGGCTGGTGGGATACGGAATTTCTCCACTTCTTTGGCAGAATATCCGCCGCGGTCTATCGGCTGGCCGGGTGCAATCGGTGGCCTTGAGGCTCATTTACGAGCGGGAAAAGGAAATCGAGGGGTTTAAGCCGGTGGAGTACTGGACCCTGGAAGCCGACTTTTTAACCGAAGCCAACAAGATCATCCGCACCAAGCTGGCAAAGGTAAATGGGGAAAAGCCTGACCTGAAGACCCAGGCCGAGACCCAAACCCTTTTGGAAAAACTGGAAAAGGCCGATTTCAAGGTTTCGGCTGTTTTACATAGGGAAAAAAGCAAAAAACCTCCTATGCCTTTTACCACCTCCAAGCTCCAGCAGGAGTCCTACAAACAACTGCGTTTTGGTGCCCGTAAAACCATGTCCATCGCCCAGGGCCTCTATGAAGGTATTGAAATAGGGGAGTCGGCCCCGGTGGGGTTGATCACCTATATGCGCACCGATTCAAAACGCATTTCGCCCGAAGCTAAGACAGAGGCTACCCAATTTATCACGGAAACTTATGGGGAAAAATACAAGGGCCCGGGGGATCGGGACACTTCCAGCAAGGGTAAGATCCAAGATGCCCATGAGGCCATCCGGCCTACCTCTGTTTTTCGTACTCCCGAAAAGATGAAATCCTTCTTGACTCCTGAACAGTTCAAGCTCTACCAACTCATTTGGGAAGATTTCTTGGCGAGCCAAATGTCCAACGCTCTTTACCGGGAGACTTCGGTTGAGATTTCAGGCGATATCGCTGTCTTCCGCGCTTCCGGAACTGAAACACTTTTCGATGGGTACACCAAGGTTTATGAGGAAGCTGCCGATGAAGACAAGAAAGAAGGGGAGGGTGCCGGCGGAGATAACGGCGACCAAATCCAGACCGTCAACCCGAACAAGCTTTCCGGTATCGAGGAAGGCCAGAAGATGATTTGGAAGGACCCGATTTCCGAACAACATTTCACCCAGCCCCCCCCAAGGTTCACTGACGCTTCCATGATCAAGACATTGGAAGAAATGGGAATCGGCCGACCCTCCACCTACGCCCCGACCCTTGAAACCATCCAGGCCCGCCGCTATGTGAAAAAAGAAAGCGGAAGATTTTTTCTGGCCGAACTGGGCAATCTGGTGCTCGGTCTTTTGATGAAAAATTTCCCCACGATCCTCGATTATGAGTTTACGGCTAAGATGGAAGGCGAACTGGACCAGGTCGAGGCGGGGGAACAAGAGTGGCGCAAGGTTATCGGCGAGTTTTACACGCCCTTTAAGGATGTCTTGGCCGCGGCGGAAAAGCTCATGGGTGAGGAAAAGGCTAAAATTGAGGTCGTCACCGATATCCCCTGTGAAAAATGCGGGCAAATGATGATCGTGAAGTGGGGAAGGCATGGGAAATTTCTGGCCTGTTCCAAATATCCCGAATGCCAGTCGACCAAGAGCTTGAAGGAAACGGCTGACGGATCGATCCAGGTCGATGCGGATACCGTAACCGACGAAAAGTGCCCCAAGTGCGGTGCCCCCATGGTAGTCAAGATGGGACGTTTCGGGAAATTTTTGGCCTGTTCCAAATATCCCGAATGTAAGACGGCCAAACCAATACCGCTCGGCATCAAGTGCCCCCTCTGCGTTGACGGACAGGTGGTTTCGAGAGGATCTCAACGTGGTGTGTTCTATGGTTGCAACAACTACCCCAACTGCAAGTTCATTTCCTGGTACAAGCCGCTCAATCGTCCCTGCCCCCAATGTGGTAGTCCCTATCTGGTGGACAAATATCTGAAAACCCTTGGCCCGCATGTTTCCTGTCCGAACAAGGAATGCGACTACAAGGAAATGCCCAACACTGAAGGCAACCCCAACGCCACGACCGCCCAGGTCGCGCTTCCTCCCCCGGCCCCAAGCTTTGATTAGTTTGATGAACCAAGGATAGGACATGATGAACCCCGCCCAAAAAGCCCAAATTTTAGTCGAGGCCTTTCCCTTCATCCGCAAGTGGTACGGCGCCACGGTGGTGGTGAAGTACGGCGGCAGCACCCGATCCGGGAACGCGGAGCTGAAACAGACCCTACAAGATATCGTGTTGATGAAATTCGCAGGGATGCGGCCCTTGGTGGTGCATGGCGGGGGGAAAGACATCACGAAGGTAACCGAAAAGCTGGGAATTCATTCCCGTTTCGTGGACGGTTTAAGGGTGACGGATTTGCCCACCATGGAAGTGGTGGAAATGGTTTTAGGTGGAAAGATTAACAAGGAACTGGTCAGCACCATCCAACAATTGGGCGGGCAGGCGGTGGGCTTGTCAGGCAAAGACGGCGGAATGCTGGAAGCCTCCCGGGTAAAATCGAAAACCGGCAAGGATATTGGTTTCGTGGGCAAGGTTTCAAAGGTCAACACGGCCGTTTTGGATATTCTTGATAAAGAACAATTTATCCCCGTGATCGCTCCTCTGGGGCTTGGCAAAGACGGCAAGACCTATAACGTGAATGCGGATGAGGCGGCGGGGGCTATCGCGGGGGCCCTGAGGGCTGAAAAACTGGTCTTTTTAACTGATGTTCCTGGTATTTGTAAGAAGAAAGAAGACCCGAAAAGCTTGATGACGACCATCCAGGCCAAGGCTGTGCCCAAACTGATTAAGAGCGGCGTGATTTCGGGTGGCATGATCCCCAAGGTGAAAGCCTGCCTGCATGCCCTGAAGGCGGGCGTCCGCAAAACCCATATCATTGACGGCACCCAGCCCCATGCCCTGCTCTTAGAAATATTCACCCCTGAAGGGATCGGAACCGAGCTGGTTCCCTGATTCCAACCTTGTCACATTCCCTCCACAGGCCCCAACATGTGGTATAATCCCGCCCGTTGTATTTATTGATTCAAGGAGCCTCTGGATGAAGTGTCCTTTTTGCGGCCATCAAGAAGATAAGGTCATGGATTCCCGTCCGTCGAAGGGGGGATCGGCCATCCGCCGCCGCAGGGAATGCTTGAAATGCGAAAAAAGGTTTACCACTTACGAACAAATCGAGGAAATCCTTCCCATGGTTGTGAAAAGGGATGGGCGCCGGGAACCTTTTGACCGACTCAAGATTGTGACGGGTATTCGAAAAGCGGTGGAGAAAAGGCCCGTGTCCTCTGAAAAAATCGAGACTGCGGTGGATGATATTGAGAACGTGTTGATGGAAAGAGCCGCGAAGGAGATCAATTCCACCGAGATCGGGGAAATGGTCATTGGTCGCTTGAAGGATATGGATGATGTTGCCTATGTCCGGTTTGCCAGCGTGTACCGACAATTCAAGGACATCGGTGCCTTCATGGACGAAGTGAAGAAGTTGATGGCCAAAAAAAATTAAGTTCTCATTACTCCGGATCAAACCTCTTTTACATAACATTCTCTGACCTGATCTAAGGAAGGTGAACCATGGCTAAGATTCAACCTTATCGAGGCTTGCGTTATGTTGAAACCCAACCCCAATACTTAAAAAAGATCTTGGCCCCTCCTTACGACGTGATTTCACCGGCCCAGAAGAAAGAGCTATTAAAATCACACGCCGAGAATGTTATCCGTTTGATTATTGGGAATCCCAGCCATGAGACTCATCAGGGGAAAGATTACGTCGCGGCCAAAAAGACTTTTTTGACATGGCAAAAAAATGGGGTTTTGAAGAGGGAGGAATCTCCAGCCATTTATATCTACCGACAAAGTTTCAAATTAGACGGAAGGGCTTTTCACCGTACTGGGTTTATCGCCCTCTCCCAACTCACGCCATTTGGCAATAAAAAGGGTGGCATTTTGGCCCATGAACACACCCTTTCGGGGCCGAAGGCGGACCGTTTGAAGTTGACCCGATCCACCGCCGCCAATTTAAGCTGCGTTTTTTCCCTGTATCCTGATAAAAAAGGTGTGGGAAGGGTGCTTAAAACCGCCGTCTCCCAAAAGCCCGATGTAAGGGTGGAATACCCCAAGGGAGTTCAAAACCAAGTGTGGGTGATGACGGATAGGGGTTGGATCAAGACCCTCCAGAAAAAAATGAAGACGGCCACCCTCTTCATCGCCGATGGGCATCATCGATATGAAACCGCGTTGAACTATCAGAAGATCCAATCTGCGGGTAAGAAGGGAAAATTGGGAACACGCCCCTTCGATTTTGTCCAGATGATGTTTGTGGCGATGGAAGACCCGGGGTTAGTCATTTTGCCGACCCATCGCTTACTACCCAAACGGATCGTTTCTTCTCCCGCCCTTTTATTAAGTCGGCTTTCATCCCTGGGTGAAGTTCACTTATATCCCAAATCCATCATCGGGTCAGCCCCCTGGAATTGGATGGCTAAATTGGGGAAGGCTCGGCCCACCCTTGGCCTTTCCTTTGACGGGAAAAAACTTTATGCCTTGCAATTCTCCAAGCAGGTCGAGAAAAGTGATCTTGTGAGCGATGTTTCAGTGGCGCAAAGGAAGCTGGATGTGACCCTGCTCCATCGGTTGATTTTGGAACCTTTCTTCGGGATCTCCACGGAGAGAGTTGAACACGAGATTTCCTTTACCAGCCAAGCTGAGGAAGCGGTTCAAAAACTCCGCAAAAAAGAATGTGCCGCAGTTTTCTTTTTAAACCCCACGAGGATCGAACAATTGAGGGAAGTGGCGTTGATGCGAGAGCGGATGCCGCAAAAATCGACCTATTTTTATCCGAAACTTGTTACGGGACTGGTTTTCAATCAGCTGGACTCATTCTAGACACGGGTTCAGCCGAGACGGAATGGGTGGCTTGTATTCGTTTGATCAAATAGGTTAGAAAAAGCGGGTCCAAGTGGCCCGCTTTTTACGTTTTAAGGAGAAATCTGAGTGATATCTGAGAATATCCATAACAGTGTTACGGAACTGGTTGGAAAAACTCCCCTGGTGGAAGTGCGTTGCCACGGGGTCCCCGGGGTTTCCCTGTTTGCCAAATTGGAGAGTTTCAACCCAGGTGGATCGGTAAAGGACCGGCCGGCATTGCGGATGATTCAAGAGGGAATCCGGACGGGAAAACTCAACCGGAATAAAGCCATCCTTGACGCGACCTCTGGGAACACTGGAATCGCCTACGCCATGGTCGGGGCGGCGCTGGGTTACAAGGTGGTCCTGGCCCTCCCCGCCAATGTCAGTGAGGAACGCAAACGCATCCTGGAAACCTATAATGTCGAGGTCCATTACTCTAGCGAAATGGAAGGCTCGGATGGTGCCATCCGTTTGGCCCGGAGGTTGGCACTTGAAAACCCTGATCGTTATTTTGTGCCGGATCAATACAACAACCCCGAGAATCCGAAGGCCCACTTCCTTTCCACGGCAGAAGAGATCATGGAACTCGTGGGGGACAGAATCACGCATTTTGCCGCAGGGATCGGCACAAGTGGAACCCTTATGGGTACGGGTAGAAGAATAATTGAAATTAAACCTTCGGTGAAGGTGGTGGCCCTGGAACCCGCTGAATCCTTTCATGGTTTGGAGGGCTGGAAACATATGGCTTCTTCCATTGTTCCGGGAATCTTTGACCCTTCTTCGTTTGACGAAAAGATACCCATCGACACCGATGAGGCTTATGAATGGGTCAAGGTTTTGGCCCATAAAGAAGGTTTGCTCGTGGGTTTGTCTTGCGGAGGAGCTTTATCGGGTTGCGTGAAATTGGCGCGTCGTATTGGGGAGGGCTGCATCGTTACCATTTTCCCAGATTCGGGTGATAAGTATTTATCAACCCGGGTTTGGGAATAGACCAGGAAAGAATCATGATTCGGTTCACCGAAAAGTCGCGGGTCAAAATGTTGGGCATCGGGGAGCGAGGTTATCCCCATGAGATATGCGGCATGTTGTTAGGAAAGGCCGGGGATCTACGTCTGGTGAGTGAGATCTTCGAATGCGGCAATTTAAACAAGATGAAGCCAGAGACCCGGTATGACATGGATCCCAAGGATTACATGAAGGAGAGCGCCAGCGCCTCGAGAGATGCGCGTTCCCGTCCCGTCCCGATGACGGCCAGCGTGATGGGCCGGTCACGCACGAGTGCGAGCGCGGAAAGAAGCACATCGAGCCCCTTCTCGCGAGAAAGCCGGCCGACCCATCCGATCACGTAGCTGTCGGGCGGGAGTCCGAGCGCAGCGCGGGCATGCGCGCGATCGATCACCGCCGTCGTGGCGGGGTCGGCGACGGCCTCGTAGCCATTGGGGATCAGATGCACGCGCGACGGCTGCACTCCCCAACGGACGAGTGCGCGCTCGAGCGGCTCGGACACAGCCACGACGGCGTCGAACCGCCGAAACGCCCGACGCTGCAGCGTTTCGTAGAGGCGATTGCGCCAACCACCGCCGGTGAATCCGTGCACCGTCGTCACCGTGCGGATAGCAGGCCGCCGGACGGCGCCTGCATTGACGACGTCGGCTCGGTATCCATGGGTGTGTATGATCTGGGCATGCACTCGCGCCACCAGGGCGCGCACCGCGGCACGTTCCCGATGATAGCCCCGCCCTGCAACCAGGATCGGGGCACTCTCGGCCCCAGTCCCCGCGAGCGCCTGGATAAACGGATGTTCCTCGCTCGTGACCACCGAGGCGACGGTCACCTGGTGCCCCCGGCTCGCCTGTCCCGCAGCCAGGGCGCGCACCACCCGCTCAAGTCCCCCGGCGGGCGCGGGCGCGAGGGCGTGGATGATAGACAGGCGAGGCAACTCGGCGGGCTTTGACCGGCGCGCTTGGAGGGTCATAGCGCACAATCCAAGCGGACGCTTGCCATGCGCGCAGCGGGACTCGCTGTGGGGCAGGTGCCACATGGTGTCGAATTGCGAAACGGCAACAACTGACGGCTCATAATGATACAGATGTTCACTAAAGGCTCCCTTCCGTTAACGCTTTGTGTCACAGTATCTTAACGGGATGCCAACGGTGGCGTTCGCGATCGCGGCGGCGGCTTCGCGTTGGCAGTGACCTTGCTGCATGAGGGATCGGTGAACGGCCCTCTCCTCTTGAAGAATGCGCTGGCGGCAGCGTCGTCCCAGGCGCGCACATCTGGTGCGCGCGTACTGGGAGGCGGCTCCGCAGCCCAGAACGGTGCGCTCAACCCGCACCGTCGCTCGAGCGCGGGCGCCGAGATCTCGGGCACCGGCCCGCATATCCTGACGATCGCCCTCGAGGACTACTACCAGGTCGGGGCCTTCAATCATGTGATTCAACGCGGTCAGTGGTATCGGTTCGAGCGCCGCATTGAATACAGCACGAACCGCACCCTCGACCTTCTGGATCAGTTCCACGCCCGCGCGACCTTCTTCGTGCTGGGCTGGATTGCCGACACCATGCCGGAGCTGATCCGTCAGGTCGCCGATCGCGGACACGAAATCGCGAGCAAGGGCTACTACCACCGCAACATTGGTCAGCTGACGCCTTCGGAATTCCGCGATGACCTGTCGCGTGCCCGTGAGGCTCTCGAGCGCGCAGCCGGCACGCAGATTCTCGGCTACCGCGTGGCAGATTCCTGGTTCCAGCCCAACGACCTCTGGGCGCTCGACGTGCTGGCCGAAGAAGGCTACGAGTACGACTCCAGCATCGGGCCCATCCTGCGCACGTACCACGCCGAGCCCTGGCGCCGGTTCGCCCACCTGCACCGGTACGGTGAGCGCACGCTGTGGGAGCTCCCCATTTCCACGGCGGATGTGTTCGGCTTCCTGATTCCGATCGCGGGCGGGAATTACTTCCGGCAGCTGCCACACCATTGGGTGAGGCGTTCGGTCGCCTCGTGGGCCCGCACGTATACGGCGCCGTATGTCATGTACTTCCACACGTGGGAGCTCGATCCCAATCAGCCCAAGATCGCGTCCGCATCGTGGTTCTCCGCGTGTAAGACAGTATCGCAATCTCGACCGGATGCCGGAGTACCTCCGGTATTTCCTCAAGCGCTACGAGTTCACCAGCGCTGCCACGTATCTCGGCCTCACCCCGGGGGCGGTCCGCGTGGACGAGACTCGCCGTACGCCGCGCCCATCCGGCGGGACGATGGTGAGGAGTCTCATCCCGCAAGTCGCCGGTTCGACCGGTAGCCGCGGCCTCCTCACGGTGGGCGAGTCCACCCAGGTCGTCGGAGCGGATGCGGTGCAGGGCGCAGACGCGACGGCAGTGGCGGAGCCGGCCACGCCGATACCCGTGACGGTCGTGATCCCCTGCTTCAACGAAGAGCTCATCCTCCCCTACCTGGCCAACACGCTGGCCAGTGTCGAGGAGCAGATCCGCGAATACAACTTCACGTTCGTTTCGTCGACGACCACAGCACCGACGGGACCTGGGCCGCCCTTCATTGGATATTCGGCGAGCGCCCGAACTGCGTCTTCGTTCGGCACGCCGTCAACCAGGGAGTTGCGGCCGGCATCCTCACCGGCCTCCAGCGCGCCACGACGGAAATCGTCTGCTCAATGGACTGTGACTGTACGTACGATCCCCATGAGCTGGCGCGTATGATCCCGCTGCTCACCGACGGCGTGGACATGGTGACGGCCTCGCCGTATCACCCGCTCGGCCATGTGCGCAATCTGCCGGCATGGCGGCTCACACTCTCCAAGTCGCTCTCGCGGCTCTACCGCCTCGTCCTGCACCAACAGCTGTCCACCTATACCAGCTGCTTCCGGGTGTACCGTCGCGCAATGCCGCTGCCGCCGCGCAGATCGACCACACGGGATTTCTCGGCGTTGCCGAAATGTTGGGCTGGCTCGACCTGCACGGCTCCAAGATCATTGAGTTCCCGACGACGCTCGAAGTCCGGATGATCGGCCGCTCGAAGATGAAGATCGGCCGGACCATCATCGCCCATCTGGGGCTTCTGACCAGGCTGGCGCTCAGCCGCCTCCAGCTCGACCCTACCCTCACCTCCGCCGTCAAGCCGGGGTTGGTGCCGGTTGCAGGACCTGGCGGCGCGCCGCTCGTCGGCCCTGCTGCCGGACCAGTTGTCGGAACACCGGTCGGCGGACCACCGGTCGGCGGACCACCGGCGGGACCGACCCGATGAACGCGGTCCTGAACCGAGCGGTCGGTGCCGAGCCGGCTGCCCATGTCGGCGTCGTGGGCGGAGGCATGCTCGGCCTCGGGCTCGCGCTTCGGCTGCTTGAGCAGGGGCACCGGGTCACGGTGATCGAGGGAGGCCCCGCGATCGGCGGCCTCACGCGCGCGGATCAGTTCGGGGGAGTGTCCTGGGACCGGTTTTACCATGTCACGCTGCTGTCCGATAGCCATCTCCGCGCACTGCTCGACGACATCGGGCTCTCTGATCGCCTGCAGTGGCGTACGACACGCACGGGCTTCTTCACCGACGGGCGACTCATCTCAATGTCGTCGGCTCTCGACTTCCTGCGCTTTCCGCCCCTGTCGCTCCTGTCAAAGATCCGTCTTGCGTGGACTATCCTGTTCGCATCCCGGATCACCGACCCGATGCCCCTCGAACAGATCTCGGCGGTGGATTGGCTCACCCGACTTTCCGGTCGTGCCACCGTCGATCGGATTTGGCGGCCACTTCTGCGGAGCAAGCTCGGGGAGAACTACCGCGCGGCCAGCGCAGCGTTCATCTGGGCGATCATCGCCCGGCTCTACGCCGCTCGACGCGCGGGCCTCCATCGAGGAGCTCTTCGGATATGTAGACGGCGGGTACGACGTGATCCTGGGCCCGGCTCCGCGCGACGGTCGCTGACCGTGGGGTCGAGCTCGCGTGCGGACGCGCGGTCACCGCCGTGAAGAGCGATGAGGCATCGGCGCAGGTCACGCTCACCGGCGGCGATACCCGACGGTTCGACGCGGTGATCATGACCGTCCCCTGCCCACGTGTGGCCGCGCTCTGCCCGCAGCTCACGGTGCCCGAGCGGGAACGGCTCGAGCGCGTGGTCTACCAGGGCGTGATCTGTCCATCGCTCCTCCTCCGTCGCCCGCTGGCCGACTATTACGTCACCAACATCACCGATAGCTGGGTACCATTCACCGGCGTGATCGGGATGACGGCGCTCGTGGACCCGGAGACCTTCGGCGGCCAGTCGCTCGTGTATCTCCCGCGGTATTTGACGCAGGACGATTCGACCTGGGACCGCACCGACGAGGCCTTGGTCGAGGAGTCGATCGCTGCGCTGGAGCGGATGTATCCCGCGTTCAGCCGACAGGATGTCGTGGCGACGCGCGTCGCGCGCGCCCGCGAAGTGCTGGCCATCTCGACTCTCGACTATTCGCGGACCGCGCTGCCGCCGCTCCAGACCTCGCTCGACCGGGTGTTCGTCGTGAATTCCGCGCAGATCGCACACGGCACACTCAACGTGAACGAGACGCTGGCCTTGGCCGCGCGGCAGTCCGACGCACTCGCCCCGCTGCTCCGCTCGGCAGCTGCGCGCCGGAGCGCGCCGGGGTCTCAGCGGGGCTCCGCTCACGGACGGTTGGCCGAGGGCGGGCATCGGACGTGTCGCCGTCGGGGATCTCGGAGCCCGGCAGTTGGGCGGCCAGAGCTGCAGCCGGAGCCGATCTGTGAGCGGCCTGCATGAATGGCAGGGATGACGAGCTCTCGCCCGATGGCGAGCGTCTCGCTCGACGTCAACATCTCTGGTCCTACCTCAAAACGCACGGCAATGCTGGGTGGGAACAGCGACCGTCGTATTACCCCACCTTCTTTCCGGCGGTGCTCGACGTGCTCAATGCGCTCGGGCTCCGCATCACGTTCTTCGTGGTCGGCTGCGACGCCGCGGTGCCTGCGCACCGGCCGTTCCTGCAGGCAGCGGTTGGCGCGGGACACGACATAGGCAACCATTCCTACGAGCACGAGCCGTGGCTCCACCGATACACATCGGAGCGACTGGCCGACGAGATCGCCGCCGCCGATATCGCGATCGAGTCCGCCACCGGACGTCGGCCGGTTGGATTCCGAGGGCCTGGCTTTAGCTGGAGCCCTGCCCTCCTCGAAGTACTGGTGGACCGCGGTTATCTGTACGACGCATCGACGCTGCCGAGCTATATCGGGCCACTCGCCCGCGCCTACTATTTCTGGACCGCACACCTCTCACCGGCCCAGCGCGAGGAGCGGGCGGCGCTCTTCGGGTCTGCCGCCGACGGCTTTCGGCCCGCCCGCGCCTATCGGTGGTCACTGCCATCGGGTTGCACGCTACTCGAGATCCGGTCACCACGGTCCCGGTGATCAAGATGCCTCGCCATTGCAGCTACCTGCTGTACCTGAGCCGCGTCTCGGAAGCCGCCATGGACGCGTACCTCCGGACCGCGCTCACGCTCTGCCGCCTGACCGGCACGGAGCCGAGCTTCCTGCTGCATCCGCTGGACCTGCTGGGCGCCGACCAGGCTCCGGCGCTGCGTTTCTTCCCGGGCATGGATCTGAGCGGCGCACGCAAGCTCGCCATCTTCCGGCGTGTCATGGGCGTGCTCGCCCAGCACTACCAGCTCGTGGACATGGAGACACACGCACGCGCGATCCTGGCCGGCCGGACGCTCTCGCTTCGATCGGCGGCCGAAGGATCCTTGCCGATAGCCGCGGGATCCCCGGCCCGCTCCGCATCAGCGGCCGCGCCGGCCGCGCCATCCGGGCGCTGAGCTTCCGATGTGCGGCATAGTCGGGATCATCAACCGCGACGGCATCCCCGTCGAGCGCGCCGTCCTTTCGGACATGGCCGACGCGCTACGCCATCGGGGCCCCGACGGCGAGGGTGTGTTCATCTCCGATGCCGTGGGTCTCTACCACAAGCGACTGGCCATCATCGATCTCGTGACCGGCGCCCAACCCATGACGCGCGGGCCGCTGACCATTGTCTTCAACGGTGAGATCTACAACTACATCGAGCTTCGTCAGGAACTGATCCAGCGCGGGCACTCGTTCGACACCGCGTCGGACACCGAGGTCATCCTCGCCATGTACGCGGAATACGGACCGGCGTGCGTGGGGAAGCTCAACGGGATGTTCGCCTTTTTGCTCTACGATCGGGAGCGGCAGACGTTGTTCGCGGCACGCGATCACTTCGGGATCAAGCCGCTCTACTACCACGCGTCCGAACGGCACCTGCTGTTCGCCTCGGAGATCAAGGCGCTGCTGCGACACCCGGCGGTGGATGCGCGGCCCGACCACGGCGCCGTTCAGGAGTACCTCACGTTTCAGTTCGTGACCGGCGACCGCACGCTCTTCGCCGGGGTGCGCAAGCTCCGACCGGGTCACTGGCAGCTCATCGACCTGGCGTCCGGTCGGACGGAGACAAAGTGCTATTGGGAGCCTCGCTTCGCGATCGATCCCTACCACACTGAGGAGTACTTCGTCACCGAGCTGCGTCGCCTGCTCGAGGATGCGACCCGTCTGCAGCTGCGGAGCGACGTTCCGGTGGGGACGTACCTGAGCGGCGGCATGGACTCCAGCATTGTCACGCTGCTCGCAGCCCCGCACGCGGCACGCCCGCTGCACACCTTCACCGGTGTCTTCCGGGATGGCCCGGAGTTCGATGAGAGCTCGGTTGCGCGAGAGGTGGCCGCGCGCTGCGCCGCCCGCGTCCACGAGATCGTCCCGACCGAGCAGCAGTTCGTGGATCTCCTGCCGCGATGATCTACCAGATCGATGAGCCGGTCGCCGCCCCGGCCTCTTCCCGCAGTTCGTGGTCGCCCGATGTGCGGCCCGCACCGGTCAAAGTGGTGCTCGGCGGACAGGGCGGCGATGAGATCTTCGGCGGCTACGCGCGATACCTGGTCGCGTACCTCGAGCAGGCGATCAAGGGCGCCTATTCCCAGAGCTTCGAGGAAGCCGAGCACATCGTATCATTGCAGTCCATCGTGCCGAACCTCCCGTCGCTGCGACAATACGCGCCGATGTTGCAGCAGTTCTGGCAGAGGATGTTCTTCGAGCCGATGGACCGTCGGTACTTCCGCGGCTCATGGATCGGAGCGGCGGGTCGATCGACCTCTTCACCGATGATTTCCGTGCGGGCTACGATCGCGAGACGATATTCGCGCAGTTCCAGTCGGTGTTCAACCACCCGGAGTACGAAGTCCTATTACAACAAGATGACGCACTTCGATCTGGTCACCGGACTGCCGGCGCTCCTGCATGTGGAGGACCGGGTGAGTATGGCGGCGTCACTGGAGTCACGGGTGCCGTTGCTCGATGTCCGGATCGCGGATCTCGTCACCAGCATGCCGCCACGGATGAAATTCCGAGGCGGTGAGCTCAAATACATTCTCAAGCGCGCCACCACCGACCTGCTGCCGGCGCCGGTCGCTCTCCGCAAGGACAAGATGGGATTTCCGGTTCCGCTCCACCTGTGGGCCAAGGGTGCGTCTCACGACTTCTTCGCCGACGTGCTGCTGTCATTGGCGGCACGCGAGCGCGGCCTCTTCGAGCCCCGTGCGGTCGAGCGGCTGTTGGAGGATGAATCCGCCTTCGGCCGCCGCCTCTGGGGCCTTTTGAACCTGGAGCTCTGGTTCCGCGAGTTCATCGACGCCTAGAGTTGTTTGGGGTTTGCCGTTGTCCACTTTCTCTTTCGACTCTCCACTTTCTAGCCCGAAGGGCTATGCCTCTCGCTCTTCTCCCCGCCGGTCCTGACTGGCACGTTCGCAAGATCGTCGTCATTGGACCCGGCATCGTCGGCATGCCCATGGCCGCGCTGCTCGCTGCAGCGCGGATCCAGGAAGGCGTCACCGAACCGGCGCGGGTTGTCGTGCTCCAGCGTAGTTCGCCGACGTCGGGGTGGAAGGTCGATGCGATCAACGCCGGCCGCTCGCCGATCGGTGGCATCGAGCCCGACCTCAATGCGATCGTGGCTGACAGCGTGGTGCCGGGCCTGCTGAGCGCGACCAGCGACTACGCGACGGTTCGCGATGCCGACGTCATTCTGGTGTGCGTCCAGACCGACAAGCGCGGCTTTGCACCGGACTACGGACCGCTGTTCGACGCGCTCACCCGGTCGCCGAACAGCTCCGCCACCGGCCCTCCGGCACATCCACTGCATCATCTTCGAGTCCACGCTGGCGCCTTCGTCGATGACGACGCTGGTCCGCGAGCACTTCGCCCGTCACGGTCTGGTCGAGGGGCGCGACCTGCTGCTCGGCAACAGTCCCAATCGCGTGATGCCCGGCCGCCTGGTCGAACGCGTTCGATCGTCCGACAAGCTGGTGGCGGGTCTCCACCCTGCGACGCCGGTGCTCATCGAGCGCCTCTACCGGCGCGTGGTCACTCGAGGCACGCTGTACCAGACCAACAGCATGACGGCCGAGGTCGTGAAGACGCTCGAGAACGCGTACCGGGACGTGCGCATCGCGTATGCAGCCGAGATCGCCCGCGAGTGCGACGCGCGAGGTGTGGATTTCTTCGCCCTGCGCGAGGCGGTCAATACCCGCGTTCGGCAGGGGGACGCCGCCACCGCCGATCCGACCGCGGTGCCGAGTGGTGGTCTCCTGGTGCCCACCACCGGCGTGGGGGGACACTGTCTGCCCAAGGACGGGATTCTGCTCTGGTGGCGCCGCCTGGAGCGTGGCGAGGATCAATCGCGGAGCCTGATCCTCGGGGCACGCATCATCGATGATGCCTCGCCCGCCGAAATGGTCCGATTGATCGAGCGGACCGGCGGTCCTGTCACCGGTCGCCGGCTCGCACTCCTCGGCACGGCATACCGATTCAACTCCGAGGACACGCGGAACAGCCCGACGCTCGTGCTGGCCCGTCTTCTCCTCGAGCGGGGCGCGGTCGTCCGCCTCCACGATCCCTACGTCCGTCCCGACGACCAATATCTCCGGAAGTTCGAGCTCACCGCGCACTTCACGCGCGATCTCGCTGCCGCGGTTGCCGACGCCGACACGCTGGTGATGTGCACTGCCCATTGTGAATACGTGGGCGCCCTGGGAGCATTGCTCGCTGCCGCGCCGCGCGCGACAACCGTGATCGACGGGATGCAATCTCTGTCGCGCCCGGACTCGCAGGCCGGCGCGTCACCTATGCCGGCATCGGGCGCGGCACCACTACCCCATTGGCCGGCGATGTCCAGAGCTCCGTCTCGATGGGTTCCGCGCGGTCGAGCAGGGGGTCGCCAACGAAGTGCTCGCAGTCACCCAGTTCCTGAACGCGCAGTACGCGACCGACCAATTCAACACGATCGACTTCGAAGAGGTCCGCGGCTCGCCGGCACCTGCGTCACCGGTTGCGCCATCGCGGAGCTGGAGCCGGCCACTCCTGTGCGCGACGGGATCGCGTCGCGGTCCGATCTGGTGCGCCGCGCCGTGGGGCGATGACGGAGGGGAGTGCGAGCAGCCGGTCGGCACGACAGCCGATGCTGGTCGTCGTGGCGCCGATCGTCGCGTTCACGGTTCTCGCCCTCTGGATCACCATTCGCAAGGACATGTGGACCGACGAGTCGTTCTCGTTCTCGACGGCCGCGCATTACCCGCTCACCGAGACGATCCACCGCGCAATCAACTTCGAGCTCCAGCCGCCGCTGTATTTCTCGCTGCTCAAACCTCTGGATGCGCGTGAGCTCGACAATCGAATTCGGCCGGCTCCTGTCGCTCGCCTTTGCCCTGGGATCCATCATCACGCTCTGGATCACCGCGCGGCGACTGCAGTTCCGGCACCCGACGTTCATGATCTGGCTGGCGGCCGCTACCCCGGGGATCGCCTGGGCAGCGAGCGAAATGCGGGGATACGCACTCGTCCTGCTTCTCGTCTCCATCGCCAACCTGCTCTTCGTCACCCTGACACTCACCGATCCCCCGCATCCGCGACGCGTGGCGTTCGTGTACCCTCGCCGCCGTCTTCGCTCGCCTGTGCTCACCTTCTATTACTGGGATTCGTGTTGGCCGGCCACTGGATTGCTGCCATGGTGGCCAAGCGGCGCCGGATGCTCGTGACGGCAGCGCTGTTCGCTGTGGCCATCATCTTCGCCCCGCTGATGCCGACCGGTGCTGGCCAGGTGGCCGCCCACCCCAATGCGCAGCGGTATACGCTGATCCATCCCGCCGGGCGTGTGCTGACGGTGTGGCTCAGCATTTATAGCGCGATCACGACATGGCTCCACAGCATTAGCCAGACGCCGGGCCTCGACGTTACCCACGGTCCCCTCCTGGCGATCGCCGTGCTGGGCGCGCCGTTCGTCGCTTGGCTCCTGGCCCAACGCATCGCGCCACGCGAGACGCGATTGGCAGCCGACCGTGGTACAGGAGCCGGCAGTGCCCCATCACGGGCATTGTCGCCCATGGCCGTGAGCCCGACCATGATGCTGGGCATCGCAGTCGTCGTGCCCATCCTTCTCGTCGGCACCCTCCGCGCGACGGGGACCACGCTCGTCTATCCCCGACACATGCTGATGGCGCTCCCGGGACTTCTCCTCTGGCTCGGCATGCTGCTCGATCAGCTCCCTGGCCTCGCGTATCGATCGCCCTGTCCGGTGCGCTCATGGCACTCTTCGTGGTCTGCCTCGTTGCATATGAGATCGCCGGCTGGCAAATCGCCGATTGGCGGGCGGCGGCTCAATACGTGGCCGCCCATGCCTCATCCAGCGACCCTGTATTGGTTGCGCCGGCGTACGAGGCGCTACCCTTCCAGTACTACTATCCCTGGGCCAACGCGATCGTACCCGTCCCCGTGCCGGCACGCGTCGACACCGCCGATGATTCGAAGACCGTGATCCGGGACACCACGCAGCTGGCCGCGGCATTCGGCGCCGAGCAAGGCCGCGGCCCGTTCTGGCTCGTGTCCGAACGTCCCACGGTCGCGAACTTCGGGCGCGACCTCCTGGAGCAGTTTCTCCACAATCACTATCGCGTGTTGACCGACACCACGGTGCTCAATGTCTCGATGCGCCGATTGGAGGCGCGGTGATCCGGGTGACGCGGGTCCCGCTCGATCGTCAGTCGGCCGTGCGCGGCGTGCACGGGGATTTTCGTCGCGCACCCAGTGCGGCCGCACTCTACTCTCTGCTTTCCACGCTGCCCTTTTCTCGGCCGCCCAGTGGCCGCGGGGCGGCGGCGTGCGCCTCGAGCGCCTCGAGCGCCGCGAGCGTATCGGCCGCGATGTGCGTCCACATGAGCTCCGGCGGCACGCGGCGATCGGCGGGCTTGGTCGAAGGAGGCGAACGACAGCCTCATGAAGGGCGCGAGCAATGTCCGAGCTGTCGGGCCCCGTACGCGCGTGCCCGGGTACTTCGTCAGGTACCGTGATGCCGCCGGCCGCCGTGGCCAGGACGTACCGTCCCATCGTCATCGCCAGGAGCAGCTGGCCGCTGCCCCAGCATTCGAGATACGGCAGCGCCATGATGTCCGACGCGCTCACGAGATCGGCGGTCTCCTGGACGTTCGTGAAGCCGGTCTAATCGCACGCGATCGGCGACCCCCGCCTCCGCTGCCGCGGCTCGCATGCGCCCCAGCGGATCGGCGGAGTCGGGCGAACGATCGGTGTATCCGGTCTCCCGGCCCGCCACCACGAGGACGACCGATGCCGCGCGCGCATCGGTGAGGGCTCGAATCAGCGATTCCAGATTCTTGTATAACGGGACGTACCCATCCGAACGCGAGCACGACGATCGCACCGTCGGGGATACCCAGACGCGCGCGGACGGTGCGCCGATCGGTGGCGGGCGGCGGATAGCAGGTATACGCGCCGTGTGGCTCGACGATGATCCGATCGCGCGTGGATGGAAACGCGTGCTCCAATTCAGCGCGTGCATGACGGCTGTGCACGATGAGCGCCCGGGCTGCCTGATACACCGGCCCCACGCGCTCATGATCGTCGGGACGCCGCTCGTGAGGCACGACGTTGTGCACGGTGTGGACGAGCGGAAGGCCGATCCGGTAGGCATAGCGCCAGAACATGGTGTTGCCCATCATGAGCGGCCATTGGGTCCACACCCAATCGTATCCCCGGCGCTCGAGCGACAGCGCGAGTGTCCCGGGGGCTACGCGCCGGCGCAGCCACGCCGACGCGCGCGCAGTGCCCGGTGGAACCACCGGTACATTGGGTCGGAAGGTGTGATGCCGCGCCCAATCGCGCAGCGGACTGGAGGGCAGGCCGTACACGTCCACCCGGGCACCCGCCGCCGTCAGCCCTTCGGCCAGCTCGTAGGTGTAGGTCCCGATTCCGATGTCGCCCAACGACTCAATGAGCGCGATCGATGGCGGCCGCACAGTTGTCACGACCTAACTTATGGGCCGCTGTCGGCTGACGCCAACGTGTCCCGCTCGTACGGCACTCGACGATGACGGAAGGCGGTCCACACATCACCCCCGAGCGCGCGATCATAGCGGAAGCGCAGGCCGGGCGGTGGCATTCCGCTCGGCGGCGATCCGCTCATGCCGCCGGCGGGCGGGGAGACCGCCGCGCAACCGGTCCAGTTCGAGGCGCTGGGCAAAAAGCGCCCTGCTGTTCGCCGCCGGCGCGGTCGTGAGCAAGGCCGTGTCGCTCGTGATGTTGCCGGTCTACACGCGCTACCTGACGCCGGCCGACTATGGCGCCATTGAGTTGATCGAGCTCAGTCTCGACATCATCACCATTGCGGCCGGCTCACGCCTGCTCGGTGGTGTCTTCCGCTTCTATCACAAGGCAGAGTCCGAGCCCG
>CAWKIF010000143.1:0-6892 GCA_963849485.1 candidate division FCPU426 bacterium | reverse complement strand
GCCGAAGCCAAGGGCCTGGTCGTCCCCATCGATCCCAAGCCCGCTTATTTCGAGCGGATCCGCCAGTTAGTTCAGTTTGATGTCCTCCGAAAGGCCCGCTTGAAGATCGTGGTGGATTTGATGCACGGCAACGGGTTGGGCTATATGGACACCCTGCTCCAGGAAGCGGGGGTCACGGTGAAGGTGATGCACAACACCCGCGACCCCTTTTTTGGGGGAAGGGGCCACCACCCCGAGCCGGGGGAAGAGGAACTGCAGGAAGCCATTAACCTGGTGAAGACCCTGCCGGCCCACCTGGGGCTGGCCAATGACGGAGACGCCGATCGGTTCGGCGTCATCGACGCCGACGGTACTTTCATCACCCCCAACCAGGTCCTCCCCATTCTTTTCGCCCATCTTCTCAAGACCCGCGACTGGAAGGGCTGCGTGGTACGGACCGTCGCCACCACGTCCCTGATGGACGCCATCGCCAAGGCGAACAACGTGGCCATCAAGGAAACCCCGGTGGGGTTCAAATACATCGCCGAAGTCATGGGCCAGGAACCCATCATTATCGGCGGGGAAGAATCGGGGGACTGACCGTCCATGGGCACGTGCCCGAAAAGGACGGCATCCTGGCCAACCTGTTAATGGCCGAAGTGGTGGCCCAGGAAGGCAAGACCTTGGCCGCAGTCTTAAAAGGCCTCCATCAGCAGTACGGCGCCTTTTATTCTGACCGCCTCAACCTTAAGCTTGAAGGACGGCCTCAAAGAAGTCATGACCGACCGGCTCAAGAACAATCCCCCCTCCGATTTGGCCGGTAAGAAAGTGGTGGAGATCATCCACAAGGACGGGGTGAAGTTCATGTTGGAGGGCGGGGAATGGATGATGGTGCGATTCTCAGGCACTGAACCCCTGATGCGTTGTTACATGGAAGCCCGCACCCCCGAGGGCTTGGCCAAGCTTCGCCTCGCGGGAAAAGACCTCACTCAGGTTTAGAGATAGAAAAAATTGTTGTATAAAACCAATTTTTTGCCGATGTTATTCCTTTTCCTTTTGCGATAAACTGAATTTCGGCTTGATCCCCCCATTGTTTGAATAAAAGGCTCGATGGTGCCCTTGACCCAATTGAAAAACCTTCTTTCCCGCTACAGCCGGTTTTTCGGCCAAATGGGGCTCTTGGTCCTCATGACCATCCTGGTGTGGGTCATTACCTCTCAAATCATCGACAACGACGTCGAAACATTCTGGATTTCGGTGAGCGCGGGGGTTTTGTTGACGGTCTGGTGGTGTCTCGTCGCCTGGATTGATCGGGCAGGCCTCATGGCCGACCTGCAGTCCTCTTTTCTCGAGAACCAGATTCTCCCTTATAAGTATGATCGGGTGAAAAATCATTTTGCCCTGGACGTTAGGGGAGAACCAAAAGAAGATCCTGCGTTCCGCCGCCGGTGAGTACCAAAACCTCCAGTTGAAGGCCAAGGAGGCCCAGCAAACGCTTGAAAAATACGTCGGGTCGAACGTCACCAACCAGGCGGCCGCCAAGGCCGCCCGCAACGAGCTGGGGGGGGAACAGAGGCGGGTTTACGTCCTTTTCTCGGATATCCGGGGTTTCACCCGCATGACGGAGATGCTCAAGCCCGAAGAAACCGTCGATATCCTCAATAAGATGTTCACGGCCATGGAGGAAGTGATCACCCAAAACGAGGGGGACATCAACAAATACATCGGGGACGCCATCTTCGCTTATTTCCGCCGGCCCTATGGCAACGAGGGGGAAGCCTCCAAGCTGGTCCTCCGGACGGCCTTGCGCATGCAGGACCGGTTTGAACTGCTCAATAAGACCTTCAAGATCGCCTATAGTCAGCCTGTTGATATCGGCCTGGGGGTGGGGATCACCGCCGGGACGGCCATCATGGGAAACATGGGTTCGGGCAACCGCATGGAATTCACCCTCATCGGGGACACGGTCAACCTGGCCTCACGTCTTTGCGGTATCGCCAAGCACGGGCAAATCCTCGTGAACGAGGAAATGGCCGATGTCTGCCATGATTATTTCGAGCTGATGGCCCTCCCGGCCGTTCAGATCAAGGGTAAGAGCGGACTGATCACCCCCTACTTGGTGAGTGGCGAGCGGCTGACCATGAGCCGGTAACCTTCCAATCCCTTCCCGCCTTCGAGTAAGATGCGGTTCATACCCCAGGGATATCATGAAAAAAAAGAATAAAAAAAAGCCAGTTTCCAAGGAGCGGACCGGTACTGCGGACCGAATCGGCCCCGCCTACCGGCGATTCGGCCTCCGATTCGACCCCTTCACGACTCTCCCCCTGCGGGATTCGGAATTAGATTGTTTCATCGGCCGGGAAGACCTCTTGGACCGCCTGACCTCGGCCATGCTTTCCCTTTCCAACGCCGGGATCGCGGGGGAACCGGGGAGCGGCAAGAGCAGCCTCCTCCAGTCGCTGCGGCACCGCGTCCCGAAAGATTTCTACCATTTGTCCATCGGCGTTCCCCTGGACGACGCCACCTATTTTTTAGGGGAAATGCTCCGGGAGATGTTGGTGACCCTGCCCCACCCCAAGGGCCTCTTCCTCGGGGAAGTGGAAAGACGGTTGGGAAAGGGCGAGTTGAGCAAAAACGCCATCTTCACCGTGATCAAAGCCTTCACTTCCCGCCTGAAAAACCCCCTGATCGTTTTCGTGGACGACCTGGAAAAGATCCGGGGGGATTGGAACCAGCACATCAGCCGGTCCGAACGGACCCTCCAGATTTTGGAGGAGTTGAAATCCCTTTTGGAACTGCCGCGCACCTGCTTCGTCATGGCCCTACAGGACGAGTTTTATTCCAAGGTAGCCAACGTGGTGAAGGATGGGGGCGAGTCGACCGTCCTGGGCCTTTTCCGGCATATGGTGCGGATGGAACCCTTCCCGCAGGGGCAATTGAGGGAGATTTTCCTGAAACGGTTGAAGAAAGCCGGATTCCAGGAACCCCTCGAAGTATTCCTGGAACCAGAAACCCTCACCCTAGCCCTCTCCCTTTCGGCCGGGAACCCCCGCAGGTTCCTTTTCCTCATCTCGGAAGCCATGTCCCGCGGCAACCTGCGAAGGGGCAAGCGGATCGAGTTCCAGGATCTGTTTGAGGCGATGAATGAGCATTTGAAACTCGACTTGGTTTGCAAAAAGCTCCTTTATTTCCTCGCCAAATCAGGGAGGGCGGTGGCTTCCAACTCCGACCTCCAGGCCTTCATGGGCCTGGATACTATTTCCATCGCCCGAAGGCTCGAAATCCTCTCCAAGAACAAATTAGCGGACAAGGTGGATTCGATCGATGGGGTGAGGGTCTATGCCCTGCCCGGAGGGGGCCTGATCGAGCCGGCAACCCGCATTCCCGCGGATATTAAATCGACCCTTACGTCGGAGGGGGATAAGAGGTTTGATCTGGGTGAAAACGAGGTGGAAAAAGCATGAGCGCCCGGGCCTTAGTGGTATTCATCACTACTCCCGGCCCAAAGGCCAGCGCCAAACTGGCGAAGGGGTTGTTAGAGGGAAAATGGGCCGCCTGCGTGAACCGAATCCCCGGTTTGACGAGCCAATATTGGTGGAAGGGAAAGATTGAGACCACGAAGGAAGAGCTTCTTTTAGTGAAGACCCTTCCTGAAAAATGGCTGGGGCTGGAAAAATGGTCCGGGCCCACCATCCCTACAGCGTTTGCGAGATCATCGCCTTACCCGTCACCAAAATTTCCAAGCCCTATGGGGATTGGATCAGGCAGAGCCTTTTCCCAGATCGGGGCAAGACCTGAAGTTAAGACCCTTTTCATTCCCGCTGGAGAGATATCTTAAACTAGATGAGAATTTTAAAAATAATATTGATTCGTTAAACCATGAAACCGTTTCAATGTAGGCCCCGTAAATTGTTCTTCGTTTTCCTCCCTTGTTCATTAACACTCAAAAAAATCCTCGAATAGGGCGCATTTAAACGAATTCTGCGATAAGGTTATGAAAATTTTAATTTATTCAAATCACTGCTGACCGGCATTTCCTTTGAAGAGGGGGCCGGTGAGGGGAGAACAGTGAAGAGATCGTTCCGCAAGCTATTATCGTTTTTTGTGCCCTGCCTGCTGGCCCTAGCGCCCGCTTCGTACTTACACGCCCAGGCTTCTTTGACGACCTACCATAACGACCAGGCCCGAGACGGCTGGAACCAAAACGAGACCATTCTTACAACCGCCAACGTCAACAGCACCAATTTCGGCAAACTCTTCTCCAACGCGGTGGACGGGCAAGTCTATGCCCAGCCCCTCTATATGCCCAACGCCTCCATCGGCGGCGGGACCCATAACGTGGTATACGTGGTCACCGAGAATGACAGCGCCTATGCCTTCGACGCCGACACCGCCGGGGTCACCTACTGGCACGACAGCTTCATCGGGGGCGTCACCATGACCGTGGCCCAGGCGGACGTGGGGAACTGCTCCCAAATCATCCCCCAAATCGGCATCACCGACACGCCGGTCATCGACCCCTCCACCGGTATCATGTACTTCGTGGCCATGACCAAGACCATCTCCGGCGCCGTCACCACCTTCACTCAGACCCTTCACGCTCTCAATATCACGACCGGTGCCGAGACCGCGAACGGTCCCCAGACCATCGGGGCCACTTATCCGGGAACGGGCGACGGCACCACCACGGTCACCTTCAGGCCCCGGGCCTATAAGGAAAGGTGCGCCTTGGCCCTGGTGAACGGCGTGGTTTACACCAGCTGGACCGGCCACTGCGATAACGACGGCATCGCGGGAAATTATTACGGCTGGGTCATCGGCTACAGCGCCTCCAACGTCACCCAACGGGTCAGCGTTTATTGTTCCGCCCCCAACGGCAGCGAGTCCTCCTTCTGGGAATCGGGCGACGGCCCCTCGGTGGATTCCGCAGGCAACCTCTATTACCTCTCCGCCAACGGCACTTTCGACACCACCGAGCCGGTTACCGACTACGGCCAGTGCTTCCTCAAGTTGAACACCGTTGGTAACGCGGTCACCGCGCTGGATTATTTCGCCCCCATGAGCCAGGCTTCCATGAGTTCCGGGGACCAGGACGTCGGCTCGGCGGGGCAGTGCCTCCTGCCCGCCTCCTGGGGGACTACCGCCCACCCCAACATCATCATCGGCGCGGACAAGCCCAGCGATCTTTACGTGGTGGACGCGGATACGGGCAAAATGGGGGAATTCAGCGCCACCGCCAACAATATCATCCAGACCGTGGTCGCGATCGGGGGAAAGGGCTATACCACGCCCGCCATTTATAGCAACGGCACGACGGACTGGGTCTATTGGGGTATGTCGGGCGAGGCCTTGAAAGCCTTCACCTTCGCCAACGGCCAATATGTGACGACTCCATCCTCGACGACCGCGGCCACCTACGGCGCGGCCGGGTCTTATTCCACCGGCTGTGTCCCCAGCGTTTCCTCCAACGGGACCACCAACGGCATCGTCTGGGCACTCTACCCTGGAACCCCGGTCATCCTTTACGCTTATGACGCGACCAACCTGGCCACCATGCTTTACAACAGCAGCCAGAACGCCACCCGCGACACGGCCGTGGCCGCCAATGTCAAATTCGCCCCTCCCAGCGAGATCAATGGGAAAGTCTATGTGCCCACTTCCAACAGCCTGGTGGTCTACGGCCTGCTCTCTACGGGCGCCACCGCCACCCCCACCACGGGTACGGCGGTTCCTTCCCCCTCGACCACGTATACAGCGACCCGGTCCACGACCCCAACTGTCACCCTGAGCGTGACTTCCTCCTCCACCCCGTCCGCTACAGCCACCTTCTCACCAACCCGCTCTCTGACCGGCACCTCGACCGCTACTCACACTGCTTCGATGACGCCCACCCCCACCTCGAGTTCGACCCCTTCGCCTACCGCTTCCCGGACCGCCACCCCGACCTTCACCTCCACCGTCCCCCCGACGATGACCTCTTCCTCCACTCCCACGGCCCCGCCGCCGACCCTCACCTTTACGCCAACCCTTTCCGGCACCCCCCTGAAAACCTCAACCTTGACGCCCACCTCGACGAATACACCCATGAATAGTTCAACCCTAACTCCAACCCATTCGCCCACCGGCACCCCGACCGGTACTTCCACGGTCCCGCCGACCTCCTCACCCACGGCATCAACGACACCCACCGCCTCCTCGAGTTCTACCAACTCGCCCACCGCTTCCCGGACCGCCACCCCGGTTTTCACCTCTACCGCCACTTCCACTTTGACCTCGTCCGTCACTCCCACTGTTCCACCGCCGACCCTGACTGTATCGCAAACCCCTTTCTTCACACCGGTGAACACCTCTTCACCCACGGTCTTGCTGACTGCCTCCCCCACGGCATCAAGGACACCCACCGCCTCCTCGAGTTCTACCACCTCGCCCACCGCTTCCCGGACCGCTACCCCGACTTTCACCTCCACCGTCCCCCCGACAGCAACCTCCTCCTCCACTCCCACAGCCCTGACGCCTACCCTGACATTGACGCAAACCTCTTCCGCCACCCCGGTGAACACCTCCACCTTGATCCCAACTTCTACGAATACACCTGTGAATAGTTCCACCTTCACCCCCGTGCCTACGGCATCCTACTCCGCCACGCCCACGGTCCAGCCACCGACCTTGACCCAAACTTCCTCCTCCACGCCTGTGAACACTTCCACCCCGACCCCCACCACTACGGATTCGCCCGTAAACAGTTCCACCTTCACCCCTCTGCCCACGGCGACATCCTCCTTCACTCCCACGGCCCTTCAATCGACCCTGACGCAAACTCCTGTCTTCACACCCGTGAATAGTTCCACCTTTTCCCCCGTGCCCACGTCGACCTCCTCCGCAACTCCCACGGCCACAATGACGCTTTCCCTCA
>CAWKIF010000142.1:0-3680 GCA_963849485.1 candidate division FCPU426 bacterium | reverse complement strand
CGGTTTCGATACCACCCACCGGTACCTCGACTTACACTTCCGTCCCCACCTCGACAACGGTGGCACCGACCGTAACGGCCACCCCGACGCCGGTCCTCCCCGACACATTCACCCCCACACCCACCACGGTTCCGACCCTCACGCTTGCGCCGACTTCCACCCCCCTCCCCACTTCCAGCGCGACCCCTACGTCCTCGCCAGCGCCAACCCTGGCCTGGACTCCTACTTTCACCCCCAGTCCGACACTGCCCGCCGGTACGGCCACAGTGTCCTTGGCCCCGGCCAATCCGGTCCTTTACCCTAATCCCGTCAGTACCGGCACTACCGCCCTCTTGCAGGTGACACTGGGATCAGTCTCCAATGTTCGAATCCAGATATTCACCCTTTCTTTCCGCTTGGTTTTGGACCAGACCTATAGCAATCTCACCCCGGGGATAAAGACCCTGCCGATTCTCTTGGTGGGCAAAGACGGCCATCCGCTGTCCAACGGTCTTTACTACGTGGTGGTCACCATCAACGGCCATCGGACAGTTTTGAAACTGCTTATTTTGAGGTAAGCCTATTGATGAAATCCTTGGACGCCTTGATATAACTTTCCGGTTTGTGCTTTCCTGAAAACCGAGAACTCCCGTTTCATCCTAAAAAAATCCAGGGGGAAAAATGACTACCCCTAAGGCGAAAGGACTTTGAATGAAGAACTCTCAGGGCAAAATGCCTCCCGGGACCCGTTCCTCCGGAAAAGGGTATTGGCGTCGCCCGGTTTTTTGCTTGATGTTATTGTTGGGAGCCTTCCTGCCCTCGCGTGGCTGGTCTCAAACCCTCCTTACGGGGAAGGTCCTTGACGCCTATCTCCAAACCCCCTTAAACGGGGCGGAGGTCTTGGCTGGGGGTCCGTCGACCCTGGGCCTTTCCACCGAAGGGCCAACAGTTGAGACGGGACCGGATGGAAAGTTCCAGCTCATGGTCGGCGATCCCGACCAGGGAATCGTCGTTTCCAAGGAGGGATACCAGTCCCTGGTGGTTACCGTCCGGGGATGGACCGGCGAAAAAACCATCACCCTCAAACCCTCCAGCCTGACCCTGCCCGAGGTGGTGGTACAGGCCTACGGCGCGGACCAGAAACTTTTGCAGACGCCCGGGAACCTTTCCCTGGTCACCGAGGACGAACTCAACCGGGGGGACCGGGTCAATCTGGCGCCTGTATTGAATGCGGTCGCGGGCGTCCGGGTGGACCAGGCCTTCATGGTGGATTCCCGCCTTTCCCTGCGGGGCGTAGGCCTGACGGCCAACTACGGCATCCGGGACGTGGGCATCTACGTGGACGACATTCCCCTGAACGAGGCGGACGGTTTCGCCCGCCTGGAGGGCCTGGACCCGGACGTCCTGGGAGAGGCCCAGGTCATTAAGGGCCCCGCCTCCAGCCTCTATGGCGCGGGTGTGGGGGGCGATGTGCTGTTCAACACACAGCGCCCGCCCGCCGGGGAAACCAGCCTGGAAGCCTCGGGGCTTGCGGGTTCCTACGGGCTTTACCGGACTGAGGGTTCGCTCAAGTCCGACCTGGGGAATGCCTCCATCCTTTTGAACTACGGCACCGAATGGTTCAACGGGTATGTCAACCACACGGGGGACAACCACAGTTTCGCCACGGCGCTTGGCACCTTTTACCCCAGCGACCGGGACAGTCTCACCGTCCTCGCCAACCAGTCGGATGAGCAATCCCAGGTGGCGACCGCCGAAACCTTCACGCAGTTCACCCAAGCGCCCCAGGCGGGCGTAGCCGCGGACAGCCTGTTCAACCTGCATCATGACGAACTCTGGACCAGGTTCGGCGTCTCGAACCATTATCTGATCGACGGCCAATGGGAGAATGAGACCTCCCTCTATACCTCGTCCTTCAATATGGACCGGGCCTTCGCTGACTCCACCACCTACGCCGATTGGCTGGACAAGGTCATGCAGAACGCGGGCGGGAAAACCCAATTCACATTCAAGACCAGCTTGGACGACCTGGACCTGAGGTTCAGTGCCGGGGGCGAGCTGATGAACGAGTATTCCACCTACGATTATTTCTTCAACTTGGACGGGACGCAGGGCAAGCTGGGTTATGTCGTTCTGGGGACGGAGCACCACCAGAACTTTTTCCTGGAGGCTGACGGAACGCTGCCCCAAAACCCCAAAACCCCAAAACCCCAAAACCCCTTATTCATTATATTATAAGGAATATTTTAATTTTCTAGAAGCATAATCAAATAAAACCGGATCAGAATTTGATAATTACATCAAAAAAAATGAAAGGAATGTCTGCCAGAATTCAAAAAGTATTCATTTTCAAATAAAATAGGAAATTGAAAAGCTTCAAAAAGAGCCAGTAGTTGGTATATACGCACAACCTCATCCAGACAACTACCGTCATTTTGATGTAAAGATTGCAGGACCAGTGGGTACACCATTTGAAGGAGGAATGTTCAGTATGGAACTTTATCTTCCAGATGAATATCCAATGGTACCACCTAAGCTTCTATTTCGTACAAAAATTTATCATCCCAATATTGACCGACTTGGTACAATATTGCCGTAAGTAATAGGAAGAATATGTCTTGACATTCTGAAGGATAAATGGAGTCCTGCTCTTCTGATAAAATCTGTTTTACTCTCTATGCAAGCTTTGCTAAGTGCACCAAATCCTGATGATCCCTTGGACAATGAAATCGCTGAAGTATGGAAGACTAATGTAGAAAAAGCAAAGAAAACTGCTAAAGAATGGACAAGCCTTTACGCAAATTCTGCTTAACATCTTATTCTTCCTTACATGTTCTATTTGAGAAATCTTATTTGTAATTAATTACCAATCATTTTGAAAATGGGGTTTTGGGGTTTTGGGGTTTTGGGGTTTTGGGGTCCGCGCTCGACGCGTTCGATCGGAGCAGGGGCAGGGCCATGCTGATGGGCGCGAGCACGTTGTTGAGGTCATGGGCGATCCCCGCCGCGAGCATGCCGAGGCTCTCGAGGCGCTGGGAGCGGAGAATCTGGTCCTGGATCCTCTTGTGCTCGGTGATGTCCTCCTTGACCGCCACGAAATGGGCGATGCCGACGCCCTCCTCGGTCACCGGGAAGATGGTGACCCGTTCCCACACGAGTTCGCCGTTCTTCTTCCGGTTCTGGATTTCCCCGCGCCACTGGTTTCCCCCGACGATCGTGTCCCACGTCGCTGGTAGACCTCCCGGGGAGTGGTTCCGGATTTCAGCATCTTCGGGTTCTTCCCGATAACCTCGGCCTGGGCATAGCCCGATTGCTCCGTGAACTTGGCATTCACGTACTCGATCGAGCCGACGGAGTCCGTGATCAATATGGGGACGGCGCTCTGCTCGACGGCGCGGGACAACAGGCGGAGCGATTTTTCCGTGCGTTTTCGCTCAGTCACCACGTCAAACACGGAAACGAATTCTCCCGGCGCCGGCTGGTACGTAGAGACGAAATACCATTGCCCCAGGGGCGAAAAAACGTCTCGAAGGACGTCGGCTCCCCAGTGGCCGCAGTCCTTGCATAACGCGCGAGCAGTTCGGGGTCGGATTCGAGCAATCCCGGAATCACCTCGCTGACCCGTTTCCCCTCGACATCCCTAAGCCCGGTGAGGCGCACAAAGGCGCGGTTCACCGTCAGGTAAATAAAATCCACGGGTA
>CAWKIF010000141.1:0-4404 GCA_963849485.1 candidate division FCPU426 bacterium | reverse complement strand
CCGGGCCCACGGTTCAGATCCAGCCGCCTTATTACCCGGGGATTCAAAACGTGAGGGTGGAAATCTATACGATGGCTTTCAGGAAGGCGCAGGACAATATTTACCCCGCACTGCCTTCGGGCACGGCCATAACGATTTCACTGACGGGGAAGTCGGGAAATCCGCTGGCGAACGGGATTTACTATGTCGTGGTGACCGTCAACGGCCAACGCGCCATCGGCAAGCTTTTGATCCTACGTTAAGGTTTTGTTTTAAAAAGATGGATTCAATCGCCAATGACTCACCCAACATTTCGAGAAAAGTGGACAAGATATAAACTCGAGTTCTTCCCTGGCTCAATTACCTCGACGAGCACAATACCCACGAATTGATCCGGGCCCTCTAGGACCACCCCCGGGGTCATCCACCGAAAAAAAGATGACTAGATTCCAACCGCTCTAACATTGAATCGGCACATTCATATATTTCCAAAATCCAGGACACGGCATACTAATGGGTCATTGAGTCGAAATTACCCGCTTGCTTCCCGGCCCCTACCGTCTTTTTCCTTTAAATATTGAATTTATCCATGGCACGCGAGTTGCTTTATCGTGCATGAGATTTATCAATAAACAATTGGGGGAAATATGCCTACTGAAGCCATCGTGGATCCGGAGAAAGTGGTTTATCTTGATTTAGAAAAGAATCTTTACGTCCTCATCTGGCACTTCCGCCAATGCAAAGGCTGCGAGGATTCGGAAGTGCTGGACTGGGCCAAGTTTTTCGTGAATTGGGCCAAGTCGGCTTCCGCCCATTGCGGACCCTGGAGCCGGAGAATCCTGGAACAGGCGCAAAACACCGTCAAAGATTTGGAAAGGTCCCATAAAGGCAAATCGGGTTACCTCTCGCTGGGCGGGCCATGAACGGCGCCTACAACAGCTTAAACTTCGAGATATGGAAAAATTTATCGTTGAAATCAGAAAACCGAATTTTCGAGGAGGGGGAAAAGGCGTGGGGGTAAACCCCGGGGGGACTCTTCAGAAAAAGATTTGATTTCGGGTTTAAAAGGCGTCCTTTCCCCCGAAGGGCGCCTTTTTTTGAGTCAGCCGATGATTCGTTGATCGAATTGAAGCGATTGTTAACTGTTTACCCTCCAATAGCACATTCAAATTCGGCTCTATGATTATTGTCATTCCCGAAAATTCTTTCAGTCTGTCTAATACAGCGAATTTCTGACAGGTTTTCTAATTCATCTTGTGAAGTTTTGGAGATCCATATGGTCCGTTGGAGAGTTCTGCTGATTTCAATCTGCATGGTAGCGATTTCACTGCTTCTTTGGAACACGGCCTGCAACAGCTCGAACCATCCGGCCGCCCCCATTTTGAGAGGAATTATGGGGATTACCGAAACCCCCTGTCTCGACGCCGCCACCGGTTTTACCTGCACCTTGACCGCCACCCCTTCCGTTACCTTGACCCCGACCATTACCCTTTCGCCCACCCATACCCTCTCCCCCACGATCACCTTGTCCCCGACGATCACCCTGAGCCCCACCATTACCCTTTCCCCCACCCACACGGGCTCTCCCACGCAGACTCCGACCATCACCTTTACCCCCTCGATCACGCTCACGCCCACGAAAACATTGACTCCGACCCGGACGATGACCTCCACCATCACCCAGACCCCCACCATCACCCTCACCCCCACGGTCACGGCCTGCTCGATTGCCTATGGCAGTACGGGGGCCCAGGGTTCCTATTACGCTGGGGTGAGTATTTTATGGATCCAACAGGAATACATCACTCAAGCGGCGACGGTGACCGGTATCTGGGTTCAAGCCTGTTCGGGATATGAATTCGAGGCGGCGGTCTATACCGACAACATTGGGTACCCCGGCAACCTCTTGGCCTACACCCAGCCCATGATCGCCTCTTCCGGAACCTTTACCTACGCCCCCTTGAACGTGAGCGTCATCCTGGCGGCGGGTACGCCCTACTGGCTGGGCGCGCACGATGGCTGCCAGGGCCAGACCAGCAATGCCGGGGATGGTGGCATGTATCAACTGCCGAGCGATAACTATGGCTCCCTGCCCGCCGCCTTAAGCCGATCCTCAACCTATTCAATAGGCTACAACCTTTACGGTATTTACGGGGTGGGTTGCCCCTAAAGCAGCCTGAAAAAAAGGAATGGTTATGAAACGCTTGTTCATTGTGACCCTGCTGTTCTTGATCCCGGCCGGGAGGCTCTTCGCCGTGACCGAGGCCATTTTCACTTCCGTCACGGGGAAGGTGGAGATCAAGGGCCACAAGGGCCACCTGTACCGCGTCGCCCAAAAGGAAGACCGGGTGGTGGAAGGGGAGCGCATCCTCACCGGCCCGGCCGCCCAGGCAACCCTGAAAACCTTCGACGGTTCCGAGATTCAGATCAGCCCCAACACCGATGTCTGGCTGGATAAGCTCAAAAAACCGGACGCGAACAACAAAATCATCCAATTCAAGATGATGATGGGGCGGCTCCTGGCGACGGTGAAACACCTTTTCTCCGCTCAGTCTTCCTTTGAGATCAACGCCGGGGGCGTGGTTTGCGCCGTGCGGGGAACCCAATACCAGGTACGCTACGATCCCGATGCCCATACCGTATGGCTGGATGTGCTGGAAGGGAGGGTGGGCGCCACCTCCAATGGGAAAACCGTTGATTACACCGCGGGAAGCAAGGCGATCTATAAAAACGGCGTGCCGGTGGGGGTGCCGGTTTCCAACGGAGCGTCTCCAAAGAGCGAGGCGGCCTGGGCCGCGCTTCGGGACATCCACGAGCAGTTTCAGTTGGGGCTCAATTCCAACGGCAACCGGCAGTTGACCGATCCTTCCGTGGCTAAATCCGGGGTGGCTTACACCGGGATCAACCTTTCGGCGAGCCTGCCCAGCCAGGAGATCGTGCCATGAGCCGGGGAAACCTCCGCCAGGGCCTTTGGGCAGCTATCTTCGTAATGGCGGCCCTGGGAGCGCAGGCGGGCCAACTCTCCCTGGGTCTCGCCTACGACGGCTGGAACAGCAACTACCTGACCGAGCAAACCCAAGTGGGCACCCATTCCGCCTCGGAACTGTGGGTGCCTTTTTCATTCAGCCTGAGTTTGGGCCAGGGAGTCCAGGTCTTCGGGCAGGGACTTTTCGGGGACGGCAACTACACCTATTCCCCCGACGGAATCAACAACACGAACTTGAACCTGTCGGGGCTCACGGACTCGGTTCTCGGGGGCGAGATCGCATGGATAATTTCGGTTACGCGGCCCTGTTCAACGTCAGCCTCAGCCTGCCGACGGGGAACACCACATGGGAAAACCAACAACTCGGATCCATCATCCCCACCGAGTTCATCGACTACCGCTACCGGGGCGGGATTCGGCTTTTCAGCCCTCTACGGCCTGAGCTTTCCGTTCGGGAAAACGCCCTGGGCGCCGGGGCGGGGTTCGCCTACGAGGGCGCCTACAACCCCACGGGGGACGCCAACGATTCTCTGCAAATGGGAAACACCTTGTTCTTCGCGCTTAATTTCGTCCAGCCGGGGACCGGGGGCGCCAAGGAAATCGCCCGGCTGACGGCCTACTACACGGCCACCTCGCAGGACCCGGAGGAGGGCGTGCAATTCCAGCTCGGCTCCAACCTGAACGCTTCCTATAGCTGGGTCAACCCCCACGGGTTCTCCCTGGACCTGGGCGCCCAGTATTTCCTGCCCTCCAGCCGCCTGGATGTGCAGGGAAGCCTGGTCACGGAGGCCGACAATTACTACGCCCCCCGCTTACCTGGCCCCTTCCTACGCCTTCGGAAACCTGGTGCTGGCGGCCCACGCGAAAGTCGTGATGGGCAACAACTACCCGGACAGCTTTTCCGTTTATGGGATCAACCCCATGTATTTCGGGGGCGGATGGCTGGCGGGGGCGGGGCCCGCCTGGAAGCAGCCGCTGGACGAAATGTCGAGCCTGGACTTTTTTGGGGAGTACGACTTCATCGTGCAAGAAAATGCCAACGTGGACGCCGCAGGGACGGGGCTGGCCAACGCCTCGTTCAACTATTGGACCCTGGGGACGGATTACCAAATCAACTTTTAAGAGCGACTCGTTAGGCCATTTTTACCGCAAAGACGCGAAGAAGTGAAGCTCTCAACCCCGGGAAAAATACCAGCGGGGATGCAACAGAAGGAGAAACAAACATGAATGATCATTTTAAGAGAGGGATGGCGGCGCTGGCCCTGAGCGCGATCGTCTTATGGGGCTGGGGCTGCAAGGGGCCCCAGCCCCTCAACCCCTCGAACGTGCGGCTCAACGTCTCCCTGGCGCCTTCGAGAGAATTGCAGGCCACCCTGTGGACCTCCACTTCCAACGTAATTTTCTGGAACAACCAGGTCAGTGGGTCGAAATCCATGCAA
>CAWKIF010000140.1:0-14472 GCA_963849485.1 candidate division FCPU426 bacterium | reverse complement strand
GGCTGCGCGCGACGGTGAAATTCACAGCCTCGTCCGAAGGCGTTTGCGCCTTCAATTCACGCGGCGACGAGAGCCGGACAATTTCTTTGACATGTAAATCCTGCGTCCGATACATGGCGGCAATATACCAATTACCCGCAGCGCGGAAAGCTGAAATGCACCAAGCCAACACCACAAATTGTCCCGGCCGTCATTCAAAGTTCACATTGCCAAGTCAAGATTGGATTGACCTTTTCGCACGACTGTGGAAAATGCGGTGTAAATGACAGGCTTTTGAACTATTCGGAATGAGATGAAAACAATCCTGGCATTGTCCAATCATCCCGCCTTCGCCAAGACAATCGGCGGGGTTGAATCCTGAGCAATACCGCGTCGTCCACCGGCTCGGCGTGGACGAGGCCGAGCCGCTCCTCGTCCATGGTCTTGTAGTTGGTGAAATTTCAGGACGACCCGGTGATTGACCCGGCGGTTCTACCCACCTTCGTTGTTTCCATGTTCGCCCGCCAGGAAGTTAAAGTTGTTTTGACTGGCGAGGGGGCGGATGAACTATTCGGGGGTTACCGCCGATATTCTTTCGACAAGCTGGCCGGAGCGGTGGGGATGGCGCCGGATTGGCTCAAGAGCCTCGTGCCATTTTTGGGTCGTGGTATGAAAGACCCCTATCACCAAGCCTGGCAGGCCCTTCAAAAGTCCGATTTGGTCCAGCGTCATTTGGCCTGGTCCCGATTGAGCTTGGAATCCACCTTGGAGGAACTGGCTGGGGAAAAACTGCTTTATGAGATGGAACAATCGAAGGTGGAGGATTCCCTGGAGCGTTTGTTCGAATCAGCCGAGCCCTATGGTTTTGACAACTTCAACCTGATGCTTTTCCTCGACTTGAAAACCTGGCTTCCAGACGATCTTTTGAACAAGGTGGACCGAATGAGTATGGCGGCATCCCTGGAAGCCAGGGTACCCTATCTGGACCACCGATTAGTCGAGTTTGCCTTTGGGTTGCCCTCTGGGGTGAAATTGAAACAGGGGGAAGGGAAGTTCATCCTTAAAAAAGCGGCCGAAAAATACCTGCCCAAGGAAATCATCTACCGTCAAAAGAAGGGGTTCGCTGTGCCCCTCGGCCCCTGGTTCAGAAATGAGTTAAAACCCTTGTTGGTGGATCTGTTGAGATCAGAGAAATTCCGGAATAGGGGCTATTTCAATATGGCCCAAACCGAGAAACTCATTGAAGAACACATGTCGGGCCGGAAAGACCACCATTTAATTCTTTATGGTTTATTGTTGGTTGAGATGTGGCATCGGCGGTTTATTGATGAGACTACATTGGATTGAATGTTAGGAGGGTGATTTGGCTGGAGAAAGCTTTCAAAAAGGCTGGAAGAAGTTTGAGGAAATTCACGGTCCGGTGGCTAAGGCTACCCTTGAAAGCCTGAAAGACATATCCCCTGAGTTGGGGCAGTTCGTGACGGAGTTTGCCTTTGGGGAAATCTATTCCCGACCGGGGCTCGAATTAAAAACCCGCCAAATGCTTACGATCGCCTCCTTGGTGACTCTGGGAAACGCACCCCTTCAGCTTAAATCCCATATTAAAGGCGCTTTGAACGTAGGGTGTACCCAAAAGCAGATCGTGGAGGTTATCCTTCAGATGTCAGTTTATGCGGGTTTCCCGGCAGCGATGAACGCTATGTATGCGGCCAAGGAAGTATTTATCGAGAAGGCCCGAAAGTCTAAAAAGGCTTAAAACGCCTAATTTTTGTTATTTTGTTAAGTTGTACAATTAAAGAATACCCTCTTTGTTTGACCTTCCTGAACCTTTCCGTTAAAATGACGCTCCTTTTTGACAAAAACCATTGAAAAATAAGGGTTTTTTATTGACCCGTAAATCAAGGGTTTTGACCCCTTTCATTCCACCCGTTTATTAAGGAGCAGGCATGATCAGTGTGAACGACCTTCGGGCCGGAAATTTATGTGAGTTTGATGGGACCCTTTTCAGGGTCGTTAACTACCAACATGTAAAACCAGGCAAGGGCGGGGGCTTCGTAAGACTCAAACTTAAAAATGTCGAGTTGGGAACGGTTACCGATAAGACCTTAGATAGTTGGGAGAAGGTTCCTGAACCTCCTGTCGAGGAAAAGGAAATGCAGTATCTTTACAAGCAAGGCGACAAGTTTGTTTTCATGGATACCGAGACCTACGAACAATTGGAACTCACCGAAGAAGAAGTCGGCGAAGGCTACCAATGGCTCAAGGACGAGATGGCCATTGAGGTTCTTTTTTACAGTGGCCGTCCCATCAGCGTGAAACTGCCAATCACTGTTAACTTAAAGATTGTATCTTCCGAGCCGGGCATTAAGGGCGATCGGGTTTCAGGCGCCAGCAAGCCGGCCACCCTTGAAAGCGGCGCGATTGTGCAGGTTCCCCTCTTTGTCAAGGAAGGCGACTTAATCAAGATCGATACCAGAACTGGGGAATACCTGGAACGGGTCTAGTCCCACCCATAGACGGGGCCGCGTAGCTGTTTGAGAAGAAAAAGGAGAAGAGACCAATGTCCACTAATCCGGAAAAGCTGGAAGGTTCAAAAACCGAGAAGAAAAAGAAAGCTTCCACCGCTTCCCCGAAAAAACTGAAGGTGAACGCCAAGCTTTTCCATCGTTCAGGATGTCATTGCCCCTAATGGACCAGTCCCAAATTAACGAGATTCTATTCGAGCAAGCCGGCACCAAGATTCACCTGCGCAAAGGGCCAGGGATGCCCTTTGATACGGCTGCTCCCGTGGTGATTTCGAATGTTCCGGCGGCTGTCATTTCGGCTACGGGCGCTTCCACGTCCGCGAGCGCGTCCGCCTTGGTTCCCGCTCCAGCGAACGATAAAACCGTGACTTTTTCCTCGCCCATGGTTGGAACCTTTTATCGGGCCCCGTCTCCCGACGCTAAACCCTTCGTAGAGGAGGGCGATAAGGTGACCGTGGGGCAGGTCTATTGCATTATCGAGGCCATGAAGTTGATGAACGAGGTCAAAGCCGAGGTGGCCGGAAAAATAGTTAAGATTTTGGTGCAAAACGGCCAAGCCATCGAGTTCAACCAGCCCCTCCTGATCGTTGATCCAAGTTAACGCTAGTAATCAATCCTGCGGCTGCCCCTGTGTGGCATCCCGGTAGAGTCGTTTTTTAAAAAAGGAAACCATGTTTAATAAAATCCTTATCGCCAACCGAGGGGAAATAGCAGTCCGGATCATCCGAGCCTGCAAAGAAATGGGAATCAAGACCGTTTCCGTCCATTCCCAGGCCGATGCCGATTCGTTGCACGTCCACTTGGCGGATGAAAGTGTTTGTATTGGGCGGGCTCCCAGCAAGGAAAGCTACCTGAATATCCCGGCCCTGATCAGCGCCGCCGAAATTACCGACGCGGAGGCAATCCATCCCGGATACGGTTTCTTGGCCGAGAATCCCCATTTCGCGGAAGTGTGCTCCAGTTGCCAGATCAAGTTCATCGGTCCCAAACCCGAAGTCATGCGCATGATGGGCGACAAGGTGATGGCCATTGAAACCGCCAAAAAGGCTGGAATTCCAACGACCCCCGGGAGTGACGGCCCGGTCAAGGACGAAAAAAGCGCCTTGGAAGTGGCCCGGAAAGTGAAATATCCCGTCATCATCAAGGCCTCGGCCGGCGGGGGAGGAAAGGGCATGCGGGTGGCCCACACGGACCTTTCCCTCACTCAGGCTTTCCAAACCGCCAGGACGGAAGCAGAGGCGGCTTTCGGAAACCCTGAAGTTTACATTGAAAAGTTCATTGATGAACCCAGGCATATAGAAGTTCAAATCCTCGGGGATGAATATGGACATATAGTCCATTTGGGGGAGAGAGACTGTACAATCCAAAGATCCCACCAAAAGCTGATCGAGGAAGCGCCCTCCCCCGTCCTGAACGCGAAACAGCGCAAAAAGATAGGGAAATACGCCCTGAAACTCGCAAAAGAGGTCAAATACACATCTGCGGGCACCATTGAATTCTTAATGGACAAGGAAGGCGAGTTTTTTTTCATGGAAATGAATACCCGGGTCCAAGTGGAGCATCCGGTCACTGAATTGATCATCGGAGTGGATATCATAAAGGAGCAGATCCGAATCGCGGCGGGTGAACGGCTTTCTATAGTCAAGGATTATCTCGAACCCCGCGGCCACGCGATTGAATGCCGAATCAACGCCGAGAACCCGGCAGACGGGTTCCGACCTTCGCCGGGCGTGATCACGACTTACCATGTCCCGGGGGGACCCGGGGTGAGGGTGGATACTCATCTTTACCAGGGGTACCGGGTTCCGCCCTATTACGATTCTTTGCTGGCCAAGATCATCGTGCACGCCCCGAACCGTACGGAAGCCATCAAGAGGATGATTCGGGCCCTGGACGAGCTAGTGGTGGATGGAATCCATACCACCACAGGATTTTTGAAGAATATTTTGGAAAGCGAAACTTTTAAGCGCTCCAATTATTCGACACGATTCGTTGAACAATTCCTCAAGAAGAACAACGAAGAGAAAGAAAAGAAGTAAGGCCGAATTCCGGCCCCAGCTAGAATTGGGAGAATGCCAGTGAAGATTACCGTTTATTTTGATCCGAAAGCCGTGAAGCCCACGGTTGTCCAAAATGCCACTGTTGTATTAGCTGATGTTCTGCGTACAACCTCGACTATCCCGGTTTTACTTTATCACGGCGCTACTGGAGTGGCTTTTTGCCATGACCTCGCTTCCGCGAAGAAACAGTTCGAGAAAATGAAAAGGGGAGAGGGTTTATTGGCTGGTGAAAGAGAATGGGATAAGATCCCCGGTTTTCATCTGGGGGGGTCGCCGCTAGAATCCAGCCGAGAGAAGGTCAAGGACCGTACCGTGTGTTTCTTCAGTCAAAGCCCTTTGAGGGTTCCTGCGGGCGCCAAATATGTGATTCTGGGTTCCTTTATAAACTTGGGGGACGTATATGATTCCTGTCTGAGGGGAAATCGAGATGTAGTGATCATTTGTGCCGGAAGCATGGAAGATTCGGCTTTTGCCGGCATGTTGGTGGATTTTCTCCAAAGCACCCTCGGATCCAATCCCATTGTCTTGGCGGAGAGCGCCAAAGAAGCGGTGGCCCTTTACAAGCCTTGGCAGGGTAGGATCAGCGACTTGCTCAAAGAGTCTCCGGAAGGGAAGGAACTGATACGCAAGGGTTACAATAAGGATTTGGACTTTATCTCCAAGACGAATCGAATCTCCACAGTCCCCTTCCTGAAAGACCAGTTGTTCTTGAAAGAAGACACGCCGAAGCCCAAAAAGGCGCTGGATTCCGACGGAAAGCCCAAGACTACTAGCGCCCCCCAAAAAGGTAAATCCATAAAGGTGACGGTCCCCTTATTTCCCAAGAATCCCGAACACCCTGTTCCTGGGATGGAGAAAGCCGCAGGGAAGAAAACAGCGCCTGTTGAAGAAAAGAAAACCGATAGCAAGAAAAAGGAACCTATGCCGTTAAAGAAAGTCGAAGCTAAACCCGCAGGTTCCCCGAGATCTAAAAAAGCATCAGGAAAATCCACCCCCATGTTCAGCAAGAAAACCGTGGCTTCGCCAGTATTTAGGGTCCCGGCCCCCCCCTTGGCGGTGAAAGCCACCGCCAAGAAAAAGTAGATTCGAGAATATGAGAAGGGGTTGGATTGATCAGCCAGTCTGAGCAAAAGACGGTTCTTCGCGCCTTGGACGCTAATTGCAACCGCGTGAGGGAAGGCCTGAGGGTCGCGGAAGACGTCGCTCGTTTTATCCTCAATGACTCACCCCTCTACCACCGCATCAAGAAACTCCGCCATTCGGTGACTCGGGTGGAAAAAAACTTGTTCAAAACCTTTGAACCGCGAATCCTACACCGGGATGTGATCCAAGACTCAGGGCGTCAGACCCGGGAAAAATCTGAAAAAAAACGAACGACTACCCATGAACTGCTGACGGCCAACCTGAAAAGAGCCCAGGAAGCTTTGCGATCGCTCGAGGAGTTTTCCAAACTTTTGAAACATCCATCCTTTCAAGAGTTCAAGAAAATGCGTTATGAATGCTACCGGATTGAGGAGACAGTTTCTTGAGGGGATGGGACGCATTGCTTTTCGACAAGCCCCCCGGTATCTTGAAAAGTAGTTGATCATAAAATTCAATTAAGTGACGAGCGAGGCCTCATTCTATGGGTTCAAACAACGGCTCCAATCCCCTCTCGGACAGCATTTCCCGAAAACCCTTTCCGGGTTCAAGTAAAAGGTACGTGCAGGGGAAACGCTCGGACTTAAAGGTGCCAGTGAGGGAGATTGCCCTTCACCCCACCCCAACAGCCCAAAACCTCGAGGAAAACGCTCCCTTTCATGTTTACGACACCAGTGGTCCCTATACGGATCCCCAGGCTTCCATCGATCTCAAAAAGGGCCTCCAGCCTATCCGATTAAAATGGATCAATGAACGAGAGGACGTCGAGGAGATCGAGGGATTTTATAAAGAAAAATTCTCACCGGGTGTGCAAATCTTTCCCTCCGAATCGCGCAGAAAACCCCTCAAGGCCAAGACGGGGCGAAACGTCAGTCAAATGCATTACGCCAAACATGGAATCATTACCCCCGAAATGGAATTTATCGCCATTCGAGAAAACCAAATGGCCGAGGCGCGGACCGAGCAGGGCCGGATCCATCCTGGACAAGGGCTGGGTGCGGTGATTCCTAAAGTTTACACCCCCGAGTTCGTCCGGGACGAGGTTGCCCGGGGCCGAGCCATCATCCCTTCCAACATCAACCATTCCGAACTGGAGCCCATGATCATTGGCCGTAATTTCTTGGTGAAAATCAACACGAATATCGGCAATTCATCCGTTACCTCGTCCATTGAGGAAGAGGTTGAAAAGATGATTTGGTCCGTTCGCTGGGGCGGGGACACCCTCATGGATCTTTCTACGGGAAAAAACATCCATGAAACCAGGGAATGGATCATCCGCAACTGCCCGGTGCCGGTAGGGACCGTTCCTATCTATCAAGCTCTTGAGAAGGTGGGGGGGATTGCCGAGGACCTCACCTGGGTAATATACCGGGACACCTTGATCGAGCAGGCCGAGCAGGGGGTGGATTATTTTACGATCCATGCGGGGGTATTACTCCGATACGTACCCCTGACCGCTTGGCGCCGAACCGGGATCGTTTCCCGGGGCGGGTCCATCCACGCCAAGTGGTGCCTGGCTCACCACCAGGAAAACTTCACCTATACCCATTTTGACGAGATCTGCGAAATCATGAAGGCCTATAACGTTTCTTTCAGTTTGGGGGACGGCCTGAGGCCGGGTTCGATTGAGGACGCCAACGATGAAGCGCAATTCTCGGAATTGAAAACTCTCGGGGAATTGACCCAAAAGGCCTGGAACCATGACGTGCAAGTCATGATTGAGGGGCCGGGTCATGTACCCATGCACATGATCAAGGAAAACATGGATCGGCAATTAGCGGAGTGCCATGAAGCTCCCTTTTACACTTTGGGCCCCTTGACGACTGATATCGCGCCAGGGTATGACCACATCACCAGCGCCATCGGAGCGGCCATGATTGGCTGGTTTGGGACCGCCATGCTTTGTTACGTGACCCCCAAGGAACACTTGGGACTACCCAATAAGGACGATGTCCGGGCCGGGGTCATTGCTTACAAGATCGCCGCCCATGCGGCCGACTTGGCGAAGGGGCATCCGGCCGCCCAGCAGTGGGATAACGCCTTGTCCAAAGCAAGGTTCGAGTTCAGGTGGGAAGATCAGTTTAACCTGGCCCTGGATCCGGAATTAGCCCGCGAATACCATGACGAAACCTTGCCTTCCGAAGGGGCCAAGGTTGCCCATTTCTGCTCCATGTGTGGACCCAAGTTCTGTAGCATGAAGATCACCCAGGACGTGAGGGATTACGCCAAGGAGCAAGGCCTGACGGAAGAGACGGTTTTAGAAGGGGGAATGAAAAAAATGTCAGAGACCTTCGTGGAAACCGGCGCGGAGATTTACCAAAAGATTTGAAAAAGTTGGAAGAAGGTTTTGCAAATAAAAAAGGCCGATCCCTTTTAAGGAAACGGCCTTTCTTATGAATTCGGCTTAGTTGACCAGCTTGTTCACATCCGGACGTTTCGGCGGGTCGTTCGCCGGGCGAGTGGGTACCGGTGGGTTGTTCTTGAAGGCGGGAGCCAATTCGGCGTTGATCTTGGCGTATTCGGGATCCTTGTCGGCTCCTTCAACGATTGCTCCGATCGGGCAGGCGGAATAGCAGCTGGTGCACTCGGTGCACTCCTCGGGGTTGATAATCATGAAGGGCTGGCCCTTGTAATCCCCCGGATGGATGCAATTGACCGGGCAGACATCAACGCATTGCGCGTAGACCTCGCCCAAGCACTTCTCTGTAATGACGTAAGGCATGACTTCCTCCTTCTTTTAGTGGACTCTCTGCGGGGAGAGGTTTTGCGGACCGGCACCCTTTCTTCCCTGGAGGGGTAGAGGGGTATCGAAGCCGGGGTAGTTTAGAGTAACGTCCCTTTTAACCGCAAGACCAAATTCGTATTTTTTACTGGGAATACCGTCTTTACGCCCTTACGGCGGGATGTTAGTTTGTTTGCCTTAAACCTGTCCTTGGATTCTTGTCGATCGGATCCCTTCTTCCTAGATTTGACGAAGGAATAGGGTTCGTCCGATCCCATCTAGCATACTTTAAAATGGTCGGGATTTAACATGAAGGAAAACATGGCATCGAAAAAAGACTATTACGAACTTCTTAGCGTCTCCAAGGGAGCCTCCGCGGATGAATTGAAAAAAGCCTATCGAACCATGGCGAAAAAATACCACCCCGACGCCAACCCCAATAACAAAGAGGCTGAGGAAAAGTTTAAAGAAATCAATGAAGCCTATGAGATTCTTTCCGATCCCCAAAAGAAAGCGGCTTATGACCAGTTTGGACATGCTGGGGTCGGTATGGGGGGGCCCTCTCCCGGGTCGGGATATGGGGGAGGTTTTCGAGCCCAAGATTTCGGCGGGGGAGCGGACTTCGAGGATATTTTCGGGGATGTTTTTTCCAATTTTTTTGGAGCCGAGGGTCGGGGGCGCACCCGGAACCAGGCGCAAGAAGGCGATGACCTTCGTCACGATGTAACTCTCAATTTTGAAGAAGCCGCCTTTGGAACTTCCAAAGAGGTGAAAATTCGGAAATTGATGACCTGCGATACTTGCCATGGATCCGGCGCAAAGGCGGGTTCGGGGAGGGTTGTTTGTAATCAGTGCAAAGGTACCGGACAGATCCGACAATCTCAAGGTTTTTTCGCCATCGCCCGAACCTGTCCCAGGTGCGGTGGTCAAGGTGAAATGCCGGGAAGTCCCTGCCCCACTTGTCATGGTCAAGGCCGGGTGGAAACTGAACGGACGGTTTCCGTGAAGGTTCCCGCCGGGGTAGATGAAGGGTCCCGGCTGAGGCTTCGGGGCGAGGGAGAATCTGGTTTGAACGGGGGACCGGCGGGCGATCTTTATATTTTTCTTCATGTCCAGGATCATGAATTTTTCCAAAGGGATGGGGCGGATTTGCATTGCACGATCCCGATTAGTTTTGTTCAAGCCGCCCTAGGCGCCGAGATTGAGGTCCCGACTTTAGAGGGATCGGTCAATATGAAGGTTCCCGCGGGGACCCAATCCGGAAAAATATTTCGACTCAGGGAAAAAGGCTTAAGAACCCCCCATTCGGAAGAAGTGGGAGATCTTTTGGTCGTGATTAACGTTGAAACTCCGACGGATTTAGGCTCCAAACAAAAAAAGATACTGGAGGAATTCGCCGCAGCCACCACGGAGGCCAATACCCCCCAGATGACAAAATTCTTGTCCAAAATGAAGAATCTCTTCACCAGGAAAAAATGAGTTTTATACCCCGCGTTTATTTCACCCAGGGTTTCACCGACGGTGAAAAAATCCTATTAGATGAACCCACTTCCCATTACTTAACCCGGGTATTGCGTTTGAAAGAGGGATCCGATTTAATCGGTTTCGATTCGAACCAGAGGGTTTTTTGTCTGCGGATTCAAGGGATGGAGAACCAGTTTGTCCAAGTTCGTAAAATTTCCGAAGAAAAAAATGGTTTATTAAGACCGCAAAGAAAATTGGCGCTGGCCCAGAGTCTGCCCAAAGCGGCCAAATTCGATTTAATCCTCAGACAGGGAACCGAGTTGGGGGTTCACCGATTTGTTCCGGTGATGACGCAAAGGAGCATCTCCCGACCGGAATTGGAGCAGTTTGACCATAAACGGGACCGTTGGCAGAAGATCATCGTGGAAGCCTGCCGGCAAAGCGGAAGGAACGATCTCCCTGATTTGGAACCGATATTGAATTGGAATCAACTTTTGGATTTTTTCCAGTTTTTTGATTTGGTCTTGATGCCCTATGAAAAAGAAGCTCCCACCCTCCGGACGGTTTTGAAATCCCACCCATCAAGCGAAAAAATATTGTCACTCATTGGTCCGGAGGGGGGGTGGAGCATTGAGGAAGTTCAACAAGCAAGGACCAGGGGAGCATTTGTTGTTCATCTACCTACCCCGATTCTTAGAACTGAAACAGCTGGCTTGGCGGTGATATCCATGATTCAATACGAAATTGGCGATAGGCTCATTCCCAAAGGCGGTATCGATTAAATTGATTTCTATTCATCCCATAATCAAGGGTTCGACCCGATTGGTTTTTATTTTAGGACATCCTGTCGAACATTCCTTGTCCCCTGTATTTCAAAACGAAGCATTTCGAGTACTTCAGCTTCCTTATGTGTATATACCCTTAGATGTGCATCCTCAGCGCTTATCCCATGTTATCGAAGCCATCCGGTGTGAAAACGTCCAAGGAGCCAATGTGACGGTTCCCCTCAAAACTCTGGTTCTTAAACATCTCGATGGATTGGAACCAGTGGCGAGATATTTGAATTCCGTGAATACTATTTTCAAGAAAAAGGGACTCTTGCATGGGACCTCCACGGACGGCGAAGGTTTTTTAAGGGCGCTGGGACCTTGGAGGAAAACACTCAGGGGAAGTAGGGGTATGATGATTGGAGCGGGTGGTGCGGCCCGGTCGGTGGGCTATGCCCTAGCTCAATCCGGGGTGAAGACTCTCAGGATTGCGAATTGGAAAGCCCAGGAAGCTGAAAGCCTGGCGAGGGATTTGCGCAAGATTTTTCCGAGAATTCAATTGGCTTGTTCGAGTTTGCAGGAGGGAGAAAATGCCCTCTCGGATTGTGAGTGGATCATTCAAGCAACCTCGCTTGGGCTTATTAAAGGGGAGCCCTCCCCTCTTTCCCTGAATAAAGCACGATCCGCTAGTTGGGTTTTTGATTTAATTTATCATCGGAAAACCGAATTTTTGAAACAAGCGGAAAAACGTAAGATCCCCTTTAAAAACGGATTGGGAATGTTACTCCACCAAGGCGCCTTGTCCTTTGAGTTGTGGGCAGGCAAAAAAGCACCATTGCGGGAAATGTCGAAGGCATTGGTCCAATTCTTGGATGCTTAACTTGGACAGAGTTGGCATCGTTGACTTCAATTTTCAACGAATTTATACTCCTTAAATGATGATGTTCTTGACTTTTGCCCATCCCCTTCGGCCCGAGGTTTTCCATGCCTGAATCAATGAAAAAGCGACTCGGCGAAATGTTGGTGGATGAGGGCATTATTTCCGAAGAACAACTCCAGGAAGCTCTTCATGAGCAGAAAATAAAGGGAGGGCGGCTGGAGAAGATTTTAATAAGCCAGGGCTATGTGACCCAGGATGTCATCATGGCCTTTGTGGGCACTCAATTGGGGATCCCCCATGTGAGTTTGAACGAAATTGGTGAAATACCGAATGATGTGGTTTTTTCCGTTCCCGAATCCATCGCCTTAAATCACTGCTTGATTCCGATAGCCAGAAAAGACAAGAAATTAACTGTTGCGATGGCCGACCCTCTTAATGTTTTTGCTATCGATGATATCAAGATGATGACCGGATTCGAGGTGGAACCCGCGATCGCGAGTGAGAATGAAATCAAAGCCATCCACGCTAAATATTTTGGGGCCGGAGGGAAGTCGGGTTCGTCCGCGGGGGGGAGTGGCGGAGCCGAGTCAGGCGCGGACATGCAGGAAATTATCAATGCCATGGGGGGGGACACCAACCTGGAAGTTATGGCGGATAAAGAAGAAGAACTAGATATTTCGAAATTGGAGGCCGCGGGGGAAGATGCTCCGGTTGTCCGTCTTGTCAATTTGGTCCTGACGGAAGCGGTCCGCTCCAACGCGAGTGATATCCATATCGAGCCTTATGAAAAGAGTCTTCGTTGCAGATATAGGATTGATGGTGTATTGCATGAGGTTCAATCCCCGCCTAAATCCTTATCAGCCGCCATTGCCTCCCGTATTAAAATCATGGCTTCCTTAGATATCGCCGAAAGACGTCTGCCGCAGGACGGCCGTATCAAAATCAAGGTGTTAGGTAAGGAAATTGATCTTCGTGTTGCGGTTTGTCCAATGCAATTCGGAGAGAAAATTGTGATGCGCATTTTAGATTCCTCGAACCTCTCTTTAGATCTTCCAAAACTAGGTTTTGAAGAAGATGTACTTCCCAAGTTTGAAAAGGCGATTGTGGAGCCCTATGGTCTTGTTCTCGTGACGGGTCCGACTGGTTCCGGAAAATCAACAACCCTTTATTCCGCGTTACATTACATCAACGATCCAGATACGAACATTTCCACCATTGAAGATCCGGTGGAATATAATCTTCCTGGAATTAATCAGGTTAACGCCAAGGCCTCTATCGGACTTACATTTGCGGCGGGATTAAGGTCTTTTTTGCGACAAGACCCGGATGTAATCATGGTCGGGGAAATCCGTGATAAGGAAACCGCTGAAATTGCTATCAATGCGGCCTTAACGGGCCATCTGGTGTTTTCTACCCTCCACACAAATGACGCTCCAGGAGCGGTTACCCGTATGGGGAACATGGGAGTAGAGCCGTTTCTTATAACCTCGACAGTCCATTGCGTCGTTGCGCAAAGACTTTTACGCCGTATTTGTAAAGACTGTAAACAACCTTTTGAAGCGACTCCTGAAATTATAGAAGAATTAGGGATTCAACCCACCTCCGAGCCCACAATTCTTCACCGGGGTGTCGGTTGTAATACCTGCTCTAACACGGGCTATAAAGGACGTATGGCTATCCATGAGGTTATGATGTTAACTGAGGATTTTCGAAAAGGGGTTCTCCAAAGAAAATCCGCTACAGAATTGAAGAAAATCGCACGTGCGGGTGGCATGCAGACTTTAAGGGAATGCGGAGTACGAAAAGTATTAAAAGGCTTGACCTCTGTGGAGGAGCTTTTGCGCGTGGCTCATGCTGATGAAGCCGAAGAGTAAAACTTAGTCATCCCAAGCAAGGAGCAGCATTTACCATGGTTAATATTGATACTTTATTAAGGTTGATGTTTGAACGCGGGGCTTCCGATTTACATATTACGGCCGGGGCGCCTCCGATGTTGAGGGTGGATGGTGTTATTACACCAACGGAATATGAAAAATTAAGACCCGATACGACCCAACAATTGATTTATAGCATCCTAACCGACGAACAAAAAGAAAAATTCGAGAAAGATAATGAGTTGGATGTCTCGTTTGGTGTGGAAGGAGTGGGGCGTGTCCGAATGAATGTGTATCAGCAAAGAGGAGCGGTAGCTGCGGCTTTACGTAATATTCCGACATCCATCCGAAGCTTTGAAGATTTGAAACTCCCGCCTGTAGCACAAGATATTGTCAAATTACCGAAGGGTCTTGTATTGGTGACTGGACCAACCGGCTCAGGAAAATCGTCCACACTGGCTGCAATGATCGATTGGATCAATACAAACCATCAACACCACATCATGACCATTGAAGACCCCATTGAATATGTGCATACCCATAAATCCTCCATTGTGAATCAAAGGGAGGTGGGAACGGATACCCATACCTTTGCGACTGCCTTAAAATACGCTTTGAGGCAAGATCCAGATGTTATTCTGATCGGTGAAATGCGGGATCTTGAAACGATCAATGCGGCTTTGACTATTGCGGAAACTGGCCACTTGGTATTTGCTACGCTACATACAGTGGATGCGATCCAAACCATCAATCGTATTATCGATGTTTTTCCCGCTTCCCAGCAACAACAGGTTCGGGCTCAAATTTCTTTCGTGCTACAGGCTGTCCTTTCCCAACAATTATTGCCTAAAGCTTATGGATCAGGACGGGTAATTGCCGTGGAAGTTCTTATCCCGACCGCCGCCGTGCGGAATCTGATACGTGAGGAGAAAATCCACCAAATTTATTCAGCGATGCAAACAGGAACTGAATATGGCATGTCTACTATGAATCAAGCTTTGTTTGAGTTGTATCAAAAACAATTGGTGAGCTACAACGAAATATTTTCAAGAACTTTGGAC
>CAWKIF010000139.1:0-14675 GCA_963849485.1 candidate division FCPU426 bacterium | reverse complement strand
GTGATTCACGGCTGGAAAAATCTTCGGAAGCTGGGCGATCCGGTTCTCCAGGAGGGCCAGCAGGGTTTGAAGGGGCAGGGCTTTTTTCCTTTGGGAAAGGGCGGTTTGGAGCCTCTGGGCCTGGCGGTGTTTTTCCACCCCTTCCCAAAACCTTTGAAAGAAAAGGCCCAGGCCGTATCCCATAAGGAGGGTGCCGGTGAAAATGAGCCCGAGGACCACGTTCAAAACTCCAGTGCTAAAAGCTGGCGGATCCAGAGAAAGCCGATGCTTTCCAGTAAGATCGCCGTGAAAAGGATGGCCCATCCCTGAGCGGTGGTGAAGAGGGGCGTCATCAAGGAAGGGTCCATAACGAAGAAAACCAACCCCAGAAGAAATGGCAAGAGGCCCATCAATGTGCCGGAGAGCCGGGCCTGGGCCGTCATGGCCTCTCTTTTCCGGATTAAACGCTCTTTTTCCTGGAGGTTTTCCAGGAGAAATTCTAGCAACCGGGTTAGGTTAGCACCGGTGATCCTGGAGATCAGGTAGGATTCGATGAACCGCTTGAAATCGTCAAATGCCGGGTAGCGTTGGGCCATGAGCCCCAGGGCCTGGTCCGTCCGCGCCCCAAAGGCCATATCCCTGCAGACTTGCTTGTACTCGGAACGCAAGGGTTCGGGGCATTCATGGGATAGGTATTCCAGCACCTGCTGAAGGGTTTGACCCGCCTTCAGTGCCTGGATCATCATCCCCAAGGATTGGGGAAAAACCTCCCGGAGGGCTTCCAGTTTCTTGGCTTGTTTCCGTTGATCCAGCCAATTCGGGCCCAGACGCCAGGAGATCCCAAACACTAAAAGGATGAAAAGAAGGGTCAGCCCCATTTCCGACTGACCCAGTAGAAAACAGGCTAGGACTAAGGCCGACGCTGCGGTCAGTCCGAAAGTCAAGGCGGGGGGAAAACGGAGGACCCTGGTTCCTGAATTGGATGGGGGGGGAGAGGACGCCGGGCGGTGCGTGGAGGGCACAAAGCGCGATAGGCGGTGGGTAAGCCCCTGTGCTAGAGCAAACCCGATCAGCGCGAATCCAAGGGCTCCCAAAACGGAAACGGCCCAGGGAGAGGAGACCATGCCTATCCATTCACCGAAGGGATGGGTGTCTCTTGTTTTCCCTCTTCCAGATCCTGGAGGGTTTTTCGGGCCGACCGCAACAAGCTTGGATTTTTGGATTGGGTTATAAATTTCTGGAGCTCGGCTTTCGCCAGGGCGCGGTCTTGAAGTTTCAAGTAGGTATTGGCTACCATCAATTGGGCCGAATCGGCGAGGGGGGAGGAGGGATACTTTTCCACCAGAGACCGGTAAGTAGCGAGGGCGTCCCCAACCTTATCCTTTAACAGAAGGCAATTGCCCTGCTGGTAAAGCGCGTAGGGTTCGATGTCCTTCCCTGCCCCCGCCAATTTGCGGTATTCTCTCAAGGCCCGGTCATAATTGGCTTCCCAAAAATGACAGTCCCCGATCCATTGCTCGGCCTCCACGGCGTGAGGGTTTTGAGGGTAATAATCCAGGAACTGTTTTAAAACCGCCCGGGCCTCAGGATAAGCCTTTTCACCGAAAATCAAGGCATAGGACTCCAGGTAAAGAGCTTCTGGAACCAGGGGAGAGTTGGGGGATTGCGCGCCGAGATCCTTGGCTTTCCTCGCGGCCTGGTCATAGTGGGCCGTGGCGATAAGAACCTTCAACCTCTCGATTTGCGGATCGGATTCAGCCGCTACGCCCTGGGGGGCTGGAGGATGGCTTTTATTGCAGGCCATCCCGGCGGAAGTAAAAATCAGAACAAAAAGAATGATAAGTCTTTTCAAGGGGTCTCCCAAAATCAGTCGATGATGTAGGACGTATTTTAAATTGAAGGGCCGGAAGCGTGTTAAAAATAATGATTTATCGGTTTTTCGGCTTTTTATTCTACAAAAAAGGCGGCTGGGGAGAAACTGGGTAACGAACCGAACAAGGTTGAAGAAATATGAACGGAGGACCATCCTTTCTAATTTATTTTTGGCGTTGGGCGGTCTATAAAAGTTGTTTAAAAATTGTCGTCGTCCTCCCTCTCCTCAAAGAACGAAGCTTAGATTGTCAACGTCCCAAAGATTTGTCATAACAATTTTTTTTGTATAAATCGACGTTTTTTATTCTTACTTTCTCCTTTATCACTTAAGTTAATAGACCAAGGTTATAAAAGCTTTGAACATTAAAACATGTGCGAGAGGACTTTCCGTTACATGGACCCTACCAAAAAAATTCTGAAGGTCATCCTTTTCGGTGCCAGCGGCATGGTAGGTGCCGCCATCCTGAACGAATGCTTGAGGGATGAAAACGTAACCTCCATCCTGGCCGTGGGGCGCCGTAACTGCGGCAGGCAACACGCGAAACTGAGGGAACTCCTCCTCTGTGACCTTTTTAAGCTCTCCGAATATTCTCAATACTTACGGGGCTTCAACACTTGTTTTTATTCCATCGGGGCTTCGGCGGTGGGGATGAAGGAAGCCGAATATAAGCGGGTCAACCATGACCTTCCGATCCAAACCGCCCAACTTCTCTTAAAGATCAATCCGGATTTGGGTTTTTGTTATCTCTCCGGCCAAGGAACCGATTCAACCGAAAAGGGTCCTGTCATGTGGGCCCGCATCAAGGGCCAGACCGAAAATGTCCTATTACAAATGCCCTTCCGGGTGTCCGTCATGTTCCGGCTGGGGGCGATGATACCCTTGAAAGGTTTCAAGTCCCGGACGGTTCTCTACCGGGTCTCCTACGACCTGGTGAGTCCCTTACTGCCCATGATCGGTAAACTTTTTCCGGGTTCCGTCACTACTCCCCGCCGCTTGGGCCGGGCGATGATCCGGGCCGCACGGGGTGAATCGGAAAAGCCCATCCTCGGGCCGAGGGAGATCCATGAATTTGGCGGGGATTTCGAGTTAACCAAAAGCGTTTAAAAACTCGAGATTCAGCTTACATCTGCTCCGGCGCTGAAACCCCCAACAGTTCCAAGGCGTTTCGAAGCACGTTCTTCACTCCCAAGGCCAGGCTTAAGCGGGCGTTGGCGACCTCGGGCTCGGCGTCCAGGATGCGGTGTTTCGCGTAAAAAACATGGAATTCCGCCGCCAAAACCTGCAGGTAAGTCACGACACGGTGGGGTTCCAGGGCCTTCCCGCTTTCCGCCACCTGCTGTGGAAATTCCAAGATGCGCTTTAAAAGCGCTTTTTCCTCGTCCAGGCCCAGGGACGACATCTTTTCAGCTTCCAGCGCGGGGGCAAAACCCCTTTCGGCGGTTTTTCTCAACAGACTGCAGATCCGGGCGTGGGCGTACTGGACATAAAAGACCGGGTTCTCCTCGGTTTGTTTCTTGGCTACTTCCAGATCGAAGTCCAGGTGGGTGTTGGCCCCGCGCATGACGAAAAAGAACCGGGCGGCGTCCTTGCCCGCTTCCTCCAGCAGTTCGTCCATAGTCACGAATTTCCCCTCTCGCTTGGACATCTTCATCTTTTCCCCGCCCTGGAGCAGGTTGACCTGTTGGGCGATTAGAACCTTGAACCCCTCTCTGTTTTGGCCCAGGGCGAGGAGCGCGGAGTTCATGCGCTGGATATGACCGTGATGGTCGGGGCCCCAAATGTCCACCAATTCCCTGTATCCCCTTTCGTATTTGCCCAGGTGGTAGGCGATATCCGCGGCGAAGTAGGCCGGGTTTCCGTCGCTCTTGACCAACACCTCGTCCTTGGGGGAGCCGTACTCGGAAACCTTGATCCAGAGGGCCCCTTCCTTCTCGTAGGCCAGACCTTTTTGCTTGATGAGATCCACGCATTTTTCGACCAGCCCCAGGTCATGAAGCTCTTTCTTTTCTGAAAAAAACCGATCAAAAGTCACCCCATAGGAGGCGAGAGAGGTTTGGTGCCATTGGATCACCCGGCCCATGCCCCAGGTAGAAGGCTCGGGCCGGGGTTCGGGAAGAAGCAGGTATTCGCGGGCCAGGTCTTCCATATAGGCCCCCTGATAGCCACCCTCGGGGGCGGGGGTGGTCCCCCCCTTCAAGCGGTCGCAGGCGGCTGTGAGCGACTCTCCGAACAAGCGGGCCTGAACCCCGGCGTCGTTGACATAGTATTCCTTTGAGACTTCCGCCCCGGCGGCGGTGAGAAGGTTGCAAATGGAATCCCCCAGGGCGGCGGCACGGGCGCTGACGATGTTCAAGGGCCCGGTGGGGTTGGCGCTGACAAACTCAAGAAGAACCTTGCGCCCTTTTTCGGTGGTGGTTCGCCCATAGTCCTTTCCCTGCTTGAGTGCGTAGGCCAGGGCCGAATGGAAAACCACGGGTTTGAGCCGGATATTGAGGAAGCCCGGGGCCGCCACGGAAAGTTCCTCTACCAGGCGGTCTTCCAGGACAAAGCGGCTTTTCAGTTCTTCTGCCAGGAGCATGGGTGATTTTTTTAGCTTTTTGGCCAAGCTGAGAGCCAGGGGGGTGGCAAAATCGCCATGCCGGGGGTCCTTGGGGGTTTCCAGCGACGCCAGGATATCCGGCGCCCCCATCTGAGCCGAAGCCCTTTCCAAGGCGCGAATAAACATTTCCTGAAGGGTGAAGATATCGAAGATCATAGGATTATAGCTTGCCCGAGAGCAGGGTCTTGTAGAGGAGCGAATTCACCTTCAGTTCGATGGCTCGAAAGTCGTTTTGGCGTCCCTCGAAAAACTCGGCGACCTGGCGGTCGATTTCAGGGCTGGTACTGGCTAAAAACTCAATTTCCCTCTCGCCCTGGGCCGTGGAATGGAGATGGGCCAACCCGAGTCCGGCGAAGGATTGGAGCTTTCCCTCCAGAGCGTCCTCGGTCAGGGAAAGCAGTTCCATGATGGAAGCGAAAGGAAAGCGGGAACCCCTCGCCATGAACCAGATGCCCAAGAGCATGCGCGAGGTATTGTTGATAAAAAGTTTCCGGAAATTATTCCGGTCAATGGTGAAGTCGGTCACGGCGCCTCTCTTTCAGCTTGCGGTAGTCTTTCCCGATGATAAGGACCGCGTCGTTGGGCGGGGCCAGGCTCGCGACCTCCTGGACTGAATCTTGAGTGAGACCCAGCCGGTATAAGACCTCTTCCAGCGCCACCGGCACCCCCACCGACGTTTGAAGCAGGGTCTGCTCGTATTTGAAATTGTCGGCGTTGCCGGTACCGGTCACGGTGATCCCCGGGCCCTTGGCCCGCCGGGCGACCCAATCCGCAGCGTTCTTTATACCACATCCATTACGTATTTCCAGGCGCACTTCCCCCTTGAAGGGAAAGGGCGTCGGAGGCATGACCGCCAGGAGCGTCGTGGGAGTGGAAGCGATGCTGGGCCGGGTGGTGAGATCCTCCAGGGGAACCGCGTTGGCGAAGGGCGGGGGCGGGGGCACGGGAAGGGCGAAACAGAAATAAAGCCGGTCCCAAACCGGGAGGTTATCCACCAGGGGTTCGGAGGAGGCCGAGCTGAGCCCTTTCCAACCGCCGCCAAAATACCAGGGCCAGTTGTCGCCGGGAGCGGAGGTTCCCACCCCAAAGGCCCAGGGCCCTATGCTTTTCACCAGTGAAGCGAGGGAGTCCTCCGATTTCTGGAGGATCGCTTCCTTCAGAGGCCCTTGGAACTGGGAGGGGATATGAAAACTTTGAACTTGGGCATCTCCCCGCACCAACGGAAAGCTGACCTCGAAAGCCTCCAACTGGGAAGAATCCGCCTGATTTTTGCCGCCGATTCCAGTGGAAAGTCTCAAAACCAAGGCCTTCAAGGGCCTTTGGGAGAGGGCTTGGAAGCTGAACCAGGAGCCTAGGCCCAGGACCCCCAGGATAAGAAAGGTTGTGATTAAGGGGCGAAAATTCATCCCAGCGGCTCCCTCGAATTCGGATTCAATTAAAAAAAGAATTCGTCGACAAGATTGCGAGTATCGACGAACCCTGTTTTAACCTCAAAGGGCCCTGCACGCAAAGAAAAAACTTAAGGACGAATAAAGGTGAAAAGCTTTTAGCGGGCGAAGGAAACCTGCAGGGGGCTCTTCCCCTCGGCGCTTTGGACCTCGTGATAGAGGTAACTCTTCAAAGCGTCGATTTCTTCCGGGGTGCCGGACAAGACCGGCATGAACTTGCGGTAGGGGGAGGTCTCGCCGGGATCGTGCAGCATCTGCAGGATATTGCCGATGGACTTCTCATCCCTTCCCTTTAACAAGCCGATCATGCTCCGGTATCCGCCTAGGGTGTGGCAGGGGAGGCATTGTCCCAGGAACATCCGATGGCCCACTTTGAGTGTGTCCGGAGGGTTGCCGTTCAACACCGCGGGCGCCCAAATCGAATGGGTAAGAAAACCGTCTTTGTTAAAACCCGCGATCTGGTATTTACGGATGCCGTTGGAGTACATGAAGCCTCCAATCACGTAGGGTTTGCGCAGCATTTCCCGGGCGCTTTCGGTGGATCCCATGGCCATGAAACCCAGGAAGAAGATGGCCAGGGCGTATCCGATCTTGAATTCCTTGGGCTGCAGGTAGGCCAGGAAATAAATGACGGCCGCCACGGTGGAGGAGATCAAAACCGTGATGAGGGCCATGCGGGTCACCTGGGTGAAGGCCCCGACTCCGATGGTTGAAATGCCGAAGCTCAGCAGTTCCCTCTGGGCCGAGGGGACCATCCAAAGGTACCAGCCGAAAAAGAGGGGCATCAGCAGGTAGGCGGGGATCACCCATTGGGCGGCCCATCGGATCATGGATTGCTTGGTGCTTCCCTCTTTCTCGCCATCCAGCCGGCTGAAGAAGACCAGGGCGTAGATGCCGCCCAGCGAGACGCAAACCAGGCTCCGCAGGATCAGGCTCGGCCAATAGGTGGGGTTAAAAAAGGCGTCGAAGAACATGGAGGCCTCGTTGCCGGTGCCAGCCACCGACATCCAGCCCGCCCCGGGCGTGAGCATAAAGGTGAGGATGCCGTTGATGATCACCAGCGTCAGAAAGGACATTGCGGCGTAAAGGTAGGCGATCTTCAGGTGCAGTTTTTCGGGGATCCGGTCCCAGGTGTAGTAATAGGCGGCGGCCAAGGTCAGCTCGACGATGAAGACTACCCATTCCATGGCCCACCCGAAGACGAAATTGTGGATCAGGGTGCTGGTGCCCTCGGGGCTGGCCAGGCCGATGGCGAACCAGATGGCCACGCCGGTCATGGCGCCCGCCACGGCCGTCAGAACCATGAAGAACTTGGAATATCCCTTCAAGCGTTCCAGCCAATCCCGGCGGTTTTCCCGCAGGGCCTTATGCTCGGTGATGGCCAGGAACAAGCCCCCGCCGACGGCGAAATGGGAGATATAAACGTGGGTGATGGCGATAATCCCGATCACCCAACCCGACCCGATCAGGGGCACGTACCAAACGGGATAGTTCATGTCTGAGTCCTTTTTAGAGTCTTTAAAATAATGATTCACCGCCAAGGCGCCAAGAAAGGCGAAGCAACAAGATAATGATTGGGTTCCTTTTTCCCTGCCTTTAGCCGTTCTTGGCTTCTTCGTGGTTATGGTTTTCTATTCCTCTGTCGTTCTTGGCGCCTTGGCGTCTTGGCGGTCAAATCGGTTTTAAACTTACTTCAGCAGGGCCGCGTAGCCCCAGAGGGAGGTGACCGTCAGAAGGGCCAAGGCGAGCAGCCCGAAATAGGTTGTGTTCCGGGCCTTTTGCCCCTCTTCCCGGCTCGTGTCATAAAGGGGCACCAAGACCCACAGCACCAGCCCCAGGGTGAAGACGCCCAGGCCTAAAAACTCGCCGAAACTTCCGGCGAACCACTGGCCGCACAGCTTCAAGACCTGGAAGGAACTCATGAAATACCACTCGGGGTGGATGTCCATGGGGGCGGGTTTCAGCGCGTCCGCCGCCTCCCCCAGGCCCCAGGGAAAAACCGCCGCCATGAAACCCAGCAGGTTCAGGGTGACCAGCCACATGCCCATGTCCTTCATGGCGAAATTCGGGAAGAAAGGCACGCTCTTGCGGTCTTTTTCGGGTTTGACCTGTTCCGATTCGGGAATGGACATGCCGTGCTTTTGCACCAGCCCCAGGTGAAAAAGAAGCAGGGGCACGAAGAGGGCCGGCAATACGACCACATGCAGGGCGAAGAACCGGGAAACGGTGAAGGAATTCACTTCCGTCCCTCCCTGCACCAGGTTGGCCACCCAGGGTCCAACGCCGGGGATCACCCGGGGGATGCTCAAGCCCACCTTGGTGGCGAAGAAGGAAAGCACGTCCATTGGCAAAAGATATCCGCTGAAGCCGAAGATCATGGCCAAAACCAGCAGGCCCATCCCGCTCCACCAGATGAATTCCCGGGGGGCCCGGAAGGCCTTAAGGAAATAAGCCGAGAACATGTGGATGAAGGCGCAGCCGATCATCAGGTTGGCCGCCCAGGAATGCACCGATCGGATGAGCCAGCCGAACTTGATGTCGTAAGTGATTTGTCGCACCGACTCGTAGGCCTCGTCCCCCGGTCGGTAATAAATAAGAAGGAGGACGCCAGAAAAGCACATGACGATAAAGAGGAAGAGGGTGATCCCTCCCCAGTAGTACCAGAAGGAATGGCGGTGCTCCGGCACGGTCTTGGAGGCGGCCAGGGCCCGGATCTCGGAAAGCCCCAGCCGCTCGTCCAGCCAGGCGTAAAGCCCGCTGTCGGAGGTTTTCCCCTTTTTAAGTCCGGCTGACGGTGATTTTTCCATTGGCGATGCTCACTTTGTATTCGGTCAAGGGCTTCGGCGGCGGACCGGAAATGTTCGCCCCCGTGCGGGGGTCGTAAGTCCCCCCATGGCAGGGGCAATAGATGATTTTCTTGTCGGGCACGTAGGAGGGCGTGCAACCCAGGTGGGTACAGACCGCGCTCAAGGCCGTCCAGCTGTCGTCGTCGTGGTGAATGAGCATGGCGGGCCCGGGCCCGAACTTGAACATCAAGGCGGCGTTCTTGGGCAGATCCAGGGCGTTATCCAGGGTGACCTCGTTGACCGCGCCTTCCAGGGCCGCTTCCTCGACGGGCGAGGCCAGGTAACGGTAGATGGGGTATCCCACCGCCCCGGCATAGATGGCGCCCAGGGTGCCGATGGCCACCTTTAAAAAGGTCCGGCGCTCCATGGGATCGTTCAGGCCGTTCAAATCCGAACCCTTTTCCGGTTTTTGATCCTCAGGCATAGTTTTCCTCCACGGGCTTGGCCTTCAGTAAGACGGCCCAGATCCAAGCAAGAAGTCCCAGCCCCGCCACGAAAAGCCCGAGGAACAATCCCACCACCAGCCAGTTGGTATTGACGGGGCTGGCCCAAACGTCAAAGCCGCTATGGGCGAGGGAGAAATCCCGGACCAGGTCCCGAAGTACCACGAAAGAGGCCATTGAAAGGAAGGGCGGCAGGGAAACCAGAAGGATCTTGCCCCACCCCCAACCCTTGGGCGAAGCAATCAAGGCGAGGGCGGCCATGAGGCTTAATGCGACGGTAGCGGGCCAAACCCAGATCAGGCTGCTCCCCCAGGAGGTGGAAAGGTTTTGAATGACGAGGGCGGGTTGAGCCGAAAGGGCGGCGTAGCCGCAATAGGCCAGGAAAGGCAGGGCAATGAGGGCGGTCACGCCAGCCCAGCGGCGGATGAAGCTTTTAACTTCCTCTTTAAGGATTTTCTTGGAGGTATAGATCGAGGTCCCCAGGGCGCCGAAGGCAAGCGCGCCGATTAAAACCAACCCCAGCCGGGGCAGCATGGTCGGGTCCGCGGGGGGCACCCTTGTCCCGGATACGGTGGCGTCATACATGCCCGGCCAGACATCGGGCCGGAGCATCAGGGTGGAGGCCATTGAATAAACGTGGCCCACATGGCCGAACAGCGCCATGGCGACGATCCCCCAACCCCACCAGGGCTTCCCCACCCCGGCCAGGTGGGCCATGCGGTACAAAATGAAATAGGCGGCCATCACCGCGAAGATGACGCTGATCCAGTAGGCCCCTATCAGGATGGTGCTGGTGTAAATGGCCCTGCCGTAGAGAACCTGCACGAAAAGAAGGGGCGGAATCCCCAGGTTGATAACGTAGGTCGTCACCACCGGCAGGCGGTTTACCACTACGCCCGAGGCGTTCACGGCGGTCAGGTTTTTCGTCCAATGTCCGAGGAGATTCCAAAGAATGGCCAGGAACAACCCGCCTAGCAACAGGCTCAGAAAGCAGAAATGAAGGGTGAGGGTCAGGTCGTGAAGAATTTTGAAAAGCCAAACCGGCGCCGGCAGGGGGATGGGGTCGATCGCGGGAAACAGGTTCTGCATAAAACCTTCCTTATCGGTAAGATCCAACCGCGGGCACAATAGAAAACGATAAAAAGTTCTTGGCTGTTTTAAGGATTAACGAAATGTTTCATTATGACAATCGTCATATTCGGAGTTTTTATTCATTTTCGAGTTACAAAAAACACTTCGATAATTCCGGATATTTTTTTAAAGCCCCTTGCTTTTCAGTCGTATGGAAAAAACAAATTTTGTTTTGTTGACGACAATGACCCTAGTCATCGAAAGAATGGGCTGAGGAATTAGCTTGATCAACCGGCTTATGAAGTTGCGGCGGCCACCTTTTCCATGTAGTCCTTCAGGTACTCCACGTCCTCGTCCATCATCTCGAGAAAGTGCAGGCCGGCCCCCTTCTCGTTCGACCAGGCTACCTCCGCGTAGAGGGTCAGGGGTTCGCTTTTCGGCGGTAGGGTAATGTCAAACCGCACGACGGTGCCCGTGAGAAATTTCTGGTCCACCACCACGTGCATGCCGCTCAAGCTCAAGTCCAAGACCAGGGCGTTAATATCCTGCTTGCGCCACTCAACGATATGGTCAAGTTCCTCCACCGCCTCGGCGAAATAATATTGAACGGTAAGCATGACCGACATCCGGGGATGATCCCTTTTTTCCACATACATCTTTGCCTCAGGCATGAATGACTCCAGTAACGGAACTTGTTTTATAAGTGAACGCCCTTGGCCACCCCAGGCCCAAAGGATTTGGTAGAGGGCCTCATTATACATTCGACCGTTCGGGAGGGTGGCGGAAGAAGCTCTCCCTATAAATTCTCTCATTTTTTGACCATGTCAAATTTCAATAAAGTTAAATCCCCGTCTTTTTATTTGTCATGCCTTTTGTTAGTCTCGATTTTCGTTAGTTGAAAAAGTTTTTAGGGGAGGCCGTTATGCAGGAATCCGTAGAAACATCCCAGGCTGTAAATCAAACCGTGAATCCCAAGAAGATCATCCAGATTGGGTTGGGCTTCATGGCGTCCAAGACCCTTCTCACCGCCGTTGAACTGGACTTGTTTAGCCTCTTGGCCGAATCTCCCAAGAGCGCCCATGAGATCCAAGAAAAACTCGGACTTCATGACCGGGGTCTGTACGACTTTTTAGATACCCTTTTCGCCCTCGGCTTTTTGGAGCGGGAGGGCTTTGGCGCCCATGCCTACTATCGCAATACCGAAGAAACTGCGGTTTTCCTTGACCGCAAGAGCCCTGGTTACCTCGGCGGCATCCTCATCATGGGCAACCACCGGCTTTTCCCCGCCTGGGGGCGTTTGACCGAGGCCTTGAGGACGGGCCTGCCCCAGAACGAGTTGAAACCCGGGGAGGCATCCCCCTTTGACGAGCTCTATCAGGATTCGGCCAGATTGGCGGAATTCCAGGGCGCCATGGCGGGCATCCAACTGGGTAATTTCATGGCCATGTCCGAAAAGTTCAATTTCTCCGGGCACAAGACCCTCTGCGACGTGGGCGGCGGCAACGGCTTATTGTGTTCCCTGGTAGCCAAGCGCCACGAGGATCTCCGCACCAAGGTTTTCGACTTGCCACAGGTGGAACCCATCGTCAAGCGCACGGCGGAAAAGATGGGCGTCGCGGACCGGGTGGCCTTCCAGGCCGGGGACTTTTTCAAGGATTCCCTTCCCCCCTGCGACGTGATGACCATGGGAAATATTTTGCACGACTGGAACCTGGAGCAGAAAAAGACGCTTCTCCACAAGGCCTACCAGGCGCTTCCTCCGGGCGGGGCCTTCATCGCCATCGAAAGCATCATCGACGGCGACCGCCGCCAGAACGCCTTCGGCATGATGATGTCGCTCAACATGCTCATCGAGACCCCCGGCGGGTTCGACTACACCACCACCCAGTTCGAGCAGTGGTGCAAGGAAGCGGGATTCTCGAGAGTCGAATTCCTACCTCTGGCCGGGCCTTCCAGCGCGGGGATCGCCTACAAGTAATTCTTATTGCGTCATAACAGAGACAAGGGGGCCTTAGGATCAGGCCCTCTATTTTCATGGTTTAATTTTTATAAGTTTAAGTTTTAAGACGTTTGGCGGTCTTTTTCTTCTTCGCCTTCACCCGGTAAGTGTCAGGCGCTTCTTGGGCTTGGGGTTCTTCCGGGAGGGGGCCCTCCAGTTCAGCCAAGAAAGCCGCCGGGTCCAAAATCCGAATACCCTGGTATTCAATTAAGGATAGAAGGTGGGCATCCCCGGAAATAATCAGGTCCGCCTGGGCGGCAAGAGCGCATTCCAAGACCCGGTCATCGGTCGGGTCGGCTTTAATGACCTTAAGCCGCTGGGTGGGAAAGACCATGAGGCACAATTCCCGGATCTCGTGGTCGCGATTCGTCAGAACCTCAGGAGGGAGCTTGAATTTCCGGCCTCCTAATATCCGAAGCGTTTCGGCCAGCAAGTCCGGCGAGATCGCCACTTCGAAAACCCTCAGGATCGCGTGGTCCAACAATCCATGGACCCGGCCCCTGAAGACCAAAGCCGAGACCCAAACATTGGTGTCGAAAACGACCCTTTTCAAGTTCGGCGGGCTTCCCGGATAGCTTCTTCCACATCCTCGGGTTTCAAACCGTGGCGTTTAACATGGTCGTCCATATAAGCGAAAAATCGGTCCCAATCGGCCCTCCGCTCCAGGTAGATCCGCAGGGCCGCGCGCATTAACTCCGAACGGCTGCGCGATTCCCGTTTGGCAAGCTTGTCCGCCTGTTCGAGCAGGTCCTTGGGGATTGAAAGGTTGATAGTCGATGTTTTCATGGTTTTCCTCCCGTCGGTATAATTCTATACAAGGATTGTATAGGGTTCAATGGATGGGCCGGAAGAGGGACGGCTTCGGGTGGCACGGCACTTTGAATAATAATAATTGATGCCTGACCCGATGACCCTATTTGGGTGTTGGCCAGGTGCCTTTTTTCCCGGGTTTATTTAAGAGAAGCTTTTATTTTTTTTATGCCGGGGATGTGCTCAAAATGCTTGTCTAAAGTAAACAGCGCGAGTCCATGACGGCCGCAAAGGGCCGCGATCACCCCATCCGTCGCGGGGATCTGAACCCCCTTGTCCCTTAATTCCCTCAATAATTCTCCCGCCCGTTGAAAATCAGCCCTTTCGGTTTCAATAAAGGGGAGGGCGGTCATCAGTTCCCTCAGCATTTCACTTTCGGCGGGTCTCGCGCATTGAAGCAATTCCAGTTCAACGACTCCGCAAAGAACCACCTTTTTTTCTTCTAAGAGCGAATCGAGCGTTCGAGCGGCCGGGCTATCCCCCCGTCGGAAGTAATCAATCCATACCGAGGTATCAGCGAGAACGCTTGCCATAAGTCGCCTTATTTTCTTGTATTTCCATTGCCCGCAAAGATTCCCAGTTATCCTCGATATAAAACTTACCCTTGAGAGATCTTAATTTCTCCATCTTCTGGTTTTGCACCCAATCCGCCAGGGCGCGGTTCACCGCTTCCGTTTGTGTCTTGGACTTGGTGTATTTCATCAGCTTTTCCATCACCCCGTCCTCGACCGTTATGGTTGTTCGCATAGCCGCCCCAATCATCAGTATTACCTACTATTTGATGACATATAATATCATCTTTAATACACTTTTATTGATGTTTATTAGAAGTTCATTTTTGGGGGAGAAGTCCAGTCGGACCCCCTTTTCTCATGCTTAATAAAAACGCAAACCGATGCTGAGGTTAAACCCCGAAAAATCGATGGTGGCGTTATTCCCCTTGGTGCCCGTTAAGGTTCCACTATTGCTCAAGGTGGTGGTGCCGTAAGTCAGGGTTTGCGCGTATTGAATGTTATCGAAGGTCAGGAAACGGTAACCTAACGCCAAATCAATGGCCAGGTGCGGGTTCGTCATCCACTCCACACCCGCCGCGACCAACCCGCCGATCGCCGACGCGCTTAAATTAGCGACTCCGTTGACGGGTTCATCGTTGTAGGTGAACTGTCGTGACAGGGATGATCCAGCCTATCTTGTGAATCCTGGGACAATCAAACCTTGGCCCTCATCTTGTGGGTTCGGGCCAGATGCACCAGGTTCTTTCTTCGTTGCCGACGCGGTCGAACCCTTGCCGGTTGGGGTATGGGAGGAGTGGGGGGCTGGCTCCAGAGCGGGGGCGGGTTGAACTTGGGGTTCAGGCTCTGAGGAGGCATCCGCACTACCCGGTTCGATAGCCGGAGCCCTCACTGGTTTTAGGCCTTTTAAATACTCCGAGACCTTTTGGGGGCTATAGTCCTCGGGCCGGTTCCCGGCCTTCACCCAATTCACCACCTCCGCCACCTGCCGGGCTTTCATTTGACGGTCCTGGCGATCTGGAGGATCTTGAACGCTTGGCCCTGAATATCAAACTGCTCCGCCTTGCTAAGACCCCGGTTGCCAACCAGTCGACC
>CAWKIF010000138.1:0-6804 GCA_963849485.1 candidate division FCPU426 bacterium | reverse complement strand
TCAAAATGATGGAATCAAGAAAGAGACCCGGAAATGCCAAAACATAAACACGAAATTCACACGCGAAGTCCCGAGTTGGAAATCAGCGATGTCCGGGCCCCCTATTGGCGCCGGGCACACCGCGACTGGCGTTTCATTTCCGTGGTTGTTCTGATGCTGGTGGCCATCACGATCTACCTCATGACACAGGATTTATCCTGGCTACCGCGCCACCACGCGCTTCCCCATCTGATAATCGGCAGTAAATAGCGGGGGCGGTCCCCAACCCCGCCGCCCAAGTCTAAGAACTAATAAAACCCCCAATGAACTACAATTTTCACCGCCAAGACGCCAAGTTCGCCAGGAAAGGCAAAAAAATCCGGATTCAATTAGTTTAAAAATTTATGCTTTTGGTTTTTCTTGGCGTCTTGGCGGTTAAATAGGTTTTGTTATAGTCTCTTAATGGCTATGGTGTTTTTTGGCGAAAAAACGCTCAAAAAATTTCGGGAAAAAATGCCACCAAATAATGGTAATAACGACTAAGACCAGTCCCGCAAGAATCAGGTAGAGCGCGGTGGGACCCAGCCAAGCCTTGAGAAGTTCCCACTTCTTCCCGAAAAAATATCCGATCAAAATATAACTGACCGAATAGACCGCCGATCCCGTGAGGTTGTAAATAAGGAAAACCCGCCATTTCATTTTCGCCATTCCCGCCATCACATTGGCCGCGGCAGGCGGTATAAGGAAGATAAACAGCACCAAAACACAGCCCGGGGCCCGACGATTGTAAAAACCCTCGATCCACTCCACCCTTTCGGGCGTGAAATGAAGCCAGTGAATTTTGCTTAAACCGCTATGGCCCAGCCTACGTCCCAGCCAAAAGGCCCACAAGCCGCCGAGGTAGAAGCATCCCGCGGTCGCGGCCCGAGTGGGTTCCCACAACGAGAAGGCGTTTTTTCCCAAAATAAATCCGGCGCCCAAGACAATCGTGTCCCCCGGAAGCGGCACCCCGATGTTGTTTAATAAAACGATGATGAAGACGAACACATACCCGTAATGGGGGACGTGGGGTAGGCAAGGAATGGAGCCAGTGAAGCAATGGTTTCTCCGTCTGATTGGCTGTTGATCCACAGGAATACCGCAAGATTCGGGCCTGGCAAGTAACTTCCCGCAACCCCCGGGATTTCAACAGTCCATCCGTTCACCGCGCCTACCACGGTCCGGCAAGTTCAGGGGCGCACGATCAAAATGGCCTCCTCCACTCTCATTTTGATTCCATTCGCCGATAAAGCCCCCGGACGCCGGGGAAAACACTTGCGGGCGCATGGCTTGTTTCTTGCTCTCTTCATTGACTCGTAAATAAATTTTGAAAGGGAAACAATGGAATTCACGCAAGAAAAAGACCGCATCATCGCCGAGGAAACACTGCGTTTTGAAACCGTCAAAAGCCTCCAAACGCAGGGCGGGGGCAAATGCTGCTAAGCCACGCGCCCGGATTAAGCTCGCACGGCTGCTGCCGTTGCGGCAGCCTGTTGAAGGGAGTGATCCTGGGGCTGGTCCTGGCCGCCCTCTTTTGCTTTTTCATGGATCGCTACCATTGCGGCCGTGACGGGGGCCGGTGCACCTACAACAGCGCACCTTCAATGTTGCATTCGGACGCACCCGGCCAGGAAAAATAACCCTGGAAACTAATTTCTTCCAATCACCGCCGACTTCCCTCCCCGGATAACACCGGGGAGGGGGCGGCCTTCCCCCAATATTCATAAGAGGTAAAAAATGGCCGTTGAATCCCCATCCGACCCGCAGGAAGTTCAGCTGGAAGCCCTGATCCAAAACCGTATCCGTCAAATGGGCACGGATATCCACGTAATCGTTAATGGGCGCCAGGTGACCCTCACCGGGACCGCCGATGATTTCAAAACCAAAAGGGAAATCGATGTGTTGGTCAAGGGTATCGGCGGGGTGGAGGATGTCATCAATAAACTCGTGGTGACTTCCATCACCGATGGGGTTTACGAGAACTACCCCTAACCGGCAGCTTGTCCAATCAGCACAAGAACGAAAATAGAACATAACGATGCACTTGGCGTAACTTTCAAAATCAACCCTCTCCCCTTGAGGGAGAGGGTAGGGTGAGGGGTACCGTAGCTTTTAAAACCTCCCCTCATCCCATCCTTCTCCCTCAAGGGGAGAAGGGGAAATAACAAAATAAAAAGAATACTGAAACAACAAGGAGAACATCATGGCTTCGGAAAAAGTACTGGGAATCGATTTAGGCACCACCAATTCCTGCATGGCGATCATGGAAGGCGGCGAACCCAAGGTCATCGCCAACGCGGACGGCGCCCGCACGACCCCCTCGGTGGTGGGTTTTACCAAGTCCGGCGAAAGGCTGGTCGGCCGGATCGCCAAGAACCAGGCCATCACCAACCCCACCAATACGGTTTTTCCATCAAGCGATTCATGGGCCGCAAGCTCCGTGACCCCGAGGTCGTGATGGACCGCAAATTGGTTCCCTACCCCTTGAGGAATCCTCCAACGGCGACGTCAGGGTGAAGATCGAGGGCAAGGAATTCTCCCCCCCGAGATCTCGGCCTTATTTTGCAAAAGCTCAAGGCCGACGCCGAGGCCTATGTGGGGCACAAGATCAAGGAAGCGGTCATACGGTCCCCGCGTACTTCAACGACGCCCAGCGCCAGGCCACGAAGGACGCGGGCAAGATCGCAGGGCTGGAAGTTCTTCGAATCATCAACGAACCTACCGCCGCAGCCCTGGCCTACGGGCTGGACAAGGAAAAAAAGAATGAAAAAATCGCGGTGTACGACCTGGGCGGGGGCACCTTCGACATCTCGATCCTGGAATTGGGCGACGGGGTTTTCGAGGTCAACTCGACCAACGGGGACACTCATCTGGGCGGGGATGATTTCGACCAGCGGATCATCCAGTGGCTCATCGATGATTTCAAGCAGGCCCATGGGGTGGACTTGAGAAACGACCGCATGGCCCTTCAGCGGCTCAAGGAAGCGGCGGAAAAAGCGAAGATCGACCTTTCCACCGCCTCCGAGACCGAGATCAACCTGCCCTTCATCACGGCCGATGCCACGGGCCCCCAGCACCTGAACGTCAAGCTTTCCCGTTCCAAGCTGGAACAACTGGTCGGGGACATGGTGGAGAAAACCCTCGAACCCTGCCGGAAAGCCTTGAAGGACGCCGGTTTCACGGTGGAGGAGATCCAGGAAGTGGTCCTGGTGGGCGGAATGACCCGCATGCCCCTGGTCTTGAAAACGGTCAAGGATTTCTTCAAAAGGGAGCCCCACAAGGGCGTCAACCCGGATGAGGTGGTTGCGGTGGGCGCTGCCATCCAGGGGGGCGTACTGAAGGGTGAGGTCAAAAACATCCTGCTGTTGGACGTCACACCCCTTTCCCTGGGCGTGGAAACCCTCGGGAGCGTCATGAACAAGATTATCGAGCGCAACACCACCATTCCGGCCAGGAAAAGCCAGGTTTACTCCACGGCCTCGGACAACCAGAGCTCGGTCTCCATCCACGTCCTGCAGGGGGAGCGGGAAATGGCCTCGGACAACCGCACCCTGGGCCAATTCGAGCTGGTGGGAATCCCGCCCTCTCCCCGGGGAGTGCCGCAGATCGAGGTGACCTTCAACATCGACGCCAACGGCATCCTGAACGTTTCCGCGAAGGATTCGGGCACGGGCAAGGAACAATCCATCCGCATCACCCCTTCCTCCGGCTTGTCGGAGGAGGAAATCAAGAATATGCAGAGGGACGCGGAATCGCACGCGGACGAGGACAAGAAGAAAAAGGACAGGATCGACGCCAAGAACCAGGCGGATTCACTGGTTTATACCACCGAGAAGGCCTTGAAGGAATACGGGGATAAGGTGGACGCCGGCACGAAGGCCAAGATCGAGGAAAAGCTCGAGGCCTTAAGAAGAGTCCAGTCCGGCGAGGACCCGGAAGCCGTCAAGAAGGCCATTGAGGAATTGAACAGCGAAACCATGAAACTGGGCGAAGCCATGTACAAGGCCCATGAGCCCATCCACCCCCCCACTGACATGCCCACGGAAGAAACCGGCCAGGCTTCCAGCCGGCAAAAAAAGGCCGAGGACAGGTACGCGGCGCCGTGGACGCCGAGTACACCCCGGCGAACAAGAACTAACGGTGAAACACCGCCGGGCTTTATTTGCGCTTCCCGGGGATCCAAAGGCCTTCTTTTCAGGACAGCAGGATTTTTATTTTCAGCCTAAAAAAACATCCAACGCATACTGACCCCTCTATAAATCTTTTCGGAACTATGCGCTTGGCGTAAGCATGTGAATAAACCCTCGCCCCTTGAGGGAGAGGGCAGGGTGAGGGGTGCCTTACTACAGAAATTTCCCCCTCATCCCAACCTTCTCCCTCGAGGGGAGAAGGGGAAAACAACAATGCCCTGGCTTTTACTTGGTTTACTTATGTCAAAGGCATAGTTCGAAATCCTTTAATGAAGTCGGTATCGTCCCGCTTTCATTTGCTCCTACGGAGCAAATGGGGACAAAGACGCGAAGCCCCTCGCACAGCAGCGTGCGGCTTTGCGTCGGCTGTGGGTTTGCCTGGTCCGAACAGCTATGATCTCTTTAAATCCAGGGAAAATAATTCAAAAAGGCGGCACAACTTGAAAAATCCAGGTCAACCGTTTTTAAGGTTCCCGGAGGAAACCTACAGCCTGTTGAGGATCGTGGCCGGGGCCCTATTCGCGTTTCACGGCATCCAAAAGGTATTGGGTCTGCTGGCCGATCCCGGCATGATGCCTCCGGCGGGTTCCCAGCTTTGGTTCGGCGGCATCCTGGAATTGTCGTGCGGATTTTTGATTCTCGTGGGGTTCCTCACGCCTATCGCGGCCTTTATCGCCAGCGGTGAAATGGCGGTGGCTTACTTCCAATTCCATTGGAAGTTCGCGGGCGGCGGCAACTTTTTCCCCGCCGTCAACCACGGCGAGCTGGCGGTGCTGTACTGCTTTTTATTCCTCTTCATTTACGCCAAGGGCGGGGGCAAATGGTCGGTCGACCATTCCAGGCTGGCGCGGCGGGAATAAAACAGATACTAGCGAAGCTTCGCCTCAGACCGACGAGATTCCACCCTCACCCCTCAAGGGAGAGGTGGCTTGGAACAAGGCCGGAATTCTAAATTCCCTCGCCCCTTGGGGGGAGAGGGTTAGGGTGAGGGGTGCCGTTAGAGGTTGGGAAGAATGGTGGACTGAAATCTTGACTCATTCACTACATTTTCGGAAACATAAGATGGCTAGGACATAAAAGTGTCCGGGCGGGGCGGGAAGATCCCCGGAAAGCTTCCTGTTTTTATCGCGGCCTTATTCCCGCTCCCCGAATTTGTTTTCGATCAAATTTCGAATGGCTTTGACCGCCCTTTCGGCGTCTTCCCCCTCGGCGCCTATTTCCAATTCAGTCGTGTTGTGAACGGCCAGGGCGATGATGTTCAATACGCTTTTCGCGTTGATGGTTTGCCATCCCCTGCGGATTTGGACAGTGGATTTGAATTGGCCGGCCAGGTGGGCCAGTTTGGCCGCGGCCCGCAGGTGAAGCCCTAATTTATTCGTTATGTGGACCTTCTCAGTCAAACGCGAGGTTCCTTTTGGTACGAGGGTCAGTTTTGGGTTCATATCAGCCTTTCTTTTCTTTCATCAGATAGACTCCCGATCGTCTTTCCCATCGGTCCCACTCTTGCGGACGCTTTTCACCCTGCCCTGAACCTGGCCCAAACATGCCGAAAGCCAGGGCTATAAACGCGAGTGGATTTAAAAGGTGGTATTGAAAACCCCAAGCACTTCTTGGCTGTGGCCCTCCGGATGGACCGCCGCGAAGTACTTCATGATCTTCCCGGCCTTATCAATGACGGCGGTCACCCGGCGGCTCATTTTCCTTTCCTCGTTGTAGGCGTCATAGGCCTTGAAAACCGCGCCGTCCGTGTCGGAAAGGAGTGGAAAATTCAGGTTGAACTTCCTGCCGAAGGCGTCGTGGCTTGCCAGGTTGTCCGTGGAAATTCCCAGGACCACCGCGTCCTTCGCCATTATTTTGGATATGTCGTCCCGGAAACCGCAGGCTTCCTGGGTGCATCCCGGCGTGTCGTCCTTGGGATAAAAATACACGATGACGTTTTTCTTTCCCTTGTAGCCGGAAAGCTCGACGGTGCTTCCATCAGCCGCATGAAGCTTGAAAGCCGGGGCCGAGCTGCCTTCCTGAAGTGGCATAAGATTCTCCTGAATGGGTTTGTATGACACACTAGGGGGCGGGAGAGGGAAGAATCAAGGTGGGCGGGCCTACTACGCCGAATTCCTTAGCGCTATCAAATTGATAAATCATTGCGCCGTACAATCGAAACCCTTCGGGCGGGCACAGCTTCATTCATAAATCTTGGCCGCCAGGAACATGTTGGCGATGAAACCCCAGTTGATGTCGGCGGGTTCCCGAGGGGGGTTATCTTTATCGAACTCCTCGCGATCCCCCACCCAGCCCGCCATCGCCTCAAAAAACTTTTCCATTCTTTTGTTCTTCCATCCATCCGGGGAATTTTTATAGTCTTTTGATAGTTCGTTCAAAAAGAAAATAAACTCCGCTTTAGTTTTAACGACCTTTTCATCAATGATCATTTTATTTCCCTTCCGTTTTAATGGAAGCTTACTGAAATCCGCCTTTGTCAGCGATACTCTTTGCGGTTCCATCCAACAAGTTATTTAAAGCGATTTTTTGATCCCCGGTCAGCTCTTTTTTTCCGTTCTCGACGTAATCGGCCTTCATTTTATTCCGGATCGATTAT
>CAWKIF010000137.1:0-42119 GCA_963849485.1 candidate division FCPU426 bacterium | reverse complement strand
CTTTACGATTATCTCGCGATCTTTGATTATTCCGTGAATGCCAATGCCTTGAAAGACGTGAACTCAGTATTGGACTTGAAAAGTAAGAATGACCTTTGGAGATTCAGCTGTCGGGTAATTTCGTGGATCCCAATGTTTCCCCTACCGGTTTTGTGACCATGGGTCAACCACCCACCTTTGAAATTGCTGGAGAAGTGGATTATGCCCTTTTTACCAATTACCGGATTGCCATGCTGGAAAGCTACGATGTCACCAACGCCAAGTTCGAATCCCGCAGTATCAGCCTTTACCGGGATCTCCACGATTGGGAGGCCCAAATCACCTATACCGATGACCCCAACACGGGGGAACAGCTCATGTTTACCCTCAATCTCAAGGCTTTTCCGGGGAGACCCATCTCCGTTTCAAACGCTCAATTGCAGCAAATCAACGGCATCCGGAACGAGGGCTTGACCGGGGCCGCCACCCAATTCCAGTAAACTTTCCCTGAAACGCTTGAAAATATAACCGCTACGTCGGATAGTTTCCTTTTGCCCAGGCCCGGCCTGGGACAGACGAGGAAGGGTTGGTAAATGAAAAGAGACACGATTCGGGTGCGCGGAGCTCGGGAACATAACCTTAAAAACATCGACGTGGAAATGCCCCGGGACCGTTTGGTGGTATTGACGGGCGTGTCGGGTTCCGGAAAATCCTCTCTTGCTTTTGACACCCTCTATGCTGAAGGTCAAAGGCGTTATGTCGAATCCCTTTCGTCATACGACGGCAGTTCTTGGGCTTGATGGAAAAACCCGATGTGGATCTGATTGAGGGTCTTTCCCCGGCGGTGGCCATCCAGCAAAAGGCCGGAAGCAAGAATCCTCGTTCCACCGTGGCCACCACTACCGAAATTTACGATTATTTGAGACTTCTTTTCGCGAGAATTGGCCTACCCCATTGCCCCCGATGCAGCAAACCCATCAGTCGGCAAACGGTCCAGCAAATGGTCGATCTGGTCCTCGCCATGCGTCCGGGCACCAAACTGCACCTGTTGGCACCGCTCATATCCAGTCGGAAAGGAGAATATCGGAAAATATTCGATCAGATCCGGAAGGATGGTTTCGTCCGTGTTCGGGTGGACGGGGTCATCAGGGATTTGGAAGATGAAATTCCACTTGAAAAGAACAAAAAACACGACATTGAGGTAGTGATCGACCGATTGGTATTGAAGGAAGATCTCAAAAAACGCCTGGCCGATTCTCTTGAAACCGCTCTGAAAATGGGAGAGGGGATCGTCAAGATTTTGGAAGGAAGCGGTAAGGAGGAAAAGGAGCATTTGTTTTCGGAACGTTTTGCCTGTGTCCACTGTGGAATCAGCCTCGAGGAGCCTGCTCCCCGCAACTTTTCCTTTAATAATCCCCATGGGGCCTGCGCCGCTTGCACCGGGATGGGGTACAAAATGGAAGCGGACGAGGACTTGGTTTTGGATCCCGAACTTTCCATCGCCCAAGGCGCGATTGAGCCCTATAGCACGCCCAAAGCCCTTTATTTTCAAAATCTCGTCCAAGGGGTTTGTCAGCACTTTAAAGTTTCCATGGACCAACCCTTCAAGAAACTTCCCCTCCCGGTTCAAAAGGCGATCCTATTCGGCTGCGACGAGGAGATCGAATTCAGAATTATGAAGGGGACCTACCGGCAGAAATTTTCAGGTCCCTATGAGGGCGTTCTTCCCAACTTGGAAAGACGGTTCCGGGAATCGGATTCGGATTCCATCCGGGAGGACATCGAGAAATATCTGGTTAGCAAGCCCTGCCGGGCGTGCCAGGGAACCCGCTTAAAGCCTGAAAGCCTGGCCGTGACAGTGCGGGACAGGAATATCGTGGAGCTTACCCGCCTCTCTGTCCGGCAATCGCTCGCCTTTTTTGAGTCCCTCACCTTGGATCGGCGGGAAGGAGTGATAGCTGGACAAATCCTTAAAGAACTCCAATCAAGGCTGGGCTTCCTGAAAAACGTTGGACTGGATTACTTGACGCTAGATCGCATGACCGCCTCCCTTTCCGGCGGGGAGGCCCAGAGGATCCACTTGGCCACCCAGATTGGGAGTGCCCTTGTCGGCGTTCTTTATATTCTCGATGAGCCTTCAATCGGACTTCATCAAAGGGATAACGCCAGGCTTCTCGCGACCCTCAACCATTTGAGGGATATCGGTAACACGGTGATTGTCGTGGAGCACGATGAGGATACCATCGAGGCGGCTGATTACATCATCGATATGGGGGTCGGCGCGGGCCGGGAGGGCGGGGAAGTCGTTGCGTTTGGAGATTTGAACCAGATCCTTAAAACTCCCCGGTCATTGACGGGAGCCTATCTTTCGGGACGTCGGTCTATTGAGCCCAACTTAAATCCCACCCTGAACCAAGAAAAACAATTGGTTTTAAAGGGCGCCCATCGTAACAACTTGAAGAATCTCACCCTCCGGTTTCCACTGGGGGTATTGTTGGCCGTAACGGGTGTATCCGGTTCTGGAAAAAGTACCCTCGTGATGGAAACACTTTACCCAGCCCTAATGCATCATCTTTACCGTCTCAGGAAGAAGCCGGAGGGATATGAATCCCTGGAGGGTTTCGAAGCTGTGGACAAGGTCATCGAAATCGACCAGTCTCCTATTGGCCGCACGCCCCGTTCCAATCCTGCCACCTATACGGGCCTCTTCACCCATATCCGGGACCTTTTCGCCCATTTGCCCGAGTCAAGGGCTCGGGGATATAAGGAAGGACGTTTTAGCTTCAATGTCAAAGGGGGGCGGTGCGAGGCCTGCGAGGGGGATGGGGTCCTTAAGATCGAAATGCATTTTCTCCCGGATGTTTATGTGCCCTGCGAGGTTTGTAAGGGAAAAAGGTACAACCGGGAAACGCTCGAAATCCAGTACAAAGGAAAAAATATCGCTGAAGTCCTCCAGATGAGTATTCTGGAAGCGGTTGAATTTTTTTCCGCCATCCCCAAACTCCGAAAGGTGTTGGAAACATTGCGGGATGTGGGGCTGGGTTACCTCCAATTGGGCCAGCCCGCCACGACCCTATCTGGCGGCGAGGCCCAAAGAGTGAAGCTTTCGACCGAATTGGGCAAGCGCGCGACCGGGCGCACCCTTTACATCTTGGACGAACCCACCACCGGGCTCCATTTCGCGGATGTGGATCATTTAATCCATGTTCTCCGCCAACTGGTGAAAGCCGGAAACACGGTTATCGTCATCGAGCATAATCTGGATGTGATTAAGACAGCGGATCATATTATTGATCTCGGGCCGGAAGGGGGCGAAGAAGGTGGGCAGCTGGTGGCGGAGGGTACGGTCTCCGAGGTTATGGAAAATCGACTGTCCCATACCGGCCGTTATTTGGCCGAAAAGATCCGAAAGGACGAAAAACGCCTCCGAAAACCCGTTCCGGTAGGCGGTGGAGCGGGAAATCCGCATTGACGGGTATTTCTTGGAAAGGATATAATTTTTATCTAATAAAGGAGTACAAGTTCTTGAAAAGAAACCTTTGCAGAGCTTTCCAGCTTTTTTCGGTATTGTTTTTATGTATTTCCCAATCCCTATTCGCTCAAAACGGGCCTGGGACTACCGGGGCTGTTGAATTAAAAATCCCGGTGGGGCCCCGAGCGATCGCAATGGGCGAAGCGTTTTGCGCCGTTGCCAATGACGCCAATGCTATCTATTGGAATCCAGCGGGCCTGATGCAGTTGGGGGGGACCCATTTTACGGCCCAATACGACCTTTATATTGAAACCGTTCAGTACAGTTATTTGGCCCTGGGAACCAAAGTGGGAAACGATGCCGCCCTTGGTTTAGCTGCGAAGATTCTCGGGACGGGAAACGACCAAGCCATTGACGGAAATGGAAATGTGATCCCTGGGCAGACAGTGGGTGAAACCTACTTTGACGTGGATTTGGCGGGGGCCTACCGCCTCAGCTATTACATGGATCTGGGTATAGTCGCCAAATACATCTCCAAGTCCCTTGGCTCCGAAAGTAGCGCATCCGATATCGCTTTTGACCTTGGCTTGTTATACAAAACCCCCATACCCCATCTTTCAGCAGGCATGGATCTCCAAAACCTGGGATGGGGAATGAAATTTGCTACTCAATCGGATCCCCTTCCCATCAATTTGAAGTTGGGTTTGGCCTATCGTTTGTTTAATGATGATTTCACCTTGGCCTACGACATGAACTTTCCCAATGACAACGCCATTATGCTCAATTTCGGGGGAGAGTATTGGTATCAGGATACTCTCGTGGGACGGTTTGGGTATGAGTTCCAGGGAACCATTGACCAGAATCAGCTAGGGGTGGGGGGCTTGGCGGGCATGTTCCTCGGGGCGGGGGTCAAGATCCCGGCTTTCAAGAACTATGTGGGGCTGGATTACGCTTGGACGAACCAAGGGATTCTGGGATCGAACCATCATTTCGCCCTGGATTTTTACTTCTAATTCATTCTTCTTCGAGCTGTCCGAACCGCTTTGGTGCCGGATGGAAACTTAAAAATGCAATATATCACGCCAGTTTAGGAAAACGAACCAGGCTTGAATGGGCTGAAAGCTGGATACCTGTTCAAATGGTCCAATTCTCGGGTTTAACATGAGAAAAAAGGGTAGAACCCCGCCTTTCCTTGACAGGGGTCGTTCGTTTGTTAAAATCCCAACGTCTTAGCTGACGGAAAAGGTGGAACCCATGAGTACTGAACAAGAAATTTTCGAGCGTTGTGGCCGTTCCTATACCCCCGGGGATATCATTTTCCGCGAGGGAGATGTCGGAAATGAAATGTTTATCATTCAATCAGGGAAGGTCAAGATCACCAAACAACTGAAAGATGGGGTGGAGAAAACACTGGTGATCCTCGGCCCCGGCGATTTTTTTGGGGAAATGGCCGTCATAGATAAGGATGTCCGCTCAGCCAACGCGGTTTCCCTGGAAGCCTCACGACTCATCGCCCTGGACGAGGAAGTTTTTGAGATGCATATGCAGACCAACCCTAAAATAGTCAAAAAAATCCTCAAAAACTTAACGGCCCGCCTTCGCGAAGCCAACCAGCAGATTGCCAATTTAATGATCAAGGACGCGAACCGACTCGTGGCCAATACCATCCTGCTCGTGGTTCACAAACACGGTGAGGAGGGGCCTGGCGGTGTTATCAACATGAATATCAATTTCACGATCAGCGAATTAAGCAAGATGTGCGGTTTGGAAATGCCAAAAACCCGTGAGGTTGTGGAACGTTTGCAAAAAGCTAGGGTCATCACCCTCAACGGGGAAGCCATCCAAGTAAACAGCTTGGCAAGTTTGGAGCAGTTCATAAAATTCCTGGAGATGAAGGAACAATTCGGGGAATAGAGCTTCAACTTTCCCGGCGGACCCTGCCTTAGAAACCTTGAATTAAGGTCCCGCTCAAGGTTTAATGCATCGCCGCCTTTACGGCGGCTCAATTTTTTTAAGCGAGCGTTCGTGGACCTTAAGCAACTAACCCATCCCATCCAGAAAGACTTGGATCGGGTCGAGCAAGTCATCGCCGAATCCCTCAAGACGGATAATATTTTCATCCAACAAATGGTGGATTATCTCGCCCAAACGGCGGGTAAAAGGGCCCGGCCCGCATTGGCCATTCTCTCGGCCAGGTATTGCGGGAAGGTGAAGGAAGAAACTCTTTTCCTGGGGGCCGCTCTGGAAATGATCCACGTGGCCACTTTAGTGCACGACGATATCATAGATAATTCCGCCATTCGGCGAAAACAAAAGACACTCAATTTTAAGTGGGGAAACGAAATCTCCGTCCTGATGGGCGATTATGTCTTCGCCTCCTCCTTTTATCTCATGGCTAAACACCTCCCCAAGAATGTGCTGGGGACCTTGGCGGATACTACCAATACCATCTGCCGGGGCGAGATTTCTGAGACCTTCCATCGGTTCAACGTGGGATTAACCCAAGAACAATACTTTAAGGTGGTTCGAGAGAAAACGGCCTGTCTCTTGGCCGCGAGTTGCCAATCCTCGGCCATGCTCTTGGGGGCCGATAAGACTACGGTCGACAGCCTCTACCGCTTTGGGATGGGGGTCGGTATGGCCTTCCAAATCATCGACGATACTTTGGATTATGTCGGCAAGGCGAACCGGGTGGGTAAACCCGTGATGAGCGATTTACGGGAAGGAAAGCTGACCCTGCCGGTGCTCCATTGCATGGCCCGCGCCACTTCAACCGAAAAAACACGCCTGAAGAACAGCATTTTGAAGAAGGTTAAAACCTCCGCCGATCTGGTTTTTTTAAACCGTTTGATCAAGAAATACGGCGCAATCGCCTATTCCGTGGGAGTTGCCCGGAAATTCGCAGAGGACTCCAAGACCGCCCTGAGGGGGCTTAACGGCCGGGGGGATAAATCAGAATTACTCAGGTTCGCAGATTTCCTTTTGGAAAGGGACTACTAGTCCATCGGAGTTGTCCTTGATATTTTCCGCTGGCAAAGGTATAGAATACGTTGTTTGGCAGCTTGAAGCGATTGGGGGAGCGCAGATGCTGGAACAATACGGTAGTGTCCTGGTTTTTCTTCTGGCGGGCATTTTTTTCATCGGGATGGCTTTCCTGACGGGCTGGGTCCTCAGTCCGAACGGGCTGTTGGGCCTTCAGTACAAGTACAAAAAAGACATCCTGGTGGATACCTACGAGTGCGGGGTGGAAACCTACGGCACCTCCTGGATCCGATTCAACGTCAGTTTCTACCTTTACGCCCTCCTCTTCGTTATTTTCGACATCGAGACCGTTTTCCTTTATCCCTGGGCCGTTTCCTTCCGACCCCTGGGGGTGACGGGCTTCGGCGAAATGATAGTATTCATCGGGATTCTCCTGGTGGGCTTGGCCTATGCCTGGAAGAAGGAGGCTTTGAAATGGGACTGACTTTACCGGGGATGGCCCCTCAAGAGATCCAATTGCTGGAGGACGAGAGCAAGATTCCGGGTCTCTGGACCCTGGAAAAGGCCACTGCGTTTATTTTCAAGTGGGCCCGCAAGAACTCCCTGTGGCCTCTCCAATTCGGCACCGCTTGCTGCGCCATCGAGATGATGGCGACCGCCGGTGGCCGCTATGATCTGGCCCGTTTCGGGGCCGAGGTTTTTCGACCCTCCCCCCGCCAGGCTGACCTTTTGATCGCGGCCGGCACTATCACCGAAAAGATGGGTTACGCACTCAAACGGCTCCACGAGCAAATGCCCCAACCCAATTGGGTGATCGCGATGGGCAGCTGCACGATCGCTGGGGGCCCTTACTACTACGACTCCTATACCGTCGTGAAGGGCATCGATTCCTTTATCCCGGTGGATGTATATGTTCCCGGCTGTCCGCCCCGGCCCGAGTCGCTGATCCACGGCCTGATGGCGATCCAGAAGAAGATCGACGACGAGCCGGTTTTCCGCCGACGTCGAAACCTCTAAGCCGGCAAAAAACGACGAAGGATTTTGAGAATGAAGTCTGAAGATTTAAAAACCAAGATCGAAGCTGACCTCAAGGATCTCTGCGCCTCCGTAGCCCTTTCCACCCAGGGGGAGGCGATCCTCAATGCCAAGCCTGAGGCTTACCTGGCCCTGGCCCGAGCCCTGAAAGAAACAAAGGAATTCGCCTTCGATCATTTGTCCAACCTGACCGCCGTGGATTATCCCAAGGAAAACAAGATTACGGTGGTCTCGCCATCTTTGGTCCTACGCCCATCGTCACCAGCTCACCCTCAAATTGGACGTGAGCCGGGTCGTGCCCCAGGCTCCGACCCTGGAAAACCTCTGGAGAAGCGCCAATTGGCTGGAACGAGAGGTGTTCGATCTCTATGGAGTCGTTTTCGAGGGTCATTCCGATTTGCGGCGAATCATGATGCCGGACGATTACCCCAAGTATCCTTTAAGGAAGGATTTTTCCGATGACGGATTTATTGTTAAGCCGAGTTAAGGGGGACGTTTCCTCCTCCGGCACCGACGAATACGTTGTCAATATGGGGCCCCAGCACCCGGCCACCCATGGCGTTTTGCGCCTGATCGTAAAGCTTGATGGCGAAACCGTGAAGCAGACCACGCCCGTTTTGGGCTACCTGCACCGTTCCATCGAGAAGATCTGCGAGAACCGCACCTATCCCCAATGCATCACCTATACCGACCGGGTGGATTACGTCTCGGCCATGACCGTCAACCTCGCCTTCGCTGTGGCCGCCGAGAAACTAATGGGCATCCAGCCCCCTCCCCGCGCCCAGTGGCTACGGATGATCTTCTGCGAGCTTCAGCGCATCGCGAGCCATCTGCTCTGGTTCGGGGCCTTTGCCGGGATATTGGGGCCCTCACCCCCTTCCTTTACGGTTTGCGGGAGAGGGAGCGGATCCTCGACCTGTTTGAGATGACCTGCGGGCAGCGGCTAACCTACAACTACATCCGGATCGGCGGGGTTATGATCGACGTGCTGCCCGAGTTTCCGGACAAGTGCCGGGCTTTCCTCGATTATTTTGAACCCAAGATAGACGAATACGAGGATCTGCTGACCTATAACCCCATCTTCCTGGAGCGCACCCGGGGCGTGGGGGTGGTCACCCCCGAGACAGGGTATCAATTGCCGGCTTCACCGGCCCTTCCCTGAGGGGGTCGGGGGTTTCCTGCGACGTGCGCAAGCAGCAGCCCTACCTTTTTTACGACCAGGTCCAGTTCAAGGAGTGCCTGGAAACGGCGGGGGACTGTTGGAGCCGCTACAAGGTCCGCATGAGGGAATTGCGGGAATGTGTCAAAATCATCCGCCAGTGCCTGGACAAGATCGAACCCGGCCCGATCGAGGCCAAGATGCCGCCCATCCTGAAGGCTCCCCCGGCCAGCGAAGGTTATGTTCGCACCGAATCCTCCCGGGGAGAGATGGGGATCTACCTGGTGGGAGACGGCACCCCCAAGCCCTGGAAAGCCAAATTCCGCTGTGCCTCCTTCAGCAACCTTTATCTGCTCGACCAGTTGACCCGGGGATGGAAGGTGGCCGATATCATGGCGGTCTTGGGCAGTTTTGACCTCATCGTGCCCGAAGTCGACCGATAACGCCGGGAAAGGAATTTACAGCCAATGGATCTGTTCTCTAACCTGATCTCCCGGGTGGAAGCAATCCTCCACTGGGCCTATATCTTCCTGGGGATCGCCGGATGGACCACCGTCCTGGACGAAGTGGTGGTCGTGGTGGCCATGTTCGGCGCGACCTCGGTCTTCGTCATGTTTCTGGTCTGGATGGAACGCAAGGTCTCCGCCCGCATGCAAAGCCGCATCGGACCCAACCGGGTGGGCCCCCTGGGCCTGCTTCAGACCCTCGCGGACGCCATTAAGTTGACCGTCAAGGAAGATGTCAAACCCGTTAACCGGGACAAGATACCCTATTCCCTCGCCCCCATTGTGGCCTTTGTGGCGACCTTTATGGGCCTGGTGGTCATTCCTTTTGACAAGGGTGTGGTGGTGCAGGACTTGAACGTGGGCATCCTCTACATCGTGGCCATCACCAGTTTCACCGTCATCGCCATCCTGACCGCGGGGTGGAGCTCCAACAATCGCTTCGCCCTTTTGGGCGGGTTCCGTTCCGCGGCCCAGATCGTCAGTTATGAGGTGCCTCTGGTCTCGTCCCTGGTTCCTATCATCATGACCACCGGAACCTTGAGCTTGAATTCCATCGTGTTGTTTCAAAAGAATCTGGGCCTGTGGTTCGTGGTTCCGCAGATCTTGGGTTTCCTGATTTTCCTCACCTCTGCCACGGCGGAGGCCAACCGGGCCCCCTTTGACATCCCCGAGGCCGAGTCCGGAGCTCATTGGCGGTTTCCATACCGAATACTCGGGAGTGAAATTCGCCATGTTTTTCCTGGGCGAGTACATCGCCATCGTGGTGTCCTCCGCCGTGGCCGCTTCGGTCTTCTTGGGCGGTTGGCTTCCTTTGCCCTATTGTTCCGCTTGGCCGGTCCCGGGATTTGTTTGGTTCATGTTGAAGCTGATCTTCATGATTTTCCTGATCATGTCCTTCCGCTGGACCTTTCCCCGCCTGCGCGTGGACCAGCTCATGGATTTCGGCTGGAAGGTGCTGATCCCCGTGGCGCTTATCAACATTCTCATCACGGGCGTGGTCCTGTTGATGATCCAGAAGGGGGCCTGATTTCGTGACCGTCCTGAACTATTTTTGGGGAATCCTGAGGGGCCTGTGGAACCTGTTGGTCGGCATGTCCGTCACGATCCGCATCGTCTTCAAGCCCGTCAACACCTTCCAATATCCCGGAGGAGAAGATGCCCCTGCCGGCGCGTAGCCGCAGCATGATCAAGCTGATCTACGACGGCGAGAAGGACCAGTTCAACTGCGTGGCCTGCATGATGTGCGCCAAGGCCTGCCCTAACAGCTGCATCAAGCTGGAGGGCGTCCGCATGCCCGACGGCAAGCGGCGGATGACCACTTTCAAGCTCGACTTTTCCACCTGCATCTTTTGCGGATATTGCGTGGAAGCCTGCGGTTTCGACGCCCTCACCTTTGTCTCGGAAGAATATGAGAATTCGGTTTACCGGCGGGGAAGCCTCTTGCAGGACGAGCAGGCCATGAAGTGGGTCCGTCCGGCCCACCTGGCGCCCAAAGCCGCCGAGGAAACCCCGGCCGTTGCCGTCCCGTCACCCGCCCCCACGGGAGCCGCATGATGACCCTTTATATACCCATATCATTGTTTATTGTTTTTGAAAGGAAAGTCGGCATGACCACCATTATTTTTTACGCCATCGCCGGGGCTGGTCTCCTTTCGGCCCTCATGGTCGTGAGCCCTAAAAACCTTTTCCATTGCGCCCTGTTCCTGGCCTGGCCATGTTCGGAGTCTCGGGATCTTCCTTTTCCTGGGCACCGAGTTCCTGGCCGCGGTGCAGGTTTTGATCTATGTCGGCGCGGTGACCATCCTGGTCATCTTCGGTATCATGCTTACCCGCAATGTCATGGATGAGAAGGTCCCGGCGCGCAACCGCCAGGTGCCCTTGGCCTTCCTGGTGGGAGCCGCCTTCCTCCTAGTCACAGGGCTGGCGATCTACCAATCCATCTTCCAGTGGATCATTCCCATCCCTCCGGCGCCTGGCGTGCCGCCCCCGGCCCAGGTGCAGGAGGTTTACCTGCTGGGTCCGGCCCTCATCCTCCCGAGCCATGGGTTCGCATTTGCCTTTGAGCTGGTTTCCATCCTCCTCCTCTCGGCCTTGGTGGGTGCCGTCGTGGTGGCCCGAAAGGATCCCTCTTGAACCGATTATCCTATTTTGAAAAGATTAATAAGGGATCGGCCCTATGCCGACTTCGTTGTTTAATATTTTTGAAAGGAAAGTCGGTATGAACAACATCCCGATCGCCCACTTCCTGTATTTGGCCGCCACCCTTTTTTCGCTCGGCTTGTTCGGCGTCCTGACCCGGAAAAACGCCCTGTCGGTCTTGATGGGGGTGGAACTCATGCTCAATGCCGTCAACATCAACTTCCTGGCTTTCGGCAAGTACTGGGGCCCCCAGTCCCTGCCGGGCCAGGTTTTCGTGGTGTTTGTCATTACCATCGCAGCGGCCGAGGCCGCGGTGGCGCTGGCTATCGTTATCGCCATTTACCGCCAATGGCGCAGTGTCAATGTGGACGAGATTCATCAGTTACGGGGTTAAACCCGGTATTAAGGCCGTGAAGATTTAGATTTAATTTCCGAAGAGGTCGACATGATTCAATATGCCTGGCTGATACCGGCCCTGCCGGCTTTCACCTATGTCTTCATCACCCTATTCACCCGCAACCACAAAGCCCTTTCGGCGGTCCTTTCCATCCTCACCATGGGGGTCTGCCTGGTCCTCTCGGTGGGCATCCTCCTCCAGTTGTTGGGGTTGGACCCCTCTTCCCGCATATCAGCTTTCCTTCACCTGGCTGGAAATCTCCCCCTGGTCGGCCCAGGCCGGGGTCCTGATCGATCCCTTGAGCGCCAACATGCTGGTGGTGGTGACCCTCGTTTCGCTGTTGGTTCAAATTTATTCCCTGGGGATACATGCATGAGGACGAGGGCTTCGCACCCTATTATCTCCTACCTGTCCCTTTTTACCGCCTCCATGCTGGTGCTGGTCCTGTCGACCAGCTTCCTGCAGATTGTTCGTGGGTTGGGAACTGGTGGGGCTTTGTTCCTATCTTCTGATCGGGTTCTGGTACCACAAGCCCGAGGCGGCGGACGCCTGCAAAAAGGCTTTCATCGTCAACCGGGTCGGGGACATGGCCTTCCTCATGGGGGTCATCACCATCGGCATGGTTTTCCAGACCTTCGATTTCGCCCAGGTCCAACCCTAGTGATCTCGGAGGGCCTGGCCCACCATACCCTGCCATCCCTGTATGTCGCGGGTATCGCTCTCCTTCTTTTCGGCGGGGCGGTGGGGAAGAGCGCCCAGTTTCCCCTGCATGTTTGGCTGCCCGACGCCATGGAAGGCCCCACGCCTGTTTCCGCCCTGATCCACGCGGCGACCATGGTCGCTGCGGGTGTTTTCATGGTCGCCCGCACCTACCTGCTTTTTTCCGCCGACCCCACGGCCATGACAGCGGTGGCCTGGACGGGCGGGTTCACGGCCATCTTCGCCGCCACCATCGCCCTGGCCCAGGACGACATCAAACGGATCCTGGCCTATTCCACCCTCTCCCAACTGGGCTACATGATCCTGGCCCTGGGCGCGGGCGGTTACACCCAGGGCATGTTTCATCTTACGACCCATGCCTGTTTCAAGGCCCTCCTCTTCCTGGGGGCGGGAAGCGTCATCCACGGGCTGCACAACCAGGACATCTGGAAAATGGGCGGCTTGGCCAAAAAAATGAAGATCACCGCCTTCACCTTCGCCGTGGCCACGCTGGCCATCGCGGGGATCTTTCCCCTGGCGGGATTTTTCTCGAAAGACGCCATTCTCGACGTGGTCCGGGAAAGCACCGTGCCCGGCCATGAGATCCTTTACGCCGCGGCGGTTTTCACGGCTTTCCTCACCGCTTTTTACATGTTCCGCCTCTTTTTCGTGGTCTTCACCGGGGAACCCCGCGACCCCCACGCCCACGAACACGCCCACGAGTCGCCCCTGTCCATGACCGGGCCCCTGATGGTCCTGGCCCTGCTCTCCATCTGCGTGGGGTGGCTCAACTACCCCGGGTTTGACGGTTATTCAAAATTCCTCCATTACGGCAATTCCGCCCCCGCCGTGTTCGATTGGACCATGGGCTGGGTTTCGGTGGGCATCGCCTTCCTGGGCATCGGCCTGGCGGCCTGTTTCTACTACTTCAAGATATTCTCGGCCGAGAAAATGGCCCAGACCTTCCGCCCTATCTACTTGCTCCTGAAAAACAAGTATTACGTGGATGAGTTCTACGGCTGGTTGGTGAAAAAAGTGGTCTTCGGCCTGGCCACCCTCTTCACCTGGTTCGACGACAACGTGGTGGATGACGGCATGGTGGACGGCCTGGGTTGGACGGCCGCCAAAATGGGCGGCTTTTTCCGCCTCACCCAAACCGGCTATGTGCAAAATTACGCCCTCGTCATTTTTGGGGCCGTCTCGCTGATCTTTCTGTTCGTGAGTTTCTAATTAGGTTTCGGAGGAATTGATTTAATGATCCCAGTCTTAACCGCCATTGTTTTGCCATTCCTGGCTTCTTTCTGGGCCTTCGGAACGGGGGGGTGCTCCTGCCTGCCGCTGCTGACGAGTTTTATCCTGATCCCCAATATCGCGGCCCTGCTGATCCTCGCCGCCCCCCCCAAGATGATCCGTTGGATCAGCCTGGTGGCCGCCGCGCTGGAACTGGGCCTGGCGATGGATGTCCTGACGCGTTTTTCAGTGGCCGAAGGTGGCTTCCAGTTCGTGGAAAGGGTCCCCTGGCTTACCAACCTCGGCATCACCTACCTGCTGGGCGTGGACGGCATGAGCGTCCTCATGGTCTTCCTGGTGGCGAGCGTTTATTTCGCGGGCACCCTGATCTCCTGGAACATTCCCATGCGGGTGCGGGAATACTACGTGCTTTTCTCGCTCCTCGTGGGCGGCGTGGCGGGCGCCTATGTCAGCCTCGACCTTTTCTTCTTCTTCCTCTTCTACGAGTTCGCGGTGCTTCCCATGTACCTGTTGGTGGGCATCTGGGGCTCGGGCCGCAAGGAATACGCCGCCATGAAGCTCACCGTCATGCTCCTGGCGGGCTCGGCCTTCATGCTGGTGGGGTTCCTGGCCATGTATTTCACCTCCAACGTGCATACCTTCGACATTCGCATCCTGGGCCACCTTTCCCAGACGGGCTTTTCAGTCGATTTCCAGAAAACCTGGTTCCCGCTTTTGTTTTTGGGCTTCGGGGTCATCGCGGCGGTTTTCCCCTTCCACACCTGGTCGCCCGACGGTTACGGTTCCGCCCCTACGGCCGCCTCCATGCTGCACGCAGGCGTGCTAAAAAGCCTGGGCGGTTACAGCATCATCCGGGTCGCCCTTCCTTCCATGCCGGACGGAGCCAAGTACTGGCTGCCCCTCCTGGTGGGCCTGACCCTGGTTAACATCCTCTACGCGGCCTTTGTGGCCTTGAAACAGAAAGATTTCAAGTACGTCATCGCCTATTCTTCGGTCTCCCATTGCGGCGCGATCCTCTTCGGCATCTGCACCCTTCAAACGGCGGGCTTGAACGGGGCGGTCATCCAGACCCTTTCCCACGGCATCGTGGCGGCCATGACCTTCGCCCTGGTGGGCCTGGTCTACGGCAAGGCGCACACGAGGGAACTGGCCAAGCTGGGCGGCCTGGCCAAGGTCATGCCCATCCTGGGCGGGCTTTTCGTCGCGGCGGCCATGGCCAACGTGGGGTTGCCGGGCCTGAGCGGGTTCGTGGGCGAGTTTTTGATCTTCATGGGCGCCTTCAAGTGCGGTTTTTCCATCTTCCAAATCCTTTTCCCCATCGCCATCCTGGCCATCGTCATGACGGCGGTCTATTACCTGCGCCTGGTGCAGATGGTTTTTTACGGCCCGGTCAAGGATTCGCACATGACGGAGGGCACCCATGACGGGACCTTCATCGAGATCCTGCCCATCGCCTATCTCCTCCTGGTGTCCCTCGCGGTCGGGCTCTATCCCAAACCCTTCGTGGACCTATCCAATTGCGCCATCGCTCCCCTGGTCGACCTGATCGGAGGCTTCAAGTGATCCAATATTCGGTTTTTTACCCGGAAATTTGGCTGGTCTCCACGGCGATTGTCATCTTGCTATGGGATCTGTTTCTGAAAAAGGATTCCGACCGTTCTATCCTCAGTTGGGTGGCGGGGTTGGGCGTCCTGGGAGGGCTCTTGACCCTGCCTTGCCCCGGCGGTCTCTTTTGCGGGGGGGCCTGCCCCCTGCCCGCCGTTCCCCAGGAAGCCTTCAATGGGTTCCTGCGGCTGGACGCGCTGGCGGTCTACTTCAAGATCCTGGTGATGCTGGCCACCCTGTTCACCGTGGTGATCGCGAACCGGTATTTCAAGACCCACCCGACCCCCTACCCGGCGGAATTTCTGGCCATCCTGCTCTTCTCGGTGGCGGGGGCCTCGGCCCTGGCTTCGGCCCAGGAAGTGGTCACCTTGTACATCTCCCTCGAAACCCTGACCATCAGCAGTTATCTCCTCGCCTCCTTCATGAAAAAGGACAAGGCCAGCAACGAGGCCGGGATGAAGTACCTTTTGTTGGGCGCCTTTTCCTCGGCCCTGCTCCTTTTCGGGTTCTCTTATATTTACGGATTGGCGGGCACCACGACCCTGATCGGAATCGCCAAAGCCTTGGCCCTCCAGCCGGTTTCCCCCCTGGCCGTCCTGGCGGTGATTTTGGTGATCGCCGGGTTGTCCTTCAAGATCTCCCTGGCCCCTTTCCATATGTGGACCCCGGATGTCTACGAGGGAGCCCCCACGCCCATCACGGCTTTCCTCTCGGTAGCCTCCAAGTCGGCTGGTTTCGCCGCCTTCATCCGGCTCTTCTGGGTCGCTTTCGCGGTCCCCGCGCTCCAGCCCGTCTGGGTCGGTCTCTTCGCCGTCTTGGCCGCCGCCAGCATCGCCCTGGGTAACTTGGAAGCCCTGCCCCAATCGAACCTGAAGCGCCTCATGGCCTATTCCTCCATCGCCCAGGCGGGTTACATCATGACCGGGTTCCTGGCAGGGGGCATTTTGGGCATGACGGCGGTCCTCTTTTACCTGTTTGTTTACCTCTTCGCCAACATGGGCGTCTTCCTTTCCATCAGCCTGGTTTCGGCCCAAACGGGCAGTGAGGAGATTTCCGGTTTTGCCGGCCTTTGGAAAAGATCCCCCGTGATCGGCGTGATGCTCTTGGTGGGCCTGCTGTCGCTGGCGGGGGTGCCCCCCTTTGCCGGCTTCTCGGGGAAGTGGTACCTCTTCGGAGCCGCGATCCATCAAGGCTATACCTGGCTGGCCCTGGTCGGGATGATCTTCAGTGTGGTGTCACTTTATTACTACTTGATGGTGGCCAAGAAGGCCTTGGTGGACGACGCCGTCGATCCCACCCCCATTCCCGTCAACGGCTTGGAAAAGACCTTGTTACTAGTCTGCATTATCGTGACCGTGGTCCTGGGTTTCTGGCCCACCCCGGTGATGAAGATGGCCGAAATCGCCGCTTCCAGCCTCTTTTAGTCTTTTCACTTCCCACCCACCCTGGGCCCGTCCGGGCCCGGGGTTCTTTGTTTTAAAACATAAAACCTATTTCACCGCCAAGACGCCAAGACCGCTAAGAACAACGAAAGGCAGCAATGCCAAATAAAGCCGAATTTTGCCGAGGCATTCGAGTAGGTGCGAATGGCTTGATGGAAAAAATGTCTTTGGATAAGGTTTAGATATGGATTCAAAGTCTAAATCCCTGGTTTAGTCTTTCTTGGTGGTCTTGGCGCCTTGGCGGTGAAAATGCTCTTTGTCTTAATACTCAAGTTGCAAAGGCCCTGGGGCTGGTTGAAAATACCTGTTCCAGACCAAACATATTAAAGGGGACATGATGGCCGTTCAAATCTGCTACGCTTTGGGCACCCTGTTTTTGGCCTCGGCCGCCTGGTTTTCCATCCGTTATTACCAAACCCTCGAAGAATCCTACAATTCGAAGGCGGACCAATGGCTTCTCTATGCCTTGGGCGCCCAAACCCTCCTGGTCGTGGTCCACTGGGTTTCCACCGGCTATCCTCCCATGCTTTCCCTCAGCGGCATCCTCCTGGTCATCTCCTATTGCCTGGGGCTGGTCTTGTGGATGGGCCGGTTCAAGGCACCCGTGCCTCTCCTGAACTCGCTTTTCCTTCCACTGGTCTTCCTGCTGGCCCTCCTGGGCTTTTTCATCAGCTTTAATGACTCGGCCTTTCCCAACCCCTCCATGATGACCCTTTGGATGGCCTTTCATATCTTCTCGATTTTCCTGGGTTTCGCCTGCTTCACCCTGGGCTTCGGGGTGGGCATGGCCTTCTGGATCCAGGAAGGCCAGCTCAAGCGCCACCAGATCAAGGCCTGGAGCTTCCGCCTGCCCCCCCTGGAACTGCTCGACCGCCTGACGGTGTTTTATGTCGGCTGGGGTTTCCTCTTCTGGTTGCTGGGCCTGGCCCTGGGCACCTACCAGGCCTTCCTGGTCTGGAACCGGCTTCCTGTCACCGACCCCAAGATCCTGGGGGCTTTTTTGGTTTCCCTTATCTACGCCGGGTTTTTCCTCCTGCGCTGGGGCCTCAAGATCCGGGGCCGGCAGACCCTGATGCTCGTGATGGCGGGTTATCTCTTGGCCCTCTTCACCTTCGTGGGGGTCCAGGTCTTCCTCCAGACCCAGCATATTTTCTGGAAAGCCGTCCAATGAAATTCATCGTTTACGGGCTCAACCACCGGACCGCCCCGGTCAAGGTGCGCGAGAAATACGCCCTCCCTCCTGAGCTGGTGGATGAAACCCTGAAGGGGCTCAAAGAGGCCGCACCCCAGGCGGTCTTCCTTTCCACCTGCAACCGGGTGGAGTTTTACCTGGGCACGGATCGGGAACAGGAAGCCCTGGAATCCGTCCATCGGATCCTCTTCAAGCACCACAAGCTCAAACCCAAGGAAGTTGCGCAATATTTCTACCTCTACGAAGGGCCGGACGCCTTTTTGCACCTCTTCCGGGTGGCCAGTTCGCTCGATTCGATGGTCTTGGGAGAGGCCCAGATATTAGGGCAGGTCAAGGAAGCCTACGAGGCCGCCTCCCTGGCGGGCACCCTGGGTTCCACCCTGAACGGCATATTCCACCGTGCCTTCGCCGCGGCCAAGAGAGTGCGCACCCAAACGGAGATCGCCCGCATGCCCACCAACGTGTCCTCGGTGGTGGTGGACCTGGCGGGGAAGATCTTCAGCCCCCTTTCCCAGCGGCAGGTGCTCTTGATCGGTGCCGGGGAAATGAGCGAGTTGACCGCCAAATATCTCTATGACGCGGGTGTCCGGGGGTTCCGCATCGCCAACCGCACGGTGGAAAAGGCCAAGGCCTTGGCCGCCTCGCTGGGGGGAAACCCCTTTCCCTCGACGAGGCCCTGGGGGAACTGGACCAGGTGGATATCATCCTCACCTCGGTGGCCGGCGCCCAGCCGCTCTTGACCAGGGAAAAGTTGGAAGAAGCCATGCGCCGCCGCCACGGCACCCCGCTTTTCATCATTGATACCGGCGTCCCCCGCAACGTGGAGGAATCGGCCTCCCAAATCAACTCGGTCTACCTTTACAACATCGACGACCTTTCCCAACTGGCCAACCGCAACCGGGACGAGCGCCAAAAGGCCTCCCAAAACGCGGAGGCCATCTTGAAGGAAGAGGTGGAAAAGCTCTGCTCCTGGCTCAATACCTTGGAACTGGTCCCCACGGTGGTGCGGTTGAGGGATAAATACGAGATCACCCGTCAAAGGGAACTGGACGAATTCTTCAAAAAGAACCCCGGCTTGGGGGAAAAAGACCGAAAGGCCGTGGAAAAGCTCACCCATGACCTGATTCATAAGCTTTTGCACGAGCCCACCGTGAACCTGAAGGCCCTTTCTCATGAGACGGACCGGTTCGAGTATGCCCGGATGCTCCATGATGTTTTTTCCCTCGTGGAGGGTTCCAAGGATGATTAAAGCCCTCTCTCATTTCATCCTGGTCGAGGGATATTCTTGAACCTTTTCATCGGCACTCGTGGAAGCCAGTTGGCCCTGGCCCAGGCGGGAATAGTGCGGGATCAGATCGCCAAGCTTCTACCAGGCGATCAGGTCGAACTGAGCGTCTTGAAGACCCAAGGCGATACCTGGGGACTGCAGAACCCCGACGCGAGCATGGAGGGCATCCCGGTGGGCCTCTTCACCCGGGAATTGGATGACGCTCTTTTGAACGGTTCCATCCGGGCCGCCATCCACAGCCTGAAAGATGTGCCCACCACCCTGCCCCACGGAATCGTTTATGCGGCGCTAATAAAGAGGGAAGACCCCCGGGACGCCCTGATCTCCCGAACCGGGCAAACCCTCGCCCAACTACCCACCGGCTCCAAAATCGGCACCAGCTCCCCCGGCGGGAGGCGCAAATCCGATCCGCCCGTCCCGACCTGGAAGTGGTGCCCTTGAGGGGCAACGTAGATACCCGCATCCGCAAGATGAGGGAAGGGTTGGTGGACGCCATCCTGCTCGCCTCGGCGGGATTGAAGCGCCTGGGCCGCGAATCCGAAATCACCGAAATATTGGAACCCGAGATCATGGTGCCCGCCCCCGCCCAGGGGGTGCTGGCCGTCACGGCCCGGGCAACCGACCATGAATTACTGGAAAAACTCCGCCATTTGAATGATCCCGATACCAGGGTCTGCGCCATGGCCGAGCGGGCCTTCCTCAAGACTTTGCTGGGCGGCTGCCGGGTGCCGGTCGGCGCCCTGGCGACCTTGAAGGGGGAAGTCTTGACCCTCACCGGCGTCATCGCCGACCCCAAGGGAAACGCCATCCTCCGGGACCAGGTCAGCGACTTGAAGGACAACCCTTTGGCCCTGGGTGAGAAACTCGCGAATAAATTCCTCGAAAACGGCGCGAGGCAAATCTTGAGTGATTTCGGAAGAACCTAAGAGCCTAATAAGAAAAAGGGGAATGAGTTAGTTTGATGGTTATTGTTTTGAAGTCATTGCGAGCCGCGAATTTTGCGGCGCGGCAATCCCAGTTCATGGTGGGTGTTCGAGGTTGACTTGTAGAACAGACGAAAACGAAAGACGAACTGGGATTGCCACGTCACTGAACGCCCCGATTGGGGCAGCTCCTCGCAATGACACCATTAACTGTGAAGGTTGAACCATGGGATTTATTTTCAAATATATTTTGATTTTATTAATACCGTTTTTGACGGTTGGGCGAGTTGATGCTAAGGATTTTTCCATGGAAATAATTAAAGATAAGCACTTACTTAGGGTTAAAGATGGAGATACTACAGTAAAGGAATATAAATGCTCTGTTGGTAAAGGTGGTTTAGGGAAAAGGATGATAGGGGGCGATAATAAAACCCCTGCAGGTGTTTACCACGTTGTTGCTATGAACAGCACTAGTCATTTTCATTTTTTTATTTATTTGGGATATCCAGACACACAAGATGCCTTTGATGGATTAAAAAGTGGACTTATATCTAAAAAGGAATTTACCAGAATTAAAGAAGCAGAAATAAAGTGTGAAGTTCCCCCAAGTGACACTAATTTGGGTGGCGTTATTGGAATTCATGGTTTGAAAAACGGATTAGAATGGTTAGGCCATTTACATCTATTGTGGGACTGGACAAAAGGTTGTATCGCTGTGACCGATTCCGAAATTGATGAGATTAAGACCTTTTGTAAGGTTGGAACGGTCGTTGTAATAAAGGAAAGTATTAATTCATGAAAACCTTCGGCAAAGTTATTCTCGTCGGCGCGGGCCCGGGCGATCCGGGGCTCTTGACGATCAAGGCGGTCGAGAGCTTGGAAGCGGCGGAAGTCGTTATTTACGATGCCTTGATCCCAGGGAAAATCCTCGATCTGATCCCTCCTTCAGCCGAGAAAATCTTCCGGGGCCACCGCTCCAAAAAGAGCGCGCTCAGCCAAAAGGCCATCAATGACCTGATGATCCAAAGGGCCCGGCGGGGGCAGATCGTGGTTCGATTGAAGGGGGGAGACCCCTTTGTCTTCGGGCGGGGGGCCGAGGAGGCCCTGGCGCTTTCCCACGCGGGCATCCCCTTCGAGATCGTGCCGGGGATTTCCGCCGCCATCGGCGTTCCGGCCTATGCGGGCATCCCGGTCACCCACCGTGAATTCAATTCAACCCTGACCATCGTTACCGGCCATGAGGACCCCAAAAAGAACGAGACCCAGGTCGATTGGGCCCACCTGGCGAAAACCGAAGGCACGCTGGTGTTCCTGATGGGTCTGCACACCCTGCCCGGCATTTGCGCGAGACTACTAAAGGAGGGCAAGGACCCCCAAACCCCCGTGGCGGTGGTCCAGTCGGGCACCACGGGCGCCCAGAAACAGGTCGTGGGTCCGCTCGGCAAGGTGGCCCGGCAGGTTCAACAGGCGTGCCTGGTGCCCCCCTGTACGGTCGTAATGGGAAAGGTGGTGGAATTGATGAAACCCTTGAGCTGGTTTAAGCCCCAGGCCCTTTCGGGCCGGAAGGTGCTGGTCACCCGCACCCGGGAACAGGCAAGCTTTCTGACCCAGATGCTTGAAGACCAGGGCGCGGAAGTGATCGAGATTCCCACCATCGAGATCGTGCCCATGCCCTTGAGCGCGGAGGGTTTGAAGATCCTCAAGCATTTATCCGGCTTCGACTGGCTGGTCCTCTCCAGCGTCAACGCGGTGGAAACCCTCATCGCCCACCTTGCCGTTTCCAAGCTGGATTTAAGGGCCCTGTCGCATCTGAAGATCGCCTGCGTGGGCGAGGCCACGTCCCGGGACCTAGGCCGATACGGCCTGCGGGCCGACCTTGTGCCAAAGGATTACAAGCAGGAAGGCCTGGTCCGGGCCTTTAAAAAAATGGGGAAGAGCCTGGAAGGGAAGAAAATATTATTTGCCCGGGCGAAGGAGGGGCGGGAAGTGCTTGAAAAATCCCTCCAGGCCCAAAAGGCCCATGTCACGGTTTGGCCGCTCTATGAGAACCGCATGCCGAAAGAATCCCGCCAAAAGCTCCACACCCTCTTCCTGAAAGAGGGCGGGGTCGATTGGCTGGTGTTCGCCTCTTCCTCCTCCGCCGATCATTTCTACGGCGTCTTCACCGCGGCCCAGCGTAAAAAAATATCCAAGGGCCTGCAGATCGCCGTGGTGGGCCCGGTTACTGCCCATAGCGTCCGCTTTTGGGGCGGCAAAGTCTCGGTGGAGGCGAAGCCCCACACGCTTCCGGCCCTGGTCGAGGCAATGGTGCGTTTCGTGAAAAATGAGAAAACCAGACAAGGATTTACCTTTGACTTATCAATTAACGGGGAATTTTCCGCTTAATTTACGAGAACATGGATAAGTACAACTAACTATCCGAATCCCCCACCCGTCTTAATTTTGGCGTTGATTCAAGCGCCGATTAAGAAATCAACTTAAAGGGGAGGGTTTCATGAAAGTTTCTAATAAAGTCAAGGTCGGGGTCTTGGGTTTGGCCTTGATCGGCCTGATGGCGGTGCCGGCGGCCGTGAAAGCGGACGGATTCAACTTGAACGTCAACGTCGGGGGCGACGACCAGGCCCATTTTGATTTTAGGGCGGGGATGAGGCGCCATACGCCGATGATTTGGAAGGCCGCCAAACAACTGCAGAACGCCAAACATACCCTGTGGAACGCGGCGGATGATTTCCACGGGCACAAGGCGGATGCCATCCAGGCCATCAACGCGGCCCTGGACCAGCTTAAAGTTTGTGAGGGAAGATAAAAAGAGTCCGCAAAAGCCGCCGGAACCCCGGCGGCTTTTTTTGTTTATAAAGAAATAAACCAATATTTACCGCCAAGGCGCCAAGATGCTAAGAAAATCCTAATAATAGATTTGGATTTACGCCGTTTATCAAAACTCTGACTATTGAAGTTCTTAGCGTCTTCGCGGTGAAAATTGTCTTTCTCCTTTACTTATAAAAGCGTTCCCGTTTTTTAGATGATGCGCATCCCGGGTCGTTTGAATACAATCTCAGGGTTGCCTGATTCCCCTGGAGATCGAACCCTATGCCCCCTCTCGTTCCCCTGAAGAACCCCTACCAAGTCACCCTATCCCCGGCCAAATGCTCGCTCGACCTGGGAGACGGAAGCGAGAGGGGCGAATACGTCGACCAGGACCATGTCCTCACCACCCTGGGGCGCCCCCACCGGTCGATCAACCTGATGTTTTGCTATTACCCCTTCGATAAGGGCTGGCCAATGCGGGCCTCCGACGCCCACCCGCCGCAGGGCCTGAAACCCTGGCCCTACCCCTATGACGACTATTTCCCCTTCACGGGGGGGCCGAAAGGCGACCGGACCGGACCGGCCTTCGAGCAGATGCGGGATGTCCGCCGCCACGCCCAGGAGGTCACCCTCACCCTGACCATGGATTGCGTGGTGCCTGACGACCATATCCGGGTCATCGCCCGGCAGCTGAAGCCCTTCGGCCGCCTGCGCCTGAGGCTCAACCACGAGTGCGACGGCTTTTGGTTCAGCTTCAACCGGCGCTATAGCTATTCCCAGGTGGCGGACTTTTTCGTGCGCTTCTCGAAGGTGCTTAAAAAAGAGGCGCCCGAAATTCAGCTGATGAGCTGTTGGGGTAAGGTGATCGATTTTAAAAAGGGGACCTTGGAACAGGAAAAGGCTTTGGCTCCCATCCTGCAGGCCGCCGACCTCTGGTCCACCGACAAATACGTGACCCTCGATTATGCCTGGCCCTATAAACGCACCGATCCGGAACACGTCTGGGAAAACTACACCCATGAGTCCCTTGGGAATATTTGGAAACAATTAAAAGGTATCCACCATCGGTTTTGCGCCCTGGCGGGGATGAAAAGGGGACTTGAGATCGGCGAATTCAACGCCGACGGCAATGTGGGCGGGGAAGAGGAACAACGCAACCTCATGGTCCGCTTTTACCGCCAGGTCTTGAGGGAGAAACCCCCTTATCTCACCGGCATCACCTATTACCAGTTCCGGGACCGGGCCCGGCTGGGGCTGGAAAGGGAAGATCCCAACAACCCCCAAAACGGATGGCCTACGCCTTTCATGGAAGACTATCGAAAGATCATCCAAGACCCCTATTTCCAACCAAAAGAAAGCTGGAAAAAGCTCCGGGGCCCCTTAAAAACCCAATGGCGCGCCTCGGACGATTCGGTGGGGGTGGGTTGGAAACTGCCCTTGAAAAAACGCCCCGTCATTTTGGAATTATTACTGGAGAAGGAACAAAACCTGATGATCGCCGCGGGTAACCGCTGGGTTTACAAGAAGCCGGGGGTGGAATGGGTGGATTTGACACCCGCCGCCGCCGTATGGGATGTAAAGAAACCCTTGCTCATCCGCCTTTTCGCGCCGCCCGCGAGCGGGGAAAACCCCACGGGAGCCTCGGTCGTTTCCGGAAAACTTTCCCAACCGCCCCAACTGCGCTTGCATTACGATTGGAAGATCCCCAATAAAAAAAGACCCCGGCCCTAAGGTCCGGGGTCTCTGAGAACTCACTTTTAACTACCTAAATACTTTATTGCCCAGGCGGGTTGGGCGTATCGCCCTGCCCCTGGTCATAGTTTTGCGCGGCCTGGTCGGCGTCGTTGGTCCCGGGGTTGTAGGGGTTGCCGTAGTTGTCGAACATGTCGTAGGAACCGTCGTTCAGGGTCAGGATGATCTGAAGCGGGCGGCCGTTCAGCACGTCCGAATAGCTCACGCTCTTCACGCCCGAGGCCAGGTAGACGGGGTCGAAGGTAGGCGGGTTGGCCGTATCGTATAAGAAAGCGTCCTCGCTGTCGCCGAAGAGTTTGACGACGCGGGTGCCGTCGGCGCTGAGGATATCGTGCTCGTTGGAATCGGCGGGCGCAGGCTGGGTCACGACCACCTGGTCTTCCGCCGAGTTGCAGGGGATATAGGTGTCGTTGTTGTAGCAGTAAAGGTCGCCGACGTGGTAGGGGTCCTGCCACCACCAGAAGCTGTTGTTCCAGAAGCACCAGCGGTCGTTATCCGAATCGTACCACCACCAGCGCGAGCCGTAGTAGCGGGTCCAGAAGTATTGATCTCCCGCGTACCAGCCCCACCAATGGTATCCGTTCCCGTCCAGGTAATGGCAATAGTTAAAGCCGTTGTCCTGGTGCCAGTAATAATGGCCGGGCATGTTTTCGCTCACGCAAAGTCCGTTAATACGATCCCCCCAATCGGCCCCCTCCAGCAGGCGCATCCGGTCCCGAACCACGGGGTCGTTGAAATGCCGGGGGGAGACAACCCCACCGCTGATCGGCCGGTGATCAAATCCCTCACGGGGCATGGCGATGATGGAATGGGCCCGGTCGGTGTGGATCATTTCCGCCCGGTCCGTGATCAGGTTGGGCTCGGCGGTGACCCCTAATTTTTGGAGCTTCTTGCGGACATAGCCTTGGGTATAGGCGTGGTGGTGAACCGCCACCGCGGCGTTCACGCCGGGGGCGCGGTAGGGCTGGGGGTTCGGCCGGGAATTGACACGCCCTTGGTTGGAAGGCGCCCAGGGCTGAACCTGCTGATAAGACGGGGCCTGCCGGCGTTGGGGCTGTTGGGCCGCCGGGGCGTTCCAATGAAGTTGGCCATAAGAAGGCTGTTGTTGGGGCCTTTGGGCCGGGGCCGCGCCCTGGGAAGGCTGCTGGGCGGGCCGTTGAACGGGCTGTTGGGAGGGGAAGTTGCGGTTATGCCCCCCGCTGGTGCCCCGGTTCATGTTGATGACCACCGGTGCCTGGGACGACACGGGAGCCGGCCGAGCCTGCGCGGCTGGACGGGCGGCAGGCCGAGTGGCAGGATGAGCGGCGGGCGCCGAAGAGGTCCCTTCAGCCCGTCCGTTTCCCCGTTCGTTTTGCGCCCAAAGGGTCATCCCGGATACTGAAAGTAACGCGACCAACAGCCAAGCCATACGCCTCATAAAAACCCCCTTATGTTTTCAGGTTAACCCGTAAAAGTATGAATATTTGAAATGGAATTGCAACTATATTTAGGACCGCATTGTCAATATACCGATTCGGAAGTGACAATACTTTTACAGAAAGTCTAGAATAATGCCCAAATGGACAGGGGCGGTGATGGGATGCTAAGTTTGTTTTGCTAAGGACGGGGTCGTTAAACCGTAAAGGACGAAGGGATGATTGAAAACAACTCATTGCCCGATGCATTCGGGTCCACGGGGATGAGCGAATCCATCCGCCTAGCGACCCAAAAACATATCGCGGGCGCGGGAGCTTTTCTTTTAAGGTTTTGCCCCGGCGCGGTTGAGGAAATCAGCCTTGCCTTGAGGAGCCTCATGAGTGAGGGGCGGGCCGTCCAGTTGACTCGAATCCTGCATAAGGCCAACCGCCTGCTGAATATCACCCAGCCCGATACGGGCGACCAGATCCATCCTCGTTTGATCCAGCCTGTTCTCGAGGTGGGCTCCTGGTGCGGGGAAGAGGAAATCCAGAATTATTGGGCGGGCCTGCTGGTATCGGGGACTTCGCCCATGGGCGCTTCCGACGAAAATTTGCTTTTCATGAGTTTGTTGAGACGAATGTCCTCCCTGGAACTGAAGCTTTTGGCTTATGGCGTATTGAACTCAAAAAAACGCGACGGTGAAAATGGGCAGATCCAGGCGGAAAACCTCATGACGTCCTTCGACCATTTGAAGGTCCTCTTCGAGGGTGAGGCGATGGCCCGGCTCGACCGGGAATTGGAACACTTGAAGGGAATGGGCTTGCTCCAGAAGGAAAGCCAAAAGGAGGAAAAAAATATCAATATGGCTCCCACTCCCCTGGGCTTACAACTTTATATTCGAATCCACGGGATCAAGCAGGCCACGGTCCGGTTTTTCGATAAAAAACCCGAAACTACCCCCGCCCCCCCCCCCGCCGGCCAGGACTACGACCCGGAATTAAAGGACCGGTTTGACACTATGGCCAATAAGTTCAAGCAAGTTCTGATAACGGCCATTGATAAAAAGAATTTGGATAATAAATATCCGGCCCTTGAAGAATTGAATACCACCGTTATTACCCTTTTGGTCCAATGGGCCCAAAAGACGGGTGTTCCTATTCCGCCCTCTTTATCCAACTTTCCGCTTTTGATATTGAAGCCCGACATCCCCTTGGCCAGCGATCCTGAGTGGAAAAGAGTTCTCAAGAAATCCGAATATAGCCTGATGGAAAAAAATATAGATGAGTTTTCGAAAAAGGTCGATAGTTCCCATGCCGTAAAAATGGAGGGATCGGTCACGAACCTCCGCTCGAAACCGAAGCCAAGCGGCGGAACCAGCGACGATACCACCGGAGCCAACGAGGGATATTTTATTTAAACGCCCTTTTTAGCCCAGGCGCCTTGGGTTGGTTTCACGGAAACTCTCCCGTTCTCCTATTGCCTATTATCTCTTTCCACCCAGGATCCCCTTCGTGGAGAACACTAACCCCTTTAGGGTGTCCCCTTTTTCATCGGGATGAATTCTATCGTAATGCCGTTTTTCAACGGATATTCCGTTTTCTTTTCGCCGCTATATCCAAAGTTCCGGTAAAGCCTCTGACCCGGCAGGGTCGCCACCAACTCAAACGATTTGAACCCCCGGGTTTTTGCTTCAGCTTCGCATTTTTCCAGCAAGAGACGGCCTAACCCACGGCGGGCCCAATCCGGATGAACGAAAAAAGCCCTTATCCGCGCCGAATCCCGAAGGGGGTCAAGATTTCTTGATTCCCGGCCAGCCTGTCCATCGCCCCCGAAAAGGGTTTCGCGGTAACTCCATCCCCCGCAAGCGACTAAATGACCGCCCGTTTCCACCACAAAATAGGTGCCGTCTTTTATCAGTTCGGAATCGACCCCCCAAGCCGTCCCTAAAGCGGCTTCGATCTGGGTTTCCGAATAGTCGGGGCGGCCTAACTTTTGGGCCGATTCACGGATAAGCCTTTCCAAGGTTGGCGCATCACTAAGGGTTGCCAACCTTATTGAGAGATTCATTGGTTCCTCAATTAAACCTACCTACCCGTAATTTAATCTATTCACGGCCATTGCATGGACAACTATTCCTGGGAAAATCCCAATCCTTCACAATAGCTCATCTTCCGGCACTTCGATGGGTTGTTTCAAAATGACTTTGAGCGCGGTCAGGAAGGCGAAAGCAACGGTAAAGAAATCGATCGTCAAGGCCGTGATGTAGGCCGCGGGGCTGCAGGGAAGGCCCGCTAAAACGCAGATGAGCATCGCCAGCGTCACAAGGGATCCCAACACAACGAAAACCGCGAAGATGGGGAGCGGCGGTCCCTGGCCGACCACCTGGCGGCGCCGGCGCGGATAGGTGAGCTGAAGAGCCAGCATCGGCAGGGCAAAAAGCACGGCGGAGCCTTGCCAAATCCACTTCTCCGGTAGGTCGTAGAGAGCGATTAGCGCCGGCAGCAGCGCTCCCGCCGTCAAAACGAAAATATGAATCATGACCGTTTTCGCGAGGAACGCGTCAAGCAGCGACAACCTCGCCCCGGCCGCCTGCCGGACGCTCAGCAAGAGCGCCGAGAAGCCAGCGAAGGTGATCATCAGGCCCGCCAATGTGTACAAAAAGGCCGCGCCTTTGACTTCCATTAATTCCCCCTTGACCCTCGCCAGATGATGCTGGACCGACCCGCTAAAAGGACAAGTTAATGCCTCGGTTCATAGAAAAGAATAACCGCTCCGCTATCAAATGTTTTTGTTTTTAAGGGCTTAAGATTAATTCTATCTTTGATATTTTTAAAAAGAGGCAAGCCGCTTCCCGAAATAACGGGGTGAACGACAAGCTGAAATTCATCAACCAAGCCAAGGTTAGCCAAGGCCACGATTAAACTGGGGCTGCCCGCTAGAATATTTTTACCCGACTGCTGTTTTAGCTCTAAAACCTCTTCTTGAATGAGTTCGTATTTCAATCTTGAATTTCTCCAGTCCACCCATTTCAACGTGCGGGAAAAAACGATCTTTGAGATATTGTCGATGAGTACCGCGAATTCATCGTCCAGTTTGTCGCCGGTTGGGTTTTTGACAATGGCCGGCCAATAATCCTCCATCAGTTGATAGGTGATCCTTCCGTAAAGAAGGGTGTCCGCGTTGCGAAATAGGTCGTTAAAAAAGCGCATCCCTTCGTCGCTTGGGATCACCGCCGTGTGGTCGCAAAACCCGTCCAGTGTCATATTGATCGCCGCGATTAGTTTTCTCATAACATTGCCCCTTGGTGCCTCAGGCTCCGATCGTGCCTGTTTTGACTTCTCCACCCCGTTTGTAATTGGCGATCATCACTCCGGTGGGTGTCACCAGACTCTCGGTTAACGTAAAGGCCGCCGGTGCCGCGCCGCCGTCAAACAACTTTTTTCCTTTACCCAGAGTCAGCGGGTAAATTTTGAGCCGGAGTTCATCCACTAAATCATTCTTAAACAACAGCTGAACAAGCTCACTGCTGCCCCAAACCTGAAGATCATAACCTTTTGAATTTTTGAGCTTTTTGATATCGGCCAGGCTTTTGAGGAACACAGAGTTTTTCCAGGCGGACTTTTTCACGGTCTTGGACAAGACGAACTTGGTGCCGTCATTGATACCGGGCCAAAATGCCGCGTGTTGAGGCCAGTAGGATTCCCAAATCTCAAACGTTTTTCGGCCCAAAAGATAATCGACAGGTTGATTCAGCTCTTTTTGCACGACCTGACCGCCAACTTCGTCATCATAAGGCGCGACCCAACCCCCAAATTTGAATCCGCCGGATGGGTCCTCTTTAGGTCCACCCGGCGCTTGCATGACACCATCTAATGTAATCATTGATAAGACTATTATTTTCCTCATGATTCCAGCCTCCAATGTTTGCGGTGGGATCTGGTCCCCGTCTTGGACAGATAAAATCCCCGATTCAGGCCCCGAAAATCAAGCCTGGGAAGAGGAGGCGATCAACCTGATAGAGACCCGATCAAGTTGATCGCCTATAAAACCCTCCACAATCGCCTAACCCCTTAATCGGTGAAAGTCTGGAAGGGCACAATACTTGCGATTAAGGGATCAATGACCTTGAACCTTACCCATCGCGGGCGCGTTGTTATTACTCTCCTTCTGTCGGTTTGGGCGGGGGGTTGCGGTGCGCCCCCTCGCGCCATGGCAATAGCTCTTTCGACGCTAAGGAGGCGGAAGCAAAGGTAAAGGTATTGCCCGCGCCCAATCGAACCTTTCCCCCCGTCAAACCGGGCTTGATCCGCCTGCCCATCGTGGTGACCTTTCCCCAAGGGGGGGGCGCCTTCCAACATGTCGCCAACCTGATCAAGGGGGGGATTGCCCATACGGTGCAGGAAGCCTATATCAAGTCCCGGTTGAAGGCCCTCTGGTTGCGGATGGAGTCGCCCATCCGAATGGACGATCAGCTTTGGCTTTTAATCAAGGCGACCTCCTTGAGCGTCGGAAAGACGAGAACCGACCTGGAGAAGGCCTCGACCCTGCACGCGGTCGTTGAGATGTCCGCCTCACCCGAGATCCTCTTTGGCCCGATGCCATCGACTACCCCCGAGGCAATGCCCCCGCTTCAGCCCTTCCAGCCGGGGCCGGGCATCTTCCAGGCCATGACCAATACCCATATTAATTATGAGGATGCCAACCGGTATTTTCGGGACCCCCGGATGGGAATCATCGGCAAGGCCTTACCCGGTACGGGCGCGGGAAATATGACCATCCAAGGGATCCGAATCTACGGGTCGGGAGGCAAGGTGATCGTCGAGGTCAAGGTGGCCTACAACCCCCTGATCATTAATTTGTCCAGCCAGCCCGCCGAGTTGACGCTTTACCTGCGGGGAACCCCCCGATATCTAGCGAAACGGCGGGTGTTTGATATGCCGGACCTGGAATACGACATCAAATCCGGGGATTTGATGCTTCAAGTCGCCGATCTCCTGTTTAAATCGGACTTCAAGGACCAATTGCGCCGGATCGCCATCGTCCCCGTCGGCTTAAAGATGGACATTCTTAAGGCGAAGATCAACAAGAAGCTCAACCGGCCCCTGGACCGCAATATCCGCCTCCGGACCCAGGTGGACTCTTTCGAAGTGTTGGACGGTTACGCGGACAACGAAGGGCTGGAAGTGCAGGTTTCACTCAAGGGAACGGCGGATCTTGAGATTACTTGGAGATAAGCGGGAAAACGAAATGTTCAATTGGGGTTTTTTTAGGAATATTTTCGGGCCCCTTCTCCTTCAGGGGGTCGAGATTTACAAAAACTGGAAAGACAACCAGGTGATCCAGGACCTTCGAAGGAAGATCAAGTTATTGTGGATTTTGGCGGGGATTTTGACCGCGATCCTCTTATCGCTGGCGGCTTGGTTGATCTGGCGCTGAGGGCGGCCCGGACCCGCGCTTCCGCTCCACGTCTCCTCCGAGTCCCATTTCCTTGACCGGTGGGCACGACCCAGCGGTCCATCCGGGCGCCTGACTAGAAATCCAGTGAGGACCCCCCAAGAGGATTTAAAGCCGAACGTCTCGTTTCGGCTCTTCTATCCCACCCCCAAAACAATGAAAACAGGCATGCATCAACTAGGTAAAAACTACCCAGCCTCTTTTTAAACTATCCATAAAAATTACCCATTTCACCCCGAAATAGCCTTAAAACCCCGCTTTTTTATGGCACGACCCATGCTTTACCTAGATTGTTACTTTTCAATCGAAGCTAGAGGGCGGCCATGAATAAGAAAAATACTTTCAACAAAGCATTCGGAACCCTGGTGATGACGGGATTCGCCCTGGTTTTTGCGGGGTGCAGCACCACGGGCCCAATGGCACCTGCCGTTTCGATTCCGGCAAGCTCCACGGCCACCCCCGCGACCACGCGTGTTTTGACGCCCACCCCCGTGGCGACCCCCACCATGACCTCCACCCCTGTGGCAAATGTGAATATTCCGGACGCCAATCTCTTGGCGGCGATTCAAAGTATCTTGATCACGAACGGAATGATTACCTCCAAAACGGACCCCATCAGCTCGGGGGATCTGGCCACCCTCACCAGTTTGACCCTCAATGACGCGGACATCACCAATCTGGAAGGCCTGGAGTATTGCACCTCTTTAACGAACCTCTCCCTTTCACAGAACAATCTCACCGATCTTTCGCCGATTTCCAACCTTACGGGGTTAAAAGAACTGAACCTCACGGGTAACACCCCGCTCAACGATATCCGGGGGCTCTCCAAATTGACGAATCTTCTCCGCCTTACTTTAAACAAGGATATGATCACGGACCTATCTTCCTTGTCCGGAATGACCCATCTGACCTACCTGGATGTGAGCGACAATTCGATTGCCGACATGTCCCCTCTCTCCGGCCTGGGAGCCCTCCAAACCCTTTTTATCTACAATAACAAATTAACGAACCTGCCTCCCCTGTCCCAATTAATCGCATTGACGGATTTGGACGTTTCGCAAAATGCCGTTAAGGATGTTTCGCCGCTGGCTTTCTTGGCTTCCATCCAAACGATTTCTTTCGACGATAACCAGGTTTCGGCCTTGCCCAACCTGGCCGGCCTTAAGAACCTCACGGGATTGGATTTTGACTCGAACAAGATTACGGACATGTCGCCGGTGACCTCCATCGTCTCCCTTCAATGGATATCCATGGAAAACAACCTGATCGCGGTCATGCCGAATATGTCCGGCATGGTGAACTTGAACACCCTGGACCTGAACGGCAACCAGATCACGGATATTTCCGGAGTGGCGGGGATGTCCGGCCTCATTTACCTTTTTCTCGGCGACGAACCCGGCCTGAATATCATCAACGCCTTGACGGCGGCCTACGGACGCGGCTCCTTCTATCAGGGGGACATTGACCTGATGAACGATCCATTGGGCGATGCCAACGCGGGGACGGTCATCGCGACGCTCACGAACGACGGGGTTGAGGTGGATTACACCGCGGTGTTGCAACCCACCCCCACCCCGGCTGCCAATTAACACATGTTTGGGAAGCGACGGAACTCATTCAAGGGAGGTTTGAAATGAAAAAGGGAATCTTGCTGGCCGTGACGCTGGTGTGGATGTCGGCGGTTGGAAACGCCGGGGCGGATCAGGCGGTGAAAAAATCGGCCCATCTGACGAGGAGCCAGTTCCAAGAACAGGTCAAGGCCCGGCATAACCAGAAACTAAAACATAAGGTTGAGATCTCGGGTACGGCGCAAAGGGGCGCGCCCCAAGTCTCACCCTTCGTGGCGAAAAGGTAGGGGTCGTCCTATTTCTAAAGCGACGGGCCCTGAAGAACTTAGCGGGTATTTGGGAGGCTGAAAGAGATTCAGCCTCTTTTTTTACGGGAATAAGGTGACCCCTCTCTCCGTGCTTTGTCCAAGGGGGGTCCCCGTCCACCCTGCGCTCTTCAAGCTACGGGAAACAGGTCGTGGACAACTTAACAGGGTGCTGAAAAAGTATTTTTCAGCACCCTGTCGACAGCCATGGGATAGAACGAGCCACTGAAAATAAGGTTTTTATGCATTGTGGCTCGTTCGTAAATGTGAAAAAGTCCGAGAAACGGACTTTTTCAGCATCCTGTTAAGCCTTTTAGGACGATCCCTTCGACGGCTTCTCCCCGATTTCGATCACCTCAATGGTCCCTAAACCCTGGCGCTTTCCTTCCAAACCTCGAACAATTTCGGGTCGTTGGTTTCCATCAACTGGAAACACCGGTTGCGGTCTTTTTCCAGCCAGCTGTTCAGATAAAACAACCCTTCGGGGGGGGTTCGGCCGTAAGCGTGGTATCTTTCGTAAATCTTTTCTTTCAGTCCTGGGAAAAATTTTCAATGCACACGTATTGCTTCAAAAAGTCTTGCTCCTTTACGACTCAGTCCTGACTCCTAAATAAGATCATTATCTAAAATTATTCTGTGACGTAAATTTAGACCAAGTTATAAACGTCAAAAATTCCAGCCCCCCCGCTAATGGAGGTGGTGTAATTGTTCCTCTCGGCCGCCACTAAATAAGACCCATGGGAAGGATAGGCTGTTGAAGGGATGAGAATGGGAGACGGAGGAATCCAGCACTTGAAGGAACTGTAACTCGTGCTGTAATTACTACTAAGGATATCCAAGAAGTTGGTCGTGGCGGAACCGGCCCAGGTGACGGCCGAGCCGTCGGAAGCGAGGGTGGCGTAGCCGGCCATGGCCGCTGTGGCTGAAGCGGTACCGATGGAGGTCACGGAGGTCATGGTATAGGTGCCGCCGGAGGTGATTTCCGTGTTTCCCTGGGCATAGTAGTTGGCATAAACCACCCCGGTGATGGTATAGGCGCCCCCATAGACCAGGGCCGTCGGGGAAATTCCCGTTCCCGTGACCGTGACACCCGAGGTGGAATCCGGCGTCCCATTCACCGTCTGGTACAATTCGAAGTCATACTCCGGGGAGCCATAATTGGATCCTGAGGCTACGTAAGCCTCTTCCCAGTAAATGCCCGAGGACGTCGGCGGGGGTTGGGCGATGACAGCGCAAGTGGCGGTCGGGGCGATCGTGGGTGTTGCGGTTGGACCGGGCAGAGGCCCCAGTGAATAGTTTTTGTTACAGGCCAATGGGGAAATAATCGCCAGCAGGATTCCGGTAAGGAGGATGAGAATTTTCATATACCCTCGACATTTAAACTTAAATGGTTTTTCGAATTATACAACATCAACAGTTTTTTTCAGGTCCTCGTCGGGGACAGCACATTTATCACTCAAAAGCGGAATCATCCAATAGACGGGAACCATGTAGGATTCGAAGGATCAGTACTGTTTTTCTGGAAATCCGGAAAATCGTCCTGTAATCCCCATACAAGATATGCCGATAGGCCGTCCCTAATACATCGTTTTCCGGAACAGAAGGGCATCTTTCGGGGTATTGCTCCAACGTGGTGATTTGTTGCTCAATTCGGGAAATGAATTTTACCGCTTCGCGCGGGCTGTCCTTGCCAATAAAATCCAAAATCTCCCTCAGGTCGTCCTCGGCGGTCCGGGTGATCTTAACTTGGTGACGAATGGGCACGCTTAAACTCTTTCAAGAAAGCGCGGGCGGGTCGCACCCGGCGGGCGGTCACATCCTTTTCGGCGGAGACCAATTCACGCGCAAGATTCACCGCGTTCAAATAAAGCTCATAGGATTTCGAATTCATCAAAACGGCGTCCGCTTTTCCATTGACCGTCAAAACAACCGGCCGGCCCGTCCGATGGATCTGGTCCAATAGACTGCGGGTATTACGCTTCAAATCGGTCACCGACCGGATGTCCTCGGAAAATTTGATCCCCATAACCGCCTCCTTCAGACAAGCATCTAATGTGGTGCTTAATTTAGCATCATGTAAATAAGGCTTCAAGCCCTTAGGGTTGACCATTCCGGGTCCCCATCGTGGACAGGCAACTTTTCAATCCAATCCGTTCAGGAAATCGCGTGGGTCGGGCAAACCTGGCTGCATTTACCGCAGAGGATGCACTCCGTAGAAAGTATTTTAAACCCCTTTTGTATATAGCCCCGGACATCCACCTCCATCGGGCATTCCTTGTTGCACTTTCCGCAGCCCGTGCAGTTTTCCCCCGAGGGCCTCTTGCGAATGATCGAAAACCTTGCCGGAACCTTCATCACCAGCGACACCGGGCAGGCGATTTTGCAAAAGGCCCTTCTTTTTTTGAAGGCGAAAGCCAGCAGGATCCCGCACAGGTAATAGAGGCCGTTTCCGGCCAAGAACCAGAGGAATTGGTCCCATTTGTGGGTTTGGATCAAGTTGCCCGCGTCCCCCTGAATGTGCCCTTCCATATAGTTGTAACCGGTGCGAATCAGGTAAAAGGGAAGGGCAATGGAAGCCGCCAGGACGGGCCAGCGGACCCAAGTGTATATCTTGGGGATGGGATTGTTTTCTTTGATAGGGAGCCAATCCAAGATAGCGGCGGTCCAACAGGCCCAGCCGCAAAAACCCCTCCCAAAGAGGAGCGGGCCGAAAACCTTGGCGATGGAATAATGGATCAGCACCCGGGTGAACACGCCCCCGGTCAGGAAAAAGGCCCCGTAAAAAACCGTTTCCTCCAACTGCATGTTTTCCCGCTGGAAAAAGCCGAAAAAGACGATGAAGATCGGCAGGATGAGAAGGAGGCTCACCCTTCGGCCAAAATCGGGTTGATCCGAGCGGTACTGGATCCAATTCCCAATCGAGATGAATAAACCGATGGAACTAAAGACGATATAAAACCATCTCCAAACCACCGTTCCCAGGATGAGGGAAAGGGTCAAACCAATCGCGAACGGAAGGTAGAGGGCGCTTTGATTAGGTTTCTTTTTCAACAAAATCAAATCCTTTTACCGTCTCACCGGTCAAGCAGGAACCATAGTTGAGACACCAGAATCTCAATCATTAATATAAACATACCGAGCTGTTATTTATTCTGTTTTTATTAGGATCGCCTTGGATTTTCGGGCGCGTTCCCCCCGTCTGAACACGATGATTTTTAGGATCTTCTCCTTGACAAAGTTATACCTAAGTTATACTTTTAACTTATGAAAACAGCCATCTCCATACCCAATAAGGTCTTTGAAACCGCTGAAAAGCTGGCGGGGAAGATGGGCGTTTCCCGAAGTCAGCTCTATGTCACGGCCATCAAGAATTATTTGGATGTCCACACCGATGATTCTGTGACGGCTAAGCTCAACGACATTTACGCCCATGCGGATTCCAAGCTTGATCCCGCGTTGAAGAAACTCCAGGCAAAGTCCGTTTCTGAGGATGGGTGGTGAACCGGGGTGAAATTTGGTGGGCAGATCTACCAGGTCCCAAAGCCTCGGAACCCGGTTATAGCCGCCCCGTACTTATTGTCCAATCGGATGCATTTAATCTTAGCCGCATTCAAACAGTTGTCGCCATCGCCCTTACGTCCAATCTTCGATTGGCCGACGCTCCTGGAAATGTGAAGTTAAGCGCACGTAAAACGGGCCTTCCCAAAGATTCTGTAGCCAATGTGTCCCAAATCATCACTTTGGATAAAGCTTTTCTGCGGGATAAATCCGGGAAATTGGGTGAGACCACGATAAATCGTATTGAGGAGGGAATAAAACTGTTGCTTGATTTGAGATAATTCGCTGTCAACGACAGGTCCCCGTCGTGGACAGGCTCACATCATTTTGTTTCGCAAACCCGCGCAGATTCCAGCTTTTTGGAAATCTTCAGACCGCCCAACTCAATAAATGATGGCTTTGTCCTTCACTTCCTGGGTCACAAGAACGTGGCGGACTTTCTTTTGGACGATCGCCACCAATTCGCACATCATTTTTAAATCTTCATTCGTAAAGTCGGAGGGCCGGGTGAATCCGAAGAACCCGGCGTGATTGGTGTTTTTCATTTCGAAAAAACACTTGAATTGAATATGGAAGAGATGGTGGTCAAAAAAGATTTTAAGATTATCGATGTCATTCCAGCTGTATCGGGTTAGCTCGGAAGAAAAAACGGACTCCGGCAGTTCAAACCCGTTTTCATCGAAGACGAATACAGGGCAGACTTCGAAGTGATGTTTTAACTTGTGGAAATAATAGTAAAGAAGCCCCAAAAGGGCCGTCGTTGTTAAAAAATAGATCCATGCGTTGGGTAATAAAAAGGCAAATAGGAGCAATAAACCTTCCGCGGCCAGCACGAACCTCATGGGTAAAGTCAAAATGGTTTTCGATTCGTATACTTCCTTCATAATTGATCCTCCTTAGAATATTAGGGGCCAGACTAGACGCTTGACGGACAAAATCTACTTCTTTTCCATTTAAGTTAGTATGTCCAGGATCACTGACACCCGCTGCGGTGCGATAGTCTCCCGGTCGTGGACAGGGAATCATCCTACCGACCTGGTAATTCGATAAAGGACGTGTTTCCGCAAGGGATGCCTTTCCGGAAGCGCCGGATGTTCGAAATCGTCCGAAGGATTTCTTGTCATTTTCAACCGTTTCATCACCGAAATCGAGCGTTGATTCAAGGGTGACGTGAAAGAGACGATTTCATCCAGGCCGAATTGATTGAACCCAGCCGACAACATGGCCGCAGCGGCTTCCGTCGCGTAGCCCTTCCCCCAAAATGCCTTATCCAGCCGCCACCCAATTTCAACGCAGGGAGTGAAGTGGGACTCAAAACGAGGAATGGAAAGGCCCGTAAATCCGACAAAGGCGCCGTTTTCTTTCTCTTCGACCGCGCAAAGGCCGAAACGGTGTTTATCGAAATGTTCTTCAATCCGGGCCATCAACCCGTCGCTTTCCTCACGGGTAAGGATTTTTGGCATATATTCCATCACGACAGGGTCGGAATTCATTTTGTAAAAGACTTCCCGATCCGAAGCCTTCCACCGGCGAAGCACGAGACGTTGGGTTTCAATAGGTTTCATATTGGCGTCACTTTGGGTAAACCTGGACTCAAAAAGGGTTTTATTTGCCCACGATCACTGACCATCGCTGCGGTGCGAGGGTCTCCCCGCAGTGGACAACCAAGGTTGATTATTTCGTCACTTATTTCTACAAGTTAATCCTATCTTCTTGGGTATCCGGGCACGAAACCAGAAGAAAGCTCACGTTCATATCGGAGACATTACGTACCTTATGGGGTATTCCAGCCGGAATGGTTATCCCTTCATGGGCGGTAAGGGTTTGACTTTCATCTTGGAATTCGATCGTCAGCTGGCCTTCCAAGCAATAAAAAAACTGTTCGGATTTTTGGTGAAGATGTTTAACAGGGTGCTGAAAAAGTATTTTTCAGCACCCTGTTGACAGCCATGGGATAGAACGAGCCACTTAAAATATGGTTTTTATGTGTTGTGGCTCGTTCGTAAATAAGAAAAAGTCCGTTTCTCGGACTTTTTCAGCATCCTGTTAATTTCTTCAGACCCTGCCGGCATTGATTCCACGATCACGGTAAAATTGTTTTCCTTCTTTAACCGCCACCCCTCGCAATTATTTCCCCATTGATAGTGAACGGCTGTTTTCTTGGAGACCTTTTCCGGCATTGGGCCCTCGATTTTTTTATTGTCTTCAACGCGTCCCCGCCGTGGACGGGGGAGCATTATTTTAAAGAATCCCGCCGAAACAATCCAAGATCGAGGCTTTGATGGGCATGAAGTACGCGTTTCCATTTACGGAATTGATCCGGCTCAAAACAGTTTTAGCGAAATCCCGATTCCATTCTAAGGTTGGCTTGAAATTCTCAGGAAACACGACTTTGTTTCTGGTTTCCCAATAATTTTTTGAACCCATGCTTAAAACCGGGGAAACGCCCCAAAAGACTTCATAAGACTTAAGTAGTTCGGAATAAATGTCAAAGAGACGAATGTCGAAGAAAGGTTGCGTGAACAAACCATCGGCGCCTGCATCCCGTTTAGCGTGGGCATAATCGAGCTCTTTGTGAATCCCTTGCCGGTAAGGGTCAAAGGCGGCGTAAATCTTAATTCCGGGGATTTCCCGTTTGAATTTCTTAATGACTTCCAACACATCGGACGGGTACATCTTTCTGGACATGTCCTGGGAAATGTCGCCGCTGATAACGATGATTTCTTTAAAATGATTCTCTTTTAGAAAATCGGCCATCGGCAAGGGTTCGTCCAAGTTGATATCAACCGCCCTGAAATGGGGAATCGCGTTTGGAAAATAGGGCTTCACATAGCCACACGCCACCCAACTTCTTAAGTCAAATCGCAATAAATCCGGAATGTTGATCGCGTTTACTTTCTTCAGATTTTTCGAAATCTTTTCCACTTCTTCCAAGATGGATTCTTTACTGCGGGGAACTAATTCCAATGAAATTTTCATGTGTTTGACACCTGCTTCTAATTTTTACGAAACAATGTTTTTTTTCACTTGTAAGTATTACTCCGCATCGTTTTCTGATGGTCATTTCTCTGTCCACGATAGGTCCCCGTCGTGGACAAAGATTTTAACTTGTTTTTCGTTCCATCGTCAGACAGTAGTCCTTAAAACCCATGTTTCTCCAAAATCCAATGCCCGTTTTATTACCCACCAGAACGTCCAGACGGAGAATAAGAGGTTTCTTCCAAAACCCCTTAAGAACAAGTTTTAGTTTGCCACCCAAACCCTGTTCTGGAAAACCCTATCAATAAAAAATTGACGGATGTAAATAAAACCCTCTTCTTTGCGGTAGAGGCAATAGCCGATGATCTCTCCATGTTCTTCGATAGGCAGGCCTGGTATTCGCCCCTCAACCAGTTTTTCATTCGGCGGGTAAGCTGAACCTTGTTCATGGTATTTTGCTGACCCTCATCCCGTATGAGCTTATAGTTCATTTCAGCAAGTTTCGGACTGTCTGCTAAATTAGCTTTTGAAATTTTCATAGTGGCCTTACTTTATTAAACAACCAAATCGGGCCTCCATTCGTCCTTGACGGGTCCCCGTCCTGGACAAATAATTCAACCTTCCGAAAATCGTGCGAAACGGGCGGGCAGTTCGACGCCGAACCTATCGCAAAGCGCCTTGACATCCCGGTAGTCGTTCTCGTCCAACTCGTAGCCGTCATGGAACTTTACCATCCATTCCACCGGAATGCATCGCACGGGGCGGCCCGTGATCGTTCCCGGCCGGTCAAGCGCCCTTGGGGAGATAGGCGACACCGAAGACGTTATGGCCCGCCTCATCGAATTCGTAGGAATGAATGTCCACTCGATGGCCTTGGGAATCGCCCATGACAAAGTTGCACTCCCGCCGGTCAACGCTTGGGACATCGGCATAGCCAAAGGCTTCTAGAAATTTTCTTAACCTAGGCACGTCCTGATGCCGGAGTGCAATGTCGAGGTCCCCATGTGGCCGAGTCTGTTCCCCCAATAGTGCGTCGACCGCCCATCCGCCATCCACCGCCACCTCGATGCCGTTAGACCTGAAAAGATCGAGAAACCTGGATGACAGACTTAGCATCCATTTGTGATGTGGGGACTTGGCGAAGATGCTCCTTGCCCATCCTCCAACCCCTTAATATTTGTTTTGCCTGTCCACGATGGGTCCCCATCGTGGACAAGGTAAATATTGATTCCTGGTTTATAACCTTTTTTTGCGTATCCATGGTGATTAAGGTTTATTTTCTTTTAATTTTTTCGAGAGGTGAAACATAAAGTCTTTTACGTGATTGAATATTTTCGATGCTTCTTCAGGACCGTAATCAGCTTTTGTGTGGGAAACATGATTTCTCCATGCCATTTTAAAATGTGAAAATTCTTTTCTGGCTTCACCCAAAAATTGAGTTTCAATATCTTTTTCGATGGTTTTTGGCAAAGATTCCATGTCTCTAATTTTCTTTTCGATTTGGTCAATTATATTTTTCCAATTTTCCAAGCCAAAATCAGCAACGCCAACATATGAGGCCATTTCCCCTAATTGAACTTCTAAAACTCGCATCAAGTGGAAAACGCAAGCCGTATAGCGCCCCACCGCATAACACTTTCCTGCTTCATTAACTTCACGGTTTACGGTAGGAAAAGTAAATCCCACTTCAGCGCCGAACGGAAAATCAGATGTATAAAGATTTGCATTTTCGACGGAAAGGGTAAAAAAAATACGCTGATTAAATTGTCTTTCGATTGATAAAACAATCAAATTTATATTGCTTTGTAGGTTTGTATATCTTCCGAAGGGATAGTTTGAATTATATCTTTTATTGTGTTTGCTGTTTCAACCAGCGCTAAGGCTTCACAATGATTTTTAAGCATTGTTAAAGAAACTTCTAATGAATCTTTCCATGATTCAACGACCTTTTTGTTGGGGGCGCATTTTGGCCCCGGTTTCAAAATCCACAAAAGAAGATTTTACTAAGACCTCAATTTTTGTTAATTGATCAATAGTGGCAGCTAATTCGATTGGATTGTATTTAATTAACATTTTTAATTTCTTTTCCCTATTTAAGTTTTAAATACTAGTCTTTCTAACTTTAGTTTTCTAATTTTCGAAATATTCAATCCAACTATAAATTAAGTCAATCTTTGGCAAATAAACCCACAGAAACCATTGTTCACTCTGGGTCCCCGTCGTGGACA
>CAWKIF010000136.1:0-21570 GCA_963849485.1 candidate division FCPU426 bacterium | reverse complement strand
GCGCAAATCTCTGGCTGCGCGCGCCCGAACAACTCCGTCGCTTCCTGGCTGCATGGTCGGCGGCGCTGCGGCACAAATAGAATCATTTTTATTTCACGATTTGTCTGCATGACTTATTTCTGTTGGAGCAGTCTATTTCGCTGAGAGCGCAGACGGGAGGCGGCACTGATCATCGAATCTGCATCGCGTTCGATTGCACAGCCGGCAGTACACAGTCTTCAAGGCTCTGATCGGCCGGTAACGTCCTATATCTTGCGAAGCTGGGAAAGGCTCACCCGCTCCATAAGCGAGTATGCTTCCCTGGTGGATGCAAAGATCAATTGCCATTGGATCCTCTACTTGCCTGCGGATTTAACGATTCCCGCAGATGTAATCGAGTTATACGATCGCAGCCGCGTCCAAGTGAGATCGCTGCCGCGGGTCATCAAGCAAATGGGAGACGTGAGACCCGAGGATCTGCCCGCGCCTGGACGGGGTTACGCACCTTACCTGCGCTTGGCCCTCAGCCAAGAGGTGGGCGACAACTCCTTGGAACTGGGCGGCTTTGCCATGATGATGAACGGGGAGCCTTCCCAGGCCATAGCTGGGGCGGTGACTACCTTTGGAACACCCCCAGGATATTTGCCCGATTACTTTGAAGACTGGGGCGCGGATGCTCAATACCAATACACGACTAAAGAACACCAATTCTCCGCCCAGGCCTGCTGGATCAGGGAGTACCAGACTTGGAATTCTACCTACACCCCGGACGGCGTGGATTTTGGAACACAAAACTTGAACGACCAGTTGGAACTGTTCAAGGCCAACCTCACCTATTACTACGAGCGCAAAATTGGGTTCACCTTGGGCTATTTCGGCCTGGGTGGAACCACTGATAACCTTCTTTACGCTAGTAATGCTACTTTCAATCCCAATAGCCAGGGAATGGTCTACGAGCTCAATTTCGTGCCCTGGTTGAACAGTAAGTTCACCCTGCAATACACCCAGTACTTCTTTTTCAACGGCGGGGGAACCGATACTTACGACGGTACCAACTTGGCTAAGGACAATGATACTTTGATGGCCATGGCCTGGTTTGCCTATTAGTCAGTCGTTCATTGGGGGGAATCAGACCTCTTAAGGGTGGTATTGAACCCAGAATCGTCTTATAAAAAGCCGGGCCTCAAGCCCGGCTTTTTTAAGTTTTCAGCAGATTAATCCGCTTTATCAGGGGAGGAAGTTTTTAAATGGTCCAACCAACCAACAAATCCATCGAACCGGAAAATCCTCAGCGCCGAAATTTTCTCATAGGTATGATTGTCGCCCTCGGCGGGTTGATTTCAATCGTGCTGGGCGGTTCGGGCATCCTCTATTTCCTTTCCCCCGCCTGGGGAAAAAAGAAAGAAGGCTGGCTGGCGGTGGGGCCGGTGGCGAACCTGAAGCCGGGCGATCCCCAAAAGGTCGATTACGTCGACCGCAAGGAAGACGGCTGGGAAGTTATCGAGAGCAGAAGCTCCGTATGGGTGGTGAACCAGGGCTCGGACTGGGTGGTCTATGACCCCCATTGCACCCATTTGGGCTGCCCCTACCGGTGGGATACCGCCAAGGGAGCCTTCGTTTGCCCCTGCCACGGCGGGACCTTTACGAAAGAGGGCCAGGTGGTTTCCGGCCCCCCGCCCCGTCCCTTAAAAAGATTCTCCAATAAAGTCGAGAACGGCATCCTCTATATCCTGCCCGGGGAGGAAGCCTGATGAAAAAGATCCTCGACTGGCTGGATGAGCGGACCGGTTGGCGCAAGGTCAAGGAAGTCATACTCGACCGGCATATCCCCAAGGGGGTGGGCTGGCGCTATACCCTGGGCAGTTTGACCCTCTTCTTTTTCGTTCTGCAGGTGGTCACGGGCATGCTTCTGGCCATGCATTATTCCCCCTCGCCCGACCATGCCTACGATTCGGTGCGGTACCTTAGCAAGGAAGTGCCCATGGGCGGTTTCTTGCGGGGCCTCCACAAGTGGGGCGCCACCGGGATGGTGGTGACGGTGTTCCTCCACCTCTTGAGGGTCTTTTTCATGGGGGCCTACAAGTACCCACGGGAAGTCACCTGGATCTCGGGCGTGGGGCTTTTCTTCCTGGTCATCGGGTTCGGCTTCACCGGCTACCTTCTCCCCTGGGACCAAAAGGCCTATTGGGCCACGACCGTGGGCGCCCACATGGTGGAACAGGTTCCCCTCATTGGCAAATACCTGGCCTTGATCATGAAGGGCGGGGCGGATTTAGGAGCGGTCACCCTGGCCCGGTTCTATGCCATCCACGTTTTGGTTTTCCCGGCCATCGCCGTACTCTTGATCGGCTTTCACTTGTTTCTCGTGGTTTGGCACGGCATCTCGGCCCCGCCCGAGAGGGAATCGGCTACCGGCGAAAAGGAACCCGAGTGGAAGGCAAGACTCAAGGCCCGCTACGCCGAGCTGAAGGCCCAGGGCAAATCCTTCTGGCCCTACATCATTTTCAAGGACACGACGGCGGTATTCATCGTGTTCGTTGTGGTCATGGCCGTGGCGATTTGGAAGGGCGCCGAGCTGGAAGATTTGGCCAACCCCACCGATACCACCTACAACCCCCGCCCCGAGTGGTACTTCCTTTCGGTGTTCCAATTGCTGAAATATTTCCCGGGCAAGCTCGAGGCCTTTGCCATCGTGCTCCTTCCGGCCATCGTGGTCTTGGTGTTCCTGGCCCTACCCTTTTTCGACAAGGGGCCCAAGCGTCATCCCATGGACCGCAAATGGCTGGTGGCCGCGGGCTGGATCTCGGTGATTGGGGTGGTGGTCTTGACCATCCAGGGCGCCCAGACGCCTTTGACGAACCCGATTGTCCAGAAAGACCCCATGATCATGGAAGGTAAGAGGCTCTTTACCGACCTGCATTGCCAATACTGCCACAGCCTCAACGGTCAGGGCGGTTCGGTGGGCCCGGCCTTGGATAACGTGGGCATGCGCCGCAACCGGGACTGGCTGGCCGCCCATTTCCGCGACCCCAATAAGATCACTCCCGGCACCAAGATGCCCAATTTCAATTTGTTGGACGGGGAAGTCGAGGCCCTGGTGGCCTACATGAGCAGTTTGGGCGGGGGCACCTTCTCGGCCCAGGCGCCCAAACTTTTCGAGGATAACTGCGCGACCTGCCACAAGTTCCACGGCGTGGGCGAAGAAATCGGCCCCGACCTGTCGCATATCGGCCAGGGCCGCGACGTGGATTACATCGCCGCCTACATCAAAAACCCGGCCCAACTCAACAAGGACGCGGCCATGTCCGGCTTCAAGGACCAATTGACCGAAGCGCAAATCACCGACCTGGCCAACTATCTCTACCAGCAGGGCAAGTAAACTTTTCTTACTCGGGCTCCCTTCACTCGATGGGGGCCCTTTTTTTTACCCTTGAACCCTAAGAAAAGATCGGCAGGTCTTGATATTGGCTCACCGCCTGGCCAAATATCCTCCCTGGTACTTCAAGAATAGGATTTCAATAATGATTCGAACGCTTCTTCTCGCGCTATTCTTGATGGGTCCCTTCTTCCTCCAGCCCGTGGGGGCAGGGGAACCGTCTGGGGCTGTCACCCAAATCACTCCCGATTCCACCAGCCTTTCGGTGAGGGACCTGGGTTTTTCCCAGGCTGAAATTCAAAGCGATCCCCAGTACCAAAAAGACCTTCAAACCCGTTCAGACATGCTTCAAATCCATCAGACCCTGGGGCTGATTACGGCCATCCCCATGACCACCGAATATGTATTGGGATTCGTGACCGCGGGTAATTTCTCCAACGGAAGCACGGATACGGGGCTCCATGCGACCCTTGGTATCACTACCGCCGCCCTCTACGCCACGACCGCCCTCTTCGCCATCCTCGCCCCCAAGCCCAAGGGCGTGAAGGCCAACGGAAACACCCAGACCCATGAGGACCTGGCCTGGATCCACGCCCCCTTGATGATCCTCGTCCCAATCTTGGGGGATATGGCGAACGACCAGATCCAAAGCCATCAACCCTTGGGCGGCCTGGGGACGGTCCACGGCATACTGGCGACCGCGCTGGTGGTTTCTTACCTATCGTCCGTGACGGTGATGACATTCTAATGGATTGGAAAAATTTCAAGCCTATAGGGGCCCTCTTTTTCCTTTTGCCCGTCTTGCTTGGGGCTGGGTCTTCAAACGCATCCTGGAAGCTGGAGAGATCCGAAATCACCTACCAGGTCACCCATCCCCTGCATGTCGTCACTGGGAACAGCATCGCCGCTCGTGGGGAAGGTATTCGCGAGAAGGATGGAACTTTTAGTTTCCTGGTGGCGGTGCCGGTGAAGTCTTTTGAATCGGGAGACAACAACCGGGACCTGCACATGCAGGAAGTGACCAAAGCCGGTCTTTACCCCTTGGTGACCGTTCGCGTGAAGGTGGCAAGGGTTAAGGAATCACTCGCTCCCCAAACACTCCTCGCGGACATGGATATTGAATTCGCGGGCCAGAAAGCCCGCCACCAACAGGTTCCTCTTCAAGTTTTAGAATGGAAGAAAGGATCGGTCCACCTGACGGGAACCATCCCTATGACCCTGAAGGATTTCAAGATCACCCCGCCGTCACTTTTGGCTCTGCCCGTCCAAAATGAGGTTCCCGTTAAATTGGATATGTGGTGGATCGGGTCGAACGCTCTTCCTTGAATTCTTAGCGGAAATTATTGGTAATATGGGCCAAATGAACGGCTCCACCCCCCCATGACCGCCCAACCCCTTTTAAACTAAATCCTATTATCCGGTTCAACTTTAGATGGTTTCGTTTCTTGTGGAGAACTCTTACGAATGTATAGATAGAAACCATCGGCCTGAAGAGGCTTAGGGTCCAATTTAAAACGATCAATCCTTTCTTGAATGAAGCCGGGGTCGCAAGGGCCGAGGATCAGCATGGCGCCAATCCGGTCATCGCCCAAGTTGTCCAGGGATTGTTTCATCCTTGGATCGTTCAATGGCAATTTCCAACGGTCCATGATGGCCCGTCGATGGGAATAGTAGGGAACGAGGGGAGCCCAATCGAGACCATAGGTCAAGAGAACGTCCGTTTTATTGGTGTGGCCTTCAATGATGCTTGAGATTTGTTCGATGGGGTGTTCGTTCTTAGACGGGGGTTTAAATAGGCCATAAGCCGACAAATAATCGGCGAATGAAATGACGGCGAATATTAACACCAAGATCCGAACAGAGTATTTTCTCCATTTTTCCGCAATTTTTTCCGAGGCGGAAAACAGAGCTAGCCCCAAAAAAACAATCAGGAAAATATTGTTTTCGAAGAAATAGTAATCGTGAACAATAAAAAGATTGGTGAATACCCATAGGGGGAAAAAGTAGAAAGCGAAACAAAGAATTCGGCCCGCTCTTTTCCCCGGCGGGAAGGCCATGGATGCCAAGCCGACAGCCATAACCAGGGGCATCGTGATCACCACGCAGTAGATGTCGCCTAAAAGATTGACCAAATGACTGTTCATGAAGATGCGGCGCCAATCATCCGCTGACATTCTCTGGGCCCATGTGCCGAAGTTCCACAAGGTTAAGGCGTTGGAAGTAATAAAATGATTCGCCAGTGGATTGAGGCTCTTTTGAATATCCTCGAACCTGACCCATGCCCAAGACGCCGCGAGGGGGGGGATGAAGATCATCCCGGTCAAGGATCCATGCTTTAAGACGGATTTAAACTTGAACCGGTTTTGACCCTCGCGCCACCAGGCCCAAGCCACGAGGCAAGCGCAAGGAAGGCAAAAAGTCAGGAAGGTCGTGATTTTCGCGATTCCGGCGAGGACGCCGAAAATAGAAGTTAAGAATAAAAACAACCCGCTTTTTGTTCCGGGACGGAGGGCTTTTTCGGCCCAAAACAAATAGAGCAGGCTTAGAAATAGCGCGAGCGATTCAATTAAAAAAGTACTGGGCCAGAACAAATAAATCGGATTCAGCAGGACCCAACCGATGATGATTTGCCGTTGGGACGTGCTGGGTGCCAAGATGCTTAATAGGGAATAGAGGGGAAAAAGCGACAGGTAAAAAAACAGAAGGGACCAAAACCTTCCCGTTTGGTCGAGTGGGGTTTTGAAAACCAAAACGGCCGCGGCGACGATCCACTGGAAAAGGGGGAATTCCAAAGGGATGGACCAGGGTTTACCTAAAACGGGCGTTTCGTAGGCGAGATGGAAGCCGTCTTGGAGGGTGTAATAGGTGCTAATCGCCGTTTGGGTTTGCCGAAAAGAGTGATTATCGGTTAATTTCCTGTTCCATCCGGTGAGGGAGCAGGTTAAATGGACCATTAAACAAATCCCCAAAAAAACACTCGCCCCCTGTTGGGAAATCATCTTTTCCAATCGAGGGGCATTCATCCTTTGGTTATCCTCTCAGGAACACCCGGGTTTCCTGAACTTTTAATCACTAACTCAAAGCCCCGGGCGGGGAAATGAAAGGGGTTTAAAAAAAGGAACGGCATGGGTTTGAAAAAACATTTAAAGGCGGGATCTTGTTCTGCCCGGAAACCCGGCGGGGCCGGTGAAAAAGTGTTTATTGGGCTTTTGAGCATGGCCGATATAATGATACTACAAGAATCCCCATGGCCGGGAAAGGGCCCGAGCGCGGCCGGGGGAATGAAAGGTCAGGGTATTGAGCGAACCAATTGATATTTGCATCGTCGGGGGCTGCGGACACGTGGGCTTGCCTCTCGGGATTGCTTTTGCCCGGCGGGGCAAAAAAGTCGTTCTTTACGACATCAACCAGGACAGCGTGGACCGGGTCAACCGCAAGGAGATGCCTTTCATGGACCAGGACTGCCCCTCCAACCTGGCCAAGGCCGTCGACTCCGGTTTGTTGAGCGCCACGACGGAAAAATCACCCTTGTCCCATTCCGACCATATTATTTTGGTTTTGGGGACGCCCGTCGACGAGCATTTGAACCCGACTTTCAGGGATGTGCTGGAAGCGGTGGAGGAAATTGCCGGTTATATCGAAAGGGACCCTCTCATCATCCTGCGCAGCACCCTTTACCCTGGAAGCACCCGTAAAATCCACCGGTTTCTCTTAGAAAAAAAGGGGGTCGCCTCCATCGCCTTTTGTCCCGAACGGGTCGCGGAGGGCCAGGCCTTGAAGGAAATCACACTTCTGCCCCAAATCATCTCGGCCTGCGACCCCCGTTCCTTGAAAAGGGCCGAGGACCTGTTCGCAAGCTTGGGCGTGGAAACCGTGACCACCACCCCCGAGGAAGCCGAATTGGCCAAGCTCTTTTCCAACGCTTGGCGGTATATCAGCTTCGCGATCTCAAACCAATTTTTCATGATCGCCGAAAACCACGGCCTCGATTTTTACAACATCTATGACGCCATGGTGCACCATTACCCCCGCCTCCAGGGTTTTTCCCGGGCCGGGTTCACGGCCGGGCCCTGTCTTCTCAAGGACACCTTGCAGCTTTCGGCTTTCTCGAAGAACAACTTTTTCCTGGGGCACGCCGCCATGCTGGTGAACGAGGGCCTGCCGGGTTTTATCATCGGCCAGCTGAAATCCGAGGTCCCGCTCGCGGAAATGACGGTCGGCATCCTGGGAATGTCCTTCAAGGCGAATCACGACGACCCGCGGGACAGCCTTTCCTATAAACTTAAGAAAATCCTGGAACTGGAGGCGAAGAAGGTGGTCTGCTCCGACGCCTATTTTTCCGGGGAGGGTTTCCTGGAAACGCAAGAAGCGGTCCGTGTCTCCGACGTTATTATTATCGGCTCGCCGCACCGGCAATACCGGGACTTGGACTTTCAAGGCAAAAAAGTGGTCGATATTTGGAATTTTCTGCCTCAACCGTAAAATCAAACGGGGTGAACCCGGAAGGTTGATCCATGGATCCTATTCGCCGCATGTACCAGAACCGGTTTTCCAGCCGGGAGAAAGCCGCCAAAGACGCCATTTGGAAAGTGCTCTGCCGCGATTTTTTCCAGCGCCACATCCCTCCCGGTGATTCGGTCCTGGACCTGGGCTCGGGATACTGCGAATTCATCAACCACATCCAGGCCCGCGAAAAATTCGCCGTGGACCTCAACCCCGAAACCTGTTCATTCGCGGGTCCTGGAGTCCGTTTCTTCAAGACGAGCGGGGAAAAACTGGGGATGTTCCGCAAGCATTCCCTCGATACCGTTTTCTCAAGCAACTTTTTCGAGCATATCCCTGATAAACAAAGGATCAATCTAATCCTCCGGGAGGTTTTCCGCGTATTAAGGCCGGGGGGCAAGTTCCTCCTCCTCCAACCTAACATCAAATACCTTTACGACTCCTATTGGGATTTTTACGACCATTACACCCCGCTTTCCCACCTGAGCCTAAGCGAGGCGCTCGCCTGCCAGGGGTTTGAAATCAGGGAATGTGTCCCCCGCTTTCTTCCCTACATGACCAAATCCTCCCTTCCCCAATCGCCTATTTGGGTCGCGGCCTACCTGAAACTCCCTTTCCTATGGCGGTTTTTCGGCAAACAGATGTTCATCGTCGCGATCAAACCCGGTGAGGCCACCCCCGCCGACGAAAGGCCCATTCGATGAAAATACTGGTTACGGGTTCTGCGGGTTTTATTTGCGGTTACCTGGTGGAGGAACTCCTGGCCCACGGCCATGAGGTGATCGGAATCGACAATTTCTCGAAGTATGGCCCGGTCCAAAAAAGCTATTCCCGGCACCCCGGATACCGTTTTATCCAAGGGGACGTAAAGGACCCGGGTCTGCTCAAGGCCCACCTGGCGGAGTGCGACCAGATGGTGGCCGCCGCCTCCATGATCGGCGGCATCTCCTATTTCCACGAATTGGCCTATGACCTGCTTGCGGAAAATGAGAGGATCACCGCCGCGGCCTTTGACGCGGCCCTTTGGGCCCACCGCGATAAAAAATTAAGGAAGATCAACATTCTTTCTTCCTCCATGGTCTACGAAAACGCCACCCGGTTTCCCACGCCCGAAGGGGAGCAAAGGAGTTGCCCGCCCCCCCATTCCACCTATGGCTTCCAAAAGTTGGCCTGTGAATATTTCGCCCTGGGGGCCTGGGAACAATACCGGTTGCCCTACACCATCATTCGGCCCTTCAATTGCGTGGGAATCGGCGAGGGCAAGTCGGTCCAGGGGAAACCGGCGGACTCCGGCAATGTCCAGTTGGCTATCAGCCATGTGCTGCCCGATTTGGCCCAAAAAATCCTCAAGGGCCAGGACCCGCTTCACCTTCTAGGCGACGGCCGGCAGGTCCGGCACTATACCTACGGGGGCGATTTGGCGCGGGGGATCCGGCTCTGCGTCGAAAGCGAGAAGGCCTTGAACGAGGATTTCAACCTTTCCACGGCCCAATCCACCACGGTTTTGGAACTGGCCGAAATGATTTGGAAGCGGGTCCAACCGGACAAGCCCTTCCGGTACGTTTGCGACGAGCCCTATCCGCACGATGTCCAAAATCGCGTTCCCGACGTCCAAAAGGCGAAAAGGCTGCTGGGATTCGAGGCCACCACGGGCCTTTCCGCGGTTCTGGAGGAAGTCATCCCCTGGATCCGGGACCAAATCGTCCAAGGCAACCTTTAATAGGAACCTATGCCCACTCAAAAGTCCTGGACGCTTGAGATCATCATCCCGGTTTATAACGAAGGCGATAACCTTCATCGTCTCTATACCGACATCCAATCCAAAATCCGGGCCCGCCACCGGATTCTCATCGTCTATGATTTCGACCAAGATAACACCTTGCCCGTGGCCCGGAAGATCCGAAAAAAGGATAAAAACTTACGCCTTGTGAAGAACCGCCTCGGGCCGGGAGTCCTGAACGCCCTCAAGACCGGATTGAGCGAAGCGAGGCCGGGACCCTGCCTGGTGGTCATGGGTGACCTTTCCGACGACCTTTCGGCCGTGGACCCCATGCTCCAAAAATACAACGAAGGCTATAGGGTGGTTTGCGCAAGCCGTTATATGAAGGGAGGATCCCAGGAAGGGGGGCCGCTATTGAAACGCACCCTTTCCCGCTGGGCGGGGCTTTCTTTGCACGGGCTCTTTGGTTTTCCCATCCATGACGTCACCAATAATTTCCGCTTGTATGACAAGGCCCTTTTGGAGGATATGGAGATCGAAAGCCGGGGCGGGTTCGAATTGGCCATGGAAATCACGGTCAAAGCCGTCAAAAAAGGATATCCGGTTTGTGAAGTGCCCGCCGTTTGGAAGGACCGCTCGGCGGGGCAATCCCATTTCAAGCTTTTGAAATGGCTTCCTTCGTACCTGCGCTGGTATTTCTACGCGATCTTTTCTAAGGGCTCAGACCGGCCTGGGATTACAGTTCAGAAATGAGTCCTTGAAATCCGGATGAAAATTTCAGGTAATAAGGGCCAAATGAACGGCACCGCTCCCCTATGACCGCCCAACCCCTTTTCTGGCTCTATCTCTTTCTGCTATTCAACCTTTTGATTTACCTGACAAACCGCGTCAGTTTCCATCCCCGGCTGCCAGCCCATGAGACTTTGTGGATATTGTGCTGGTCGGGCATCTTTGCCTTTGTTTTTGGCGCTTTAACTTTACTCTTATTTTTTGGTTGGGATTTTTCACCCTCCTCATGGAGCCATCTTCCCCTTTTCTGGAAAGCTTATAGCCTGGGCATGAGCCTCTTCTCTTTGAGTGTGCTGGGCCTCCACCTCTTTTGGCGCCTCGCCATCCGCCAACCCGCCGATTTCCGGCTGATTTCCCGCCGCCACCCCAACCAGCCGGACCGATGGAGCGCGCCCTATCCCTGGCTCAAAAAAATCGGCATGGGGAATATGATCCACGACCTGGAGGTGAACGAGTACGAGGTGAAGATCCCCGGCTGGCCCAAGGAATTCTCCGGCCTTTCCCTGGCCCAGGTCTCGGACATCCATTTCGGGGGGGTCATCCATCACGAATACATGAAGTTCGTCTTCGGGGAGATGCGCAAGCTTAAACCCGATCTATTCGCCCTCACGGGGGATTTCATTTCCCGCGCCAGGGACATCCCCGCCCTGGAAAACGCCTTAAAGGGCTTTAAAGCCCCCTTGGGCGTTTACGCGGTTCTGGGGAACCACGACCACTGGACGGAGGGCTCAACGGTCAAAAAGATATTGGAAAGGGCGAAGATCAAGGTTTTAGTCAATGAGGTGATCACCTTCAAGCGTAAGGGGAAAACCCTTTCCCTTATGGGCGTGGACGACCTTTGGACCGGGATAAAAAATGATCCGTTCATCGAACAAGCCCAGGGTGACGCGAGGATCATGCTGGCCCACAACCCCGACCATTTTTACCTCTCGGACAGGGCCGGGGCCCATATCCAAATCTCGGGTCATTGCCATGGGGGGCAGGTTTGCTTCCCCCTCATCGGGCCGGTGATCGTGCCCTCGATGCAGGGCCGCAATTACGTAGGAGGATTTTTCAGGGACGGACAAACGACGGTCTTCATCAACCGGGGCATCGGAGGTTTCCCGCAGGTCAGGACCCTGTGCCACCCGGAAATCGTGAAATTGACCTTAATATCGGCTTGAAAACAATATCCACCGCCAAGACGCAAAGTTCGCCAAGAAAGACAAAAAACCATTAAGAACTTTCTGGTTATGTCGACTTTCTTACCGTTCGTTGTTCTTGTGCCGATTCTCAAAAAAATTAATCATAGAAATCGGTACTATACCGGCCTCTTTATCTGTTTTACAGAAGGTCAGCATGGCGGCCTTGCGTCTTGGTGGTGAAAAATGGGTTTTCCTGAATTTCCAGGCTTTTAACATTGGGCCCCTTTTATCCTGCGCGTCATTCAACTTCAATAAGGCCAGGAGAAACCTATGAAACCCTACCGGTTATTGATGTTGAGTGGCTTCATTTTCTGCCTTTCATTCAAAGCTTTTCCTCAACCCGTGACGGGGCTGGATGAGCCTTCCGAGCATGAGGATCTCAAACGCAATATATGGGTTGCGGCTATGGGCGATACCTACGCCCAGGCTGTCACCTACGCCGAAAAGGCCCAGGAAGAATCCCAAAAGAGCCAAACCCACGAGGTTACCCTGCCTACGGGTTGGAAGATCACCCCGGCGGGGCAAATCCTTGAGCTAGGGTCCATGCCTGGTGAAATGGTTTCCTACGCCAAAAAACTCGTGGTGCTCAACAACGGTTTCTATCCCCCCAAGGCCGACTCTAAGGTTTCGATTGTGGACCCGATGGGGAACACCCTCGTCCAAACCCTGCCCTTCCATTCCTTGTTTCCCTCGGAGGCGGTGGGCACAGACGGGTACCTTTACATCAGCGGGGGTTATGACTTCAAGGTCTACCGTTTGAACCGCAAGTTGGAGCCTTCCAAAGACCATCCCAGCTACCTCATGAACGGTTATGTAGGCGGGTTGGCCTTTACCGGCAAGGGCCGCTTGGCCATGACCTACCTGATGGTGAACCACCAGGGAACCGGTGCCTGGGAAAAGGGGAAGATCGCCCTTTTGAATACGGCCACGGGAGATATTTTGGATGAAATCGCCACCGGCCATTTCCCCTACGCCCTGAAGTGGGCGAATGGGAAACTTTACGCGACCCTAGAGGGGGAAAACCGGGTTCAGGTTTATTCCATCCAGAATGACAAGCTAGTGGAGGGTGCCTCGATCCCCGTGGGCAAGAACCCCACTAACCTCACTTTGAGCGATGGAAAGCTTTACGTAGTGGATACCAATTCGGACGAGGTTTCGGTGATCGACACCCAAACCGACCAGGTGACTCAAACCTTCGATCTGAAACAGGCGGGATTCAAATTTGGGGCGGGCCCCACCTCGGCGGCGGCCGACCAGACCCGGCTTTTGGTGAGCCTGGCGGGCTGGAACGCTGTAGCTGTATTAAATAAGGAAGATGGGAAACTGCTGGGGTTGATCCCCACGGGCTGGTATCCCACCCGCGTGTACCTGGACAAGAAAAACCTTTATGTCTTGAGCGCCAAGGGCATCCAGCCCCGGCGGCCGACCTCCAGCGACAAACCCGAAGCGGGACTGCGCAAGCAGGACCCGTCCTATATCCTCAACCTTCTCATTGGCTCCCTCTCAACCATTTCCCTGGACGATATTGAAGGGAATCTGGACGGGTGGACCACCCAAGTGAAGCAAGGGTCTCCCCTGGAAAGCCCCCAGGAAGGGTTCAAGCTTCCCATCAAGCACGTTTTTTATATCATCCGGGAAAACCGAACCTACGACCAGATTTTAGGCGACCTCACCCCCGGCAACGGCGACCCGAAACTTTGCGTGTACCCCGAGGCCAAGAGTCCCAATGCCCACAAGCTCTCGCGGGATTTCGTGACCTTGGACAACTTCTTCTGCGACGGGGAAATCAGCGCCCTGGGCCACAGCTTTACGACCTCGGGTTACGCCTGCCCTTTCCTGGAATGGATTGGCAATATCGGCTACGCGGGCCGGTTCGACTGGAAGGACCCGGACGACGCCAAGGAACCCGTGAAATACCTCTACCCCTACGGCACCATCCCGGCGGTCTATTCGCCCCAATACCTCTGGGACGCGGCCGCCCAAAAGGGGCTGGATTACAAGGTTTACGGGGAGCCCTATTACCTCTATACCCGGCCCTACAAGATCCTCCTGGAAGCTTACGGGGCGGATTCGGACCTGGTGAAAAAGTATTATCAGCACACCTTGGTCTTCGCCAACGAGAAGGACCGGGGTCTGCGATTCACCCAAAGGTTCCACGGCTATTACAAGCAGGCGTGGACTCTGGAGGGGGGGGCGGAGAAACTCATGGGGGATTCCCAATTCGTTTCCATCCTTTCTGATTATTACATGGCGGATGAAAGTCTGGCTCAGGCCCTAGCCAAGGACGATAAATTAAAAGATTCCTTCGCCGACTTTTTGACCCATTACTCGCTCAACTACGCGGCCTGGGACCTTTCGGTCTCGGACCTTGAAAGGTTTGGGGTTTGGAAGGAGGATTTCAAACGGCAATTGGACCAGAAACAGTTGCCCTCGCTGGAATACCTCTGGTTACCCAACGACCACATGGGCTGGCCGCCCCCTCCCACGCCGGAACAATATATCGCCCAGAACGACGCGGCCTTGGGTGCCCTGGTGGAAGCTATCTCCAAAAGCGATATTTGGAAAGAAAGCTTGATCTTGGTGGAAGAGGATGACGCCCAGGATGGCCTGGACCATGTCGACTCGACCCGCACCGTGGCCCTGGCCGCCGGGCCCTACGTGAAAAGAGGGGCGGTGGTGAGCGACCCTTACGATCAGGAAAGCATGCTTCGGACCATCGAGGTGATTTTAGGAATGGACCTCATGAACAGCGGGGACGGGCTGGCTGTGCCCATGATGGGTCTCTTCACGGATCAGCCCGATTACAAGAATTACCAACCCGCCCAACCCGCGAAGACGATCCTGGATTCGGATAAGAAGTTGTGGGACAGTGTCCGCTAAGCAAAAAAGCAATTTCACCGCCAAGGCGCCAAGGCACCAAGTAAAGCAAAGTCAAAGGTTTGGGTTTAAACCGTTGTTCTAACCTAGAGACTAGAACAAAACCTAATTAACCGCCAAGACGCCAAGTTCGCCAAAAACGACGGCGGGAATTGAAATCAAAAAAACCTTGTAAGTTTTGATGGTTTTTCGCCTTTCTTGGCGAACTTGGCGGTGAAAATTGTCGTTCTTTTCTGGTTTTGTTAGAGGTTCTTATTCTTGCTTACCGAAGTTTTTGGTGCCTTGATTGTGAATAATAGATTTTGAATGGTTAAGGGGGTTGGAATGAAAAAAGAATTTGTCTTGTTCCTGTCGATGCTAATCCTCTGGCCTTTCACCGCCTTCGCCGAGGTGGAGATGGACGACCCCGCCCAGGCGGCGCAGATCAACAAGGAAATCTGGACCTACGCTAAGCACAGTTCCTACTCGGCGCTTCAAATCTACATCAAGAAATCTCAAGCCAAAGCCAATCACGCCCATCAAATGGTTTTACCCACGGGCTGGGCCATCGCCCCGGCGGGAAGCCAATTGGAATTGGGGCGCATGCCCGCGGAGGGCCTCCCCTTCGCGGGGAAACTGGTGATCCTCAACAACGGCTATTACCGTAAGGATGAAGCCGTGGTTTCCTTCGTCAACCCTGAGACGGACCAGGTGGACCAGGTCCTGACCTTTCATTCGCTCTTTCCCTCGGCCCGGGTGGGCGGGAAGGGGGACCTCTACATCAGCGGCGGGTTCGACGGCAAGGTCTACCGGATCAATTCCGCCTTGAAGAGGGTAAAAGAATACCCGGTGCCGGGTTACGCGGCGGGGCTGGCCGTGATCGACGAAACCCACCTGGCGGTCGTGCTGATGTTCGTGGACAAGGGGCTGGGAAGCTATGAGAAGGGCGCCCTGGCCATCCTGAATACGGCCTCGGGCAAGGTGGACCAGGTGGTCCCGGCGGGCCTCTTCCCCCATTCGGTGGAATACGCGAACCAAAAGCTTTACGTGACCCTGGAAGGGGAGAACAAGCTGATGGTTTACGGCTTGAGCGAATCGGGCTGGGAACTAAAACAATCCCTCCCGGTGGGCAAAAGCCCCACCCGGCTCTGCCTGGACGGGGACAGGCTTTATGTAGTGGATACGGGCTCGGATGAACTGAGCGTCGTGGATACCCGGAAGGACGAGGCCCTAAAATCCGTCGGTTTACGCCAGCAAAATCTCAGTTTTGGGGTTTCCCCCACTTCCTGCGCCGCGAATGGCAACCGGCTTTACGTAACCCTAGCCAATCTAAACGCGGTGGCGGTGGTCGACAAGGTTTCGGGCCATGTGGCGGGTTATGTCCCAACCGGTTGGTATCCCACGGACGTTTTCACGAATGGGACCGAGCTTTGCGTACTTTCGGCCAAGGGCATCCGGCCCCGTCGACCCAACCCCCAGTTGGGAGGGCCCACGAAGCCCCCCGGTGAGAGCGATTATGTCCTGACCCTCTTGAACGGCGCCTTGGGAAGGGTGGCCTTTAAGGATATCCAGGCCCAACTGGCCTCCTACACGAAAAAGGTTTTGCAAGGCTCGCCCCTGGATAGCCCCGAGAAGGGGTTCAAGATTCCCATCCACCATGTTTTTTACATCATCCGAGAAAACCGCACCTACGACCAGGTGCTAGGGGACCTGCCCCAGGGAAACGGTGACCCCCACTTGACGGTTTTCGGAAAAGAAGTCACCCCCAACCAGCACCAGATGGCCAATAGGTTCGTCGACCTGGATAATTTTTTCGTGGACGGTGAGATCAGCGTATTGGGCCACAGCTTCACCACCAGCGGCTATGCCAGCCCCTTGCTGGAATGGCTGGGCAACGTGGGTTATGCCGACCGCCTAGGAGCGCAGGACCCCCAGGATAAGACCAAGCGCAAAAACTTCTGGCCCTATAACGTGATGCCCGGGCTCTTCTCACCTTATTACTTATGGGACGCCCTGGACGACAAGGGCGTGGATTACCGCATTTACGGGGAGGATTACTACCTTTACACCAAACCCTACCGGATCCTGGTGGATGTTTTCGGGGCGGACAGCGGGCAAGTGAAGAAGTATGAAGAAACGACCTTGAAACTCGCGGGGGCGGATTTTCCGGGCACCGAGGCCGGAAAGACCCTCCAGCCCTATTGGGACCGGCTTTCGACCCGGGAAGGGGCGGAGAAGCTGCTCCTGGATAACACCTTCGCGTCCGCCTTCTCGAAATATTACCTGGGCGACGAAAGCCTGGCGAAAGACCTGGCCGGGAACGCGGCTTTGCGGGCCCGCTTCGCGGATTTCCTTTTCCGTTATGTTTTTTCCTACAGGGCCTGGGACTTGAAGTATTCCGATATGGACCGGGTCAAGGCCTGGAAAGAGAGCTTTGACCAACAGGTAAAGGACGGCAAGGTGGCCCAGCTTCAATATATCTGGCTGCCGAACGACCACACGGCGGGCCTGGACCCAAAGTCGCCCACCCCCTTTCAGTATGTGGCACAAAACGACACGGCCTTCGGCTACGTGGTGGAGACCATCGCCAAGAGCCCGGTGTGGAAGGACGGCCTGATTTTGAGCGTGGAGGATGACTGCCAGAACGGCCCCGACCACGTGGATGCGGACCGAACCATCGCCTACGCGATCGGGCCTTACGTGAAGAGGGCTGCGGTGGTCTCGGACCGCTACGACCAAGAAAGCCTGCTGCGTACCATCGAGTTGATTCTGGGGCTGGACCCCCTCAGCCTCAACGACGGGCTAGCCCCGCCCATGATGGGTATCTTCACGGACCCGCCGGACTTCACGCCATATACGGCGCCCCCACCCTCGAAGTATTTGCGCGACGAGGATCTGCGCGCATACCAAGAACTAAAATCCAAGTAAAACAGCTTTCCCGTCTTTTCTTGCCAGAGATAGGGCCTTTCCCTATAATTATGCATCCCGAGTAAAGTTGAGATGCATTGGAACACTTTTTAGAAGCTTCCCAGTTAGCGCCCGTCCTCCAGAACCTCAAAAACCAAGGTAAAAAAGTCGTCTTCACCAACGGAGTCTTCGATCTGCTCCATTTGGGCCATGTCACCTACCTCCAAGCGGCCCGCGCTCAGGGAGATCTGTTGGTGGTGGGCTTGAACAGTGACGAGTCGGTCCGCCGAATCAAGGGCCCCTTGAAACCCCTCCTCCCCTTGGCCGAAAGGGCTGAGATGCTCCTGGCCCTGAAATGCGTTGATTTTGTCACCTTTTTCGAGGAAGAAAACCCTTACAACGTCATCAAAATCCTCCGGCCGGATGTGCTGATCAAGGGCGGGGACTGGGCCGTCGACAAGATCATCGGGGGAGACCTGGTGCAATCCTGGGGCGGGAAGGTGATGAACATTCCGGTGGTGGAGGGGCGGTCCACGACGAATTTGATACAGATGGTCGTGGAAAGGTTTGGGAAGAAAAAGGCCTAAACGGATGGTGGGAGTTAAAAGGAGAATGGTTTGAAAGTAATTGGTGTCATCCCTTCGAGATATGCGGCGAGCCGTTTCCCGGGAAAACCCCTGGCCCTGATCGCCGGGGTCCCCATGATCGTGCGGGTCATCCGGCAGGCGAAAAAAGCCAAGAGGCTCAACGAGGTTTGGGTGGCAACGGATGATGAGAGGATCGCGGAATTATCCCGGGAGGAGGGCGCCAACGCGGTCATGACCCCTTCCAATCTGCCCTCGGGCACGGACCGGATCGCCTACGCCGTCCGGGACGTGAAAACCGACATCGTGGTGAATATCCAGGGGGACGAGCCGGTCATTCCGCCCGCGGTCATCGATTCCGCGGTGAAAGTTTTACAAGAGGATCCAAAGATACTCATGTCCACAGTGGTAATCCCCCTCAAGGACGAAAAAAATTGGAAAAACCCCAATATCGTGAAGGCGGTTTTGGGCCACAAAGGAAATGTACTCTATTTTTCCCGTGCGCCCATCCCTCACCCCCGGGACGGCGGCATGACCTCGGCTTACCAGCACATGGGCCTTTATGGGTACCGGCCAGCCTGGTTACAGTTGATGGCCAGTTTAAAGCCGACGTCCCTTGAAAAGATCGAGAAATTGGAGCAGATGCGGGCCTTGGAAAACGGGGTGGTCATTCGGGCGACCATCCAGAGATTCACATCGATCGCCGTGGATCTGCCCGAGGACATTAAAAAAGTAGAACGACACCTCAAAAAATAAAAAAAGAGTGGAGTCAAGAATGACTAAATATATCTTTGTGACCGGTGGAGTGGTTTCATCTTTGGGAAAGGGAATCGCGGCGGCCTCGATCGGACGGCTTCTGGTGAGCCGGGGGATCAAGGTGACCCTGGCCAAATTCGACCCCTACCTGAATGTGGACCCCGGTACCATGAGCCCCTATCAACACGGGGAGGTGTTTGTGCTGGATGACGGGGCGGAAACTGACCTGGACCTGGGTCATTACGAGCGTTTCCTCTCCGTGACCCTATCACGCACCAACAACGTGACCAGCGGTAAGATCTACAACGCGGTGATTTCCAAGGAACGCCGGGGGGATTACCTGGGCAAAACGGTGCAGGTGGTGCCTCATATTACTAACGAAATCAAGGAAGCCATCCTCAAGACCGCCCAAGAACACAAGGTGGATGTGTGCATGGTGGAAGTCGGCGGAACGGTCGGCGACATCGAGAGCCTGCCCTTTTTGGAAGCCATCCGGCAGTTCCGCTTCGATGTGGGCAAGGAAAATGTCCTCAATATCCATGTAACCCTGATTCCTTATATTGACGCGTCCGGCGAATTGAAGACCAAGCCCACCCAGAAAACGGTGGCCGAGTTGCGAGGAATCGGGATCCAACCCGATATTGTGCTATGCCGAACCTCCAAACCCCTGACCGAGGATGTGAAGTCGAAAATTTCCCTCTTTTGTAACGTGGAGCCAGAGGCGGTTTTCGAGGCCCTGGATGCCGCTTCCATTTATGAGGTGCCCATCCTCTTTCAAAACCAGGGGCTGGATGAATTCCTTATCCGCAAGCTGAAACTGAAAAGCACGAAGAAAAGCGAAATGACCCAATGGGGCCGGTTCGTCCAGCAGGTTTATGACCCCCAGCAGGAAGTGGAGATCGCCATTGCGGGCAAGTATGTTGAACTTCATGACGCCTACAAGTCCATCATCGAATCCTTCATACACGCGGGGGTAGCCAACCGGGCCAAGGTAAAACTGCGCTGGGTAGATTCGGAGGAGGTCGAACGCCATGGGGCAGCTTCCATGCTTAAGGGTGTTTCCGGCGTGCTGGTTCCGGGAGGGTTCGGGGATCGGGGCATCGAGGGAAAGATCCAGGTGGTGCGATACGTGCGGGAAAAGAAAATCCCCTTCTTCGGCATTTGCCTGGGGATGCAATGCGCGGTCATCGAGTTCGCTCGCAACGTCCTAGGCTTGAAACAGGCCAATAGCGGGGAATTCAACCCCAAGACTCCCGACGAGGTCATTTCCATGATGGAGGCACAACTCAAGATTCAGGGCATGGGCGGAACTATGCGCCTGGGGGCCTACCCCTGCAAGGTGGAAAAGGGCACCAAGGCCTACCAGGCCTATGGGCAGACCCTGATCCATGAACGCCACCGCCACCGCTATGAGTTCAATAACAGTACCGGGAGGATATGAAGGCGAAGGGCATGAAACTTTGCGGTCTTTCACCCGATGGAAAACTGGTGGAAATGATCGAGATTCCCAACCATCCCTGGTTTGTGGGGGTGCAGTTTCATCCCGAACTCAAGAGTCGCCCCTTGAACCCCCATCCCTTGTTCCGGGAATTCGTAAAGGCTTCTTGTAAATATGGCCACAAGAATCTCAAACATGGAAAAAGGAAGTAGATCCATGAGCTATGTCGGAAATCTGGGGATCAGCGGCCGTTTTTTCGTCATCGCGGGGCCTTGCGTCATTGAGGGACGGGAATTCCTTCTCAAAACCGCCAAGACCCTAAAGGAGATCGCTGGCTCCATGGACGTGCCCATCGTCTTCAAGGCCTCCTACGACAAGGCGAACCGCTCTTCCGTGCGGGGATTCCGTGGCCCGGGCCTCAAAAAGGGCCTGGCCGACCTGGCTTGGGTGAAGAAGAAGCTGACGCTACCCATCCTGACCGACGTGCATGAGATCGGTGAAGTGAGGGAAGCCGCCAAGGTGGCCGACGTGTTGCAGATTCCGGCTTTTCTTTCCCGCCAAACCAGCCTGCTTCAGGCCGCGGCGAAGACCGGCCGGGTGGTGAATGTAAAAAAAGGGCAGTTTATGGCGCCGGGTGAGATGGAAAACGTCGCGGACAAGTTGAACGCCGCCGGCGCGTCGCAAGTATGGCTGACCGAGAGGGGAACCAGTTTCGGCTATCACAATTTGGTGGTTGATTACCGTGGAATCCCTGAGATGCAACAGACCGGATGCCCGGTGATCTTTGACGGCACCCACAGCGTGCAGATGCCAGCGGTGAAGGGCACCTCGTCGGGGGGCACCCGGGAACATGTCCCGACCTTGGTGCGGGCGGCGGTCGCCGCCGGGGTGGACGGGCTTTTCTTGGAGGTACATCCCGACCCTCCCAACGCCAAATCGGATGCAGCCACCCAGATCACTTTTGAGACTTTTCGGCAGGTATTGAGGGATAGTTTGGCGATCCGGCGGGCGCTTCATCCCGGCCAATAAAAATAGCGGCTTTATCCCCCGAAGAGGTTCATCAACCGGCTCATGTTTTTAAGGTAGGTGGGCACCACGTCCGCGCAAAGGATGAGATCCTTGCCATGCTTGTCCTTGATCTTGGCGGAGATAGTGAGGCAAAAGAGGCCGGTTGCGGGAGAAATATAAGCTTCGCTGGTGTAGGTTTCACGGTTGAACCCCGAATCCATCAGGGCGTAAAAATAATCCCGGGTCGAATAATCTGTCCCTTTCCCCCCCAGCCGGAAAATTCCCTTGCGCTGCCGGGATTGGACGTCGCAAATGAATCCCGAAATCTGGAGCCCTTGGTTGTCTAAAACGTAGAGGGCCTTCACGAAGGAATAATGGACCAAGGCTTCCTTCAGTTTTTGATCCAGTTTCGTCTCGTCCACTTTCGAAAGATCGGTCACGAGGTTCTCAATCATCAGGCTGAACCTCTA
>CAWKIF010000135.1:0-4987 GCA_963849485.1 candidate division FCPU426 bacterium | reverse complement strand
GCTGAGAATGGCGCCCATGATGGCCAGGGGAATGTTGATGATGACAATCAGGGCGCTTCGCCAGTCGCCTAGGAAGAGCAGTACCATCAACCCGGTCAGGAGGGCCCCCATAGCCCCCTCGAAGGCGAGGGAGCTGATCGAGTTCTTCACCGCCCCTGATTGGTCGAACTCGTAGCTCACTTCAATGTCCTTGGGCAGTACGCTTTTAAACAGGGGGATATGGTCCTTGACCTCATTGACCACCGTCAGGGTGGAGGCGTCGGAGTGCTTGGTGACCGGCAGGTAGATAGTGCGTTTTCCGTTCAACAAGGCGTAACCCACCTGGATATCAGTGGCGTCCGAGACCGTGGCTACATCCTTCAGGAACACCGTGGGATAGGTCCCCAGGCGGATGGGCACGCTCAGCAGCTCCTCAATTTTTTCCACAATGGAATTCATGGGTACCAGGGGGTATTGGGTGCCGATATTGAGGTTGCCGGCCGGCACGATCAGGTTGGACTTGGCCAGGGCCACCGCGATGTCCTCGGGCGACAGGCTGAACCGGGTGAGCTTTTTGGGGTCGACGTTGATGACGACGGTGCGGGGCGAGGAACCGAAGGGGTTGGGCGCCAGGATGCCGGGCAGGGTGGCCAGGAGAGGCCGCACATAGTTGAGGGCGTAGTCCTCAATGTCCCCCAGGCCCCGGCCCGGGCTGGAGAACACCAGATCGCCCACGGGCAGGCTGCCGCTGTCAAACCGCAGGATCAAGGGCGGCAGGGTCCCGGCGGGCATGTTCTTCAGCGCCCGGCTGGAATAGGCCACCACCTCGGCCATGGCCGCGGCCATGTTGGTCCCGGCGTGGAACCTCAGCTTGATGATGGAAGTCTGGGCGATGCTTTGGGACTCGATATGCTCGATGCCGTTCACGTAGAAGAACTGGCTCTCGAAATTGTAGGTCAGGAAGCTTTCCACCTGGGCCGGGCTCAGGCCCCCGTAGGGTTCCACCACGAAGATCTGGGGGGTGCCGAGGTCCGGGAAGATGTCGAACTGCATGTTGAAAAGGGCTGCGGCGGCCCCCAGGGCGATGGCGATGCAAAGCACCATCATGGTGATGGGTCGGCGCATGGCCAACTCGACCAGCCCCACCCGAAACACATGCTGGATCGATTCTTTTTTCTGTTTAGACTGGCTGCTGGCACTCATTGAAAATCCTCCAAATTTATTACCGACTTCGCGCAAAATAAAAACGGCTAAAAGGGTTCACGAAAAGACGTTCTTTAACCTGGGCACGCCATCGAAACATCCGCTCGGCGAATTGACTCAACTCGCCTTATCCAAGCTTTTGGCAAAGGTCAGGGCGGAGTTGAATAGGTTCTTAAACGCTTCCCTTTGCTCGGGTTTTTGAAGCGCTGAATTAATTTTCTTATGGAGCGCCCAAGCCGTGCCGTAGGAGGTGAACCCCATGCGTTTCTGGAGCAACTGGGTCGAGATGGGGCGGTCCCGTTGCAGCACTGAATGGATCGCGCGGAACCAAACAGAAAGGGGAACCTTGGAATTCTCGAAAAGGGTTCCTGGCCGCAACCGGACCTGAACCAAGCAATCCCGGCAGGTCCTGACCTCGGGGCGGGAGCGGTGAGTGTAATACTCGTTGCCCCCGCACTTCGGGCAGGCGAAGGGGTTCCTCCCAGTTTCAAGGACCAGGCCCATTCCCGGGCCCTTTCTTCGTTGAGGATCTCGTTGAATTTCTTGTTCATTAGTAACTCTTGGTGATTCATGAATAAAACCTCCTGGGTTGGGCCAAAGTTCGGCCTGGGTTGCGGTTTGGACGGATTCCTCCCCTGAAAGAAACGGGAGGTTGAAAACCAGGATTTACGGTTTAAATGCGCAGAACCAGCGGACGGAGGGAGGGTAGCGGAATCAGCTGAAAAAAAACGGTTTGGGTTCCCGTCTTCAAGAGGGGCGGGCCACCGTTATCAATACGAAGCGTGCCTGCATCACGGCTTTGGTCAACGAGATTTTTTTTGTCATCCCGGTTGAAACTACAACGTTTGTAGAGTTTGGTGGCCTTGGAGGGAAGGCTCACTTTATTGCAGCCGGTCATGACATGGACGAGGGCCATGTAGCCTGGGGTAGCCATCTTATAGGCGCTGGGTTGGAGGGAAAGCAGGCAGAGCCCGGTGATCAAAACCAAACGGTTATAAAACCTATAGGTTAATTTGATATCCATATATCTTTTTTGCACCATGCCCTTAAGACGTTGATGAAGCAATTATTGGTACCTAGGTATGGACATTTCAATCCTCAACGCGCATGAATTATCACGCCTATGCCAAAAGACCGCCCCCTCATTTAAGCTGATTTACTTGAAAAGAAGGGGGTTTAGGCTCTTCTTTCGACGACCTCCTCCCTATTTTCTCGCCGCGACCCATTCCAAATAGAGTTCCCATGCCACCTGGTTTTTTCCACCGATCCAAGGGTCCGTATTAGGACCGGCCGAGGTCATTTTGCCATTCCGAATCAACCGGGCCCGGTATTGGGCCGCTTTGTCATTGAGTTCCAAGCGGCGGCTCAGGTCGTAACAATCGGCCAGTGCGCAAAAATTGTCGGGGTGGCCGGAAAGGCAGTTCTCGAAAAATTCCAGGTCTTTCTCGGACTCGTCACGGAGGGAATGGACAGGGTCGTAGGATTGAACTCTGTCCAGGAAATCATCACGGTCCAGTTGGAATTCTCGGCCGTTCCAACGGAAAGGCCGCCCGTAATAGATCTGAAACTCATCACCGTTTTTGATCATGGCCCTCTGGTAGGCCACTAGGAGGGGTTTTCCGGCATCCTCGACGACGCTTAATCCCTCCCCGAACCCGTGGACGGTGGCGGCTTTATGGAAATATCCCTTCCCGTCAAAATGGTAGATATCAGCGTACTTGGTGGTAACGGAAGCGGAATAAACTACCAGCTGGTCCCCTCCCTGGGCGGTTAAGTCGGCTCCCTGGTAGCCTTCGTATTTCTTCCCTGTGGCGAGATCCACCTGGATCAGTTTCCACCCTTTCGGGCTTTTATGAAAATAAGCGAACCCCGATCCAGCGTCCTCGACCATTTGGCGCTCGGAGTTGTAAATAACCCCCACATCCTTGTAACCGGCGATCCCGATGATCACGTCGGTCCGGGGTTCTGCCGAGAAATCATGGTAGGCGGAGCCGACAATGTTCCAGTAAACCCCTTTTTTATCCGCGTATTGCTTGGCAATCCGGTCGTCGATATCCCCCAGGCGGATCTGGCCCATCGCGATGATCATGGAAGCCGTTTCGTCTACGGCCACGGCTCGTTCTGCGGGAAAAAGCATGAGGATCAACGCGAGAAGGATTCCCATCCGACACCCCCTTTAGATCGGAAGGGGATAGTTCATATTCAACCGTCCCCTTTCTGGATTTTACCGCTCTCCCTAACAACCCGTACTAAACCAAGGTGGGCGCGGCCAATACATGAAGGGCCATCACCGCATCGTGGGCATCCGGCCCCTCTGCGGTGATTTCCAGATCTCTCCCCTTCTCCTCGAGCAGGGGAACCATCTCAATGAATCTTTTGGGATCGGCAAGCGTCTTTCCCTTCCGGATCGTGATCCTGGAATGGAACTTGACCGCTTCCCGGCTCAATTGCAGAAGGTCTTTCATTTGGAACAGCGCCGGATTTTTACAGCTAAATTTCATGACCATCGTGGTGCCTCCTTTGTGGGATGGGGCGGACTCAAGCCGCCCAAATGGGATGTCCGGATATTTCTTTATATAATTTCCTGGAGCGGGGTTTCCTGGTTTAATTTAAGGAAATTACCGGCGGCCAATTCCCGGATGGCCTCCAGGGCCAGGGCGGCGTCCTCCCCATCCGCTGTGATCTCCATCCGGTTTCCTTTCCCGTCGATAAGGCCCAGGATTTCCATCAAGCTCTTGGCGTTCGCCTCCACTTCCCCCTTTTTCACGGTGATCCGCGACTCGAAGGGCACTACGGTCTGTTGGAGCTCGCTCAGGAATTTAAGGTAAAGCGTAGAATTATTCAAAATCGTAATTTTTTGTTTCATCGAATTCCCCCCTGTTTGTATGTGAGTTGAAAACTAGAGTTAAGATTCCGGTTCGGCAATCTCAGGAAACCGCAAAAACAGGCGGGGGAATCAAATTCTTAAAATGAAGGAAAGACCAGGAAAAAAGCTGCTACAGGAACACAAGAAATTCGAATGGGCTTTCCAATCCTTTTCCCAGGCCCCGGCCAACCCATCCAAGGTTGGGGGGCAAGGACCAAACGGATGGAGGGATGTTTTTTCTTCAAGGACCTGGGCGGAGACCTCAAGTTGGCGTAACAAAACATTCGCCAAGTGACGGGAGGGTTGATGGTCCCGGCAAATAATTGGGACTCCTAAGGAACGGGCACTCAGGAAGAGACTCAGGAGTGACCGACTGGCGAATGGGACCAGTACAACCACCAAAAAAAAGGCCAAAAGGGCCTTTCCCAATCTCTGAGGCAGTTTCGACATTGACCCCAACCTTGCTTCTTTTCTAACCGGAAAGGGTGCTTATCTTCCGGTGAGATCTTCACTTACCCGGCGAGCGTGCCGTCCGCGTTCAGCACCTGTTTTGAACCATCCTGGAGCATCAAGGTGATTTTCAAAGACCCCTTGTTGGAATTGGAAAACTGGACTCCGATTACGTTCGAGGCCAAGTATTTGGGCTTTGCCAGCTTGCCAGCGCCGTAAAGGAACGCGTCCCCGTTCCCCTCGATCTTGACCGTGCGGCTCGCCGTCCTCACTGTTGAAAACCTTCGGCGGGGCGGGGGCGTCCGATGGCGCATCGGGGGCTTGTCCGGGGGAGGTAACGGAATTTTCCATCCCGGCTTGGGGTTGGTCGTCGGCCTGAGGGGCCGCATCCTGACCTTGCTCAGCGGAATTGTTAACAGAGGATTGGGCCTCTCCTTCCCCGCCGTTGTCCCCCGCCGGAACGTAATCCCCGTTCTCGTAAACATAAAC
>CAWKIF010000134.1:0-19064 GCA_963849485.1 candidate division FCPU426 bacterium | reverse complement strand
GATAAGCATCCGATACGACGGGGAATATGCCGACGGCGATACGGGGCTGGTTTATCTGAGGGCGAGGTGGATGAATCCGGGTATTGGAAGGTTTATGGGGATGGATACGGATGAAGGAGAAGCAGATGATCCGCTGAGTTTGCATAAATACGTTTTCGTGGCGGATGACCCAGTAAACAAAATCGATCCTTCCGGCAATGACACAATGGATAGCGAACCCATAGTGTTTTGGCACTCTTTAGTACCGGAATCCAATTCCTTTGCTTGGATGAGATATTTTGGGCAAGAGGTAATCTGGTATCAAGGTGCACCAGGGGACGAAAGCCATCCAATCGATCATTTCAGGGCAACGTCGGGTTTGCCTGGCCATCAAACAACAAGTAAGAGCGATCAAAGATTTTATGACCCTAATGATCAAGGTGGCGGGCCAATTCCAGCGGGTAGGTATGCTATCAATTTGATTCCTGATCCAAATAGAGTGGCCCAGGTTGATAAAAGTACAGGAGACTTGGTAAGAAATAATGCTGGCGGCGGAATTGAACAAATCCCGGCGGAGGCTACTTTGCCAAACGGTGATGTATACACCTATGAAGATTGGGGTACTATTCGTGCCCGTCTTGATAAGTACCCTGGGACGAATACTTACGGTAGGGGTGGCTTTTACCTCCATGATTCATCAAAAGGCTATACACATGGTTGTGTTGAAACGGAAGGTAGGCTGTTCTGGCAATATTTGCTGCCTTACAGGTCGGGACATCCAAATATTGAATTTAGAGTAAATTATGTTGGCACCTCGACGGGGGGTTATTGAATTGTTTAAAAGGAAAATTTTTATTTGGTTTACTCTAGTCGTAATGAATTGCAGTGTTTTGGGGTTGGCGGCTCCCCTAGGAAGATTAGAATTTCTTGGCGTTGAGAAAAAGTATAAAACTGCTGACGTTGTGACCTTTAAAATAAAAAATGAATCTGAATCCAAAATTTATTACGGGATAAGTGTTGAAAAAAGGATAAGTGGTCAGTGGGTTGAGTTTGTTCCAAATATTTTGCTTAAACATCATTCGCCCAAACCCCCATTTCAAGTAAGCGTAATTGACTCAAAAGAGGCAAAAAAAATAAATTGGCCCTCAAAATCAACACCCAAACAATATAAGCCATCAATAGGTTTATTCAGGTTTGTGTTGATTTATGCTGAGAACATCTCTGGTCTGACTGCTCCATCTTTTTATTCTGCTCCAAAGATATACTCCGTTGAGTTTGAAGTGACGGGAAAGGAGTAGGGATGCGATTTTTGACGTTTGTACTTTTGTTGGTCATTGCCCAGGGCGTGGCCTTTGGCGCGGTCCAGCCCACTCCCGTCAACGTTCACATTCAACGGACGCCCATGGACAAGCTGACCATCCGGCTACGTCAGCAGAATATCCAAATCCAACGGGATCAGAAGGCGGGAAAGCTAACAGTGGCCCAGGCCAAGGCTCTCAAGGGGCAGGTGGAGGCGATCCGAAAGACTGAAATAGCTGACCTCAAGGCAAACGGCACGAAGACCCTGACCGATGCACAGATAGCCTCGTTGAACGAGCAGTTGAATACCCTCTCGGAGTCCATCCCCATCAAGTAGCTGACGGTTCCTTTTCGCCCTTCCAGGCTTTCAAGAAAGCTTCCAAGTTGACGACTACCTGTTTCCTACGGGTGGCGGGGAGCTTTTCGATTTCTTCCATGAGGCGGCGCAAGCGCGAGTCCCGCTGTTTCAATGTCTTGACCTTTTCAATCCCCAATAACTGATCGGTAGTCACTCCCAGCACCTTGGCGAATACGGCTAAAAGGTGCGTTGGGGGGTGGTGTGTTTCGGTTTCGTAGTAGGCGGCCATCCTGGAAGAAATGCCAACGGCCTGGGCGAACTCTTTTTGAGAAAGGCCGGAAGCCTTCCGAAGCTGAATGAGTCTATCCCGAAAGGGCATATTGGTTTTGGGCAACTGGTATTTGCGCTTGGGCATGACCACAGGATAGGGCCAGATTTTTGTTTTCATTTTTTCCCCCGAAAAGTGTTGACTTGTAATTACGAAGAATGTAATTTCATCGAGCGTAAGAGCGCAAGAGAAAAATAAAAGCCTTTATCGAAAAGACGCTTGACAGGTTTTGGGAGGGGGTGGGGTTTTGGCAAAGTCAGCTAAGAAACCGGCGGCGGTGCCGGTGGAGGAAGTGCAGAAGACCAACCACCAGAGGCGGCTCTTGAACCGGGTTTGCGCCTGGTATCACCAAGCCTTTTTGGAGGACGCCAGGGGCATGGACTACCTGGCCGGGCGGGGCCTGACCGATTCGGGGTTGTTGGGTGACTTCGTGGTGGGCTTCTCCAACGGGACTTTGCTCAACACCATCCCGGAGGAGGGGGAGCTACAGGAAACCTTGAAGGCCTTGGGTGTGCTGGACGAGAAGGGCCAGGAAATTTTTTACGGGTGCGTGGTGTTCCCTTGGTTCGACGAGAACGCCGATTGCCGGGGCTTGTGGGGCTTGAGGGTGTTGAAGGAGGAGGCGGGCTTGCCGGGCGGGGTGTATTTGCCCGGCGACAAGGAAGGGGTCTACAACTGGCAGGCGTTGAAGCGTAGCCATTCGATCATCCTGACCGATTCCATCCTGGACGCCTTGCTTCTCCACCAAGCGGGTTTTCCCGGAGTGGTTCCGATATGGGGCAAGGACGGATTGACCCAAGACCATTTGAGGCTGTTCCAGCAGTACGGCGTCAAGGAAGTGTACGTGGTCTTTGAGGCGGGGGCCGGTGTGTCGCGTGAGTTGGAGGAGGAAGGGATACGGGCTTACCCCGTGAGGGTGCCGCCCTTGCCAGCCGACCCGGTAGTGATCGAGAAACTTTTCCAGGAAGCCAACCCCCAGGCCAAGCTCCAATCCGAGGCGGTGAAGCGGCGCGAGGGGTGGGGCTACGTGGAAACGGCCACGGGCTTTTCCGTCCAATTCGGCACACGCCGGTACGAGGCCAAGGGGGTTTCCAAGGAAGGGTTGAAACTCCGTGTCACCTTGAAGGTGCACCGCAAGGGCGAGGAGAAGCGGTTCCACCTGGACAGCGTTGACCTTTATTCCAGCCGAAGCCGGTACGTGTTCGCCAAGGGTTGCTTGGGCTACCTGGGGGAAAAGGAGGAGGTGGTCCAGCAGGACTTGGCCCAACTGATCGAATGGGCGGAAGCCTACAAGCCCAAGGAACAGGACAAGCCGGTTATCCCCACCATGACCAAGGAGGAGCAGGACGAGGCTTTGGATTTCCTGAAAGACCCCCGGCTGTTGGACAGGGTGTTGGAGGATTTCGAAACGGTGGGGTACACGGGGGAGGAAGCCAACAAGCTTATGGTCTACCTGGCTGCCGTGTCCCGAAAGCTGGACGACCCATTGAGCGTACTCATTCAATCCCGGTCGGCGGCGGGAAAGTCTAGCTTGCAGGACGCCGTTTTGAAGTTCGTGCCGCCGGAGGATTGCGAGAAGTACACACGCTTGACCAGCCAGGCGCTTTTCTACAAGGACGAGGGCGGGCTTGCCCACAAGATATTAGCCATCGAGGAGGAGGCGGGAGCCAGGGAAGCCAGTTACAGCATCCGAAACCTACAGTCTTCCAAGAGCCTTTCGATTGCCACCACGGGGAAAGACCCGGCCACGGGGAAGCTCAAGACGAGCGAGTACCGGGTCAAGGGGCCGGTGGCCCTGATGCTGACGACCACTTTGGTTGACATGGACTACGAGACGCAAAACCGGTTTGTTGCCGTGAGCATAGACGAGTCCAAGGGCATGACGGAGCGCATCCTAGCCCAGCAGAGGGAGGGGGAAACCCTGGAAGGATTGAAGGGCCACCAGGACAAGGAGCCGGTGATCCGGCGGCAACAGAACGCCCAAAGGTTACTCCGGCCCCTGGCCGTGGTGAACCCCTACGCCCGGAAGCTGACCTTCCCGGCGGGCTCCTTGAGGGCCAGGCGCGACCAGAAAAAGTACCTGGGGCTTATCAAGGCCGTTGCATTCCTGCACCAGTACCAGCGGGAGGTCAAGGCGTTCACCCGTGAGAGCGACGGCCCCACGGGCGGGGAGGTGGTTTCCTACATCGAGGTTATCCCGTCCGACATTGAGCGGGCCAATGGGCTTGCGGCCAGCATCCTAGGGCGCACGTTGGATGAGCTTTCGGCCCCGTCCCGGTCGTTGTTGGGGGTCATCCGGGAAATGGTGACGGCCAGGGCCGGGGAGACGGGCTTGAAGCCTTCCGAGTGCCGGTTTACCCGGCGGGATATCCGGGAGTTTTCCGGGTGGAGCGACTTCCAGGTGAAAACCCACATCGGGGAACTGGAAGACCTGGAATACCTGTACTCGGTGACGGGCAAGAAGGGCAAGGAGTACGTCTACGAGCTTGCGGCCCCGGAGGGCGGGGAGGATGGACGGCCATTCCTGGCCGGGTTGACGGCGGCGGAAACCCTCGTGAAGGGCTGAAAGCCTGATACCACAAGGGCCAAAGGCATTTCCCATGGAACTCCCAACCCGTGCCGAGAAACCCTCGTGAAAGTCTAAAAGTCTTTTGCTGAAAGGGTTTGAGGCACTTCCCATGGAAATGGGAGTTCCGCGCCATGGAACTACTTTGTCCGACAGTAGGACATGAAAATCGGCCTTTTGCCCCGGTAAATGGCTGGCTTCTAAAAATTCTGATGGCGAACCCCCCTATCCGAGCATCAGGGTTGGGTGGTGGTGAGGTGAAGGGCGAGGTGGAAATGGGGTTCAGTAGAAGGCCGAATTCTTTTCATCCGGTATGAAATGAAAAAGTGGGTTTGAGCTAGTGAAATGGCTGGTTTTTGGAAAATGCGATGGCGACCCTCCCTATCTTTGCATCAATTTGGGGTAGGTGAGATGTGAGGTGGAAGGGTTCATCTAAGGTGAACTGAGGGTTGAGTCCCATTCAAGTATTTTTGAGCCTAAAAGCATTGTGATTATTTGTTTCTGGTGAAGTAGCGACGCCCGACCCCCCTGTGTCTGTATCAGTTTTTGGGATGTGGTAGTGGGTGGAAGTAGCGCGGGCGTGGATACGGGGGGGTGAGGTAACTAGGTGGTCTTGGAGGGTGGTTGTAGGTGACTTGGAGGCCGGGCGGCGAACGGCCAAACCGTCGGTGGTTCCGGGGGTTTGCGTTCAAAGGTGGGGGTACTTGGCGGGTTGGAGCGGGAAGCCTATTGGAGGTGGCACACATGAAGGACGACTTTTCGGAAGTGTTGGAGGGGTTCCTGGTTCATTTGAAGGCCAAGAACTACGCCCCAACGACATTGGGTATCTACCGGGTGAGGCTGGGGGAGTTTTTTGACTTCCTACGGGAGCAGGGGGTTGGTGAGATCAAGCGGGTGGGCCGGGAAACCCTCAAGGCTTACCAGCTCCACGTTTTTCAGGACAAGAGGGTGGACGGGAAGCCCTACAGCCATTCCACGGGGGCCTTGAGGATACGGGCCTTGAAGCGGTTTTTTGAGTGGCTGGAATCGACCCAGCGAATCCTATTCAACCCAGCGGACAAGCTCCCGGAACCCAAGCGGGAATACCGCATCCCAAGGAACGTGCTGACCGAGGAACAGATGGCGCGGCTCCTGGAACAGCCCGACTTGACCGACCCTTGGGGCATCCGGGACAAGGCCATCATGGAGCTTTTTTATTCGACCGGCTTGAGGCTGGGGGAATTGGTCAAGCTGACGCTCCTGGACGTAGACCTGCAAGGCGGGGTGGTGCGGGTGAACCAGGGCAAGGGTGCCAAAGACCGGGTGGTGCCGATGGGGGAAACGGCTATCCGGTTCCTCAAGGAGTACCTCACGAAGGTACGGCCACCTTTGAGCCAGAGATACAACGGCAACAGGCTTTTGGTGCCGGGGAAGTGTCCTTCCGACCGGCTGTTTTTGGGGAAGGCGGGAAGGCCGTTCAAGGGAATCATGATCCAGAGGCGAATACACGACTACGCCTTGAAAGCCGGGCTGACCGGCCAGGTATCGCCCCATACCTTCCGGCATTCCTTCGCAACCCATTTGGTCAAGAGCGGCGCGGATATCCAGGCGGTCGCCCGGATGCTGGGGCACAAACACTTGAGGGTCACGCAGATGTATACCCGTGTGGCCGGGGTGGACGTGAAGAAGACCCACGAGGAAGCGCATCCGAGGGAGAAGGACGAACTGGCCGAAGCCGAGGCGGTGCCGCAGATCACCCGCATGAGGGAGCCCTACCGATATGCTGACCTATGAGACATTGGCCGAGAAATTCGGCCAGGTGCTTTTGGTGAGGAACTACGCCCCCCGCACGATATTGATGGAACAGCTTTACTTGAAGAAGCTGTTTCGGTATTTGCGGGAGGCGGGGCTTGAGGATATTACGAAGGTGAGGAAAGAAACGCTCCGGGACTACCAAGAGCACTTGGCCGAGCAGGAGAACGGGAGGGGCTCTCCCCTGTGCGTGGCCACCCAAAACAACGTCTTGAAGGCCGTGAAGAAGTTTTTCCAATTCCTCCAAGAGGAGGATTTCCTTTTGGGCGACCCGGCCAGGAGCTTGGTCTATGCCAAGACTCCCCGAAGGCTCCCCCGTTCCATCCTGACCGTGGCCGAGGTGCGGAAGATCCTCCAAGCCCCGGACACCACGACCCTTTTGGGATACCGGGACAGGGCCATTCTTGAACTGCTTTATTCGACCGGGATACGCAAGGAGGAAATGGGAAGCCTCTTGGTGGCTGACGTGGATTACCTGGAAGGATTCGTGCGGGTGAACCACGGCAAGGGCGGGAAAGACCGGGTGGTGCCATTGGGGAAAATCGCTTGCCGGTACTTGGAGAACTACATCAAGGCGGTGCGGCCCCAGCTTGTCCAGGACACGGGAAACGGGTTCCTGTTCGTGAGCGCGAGGGGGAAGCGGTTCTCCCACAACCTTCTAGGCGAGTTGGTGGCGAAGTACGCAAGAAGGGTCAAGCTCAACAAGAACGTGACGCCCCACACTTTCCGGCACACTTGCGCAACGTTGATGCTCAAGAACCGGGCGAACATCCGGCACATCCAGGAGCTTCTAGGGCATTCCTCTTTGGAGTCAACACAGGTTTATACAGCGGTGACGGTGGCCGACTTGAAGGCGGTTCACAAGAGATGCCACCCAAGGGAAAAAGAGACGAACTGAAAAGGCAAGGTGCAAAGGCCGTGCCGCCTATTCCCCCGCCTTGGTTTCCCCCTTTGGAATCCCCCTTCCGAGGCGCCCCCATTACCAAGGAATGGCCAAAGGGGGAAACCCATCCTTCTCCACCGCTGAAATCGAAATCGGTGGAGCCTCTTTTGGGGGAAAGTCGCAAACCGCTCCGTGGTTTGCCCTTCGGGTCACGGCTTTGAAATATTTATTTTTCCCCTCACCGTCGGCCAGGAGAAGGCCGCGGTGGCCCCCAGCGGCCGGACGGTGCCGGCCAGGGGCAAAGGCCGTGAGGAGGCTTTGGGTTTCAGTCCCGAAAAAGACCTGGCCTGAAAGCCAAAGGCTCAGTGATCTTTCCCCCGCCCACCCTGTATCTAAGTTTATGGGTATGTGGCGAAGCCGCTTGCGTTTCGGAACACTCCAGCGGATTTGCCACCCCATCCGCCCCCAAGGGCTCCCAGGTAGACAAGAAAACAACAAACGAAAAGGAAAGACCAAGCTAAAGGAAAAGTCTGGTGCCGTGGCCGTGCGGTGAGGGGTACAATGGTGACGTTATGACATCACGCTGACCGGCGAAAAAACCGGGGAGGAATGCAGTACCCAGAAAAGGGCGAAAGCCAACACCCACAAGGGAATTTTCCATCAAGGGCCAAAGAGTCGCACAGGGTAATCGGGCAGGATGACCCAGTAGACAAAATGGACCCTTCCGGCAACGACACAATAGATAGTGAACCAATTATTTACTGGCCTTCAAATGATCTCAACAATCGTTCTTATTATCATGTGTATAGTTCTGTTGGTCTTGAGTTTACAAAGAGTTGGGAACATTACGAAAAATATCCTTACGATCACGATGGTGCGACAAATACAACAATAGGTTATGGACATTTAATTCACACTGGAAAAATAACTGATCAAGATAAAAAAGATTATAAAGACGGTTGGTCCATTCCAGTCGCTACAAATCATCTTCTTGATGATACTTCTACAAGTGCTAACGATATTAATTCTAAAGTTCAAGGTCCTTTAGCTCAATACGAATTCGATGCGTTTGTTGATTTTCGATTTACGATCGGGCCTAACTACTTTAACGAATCAGATGCCCTTCAGGATGTGAACTTAGGCAAGTATTCGTACGTTCCTGGCGATTTCTCTCATTTTTTAAAATCTAAAGGTAATTATGTTCGTGGTTTGTTTAATCGGAGATGCGCTGAAGCCGATATTTTCAGTGGTGGTAAATATGCGTTCAATCATTAAATTGAAATGTTTAAACTTTCGGAGGAATTGATGAAAAGTAAAATTTTATTTTTAATCGCGATAACTGTATCCGCTTTAGCTTTTGGGTTTAGTTATGGAGATGGAAATAAGTCTGTTAGTTTGGACGGCCGTTGGAAATTAGTTGATACTCGAATATCCGACTTAACTGATTATTACCAAGGGCTGGCAAAGAAAGAAATCGGTGAAATAGCTTTGATCCGTTCTGGTGTTATCGAAGTTAAACTATTGGATCGCATTTTCAAATGTGAAATCATTGCCCCCCCTAATTTAACATTGAAAGAAAAGAGCGATATTTTTAACCAGCAAGACCAAGGTTCTCTTAAGTTAAAAGATTTCAGTTTTAGTAAATATTTATTCGTTTTCAAAACAAAGAAAATTGAAACTAATTACGCTTTATACAACATTGTTGTGGATGAAAGTAAAAACAAAATGATTTTAGGATCTGATGGTGGTTATTTTTTATTTGTTCGTGAAAAAAATAAAGGGTCAAAATAATTGATGGACACGGAGAACCAGAACACGGTATTGGGCTATGACCCGGTGGGCAACCTTACGAGTCGTGCCGACTCGAACGCCGTAACGAACACCTACACCTACGATACCCTCAATCGATTGACCAACTTGACGGTGGGAAGCTTGAACAGCTACATCTACACGTTGGGGCCAACTGGCAACCGGACGAAGGTAGTGGAGGCGGAAGGAAGAACGGGCATCTTTGTACAGGATGACCTCTATCGATTACAACAAGACAATTACACCCAAGATCCGAACGTACCGGATGCAGGTGTGACTTATTCATATGATCCGGTGGGTAACCGGCTACAAAAGAACAGCAATTCCTTTAACTTCGACACCAATGACCGCATCACTATGACTGGATACAGTTTTGACAATAACGGGAACATGCTGACCGACCCAGTCACGGGAAACAATTACCAATATGACATCAACAACCGGTTGATCAGCGTGACCAAGCAAAATGGTGACAACATCACCTATACCTACGACTTTGACGGCAACCGAATTTCCAAAACGCTGAATAGCGGTGGCAACACCACCACGACGGTCTATGTGGTGGATGGTAACAACCTGACTGGCTACTCGCAAGTCTTCGAAGAGATGCAAGGCGGTCAAGTGACGGTTCGTTATTCCTACGGCACGCAGATGCTTGAGCCAGAACCGATTCGGAGTGACGAATACCAAGAGCTATTTCGAACAAGACGGCCAAGGGTCGGTGCGCATTGTGACGGATGGAACGGGCACACCTACCGACACTATGGGTTACACGGCCTTTGGAGAGAGTGCCTACAGGACAGGGCCAAACCAAATAAATATTCGATACGATGCCGAGTACCGAGACCCCGACACTAGCCTCATATACCTAAGAGCCCGGTGGATGAACCCCACCGAGGGCCGCTTTATGAGCATGGATTCCTACGAGGGTCGTCAATTAGACCCGCTTACACTCCACAAATACCTTTTCACTTCAAATAACCCGGAAAATAAACGTGACCCATCAGGTTTGATTGGAGAAGGCAATGAGGGCGGTTTGAATAGTCTTATTACGGTCACTTCAAGTGAGTTATATAACTTATGGCCGACAAGTATTGGTGGAAGAATACCGATTCAGCTTCTTGATATGTTGCACACCATCCTTTTTGGGAGGGCCATGTGCAGGTGTTAAGGTTTCTTAGGTTGTAGTTCCATAAATCCATGAAAACGAGCTCGTTGGAAAGGGACGTTCCGATGGGGACCCCTCCGGTGTGGGTGGCCGTCGTGTCCTTGAAGATCGGGTTGCAATTCGTGATGGCGTAAGTTGAGTGGAGATAGGAACGGTGGGGGGTGAAATTCCTCCCCAATGGCAAAGTCGTGAGGAATAGGTCTTTTTGTTCGTAAAAACCCTCGTATTGGTGGATGTTTTTGGTGATTCTGGCCAGGTTTTCCAAGGAAGACCTGAGAAGCTTCTTTTCCTCGGAAATAAAGGTGACGGTCAAGGTGAGGTTGGCCAAAAAGGTTTCCTGACGTTGGACGGAGTTAAGGGCCGCTTCGCGGACTGCAAAATGCTTCTTGGCCTCTGGGTTTTCCAGGCGGCCATTGAACCAAACGCTTTGGTCGTGGTTCATTTGGGTCTCGATTCTCTTGGCGGCCTTGGCCGTGTCGAGGCCCCGGACATGGATTGAAATCCTGAAATCTTCCGGTTGGTTCAAGAGGATCGAAAGGAATTGGGGGAAGTCGTTGAAGTCGGGAAACTCCGAAAGGGCGACTGTTTTACAATGTTTGTTCCCAATCGAATAATATTCAGGGTCGTCGAAACTCCACGGGACGGAAGCCAAGAGCTCACGGATGGTCTGCAACCCCTTGTTGCCGGCTGAAGTCGAGGCGGCTTTGGCGAAAATTTCAGGGCTTATCTTGATGGTGTTGAGGTTGATCTCCTGGAACAAAAGCCGGTAGATATCGGCTTCGGACATTAATTTGGCTTCCATCTTGGCAGCGCCCAGGGCGGAAGCCACAGAGTCCGCCCGGCGCATGATTTCCTTCAAGCCAAGGTTCTCGACGGCGGCCTTTTTTCCGGAAAGCTTTGAAACAAGGTTTTCCTGTGCCGTGATGAAACGCGGGGGGATGGAGAAAAGGAAAAAGGTCTCATACCGGCAAAGCCTCTGGGATTGCGCGAAATCCCGCAAATAAACCGGGAAAAAGTCGGCGTAACCTTTCCGGTAAAGAAGTGGGGCCTCCTCGACGATGCCTTTGGTGTAATTCTCAATGGTAGGCTCAATGTCAAAAGGCACCCTGCGGGTGAAAATCTGGATCTCTTCCCCCTCCTTCAGTTGCCCTATGGCCTGCTCCACGCCCCTGAGCTTTTGAAGGGCAACATCGGGGTCCTCGATCCATGGATTTACGCCCCCCTCGATGCGGTACATGGCCACAAACTGGTCCGGGTTCCGCAAATAGATGTACCCCGGCCCGACCAGCCTCACGGGAAGCAAACTCGATAATGACGGTAGGGCTTGGTTAGTCATAGGGGAACTCCTCGGGCTCGGGGATTGGGAAATAGCGTTTCGGGTTCAAGGAATAGGTAAAACGGTTGAAGAAAAAATTGGGGGGGTAGTGGTTCTTCAAAAGCACGAATATCGTGAAAACGGTGAACCATGAAAAGCAAATGAGGAGAACGGTTGAGAGGTGTAAATGAACCAAAGCCAAGAGACATACCCCCAAAATGACGTCAAAGACCCCTACTCCGACAAGGATGAAAAAATCCGTAATGTCGAGCATGGCCATGAATTTGGATTGTTTATCCAATGGAAATGCCATTAGGCTTCCCTATTCGTGGGGTTAATCCCCTGAAGTTTCATTCCGTATTTTGACAACGGATCGGCGGCGGCTCTCCCTTGGCTCTGTGCCATCCTTAAATCCGCATCCGGGGTGACCTGGCTGTGAATGAAACTCCCGGCCTGGTTGTGAATAAAGCTCGTAAGGTTGTTTTCGCTGGCCTTGTCCAGCCTCCCGCCTGTCATTTTGGTGGCGGTTGAGGCTAAAAGGTTCGTGGTGTTCATCATTCCAAGGGCTTTGCCACCCAAGGCCGCGGCCCCTGCCGGGCCCCCCACACCACCCAAGGCCGTACCGGCCGCGGTGGCCAGGGCCTGGCCCGTGGGGCCGGAAGCCGCCGCCGCGAAGGAAGCCACGCCACCGGCCATGGTGGCGACCTGGCTCATAGGCTCACTCCACCGGTTGCCGGAGAAGGAAAGGCCCTTTTCGACGGTAAAAAAGCCCACCCATTCCGAAGCGTTCTGGATCATTTTTAAGGCCGACAAAACGGCAAAAGCCGTGAGAAGGCTGTTGATCCCCAAGTTTCCCAACCCAAAATTGATGTTGGGAACGATGTAAAGGCCGATGAGAAGGATCGCCCAAACCGGGTTATAGATGAGGGTTTTGAAGAAAAGCCACGCCCCCTTTTGGGCTATGTGCTGGGTCGAGGGATGGCCAAGAAAGCCGATGAAAACCGGGCCGAAAAGGAAAATGAAAAAGAGGGAAAGAATCTGGAGAAATTTCGCCATGATGACCAGCATGACGATGATGATCCCCGAAATGGAGATGATGATTTTTAAAATCCCCGCTCCAACAAGTTCCGCCGTTGGCCACCAAGTCAGGTGAGAAAAATCCATCCCCTGAGGTTGTTCCTGCCGGCGTTGTTGTGGTGATCCCCGGCCCCTGGGTATAAACGGTGCCGGCTTGCATCTGGCCTACGACACCCTGGGAATTGAAGTTATTAATCGTGTCGCCTGATGAGGGCATTCCAAGGGTATCTACCCCCCGGTTCACCATGAAAATAACCAATGTTGGAACCGAAAGGATGATAAGAAAACCCGCGATTGACCAAAGGATGCGGGATTTACCCTCCGCCTTGCCTCCCGAGAATAATGAAGCCCCGTAAATAATCCCGAGGATCACGAAGGAAATGGCAAAGAAATAGACGACGTTCCAAACCATATTGGCGTTGTTCACGAAAACAGAGTGCGCTGACTGGCCACCGTATGTATTTGCCATGGCATTGGGATTGCTAAGGGACGTGTCATTAAGATTCAGGTTCTTTAAGCCCTCGAAAACGCCCGTGGTATTCAAGGTGTTCTGGCTGTAAATAAGGTCCGTGAAAGCCCTGAAGGACCATGAAATGACGGAAAAAATAACCGGCCACGCGAATAAAAGGATGAGAGTAATTGGAAGCCTTAACAGGCCTTCCGGCTTGAGAGGTGAGGAAGAAAATCCTGAAGCGCTGGTGGCGACGTAAACCGTGAAAAAAACCAGAAATAAATAAAGCCCAAAGGCGGTGAATATCCTGGAAATATTGGCAATAACGGTCTGAGCGTTTGAGGCCGCAACCCCGCCCAAAAACGCGTAAGTCGCCTGGTCGGACATATCGGGCAAGGAAAGCAGGAACTTACCCACAAACTTGTCGTAAAACTTGAAAAGAAGGTAAACACAGACGCTGCCAACGTAATCAACCGCCGTTCCAAACCACGTTGAGGCGTGGTCGGTCATAAGCTGGGAAATCCCGTTTTGAACCCCGACGCTTGTGTTATTCACCGTCTTCTGGTCGACCTGGGCCGTGGGGCCGCTGGAACTCCCGGAGTTAGGCACCCCGACAGAGTATTGGGCCTTGGCAACCCCCGAAAGGTTCAAAAAGACGAGAATAAAAAATATACGAAAAAGCATTTTTACCGCCCGGGAAGTATCCCCTGCATGGTGGCCATGCCGGAATTTTGAGCCAAAAAGACGATGTAGTTGATGACGATGGCGACCGCCAAAATGACGACGAGCATGGCGATGCTGACGTAAAGTTTGACCTTGGCCTGGTGGTTCCCCCCCGAAACCTCGGAAGAGTGGGCCATAATGTCAAAAATGATCTTTATTACGTAAATTCCCGCCGCTAAATCGAGGATCCCCGTTAAAAGCTGTTTAAGCTGGGGAACACCCGCGAGGGATTGTGAAAACCCCATGCCCGTTCCTAGCGTTAAAAAAACCGCGAGAAGCCTTAAATCCAGTTTCTTGAAAAAAGATTTCATCCTATTCCTCCAAAAATGATTATTAAGCTTTGAAAAAGTCGACTTACGCCGCCTTTTCCCCACATTTTCCTATTGAAAAATAAATAGGACATGTGGCACGTCCCCGTTTTCCTTTAAACCTAAATGGATAAACGGGGGTCAGAAAACCTTTTATGTAACCCCACGATTTCCTGCGGAAATCTTTGGGGTCGAGACCTCTGATTGACTCTTTATCGGATTTTTCAGAGGTCTCAATTACCTGCTGACGGTGCCCCTCCCGACGTAATGGTTGAGGCAATTCCTGCTCTTGGTGCTGTATTAATGGTATTCATGGAAGTGTTTACGGCGTTAGCACCAGCGCCGGCTACTCCGACTGCCGTATTTGTTCCCGCCTGGGCGGTGTTCCCGGTCGCCAAGGAACGTCCACCTTGGCCGACCGCGGCGGTTATCTGAGGGTTATTTATCCCCAAAGCCCCCAAGATGTTGCCGGCCACGAGTTGGCCCAAAACACCCCCTAGATTCCCTATGACTCCCGAAAGCATAAAATTGAGGGCTTGAACCAATACGCTTTCCTGCTGGGTAGGCACATAGGAAGGGGAAACCACTGGAACCGGCATATTGGATATTTGGGAAGCGACCTGGGCCGCCTGGGTCTGGTCCCCCGCCTGGATCGCCTGGGCTTCCTGCTGGTAAAGTTGGCCCATCTGTTGGAATTGGGGGTCGGAACTTGCGGCCATTTGCTGGCCTATCGTGTTTAACTGTTGCGCGCTCTGCCCAGCTGCGGGGGTCCCTGCGGTTTGGACAAGCTGTTGGGCCCGCATGGCCAGCTGGGTCATGAATTGGGCCTTGGCATAGGGTGACTTAGCCGCCTGGTCGTATTTATTCGTCCCAAATGATTTGTAATTGCTTGAATACTGCCGGGCATAAGCAAAGGTCTGGGAATTGAAGTTGGAGTTTGCCTGGAAATCATCGGCCTGTTTCCCAAGGTATTCCCTGAAGGTGTGGACGTTTGTCTTCATGATCGTGTCGGGGTCGTTCTTATTGCCGGTGTCAAAACCCTGGGCGAGAGCCGATAAGGGCAAGAGGCATAGGAACATAATTAGTGTGTTAAAAAACCCGTCTGCGACGGGATTTTTCAACGGCACCTTCAAGGAAACCCCAAGATTTCCTATGGAAATTATGGGGTCGAGACTGTCGGGATCTTAACTTTTTTGTCCCCGGAAGGGAGTTCCAGGGACTTTGTCAACAGTCTCAAAAATAAGGCCTTCATTTGGAATCCTTCAGGCGGAAAATAAAGTCGGTCAAGGATTCGGGCTCGGGGACTCCGACGAGGTAAATTTCCCGGGCCACGCCGGTGGCTGAATCAATCCTTATGTTTCCAAGCTTGAAAGGCCGTTGGAAAAAGTTAGATTCATAGGAAATATTGTTGATGGCGGTTAAAGGGATGGCCATTGAAGTGCGGTTTAAAAGACCGTGATCGACCGTGATGCGGTTGGAAAAGAGACGGTACTTGGTGAAACTGATGGAAAACCAAACAAAGAAAAATACGAATAGTTCTATTAACCAAAAGGCTAAAGAGACATAAAGCATGTTCGCGTTAAAGATGTAAAGGATGAAGATGAAAATGGGGGAAAGGAAAACGGGAAGGTACTGCCCAAATGAGGGGCTGATGACCTTAAGGGGAGTCTCTTTTATGGTTTCATGGGTGGTCATTCCCTACTCCGAAATCCCTGAGAATTTGACTTCCGCCGGGTTGTTGTTATCGGTGACGTAAACGATAAGGCTGTATTTGGGGTAAAAAGCCCCGTTGTTGTGGATCGTAAAGGTGTATTGGCCGTTCAACGAGCCCGTGAGTCCAGGCCCGCCTCCGGGGATCTTCATTTCCGAAGCCGTAAGCTTTAGGTTCTGATTCAACCAAAACGTCGAAAGAAGATTGCCGGTCGGTAACCGTGGCTTTGATGTTTCCCCGAAACGGTGTTAGATGAAAAAACCCGGGTGACGGGGGCCACGGCCACGGCGCTGACGGGCGCAGAAGCTTTTGAGGTGGGGTGATGAGAAGATTTTGGAAAGTAGGTGTTGCTGTTCACGCCGGGGGAAGCGCGAACTTATAAGCGACGTTCCCCGCCTGGTGCTGGGAAAGAACGTCCGTGGCCCAATCAAATCGGTCCTTTAGGAGCGCAAAGGGGTCCGTCCCTGCAGATGCCAGGGACGAGGAAAAAAGGATCAAGCCGATAAAAGCTATTCTCAAAACTCGACCCCTAGATCGACGATATAGCAGTATTGGGAATAAGACCGGGCGAGTAGTGGTAAACCTAACAAGGGAGTCTCAAAGGTTTCCCCCAAAACAGTCCCCGGGGGGATGGCGGAATTGTTGGAATTGATCCTTCCAAAGGTGTAATCGCCCAATGAGTTGGTCATGGCGAAATTGACATAAACGTCGTCCAACCTGGCCCTGATATTCCCGAAAATCGTCAACTGAGGGGTTGTAGCTAGATAGGGTAAAAAGTCGTTCCCGCCCGTAAAGGGGTTGTCTAACGAACTGGACAACGGTATGCCGGCTTCGATGTTGGCCACGTCGAATGACAAGGGCCCAAAGGTATAAATTTCCTTTGCCTTCACCCCTACGGCCAAACCCGTTGTTTCATTCATCAAGGAAGTGTTTTGAATCCCCAGTTCCCCGTAAACGTCGATGATCCGGTCGGGGCTGAAGCTTAATGCCGCCGAAAAGGAGGAGTTGTCGTTCATGGTGGAATCAACGAAGTACAAAGAGGAGCTTTCCGCTAGATTCAAATAAAGTGAAAACGGAATGTTTTCAATTTTGGAAGAAATCCTTAACTGCTCGATAAGCAAGCTTTGGGTGGAGTCGTAGGTTGAGGTGGTTGATGAAAGAAGGCTTGGGATGAAAAAAACGCTCAAAGCGGCGGGAGGGGTCTCCACTTCACTTAAGGTCTGCAAACCAACCTTAAAACGAATCGGGATCGTAAGACCCAAGCCGTCCAATCTTCGCAAACCCATTGTTAAAAAGTTCCCGAAAAAGTTAGTTGGGGAAAGATCCTGTCCAAAGTCAAAACGGCCAGCTGTGAATGTTAAAAATGGCTCTGACAAGGAAAACTTGGCCAAACGCATTTGAATGTAATCGGCGTCGTAGGAATTATCGAAATTCTTCCCAAAACGAATATCAGCTTCCGCGCCGATGGGGTAAGCGTCAAACTTCCGCTTCAAGTCTAGGTCGACCATAATTTCCATGAAATTGCCGGTGGCGTCCGTCTGGTAAAAGCTGTTGACGGAAACCTTGGTGGAAATCTTTTCGACCAAACGATTAGTTTGGTTGTCGAAGTAGGTTTCGGTAGATGGTGGGGGAACCCACTGGGGGGCTGGGGTTGGAGAAGGGGAAACGGTAAATGAAGGCGTTTCGCTGGGGGTTGGGTCCGCCTTTTTGGCAAACGCTATACCATTTGTGGTCAAAAAAAGGGCTAATAACGATTGGAACAGTAGAATTTTTTTCAAGGCAATACCCTTTCTCATTGATATTCAACGATCAATTGAGCGGTGCTGCCGATGGTGCCGTTGTAGGGGAAGAAATCAACCGTAGAAGTGGACTCTCCAAACTCACCTTCTGACTTGAGAATGAGGCCGTTGTTGTAAGTTCCCGCAATCCAAGCTTGAACGATGGATGGGTCGATACTCCATTTGAATACCTGGGATTTGTTGTTGTTCGCGGAAGTAAAAACAACCGTGCTAATGGTGGTGGGGTTGATGAAACCTTCTTGGCCTTGGGATGTGTCGCTATCACAAAGATTCCAGCCTTTTGAACCGGTATTTGTCCATGTAGCCTGTAAAAGCCAAATACAAGCAGTCAAAGTGTTAGCAGAAAAATTATGAAGCCCAACGGTTACAGGAGATGAACCAACGTTTGTTGTTGTTTCCGTAGTAAGCAAAAGCTCTGCCGAAATTACTGAAGCATTCACGGGAATACTTGAAACATTGAACTGGGTTAATATTCTTCCGTAATTGGCGTAAGTTGCCCCGGTGTTAATCTCTAAATAAGGTAATGCGTTTTCATTTGTAGTAGGTGTGCCTCCATTTAACCAAGTATCAAGTTCTCCGTTATAGGAAGCGGTTGGAAATACACCATTTTGTAAAATAGCCTCATAGGTTTGAGGGGCAGGCGTGCCAGGAGATCCTGAAGAACCGGTTGGGCCAGTGTGCGCCCTGTTTCCCGTCACAAGCTGGTAAGAAAACCAAACACAAAAATATTCCTATAAAACGAAAAGAAGACATGCTCTCCTCCTTAATTTAAAAAGTGGTATTGATAAGAGTTACTCCGCTGTTTTGAGTGGTTGAGAAAGTAACTTGGAATGTGCCTAAGTAAGAGAAAACAGTAAGTGTGCATTGAGGGTGGGTTTGTTGAACGCCGAACTCCTCACATGTGGAACAGGTAGAATCTTCCTCAGGGGACTCCGGCTTGTGTGCCGAATGTCTTCTGCCTGATTGCTGCTGTTCTCCCGCTTGAGAATCTCTCGATTTAACCTGGCTGCAGGAGCAGTCGGCAGAAGCAAGCGAGTATTGGATATGTCCTCCATATTTTCATTCCCCGAATCTATCTAACTGAAACAAACCAGCCGGGCTTGGAGCATCGGCAAGTCAATGACCTCCAGAACCAGAAACCGACCTTGCGGCCATAAACGTAGGCCCTCGGGTTCAGCGGGCATGAGCTAAATCAAAATGTGTGCCGGGCTGATCTCGCGCGCCGTTCCCACCAGAATGCTCGCCCGCTCAATCACATTCCTCAACTCTCTCACATTGCCGGGCCAGGAATGTTGTTGCAACAGAGCAACCGCCTCAGCCGTAATACTGACATTATGAGGGCAGAATTTCGCAAGGAAACTATCCATCAATAGATTCAGATCTTCCATGCGGTCGCGCAAAGGTGGTAAATCGACTGGAAAGACAGAAAGCCGATAATACAAATCTTCTCGAAAAGCTTTTTGCTGGACTAAAGCGCGCAGTTGAGCATTTGTTGCCGCGATAACGCGAACATCGACCCGAAACGTGTCGTTGCTACCTAAGCGTTGAATTTCTCCTTG
>CAWKIF010000133.1:0-66499 GCA_963849485.1 candidate division FCPU426 bacterium | reverse complement strand
TTGGAGGGCAGGACCTCCGGGGTGAGGGCGCGGAGATCTTCACCGATAGGTTCACGCGGGGCAGGTACTCCGGCCCCAGGTCGCTGAAGCAGGGCGCGCCCGACTGCGCCACCGCCTTTCCCACGGTGCCCAGGACCTCGAGGTTCCTCCTAAGGAAGGCGTCCGCCTCGGGTTCGGAGACGACCGTTTCGCCGAGGAGGTCGATCGTGGTCGCAATTCCGAGCGCGGCGTTGCTCCGGGAGCCTCTTCACCAGGTCGTTCGGCGTGGCCCCGGCGACGAACTGGCCCGCCATCGAGGTCACGTTGGCCTTGACGGGACCGGCGACCATGCCGGGCGCGAGGGCGGCGGCCGCGAGCCCGGTCCGCAGCGCCGGATTCAGCTCGACCGCCTTGTCCCCCAGGTACTCGCGCAGGTGGCGGACGATCTCCGGCGGACGAATCGAGCGAGGGCAGGACATCGACAAACCGGAACAGCTGCGTCGCGACTCACCGGCGGGAACACGGACGGGATGCCCGGTTCCACTTTGTCGCCGTGTGCGTCGTACGCGCCCCGCTTAAGAATGTAGGTTTCGCGCGGCGGGTTCATGTCCTGCATGACCATCGTGGTCGGAATAGTCTTGTAGAAGTCGTTTCGTTCCTTCTTCGCGGCGAGGAAATGCTCCCGCACAGCGCGCTGGCTATCCGATAGGCCAGCGTCGAGAAACAGAATCGCAGTTTGTCTGACTGTACGAGCGTTCTCGACTCGGAGTGCATCGCGGCAATCTGCGGGACCGTGTCCTGCAGCGGAACCACGGCTGCTTCTTGCGGAGTGAGTTCGCGGTCGTAGACCCGAACACGGGGTCCTTGGCTAGTCCATAGCCGAATTGGTAACAGGTCGCCAAGGTATATTCGCCCCGCGCGTACCCATGGCCCGCCGACTTTTGGAGCCAATCCACCGACATGGCATTGTCGCTCTTGACCCCGAGCCCGGATAAATAGATCAAACCCATCCCGCATTCGCCGCTTCCGTCGCCTTGGTCCGCGGCTTTTTTGAACCATTTTCGGGCCGTCACATAATGGTCTTTCTTGATCCCCTGGCCCTCGCAATAGAGCCAGCCGAGCGCGGCTTGAGCCCGGGCGTTTCCCAAAGCGGCCGACTTTTTGAAGAATCCGAGAGCCTTTTGCAATTGGCCTGCCTTTTGAGCATCCAATCCTTTCTGATACAGGGTCTCGCCACCCCCCGTGGAAGTTCCCGCAGCCAAGGCGGACGCGGGGGTGGCTTGATTCAATTTTTGTAGGGCCGTAACCGCGTCCGCGTTGCCTTGATCCGCGGCTTTTTGGTACCAAGACTTGGCTTGTTCCAGGTCCTTGCCCACAAACTCTCCAAATTCGTAATAATTCCCCAAGGAATTTTCGGCGGGAGCGTAACCCTGTTCGGCGGATTTTCGAATCCAATCGAGGCCTTCGTTGTTTTTCGCGCCGATTTTCGTTTCACTCGTTACCTGGGTCTTCTGTTTCATGTTCCACAAGTTATCGGCCACGGCCGCGATGAAGAGCGCTTTCCCCAAGCGGTATTCGCCCTCCGCATTTCCCTTTAACGCCGCAACCCGGTACCACTTATTCGCGGTTTCGTAATCTTTTTGGTCTGCCGCGGCTTTCCCCTTTTCCAATGCTTTCTTCGCCTCCTTATTGCCGGCATCCATGGGAGCGGAGCCCACCGATGGGGAGGAGGAAGTTTGATTTAATTTTTGCAAGTTCGTGACCGCGTCCGCGTTGCCGAGGGCGGCGGCCTTTTCGTAGTAACTCCGGGCGACGGAGAGGTCCTTGGTGCCCAGCCCGCAAGAATCATTCTCGTAATATCCGCCCATCCAATTCAGGGCCGGCGGATAATTTTGATCGGCTGATTTTCGGATCAAGGCCGAATATTCCCTGCAATCGTCAGGGTCCCACTTGTCGGCTTTTTCGGCCAAAGCTTTCATGGCCATGCCAAACCAATGATTGATCCCCACCTCAAACTCCGCCTCAGCGCTGCCCTTGTCGGAAGCGATTTGATACCATTCCGCCGGGTCCCCTAAATCGGCGGCGTGTTTGGCCTTCTTCGCATGGTCCAGGGCCTCCTGGGCCGTCATGGAACCCGCGCCCGCGTAGAGGTCCGCCGCGTTGCCCGCCGGAGCCCCGGACCCTGTGTCGGGAGTCGCCGTGGGGTCGGGACCGAAATAGGCCATCCCCTGGCAGGCGGCGGGTGTGGCTGAAAACCATAACCCGCCGGCTCCTAAAAGAATGAACAAAACCTTAGTCAGCCAACTTAAACGAATCATGTCGCCTTCCCGTCGTGGACAAACACCGATTACGGAGAATCATTACTTAAGCCAAAATAAAATAACGAACCACGCACCTACTCAAGAGGCTTATCCAACCATCAAGAGAACCACCGGAAGAATCCCTCCCGCCGCCAGCAAGGTCCAGAGGACCCATTGGGGCCGAAAGAATTTGAAAGCCAGGGCCAAACCCACGGCCGTGCTGTAGATAAATCCGGCGGACATCAGGAGCACAAAACCTTGAAGGGGCCAGGAGGGGGGCTGGGGCGGCGTTTGGGGCAATGTCTGATCTTTATGGATTTTCGCCAGGACCTTCAGTATTTCGGGAGCCTGATAACCGCCCTTTACATCCTTATGCAAGCGGAGGGTTTGGAAAGCCCCGGTAAGAGTGAAGAAAAGCAGGGCCGGGGCGAAGAAACAGCCCAACAGCAGGTGGATACGGCGCATCCGGTTCATTGAAACCCTGGTCTTGATATGGCAGGGTTCGTCCTGAACACGAAAGCAAACACACTTGATCGATTTTTCAAGCTGTTCTCCCCTTTTTGAACGGCTCGGTTACTTAAACTGGTCCCGGTGGACGATATCCGAGATCTGGCGGCGGGTCGACCGGCCCGGATGTTCGGCGGCGTAGCCCAATGAAAGAATCGCGACCGGGCGGATATGATCCGGCGCCTGGATGATTTGGCTCACTTCCTTTTCTTTGAAGGAGCCCACCCAGACGGTGGCGAGGCCCACATTCACGGCGGCCAATTGGGCATAGGCGGCGGCGATTGCGGCGTCCTGGATGCTGTAGAGATCCTTGCCCCGGGCCCCGAAGGTTTCCGAGGCGCGTTTTTCATTGGTGCAAAAAACGAGGGCGAGAGGCGCGGTGACGGGGATCTTCTGGCCGGAGGAGACTTGCCACAACTGGTCCAGGAGGAACTTTTCCTCCACGATCACGACTTCGTAGCCTTGGTTGGCCGAGGGGGCAAGGTTGGTGTACTCGAGGACCTGCTCGAGCTTTTCCTTCTCGACCATTTGATTCGTTTGGTAAAGCCGAACCGACCGCCTGTTTTGTATGACTTCAAATAGTTCCATAACCCGCCTCCCGCTTCAGATTCTCCCCTTTTATTAAGGTCATTATACTTGGAGGGTTAAGTCGGCAAGGTTAATTCTGGTTGGCTTTGGTAACCCTCGGAAACCGGAGAAAACAGCAACCACAGCCGCGGACCCGCATAATCAACCAAATCGTAAGTGCCGGGGCTTGAGACGATGGGCTCCCCCCCCCCGGCTAAGGCTTCCCGGGCCGGTAGGGCCAATAGGAAAATTGGTCCAAAATGCACTTCGCGAAGGCGGCATGCCCTTCCATTGAGGGATGTTCCATACCGCCGCTATGATAAAAATTCGAGGTGTTATCCCCGAGGGCCGTATAAAGATCCGCGATCCTCATTTGGGGGTACTTCGCCTTCAGCTCCAAAAGCCGGTCGCGGTAAGCCTGGTAGACTTCCGTGGGCGCGTAATGCTCGGCCCCACCCGTCGTATCCGCGATCCCCAGCACGACCAAATGGACATCGGGTAATTTGGCGTAAATCGCCCCGATGATCTCATCCATTTTTTGCTGGTAGAAATAAGAAATGGAAACGCCCTGGGAAACCGACGCCCCCTTGCAGCCGGTTCGGCCCGCCGGGTCCGGGGCGTAATAAAAACAGGCGTTTCCGGTTTGGAACACCATGTAGCCGATCGGGACGCCGGGATTGGCTTTAATCAGAAGATCCAGCCATTGGTTGGTATCGCAGCCCAACACTCGGGCGTACAACCCACCCACTGAACCACGTCCTGGAGGCTCGATTCCACGCCCGGATACCACTTCGTGAGCCCCCGGTAAGTGAGGTTGCAAAAATAATTTTGAAGAGGATTACTTGGGTTGTTCTGACCCGTGTAGGAATCGCCCAAAAACACCAAAGCGCACTTTAAATAGGGCGCGGGGGTTTGACAGGGGGTCGGCGTATCGGTGCCCGTGACCGTCGAAGTCGCGGTGGGGGTCGGGGTATTCACGGGCGTCCCCCCGGGGCCGGGGGCGCTTTGGACGGCCCGGATCACGGGCGCCGTCGGTGTGGGCGTGGGACGGGGGATGGGATGCTTCCGAATCGGCCGTGGTTTCTTGGCCCAATCGCCTGAAATCGTCACGGGAGTTTGCAGATAGGAGTCCCCCTCGCTATCCCAAACCTTTAAAGCGAAGGCGTCCGTCAGGTTCCGGACTTCCCCGGACCATAGGCTCCCATCCAGGTTGGCGGGCAAAGTTTCGTTGATGAAATAGACGTTATGGTCCTCGTCCAATAATACGGATTGATTCGTGGTCAGGTCTTTGACGGCGAAATTGATCTTTTGATCCCGGTAGGACGGGTTCGAGATTTGAACCGCGATTCGAAAAGGGGCCTTATCAGTCCATCCGAACTTGAAATTCAGGTGGGTCCACCGTTCGTCGGTACTGCCCGGCACTTTATAAACCGGGGAAAGAATGGGGTAGAGATTTTCGATATATTTCGCCTCTTGGCACGGAGCCATCGGGGCGAACAAGAAGATCGTAAGAAGCATGAAAAAAATACGCCAAAATCTATTCTTCCTAACGCCAGGCCCGGAAATAGTCACGGGTTCTTCTCCTTGCTTCCGAGATATATTTTCCCCACAAATTCATTCACGTTTAACCGGTATTTCCGGGATACCTTTTCCCCGTCACACCTGCATATTCGCGCCACAATATACTGACGGCCGGACTTAATTTGTAATCTCTGAAAAAGGGTTTTAAATGTTCCTCCGCCTTTTGGTTTTCGTTGAAAATTAAAGACTTTCCTGGCGAACTTGGCGTCTTGGCGGTGAAATTTTTGAGTTTTTCAGAGGTTACAATTTTATTAAAAAAAGGAGGGGAAAAAAGTCCCCTCCCGCTTCACGAGATGTTTTTTACAAGGATTTCACGCCTAGGTTGGATTCGAACTTCCAATCGAATGATATTTCAGCCAAAAGTCAAAGTTTCATTGTTGATCCTTGATGGAAATAGGCACTTTATCAAATTCGTCGCCCTCACGATCCCAAACATGCAGTGAAAAGCTGTCATTGATGCTATCGACCGGCCCGGACCAGATGGAGCCCGCCGAATGCGCTTTTAACATTTCGGCGCCGAATCGCGATTGATGAACCCTGTCCAAGACAACCGTCTTTTTGGAGGTGACATCCCTAATCGCGAACTTTAGTTTCCGGTCCGAATAGGACCGGTTGACGAATTGAATGGACAGAGTCGCGGTTTTTTTATCGGACCAGGCGAACCTGAAAACGACATCGGCGAAATTCTGTTGATCGTTATCCGGGGCGGAGTAATAAACGGAGAGAATCCCCTGTTTTTTTGATAATTCACCCACGGACGCGGCTTCTAGATTGGCGGCAAAAAAAACAAAGCTAACCAGAGAGCAGAAAAGAATCGGATTTTTCATTCGTTTCCTTATTTTAAATCTCAAAATAGATTTACACGGCGTTAATTTATATTTTTCGTGTTCTGCGTCAGCAGCTATTCCGCTGGAGACCTACTCCCCATTTGCTTTAATGAGCCAAGGTACACGAACGATCGAAACTAGTTATCTCCGCAATATTTTAAATCTACCCCAAAAGCAAAAACTTCGCGCTTATAATCTTCAAAGATTTTTCCAATTACAAATGGCTTCTTAAATTTTATGAGTTTCAGGCAGGAAAAAACACCAATGATCGGGAACACGACACATCCTATAAACAAAGCGGTTCTTTTATTTTTTCTGACCCTCTCTTCTTCATGCTGGGCCGTGACCCCCATGGAGTATTACAACAGCCTGGTCGCGGGCGGCGATGACCCCGGTTACAGGGACGGGAGTTTTTCCTTATCCCATTTCAACAATCCATCCGGCTTGGCATTTAATGATACCGGCGACAAGCTTTATGTGGCGGATTCGGGCAATCACCGCATTCGAGTCATTGATCTGGCGCAGGACAATCGAGTCGGCACTTTATCGGGAACCGGTTCGATGGGGAAACTGGATGGCCCCGCCACCCTGGCAACCTTCCACACCCCTACGAAAATGATTTCCCTCCCCGGGAACCGGCTGGTTGTTTTTGATTCCGGAAACAGCGCCCTGCGCTTGATCGACCTACCCTCGCAAACAGTCTCGACCCTCATCGAAGGCGTGTCGGTGGCCGACATGGCATACCGGCCCGCCGACAATTGCCTTTATTACTCGGTGCCGGAACGGAGAAAAATCGATAAATTGAGTTTGAAATCCTTGGCTGTTTCTAATTTCATTTCCAACAACCCCTCGATCCCCTCCCCCAACGCCCTCTACTTCTATCAAGACCGGCTTTATGTCGCGGATAGCAATTCAACCACGATTTTCGGGTTCACTTTTGACGGCACCCTCACCCCCAATCCGCTGTCCCTGCCTGTCACGACGGGCGGAAAAACCGGCCCGATATTATCCTTATCATTCTCCGACGGGTCCTTTTACGCTTTTTTGAAGGGCGGTCTTCTCGCCAAGTTTACGTTACTCGGCTCCAACCTTCTCAAATTACAAACCCCCTGGGGTTTTTTATTTAACAACCAGGATTATCAGGGTCTCTTTTTCATGTTCAATCTCAGCGATAAAATCCCGGTTGGGTTTTTGGCCTCCCCAAAGGAACCCCGCAAATTCTATGTATCTTCCAGGAATTCCATCGTCAGCATCAAGGATTACGATTTCGGGAAAATAAGAACCACCCGGGAGGGAAGCGATGACGGCATAACGGATTATAAATATCCCCTCAAAAAACCCGCGGGGTGTTTTAGGATCCTCACGATCGGTTCTTCCAGAAACTCAGCCGCTTTGTACCTTCCCGAGGATCCGGAAGTAAAATTCGACGGCGACCTCGCCACGCCAAAAGCGTACACTTTTTCCAAACAATTGGAATTAGCATTAAACACCGAATCGTCGCTTCGGAATTCCAATGTTCATTTCGAAGTGTTGAATTGCACTTACCCGGGCAGTTCGATTTGCAGCCACGCTTGTTACGAAACACTCGACCTGGTCAAAAAATTCGACATCGACCTTGTCGTTGGAATGGTCGATTGGACGGGTTATACGGATTACTTTACAAGGGCGATGACGCCCGATGGGATCCCCGAGGAAGAGGGGCATGAAGGGTATAAACAAAAGCCCTTATCGGAACGCGCTTGGGCTCCCCCGGCGCTTGACATCATTCGCCGGTGTAAAAAGTTGAAAATCCCAATCTCTGAAAAACAGGACGCTCCCGGGGACGAATGGAGCCTTTTTTGTAACGGGGATTCACAAATTCAAGAGGATCTGAAGGAGTTGACGGGATACCGTTTGAATCTTTTGAAAGAAAACTTAACCCAAATAAAAACCTCCGGCGGGAATAACCCCCAGATGTTTCTCTATTACTTACCCAACTGTTTATTTCCCAACGATTGTTTGGCGGATTTCTGGAAGGATGTATGCGACCGGAATCACTTGAAATTCGCCGATTTTTCCGAATCTTTTAACGCCTTGAAAACATCCTACCACCCGACAGGTACGAGTCATTTGACCGTTTATGGGAACCTGCTTCTCGCCAACCTTTTAAATCATTTTCTCACTGAAAATAAACTCCTTCCCTTTTAACAAGCCCGACTCCTTCCTCTGTTTTTCGCTTGAATCCCGCAAATGTTTTCGTACACAGAATAACCATTCATTTTTCAACATCGGTGCGGCTTTATGTCGGGGGTCAGGCCTTAGATCCCGCAGTTCATTGGGTTGGGCTGCGAACAATGGTGATATGGGTCGCCGCCTCGGAGGCTTCATGCTTGGCGACCTGATAGCCAAGAGCCGGGAGGTCGATACCCGACATGAGATGTTCACCCGAACCCAACAGGACGGGGGTTACCGCAAGGTGCATCTCGTCCACGAGCTTCGCCTTGAGATATTGCCGGATGGTGTTCACGCCACCGCCGATGCGGACATCCTTTTTCCCAGCGGCTTCTTTTGCCTGCTTCAACGCCGCTTCATAGCCTTCCGTCACAAAGTGAAAAGTGGTGTCGCTTTCCATTTTTATCGGTTTCCGGGGGTAATGGGTCAGGATAAAAACCGGCATATGGTAGGGAGGGTTCTGACCCCACCAGCCCTTCCAGGAATCATCCGGCCATTCGCCGCGCATGGGGCCGAACATGTTGCGGCCCAATATCCAAGCGCCGACATTTTCAAAGCCCTGCCGGGCGTAAGTATCATCCAGACCGGTGGTTCCATCCTTGCCGCCGCCGTGCATCATTTGAAATGTCCGGGTGGGAAAGAACCACGAATGAAGGTTGAATCCCCCGACCCCCAAAGGATTGCTTAAATCCTGGTTTGGTCCCGCCCCGTATCCGTCGAGAGATAATGAAAAACATTTTATGCTCAACTTGCCCATGATCCGCCTCCCCTCAACTTTTCCGTCCAATCCCACCGCACCCTGCGGGGGGCTGGTTGTTCCCTATCGCGAACAACTCAAATATTAAATCAGCGGAATTCTAAAGGAATCTGAAAAGCAGGGCCAGCCTTTGCCTTCAAAAAGGATTTTTTACCGCAAGTTCACCGAACTTCCTTCCGGCTTGAAAGTCCACGGTCAAAAGAAGCCGGGCTCCGCTCCTTTGGGCTGAAACGACGATCAGGGCGTCCCAGAAGGAAATCTTGGCCCGTTCCTCCAGTTGCGCCGCCTCGGCCACCATTCCCCCTTGAATACTCACCGTATCCCAGGAAAGATAATGGGAAATCAATTCCAACCCCTGCTTTTTCGTCAGGGGTTTTGGGATTTTGCGGGTCACATTGACGTAAAACTCCTCCAATACCTGGGCGCTCAAGACCCCGCTATTGTTCTCCCATAGTTCACCCACCGCTTTGCGGGCCATTTGGTGTTTCTCCCCCGCTTCCCGGTCATAAGCGTAGAGCAGGATGTTCGTATCCACAAAAGTCTTAACGGTCATAAAGGCTTTCCCGGGAACCCCGCTTGCCGCCGAAAGACAGCCCTTTTTCCATAGCTTTAAGAGCCTTCACCTTGGATTGCTGGTAAACCTGGTCCTCCTCGGCCATCTTTGTGATATAGGCCGCCAATAAACCCGTAATGGAAGTTTCATGGTGGGCGGCTAGTATCTTTGCCTTCTTGATGAGGTCTTTGTCCAGGCTCAAGGTTAAGTTTTGTTTCACAGGAACCTCCTTTACACGTATTTATGTGTAACACGTGTATAGCTTTATTTCAAGTTCCGGTGGACAGGAGGAATCTGTTTTATCTCAATATGACGGGGTAAATGCCGTCTTAAAAGAAAACCACTTATTTTTCCGGTTGGAGTCATCGCCCCATAACCGAATTTGATATAGGGCCGGGCGCCATCCGTGGGGTCAAATTCTTCCAGGAGGTAATTCCGCTCTTTTTCATCGAGCTCCCGGGCGGTCCCATCCTCGTTCACGTAGACATATTTGAAACCCGGGCCGGGCCATCTCCGCGTCAACAACAGGTCTTTGATCCACATGCCGATGATCCAAAGAATGAGGATCGGGGACAAGACCATCCGGAAAAGCGAATCCTTGAAGGACATCTTCTTTTGCGTAAAAGCCCGAGAACGCTTAAATTTGAACTTATTAAAAGAGGAGTAGAAATACAGCTGGATGGACAGAAAGATTGCCAGGGCAAGGAGGCCGAGTATGAGAACAAGCGCCGCCTTAAGGCCATCAACCAAAACTGTTCCCATAGCGGTCCCTAAGTTTATTTTTTTCACCCGGGAAAAGCCTAAGACGATAGCTACAAATACAGTGACGAATAAGAATTCAAACGGGTTTTGTTTTATCGGCCGGTTGATAAGGTCCCTAAGGCGCTTGAACAAAAATCCCCTCCCCGGATTAAACGATTTGCAAACCGTCAGATTCCCGATCATTCGATATTAAACCTCTTTGGATTCTCCCAAGGCAAAGGCAAAACCAATATAGTCGGTAAAGGGCCGGTTTCCGCCGTTTTGATGGCTGAGGACGGCCATTTGCCCCCGGTGGTAATGCGAATGGTTCACCACGTGCACCATGATGTTTTGAACCACATGCTCGAACGTCTTGCCTTTGGTATTGGTGATGATTATTTTTCCCTGCAAATCCTCCGGCTTCAGACCGGCGAGATAATTTTTCCACTTCAAATGCAGTTCATCCAGTTTCGCCCGGCATTTAGACAGGGAATATTCGGGATTGGGGTTGGTGTAGCTCGACAAATCTTCCTTCATCAGCCGCGCCAGCCAAACATCCCAGGCCCAAAGGATATGAGACAACAATTGAACCGCTTTTTCGGGGGGCTGAGCCATTTCAGAGAGGGACTTCAAAAACAGGTCATTCGCCCAATAGTCGTATTCAAAGTTTTTTCTGAGTTGTTCGAGCATGGCGGACCCCCGGGCCGATGGATTGATTGGGGTATTTTCGCCAGAAAGGGCCGCGAAATAAACCAGTCCCCTGCGAGGCTTAGAAATAAGCTGAAGAGGGGTTTTCTTACAGCGGCTTGGGCAGGATGGTATCCAGGTGTTTTTGGATCTTTTGCAAAACATCCTCGACCTTTTGGTTCTCGGCCCAGATGGGGTTGAGCTCGGTGGCGATGAAATAAAAGGCCTCCCACCAGTTCGAGCAGAGGGGGGAATATTTCCCGTATTGAACGGCCTCCAAGAGCAGTTTCTTGTTGGCGGGGTCCTTCCCGTCCAGAAAGGCCGAGGACCCGGCGACCGGGATCAAGGCGGGCTGGGCCAACCCCGTCCCGGCCAGCCTTCGCGCGCCGGTTTCCCCCGTGATGAATTGGATGAATTTCCAGGCCTGATCTTTGTATCGTGACGACCGGGTGATGGCGTATCCCGAGCCCCCGGCCGAACAGCCGCGAATCCCCTGGGGCGACCGGGGCATCAAGGCCACATCCCATTGGAAATCCTTGATGGCTTCCCGGAAATAGGGTGTTTTCCAGACCCCCGAAATGTACATGGCCGCCTTGCCTCCGGCGAAAAGGACGGAGGTGTTTTCCCCCCCGATGGTCTCATCGCTCGCGGGCGAAGCCATGACCTTGTATTTGTGGATCAGATCGGCCCGAAACTGGATGGCCATGCGGGTCAGGGGGTCGGTTCCAAAGGTCCATCTTCTCGGGTCCTTCGGGTTGTCCACATAGGACCCCCCGCCGCTATAGACCCAGCCGTCGGTCATAGCCCAGTTTTCCACTATTCCCCACCGGAGAATTTTTCCATTCTCGTCCCGCTTCACCAGCTTTTGGGCGGTTTCGGCGAAGGCCTTCCAGTCCCACTGGCCGGTGGGAAAGGGGAGGCCCGCTTCCTCGAACGCCTTTTTGTTGTAGTAAACCAGGCAGATGGGGGCCGTATCCCGGGGCAGGGCGTAGACCTGTTGATTCATGCTGAATCGGTTCACGATCTGGGGGTAGAAGGAATTCATATCCAGGTGATCCCGCTGGATGAAATCATTCAGGGGTTCGATGGACTTTTGGGCGTAGAAATCCATGAAATTATTGGCTTCCACGAAGATCACGTCGGGGCCCGAGCCTTCGGCGATCTGCTTCGTGAGCGTGGGGACGTAGTCGGGAAAGGGGAGGCGTTCCACTTGAACCTCACAACGCGGGTTGGCTTTTTGGAAGTCGTCAATCAGGCTGATGAGGACATGGTTCTCCTGAAGGTCTCCCCAGGAGGTAATTAGAAGTTTGGATTTTTGCTCCCGCAAGACCATCCAAAGAACGATTCCCACGCCTATTAATAAGAGAAGGGCCATCAGGCCATACGCGATAGTCGTCATACGAGGGCTTTCTCCTGTTGATGGGTTCACCCATAACCTGGCAGGACTAATTTACTTTATTACCGTGACATGAGGGGGATAAAGCGGAGCTATTGATAATCCAGCTGAAAGGGCTTTCATGTTTGGCAGGAATTATTTTCACCGGCAAAGTGTCGAGTCGGGATTTTGAGCTCAACCCATATTCGTCGTGGCAGTTTACCTTAATTTTTTAGGGTCAAATTTTAACCCGCACGCTTTTTCGATTTTCCCCAACTCGACAAGTGCTTCAGGGCTTCGGGGGTCTTCCAACCACCTCAACGTGACTCGGGACTCAATGAAAAACCTTGGTTTCTTTTTATATATGAGGAGGTCCATGAATATCATTCCAGCCTCCGCGCGGTCATCGGAGCCAAGCCACCTGAATTTTTGAAAAGTAGTTATGAGGCAAAATTTCGAAAAATCCACCCCCGGATCGCCGGCAAGTGACCGAATTATTTCGAGGCTTTTCTCTGCATTCAACATGGGTGGCTTTACCCCGGGAAAAGCCACCACATTGGTCCCAATGCCAAGTTGGCCCGGCGCCGAAGGATGTAAATCACAAGTTGAATCCGAGTTGTAAGCGCCTTTTTCAGAGAGCGCAAGGAATTGCCTCACGGCCTCGTGGGCGTCGTTTGTTTCTGGATAATAGCCGGACACGAAAGTCACTGTTTGTTCAATTTTCCGACTACCCGGATTAAACGATTTGCGAACCATCAAATTCTTAATAAAACGATGAGTTTCCCCCAATCGTGGACACCCGAAATAATAGCGTTTATTTCAAATTACTTAGGTTTTCTGTCCTTTGCCTTTGAAATCAAATCGGATAGTTCGCCCTTGGTTATGCTTTTCGGATATTTGATACCCAAACTGTTTGCGAAACTTTTTTGTCGTTCAGTGGCAAGATCGGTCCGCCACGCGTCAGAAGTCCGCTTTTCGTTGAAATATTTACTAATTGGGCCAACCTTTAGCTTGCCGTAAGATTGGCCTTTACCAGTCAATGGGACGGAAATTCCGCCATTGCGGCCCCATAAACTCAAACGAATACCTGTGCGACCTAATGTGAATGGACCAATTCGAATTCGAAAACTCACTTTTAACTTCCCATTCCGAACGATTTGCGAATCATTAAATTCCTTTTAAATTTCTATTAACCTGAACTTTTCCCCGTATTGCTGACCCCGGGGAAGCAAAGGGGCCAGGCCTACACTTTACACTTTAAAAGCCGTTTCGCGAAGGCGCGGTCTTTTGCCACCTTCACCTTGATCCTCACCCATTGGTTTCCCACCGCCGAAAACCCAACCCCCATCCTTTTTCGATCTCTTTTAAGCTTAGTCCCGACTCCCGCTTCAGTAAATAGATGGCCACCTCTCTCGCCTCTGCTTTTCGTCGGCCCGATTTCAATATTTCTTCCGGTTTTTTCCCCATAAACCGACACAACCTTCTTACTTCATAATAAATGCGTTTTGGCCTTGGTATAAACCTATGTTACCAGCCCTTTATTCATTTTAAAGTGTAATATGTAGGCCTGGCCCCTTTGTTCTAGTCAGTTTGATCATTTCCCAAGTGAAAGGCATGGGGACATAGTGGAGCCCCAGATAAATTCCCGTCACGGTTATGGTTATGACGAGAGCGGTACCGTAAGAACGTTTATGTTCATTCATAATCATCCTTCTCAAACGATCCGTTCCTGCCTTGACTCAAACCGCCGATATTATGAAAAGTCATTGTTTGTTATAGAAGCAATAATCTTCTATGACAATTTCTTATTGATGATTTCATCGGCCCGACGGAGTTCATAGGGTTGCAGGTCCTCCGGGACGTTACCCATGCCCAACGATTTCCATACCCGGTACCTCGCGCATTCCGTGAAATGGTCCACGCAATAGTAGGCTTTGCCGGAGGTCACAAACTCGGGTTTGTCGGCGATATCGCTGAGGTAGAAGGGGCAGCGCAAAAGATAGGGGCAATCCATGGGAACACCTCCACTGAACTAATTATAGTTATTGAGTAATTTCTGTCGGGAATATTCGCCCATTGTGAAATGCGAGTTATTTAGGCGGCCGGGTCAAAAGTGCACAATTTATTACAGCTGTTGTATATTTTATGCTTTTTTTACAAAGCCATAATCGGGGGTTTGGTACGATATTCAGCGGGTAAGGGGAGCCCGTTTTATTTACTTTGGGAGGTGACCATGGCCTCGTTAGAAATCAACCCGGATGAATTCGAACGCATGCTTCTCCAAGTCCACCGAGTCGACCCCAAAGACCCTTTTATTCTCAACGAGTTGATTTATCACTATTCCTTAAAAAACGAAACGGCTAAAGCCGACCACTACGAGGCCCTTCTCAGGAAAGTAGTGGACGAAAGTGTTGCCCTGAATTCGAAATAGGTTTCGAGGAACCAGACTTTCCCGCTTTTTCCCCGGCCGTTTCCTTCTAACCTTTGTGAAGATCTCCCCCTTTTCGTCCGCCTTGCCCAATTGACTGTAGTATCTTGATGTCATTTTTAAGGAGGCAATGATGAAATATCTATTCGGTTCAGTTCTTGAGGCAGTGATCCTTTTCTCTTTTTCCGGGGCCGGGGTCGCCATCCCACCCACGCCCGTTCCCCAACAGGTTCAAAGGCCTAAAGCGGCCGTGGTGATCCCCGCCAGCCAACCCGCCCCGGCCCCTACCTCCCAAACGCCGTCGAAATCCGGGCCCATCCTGCACCAGTTCGATCTCAATATGGGGGACCAGTTCCACAGAATGAATGACGCGAAAAAAAGCGGAAAATTGACCGAGGACCAGCACAAGGCATTCATGGATAAGATGAAAGAAATTCATCTTCAAAAATGGCCTTTATCAAGGCCAACGGCCGGCGCGAATTGACCCAGGAACAATTCGACCAACTCAACCACCAATTGCTAACCCTCGCGCAGACCCTACCCTAACCAACCGCGCCTGAAAAACAAAAAGGCCACCGCTTTCAAAGCGGCGGCCTTTTTTTATGCCTCAAAACAGCTTGAAGAACCTTAGATGTTCATTGGGACAAAGTCCGAAAACGCGTCATGACCTATCGCGTGAAAGTATCCGTCAAGGACTGGGTTCCGACAAATCCCCCTGACGCGCCTCCCGTCCCCGTAAAGGTCGTGACCGTCATTCCCGCGTCATAGGTGGTGTTGAAGGTGGCCGGGAATGAAGGGGCGTCATAAGCGGAGGAGGGATAGGTATAGGGCGAGCCCACATTCACGCCCGTGGTCGAAACAAAGGTGGTGACCGGTGAGGGATAGGATCGCATGACCTGGGCCTGGTCATAATTCCCCGGATAAGTGGCGGTTACGGAACTTCCATCGGCGGCGAAATTAATCACCCCGGGGGAGGTCAGCGAGGCGTCGGCGGTTCCATAGGGGGTGCCGACGGCAACCGAGTAAACGGCGTTGGGCACGTAGGTGAAGGGGGCCGTACTGGAATATTGGGAAAGGGTATAGGTTCCCATGTTCATATCTTGAACCCAAGTGATGGGGATCGCGCCCTCCACCGGGGTATTCAGGGTGACCGTGGCGTTGTCCACCGCGCTGTCGTTGTAGCAGATCACCACCTCGTCGCCCGTCAGGGTGACGGAATAACTAAACCCGCTGACGATCATGTTAATGACACTTCCGTCAAAGGCCGCCGCGACATAAAGCCCCATGGGAGGGGCCGCTGCAACGATGGTGGGGGTCATGGTGGATGTCTGGAGGAGCGTGCCGGTGGAGGTAGCCGAAGCGGTTAGGGTCTGGGTCGGAGTGACGCTCCCCGTCAAGGTCGGGCTAGGGGTCGCCGTTTGGGTGGGGGTGATGCTTGGGGTGGCGGTAGAGGTGGAGGTGGCGCAGGCGGAACAGGGACTGTTGGTGGATGTTGTGGTGGCGGTGAGGGTTGAAGTTGGCATCGGGCTATTCGTAAAAGTCGGGGTCGAGCTGTTCACGGGTGTGCCAGTGGGGCTGTTGGTCGCCGTCAGGGTGGGGGTCAAGGTGGGGGTGGAGGTGGCGATACAGGTACCACAAGCCGTATTCGTGGCCGTGGGGCTGGCGGTAGGCACAGCGGGGGTGACGGTGGGTGCGGGTTGGGTGGGGGTCGTATAGGTTCTCACGCAAGCCGGTAATACCAGCGCCCAACTCAACAACGTAACCGCCAAGATTTGATCTTTAAAGCCTCTCATAAAGACACCTCCACGAAAATGAACGCCCTACATAAGAGTGCCAAGGGAAGGTTAAAGTATTCCAAATAAATCCAAGAAAGCGAAGGGCTAAAAACCCACGATTTAAAGGGTTATCGAGAATTTTAAGACCCACCCCCGGCATCCTTCCCGATTGCACTTCTATCGGATCACCACAAACTGTTTGAGGGGGTAATCTTCCGATGTTCCATCTGCGTATTGCATTTGAATCTTATAAAGGTAAACCCCCGCCGCGTAATGGCCCATACTCAAGGGGCTGGTTTGGGGGCCGGGACCTTTGTTATCCGTAAGTTGTGCCACGAATTCCGCCGCTATGTTCCAGACCCGGATATTCACCGTACCCGATTCTTTCATGTAATAGGCCACGGTGGCGGTTTGCCCGTGGACCGGGGAAGGATAAATAAAGGTTTCCCCGGGTTGGGCCTGGTTGGTGGCCAAGGGAACGGGAGTGGGGGTCAAGGTGATGGTCGGGGTAGGCGTTGGGGTGGTAGTGAAGGAGATTACGGGAGTCAAAGTGATGGTCGCCGTTGAGGTTGAGGTGGGCGTGGTGGTCGGCGTCAAAGTCACGGTAGGGGTCGGGGTTGCGGAAAAAGTGGCGGTAGATGTTGGGGTTAACGCTGTACTCGAAATGGAAAATTTCGCGATGAAAGCGTCTATATTACCCCCGAAAACCGTCTGGGCGGCCCCGCTCGTCGTCGGAAAGCCCGCGTCATCGGCTAACCCGGCCACATAGACATTTCCCGATGGATCCAGGGCGATCGCGAATCCGTCGCTATCACCATTGGTTCCACCCACACTGCCGCCTAAGTAAGTGGAATAAACCAAATCGCTTGACCCGCCGCCCGCCGGGTTGATTTCGGACATAAAAGCGTTATCTCCGTCCGAACTCGCGCCGCCATAAGCCGGTTGATACGCGTCGCTCGTCGTTGGAAAATTATAGCCTGGCGTTGAACCAACCACATAGGCGTTACCCGAGGAATCCACCGCGATCCCCTTGCCCGAAACGTTTCCGGATCCCCCCAAGTAGGTCGAATAAACCAAATCACTGGTTCCCCCGCCCGCCGGATTAATTTTCGAGATAAAAGCGTCTATCGTTCCATAAAAAGTTGTTTGATAAGCCCCGCTGGTTAATGGAAAATTCGCATTGGCGGACCCTACCACATAGATGTTCCCCGACAAGTCCAATGCGATCCCATTCGCGCCATCATTCCCGCTGCCCAAAAAAGTCGAATACTGGAGCGCGCTTCCGGCCGAATTCAATTTCGCCACGAACGCGTCGGCCGTCCCAGTCCCAAAAACCGTTTGGATGGCTCCGCTGGTCGTTGGGAAATCAGGTGATTCGGTGTATCCCCCTAGGTAGGCATTTCCCGAACCATCCACTGCAATGCAGTATGCAGAATCTTGTACGCTCCCGCCGAGATAGGTCGAATAAACCAAAGCGCTTCCCGCGCTGTTTAATTTCGTCACGAACGCGTTATTTCCACTGCCACCTTTGTAGACAGACTGATAGGCCCCGCCGGTCACGGCTAAACCCCCGCTCGTAAAACCCGTAATATAGGCATTCCCCGAAGTGTCCACGGCAATGGCTTGGGCCCAACCGAGTCCCGCTAAGTAAGTGGAATAAGCCAAGCCACCAGCCGCGTTTAGTTTTGCCGCGAAACCCAGGTTATTGGTAATGAAAGTCGTTTGATAGGCCCCGCTGGTCGTGGGGAAATCGCCTCTCGTCATACCCGTCACATAGGCATTTCCGGATCCGTCCAACGCGATGCCATAGGCTCCGTCCCCCTCATCCCCGCCCAGGTAGGTGGAGTAGAGCATACCGGTTCCCGTGGGATTCAGTTTTGTCACAAAAGCGTCCCCACTTCCGACAGAGGCATTATAGGTTGTTTGATAGGCCCCGCTGGTTGTGGGAAAATTACTGGATTCAGTAGCTCCCGTCACATAAGCATTTCCGGATCCGTCCACCGCGATCCCAAAGCCTTCATCAATGCCACTTCCTCCCAAATAGGTTGGAATAGTCCAGCGCCGGGTCGATGACTAGGGGCAGGGTCTTATCGTAATTTCCAATGATGAAACCGATGCGACCGTCCGGACCCATTCCATACTGGCTCCCGATAATTTTCCTCTCCCCCTCCACCACTTGGTAAGCCGTCGGCTCCTTGAAGTTCACGTCCCCCTGGGCCAGGCGAAACACAAGGTTGCCTTGGGGATCGATTTTCGATTCTTGGCTGCCCTGGGTGTTGAATCCGATCAATCCCGGGTCCGCCCCCGGTGCGACCACGAAATCGTATTCCAATTTGCCTTGGTTGCCGTAGTACACCATATCAATACCCGGGTAAATGTCCTTGGCCCTGACCTTCGAGTACCGGTTCACCCCGGTACGCCACTTGTCGGGATCCCGTCCGATGTAATAATTGCTTTTCCCTTCAGCGCTTTCCAACCCCTCAAAAGCCACCTGGCGGTTGCCGTCGGCAAGTCTCAAACGCAAAACTTCCTGTTGAATTGATACTTTAATGGGTAGGTGAGTTGAGCGTTTTTTGGGGTCTGTTTTTCCAGCTTCCCCACGCTTCAGGACAAACACCGCCTCGGCGGGAGTCAGGTAAAGGGTGTAACCTCCCCCACGCGCCAAGAACCTGACCTGGGGGTCCGTTTGGCCCTCGTTGGGCTCGAAATAAAGCGGGATTCTCCCGTAAGCTTCTTTCAATTTCACGCGCGCGGCCGCTGGCAGACCGGCCTTTTGCGCTTGGGGGCTGGTGTTCTTAAGGCCATTTCCATCCGTCTTCACCTGAGGTGCCGAAGTAAAACCCATCAGCGATAAGAGGAACAAACCGGCTAAGAAAAGGGCTTTGGTCCCCCACCTAAAAGGATTCCCAACCCAAGCCCAGGGTAGGAACCGCCTCTTCCCAGATGTTTTTTGTTCCATTGCTGACCCCGATCTGTTGCTTGAATTCCGTGTCATGGTTGCGCCTGGTACTTGGCCAGCCAGTCGGCCAAGGCCTGGTCGCCGGGCTTGAGCCTTAGGTAGGCCCCGAAGCAATAAATGGCGGAGGTTTTGTGGCCCATTCTGAAATAGACGTTGCCCAATTCCCTCCAATCCCCGGCGTCGCCGGGGGTCTTTCTGAGGTCGTCCTTGAGAAGGTTGGCGGCGTCATTGAATTGTCCCGCTTTCTCCAAGGTCTGCGCCTGTTGGACGGCGCCCCCGGCCGGCACGTCGAACTCCATGGTGATGATTTTTTTGGCGGAGCTATCCGCGCCCACGGCTTGCGGTACCACTTGGGGCATGACCTGGGTCGCCGGAGTGGGCGCCGGAGCAAAAACCGTCACCGGGGCGGGCGCTATGTGGGGGGCAACTGACTGGAGGGGTTGAGTGTAAACCGGGGTTCGTGTGGGCTGGGGGGTCTTCGGGGTGTTGGTCCCGAAAACATAACTCAAGCTGACCATGTTCGTATTGCCCAGCTCCCCAAAAGGCTCATAGGCGTAATCCACACGAAGAGAATCGAGGGCAAAACCAACGCCCAGGGTTAAACCCTGGAACCCGGTATATCCGGTTTGGTCGATCGAATAGTCATACCCCGCCCTGGCCATGACGGCCGACTGATAAGTGAATTCCATACCCGCCTGGGCCGATGAGACGCTCTCGGGTTCCATCTCGCCGCTCAAGGCCAAAAGAAAGGAGGTGCCGTCCCTATCTCTGAATAATTTCGAGAATCCCAACCGGGCGGAAGAGTTCAGGGCCAGGCTGGTCGGCCCAAGGCCCAGGTTCTCATAGGAAAGGCCGATTCCCCACCCGGTTTTCGTGCGCAACAGAAAGCCCCCGTCGACGCCCAAAAGGGAATGGGCGTACCCCGCCATGTTTTGCTCTTCCGCCAGGAAGGAAAACCCGAAGGCCAGGTCCCCCAGGACTTTTTTGCCCCAACCGAAGCCCAACCCCATTTGGTTGGCGCCATAGCTCCCTTGGGAAAAGCCCTCGGCATCCCTTCCGTCGAAGGAACCATATCCGGTGTAATTGACGGTTAAACCCACCCCACCAATACGGCCCACCGGAAAACCCACCAGCAGGATCTCCTGGAAGGTCTGGGAAAGCCAACTACTGTGGTTGAGGGATAATTGCAAGGTTGGGGAGGGACGAAAGCCCGGCCGGGTTCCAGAGAAGGGCCGTGGCATCGTCGGCGACGCCGGCGAAGGCCCGGCCCATTCCGACGGCCCAGGCACCCCCGCCCGTGTTATCCAAGGGATCCTGGTACCCGGCGGTGGAAATAACTAGCTCGGTGGCGGATAAAGCCGACGCCGCGCTTAATATCACCGCCATTAATATCACTCGATCAAGGGCCATCGGCCGTTTTGCGCCTCGATAATTCACTCGATCATCCTTCTCGCACTTATTCAAAATTCCAGCTTCACCAGGCGACAGTACCTTTAATGAATATTCACTTCCTTGCTTTGGTTAATGCCGTCCGTCAGCACCTCAATACGGTACTTCCCCGGGTCCACCAAGCGCCCCGCCCCCGACCGGCCGTCCCATTCAAAGGCCCATTTCCCCGCCCCCAGGTTGCCGCTAAAAAGCAGGCGGATCTCCTGCCCTTGGGCGTTGAGGACCCGGATCGTGGCCGACCCCCCAGTTTCCCGGTTCACTACCACCCGAAGATTGTTGCCCGTTTCCTTTTCATTGCCCGCGCCCGGCGGGGCGACAGGCGGTTGCGCTCGGTAAAGCCGCCACCGTCGGCCGGGCCGTAGTTTTTTTCACTGGAACTACGGGTTTTTTCTCCACGGCTTTCGGTTGTTCCACGGGCGGCGCCGGTCTTGGCCGGTGGAACCGCCAAAAGGCCCCCAGCAACAATAAAAGGAGAAGCGCCAGCCACAGCCACTTGTTGCCCAATGAGGCTTTCACCCCTTCTTGCGGAAAGGGTGGATCGGCTAGGGGAGGCAATCCATAGCGTTTGTAAATCTCCTCCGCTTGCCGGCCGAATTCCCAGGCCGATTGTTCCGACTGGACCAACTGGTCTTCGAGCGCCGATTCTTCGGAATCGGTAAGTTCACCGGTAAAATATTTATCGAATAAGGGGTTCATTGCTTTTCCCCCTTCCGCCGCTTGTCCAGCCGGTTGGCAGGGTTTCCATGCACCGGGCCAGCCGCGACATTACTGTTCCCACTGTAATTTTGAGTGCCTCGGCCAATTGGCCGTAGGTCAACCCCTCCTCGTCCCTTTTCTTCAACAGGGTTTGGCAAGGATCGCCCATACCGTCCCGAACCTCCCGGATGGCCGCCACCAACTCCTTGCGATCCATTTCCTCCGCCTCCCGTCGGAATGTCTCCAGGGTGTCCCCGGGCGGCCAGTTGTTCCATTTCCTCATGAAGGGTGGAAACCTGCCGGCGCCGCTTCCGGATCACCCGGTAGCTCTTATACATGGCGATCTGGTAAAGCCAGCGAAAGAGGGAGGACCGGAACTGAAGGCGGTAACTGCTCGCAGGGCCGCCATGAAGGTGTCCTGCACCACATCCTCCGCATCACCGTCCTTATATCCCAACAGGTGGCAACAGGCGCGGTAGAGTTTGGGACGGAAGATTTGGTCGAAATACCGCTGGGCCGCCGGGTCCTTCTTCAGGAGCCCCTGCACCAAGGTTCGGTCGTCCAAAGCCTGTTCCTTCCGCCTTTTGCCTCCCTGTCTTAAGAGTGCCGGGAGGAAAGGAAAGTATTCCAAAAAAAGAATTTAAAAATTTTTGTTCCCGACAAGATATCACAACCAAAAATGGGGCAAATACATTGTTTTGGCGGGATTTCACGAAACTCTGAGCGCTAGGGCGATCCATGCTCCGGACATACCAAAAGGAAGGCACCGACGATCTGATAAAGGGGACCCCGGGCTGACAAAAAACGACTATCGGTAATTCATTATTACTTGCTGAAGAATAGCCTAACGATTCCGTTATTACCTCGGCTGTTTCCTTCTATCCCTGAAAAGCACCCGCTTCCACGCAGTCGTGATGGAGGTTGGCCCCTTTTTCATTTTCCCGGCGGGTTGATGATCTTCATGGTTTTCCGCGTTGTCACCGTCCGCGAACCGTTGCTTCCGACGGAGGTTTCGGCCGCGTAGGTGGTAACGCTGATTTTTGCCCGGGTCAGGGTGAACACCTTGAGTTTTTCATTCCCGCTTTGTTTGACCGAGAGGGTCACCTGGGTTCCGGGCCGACCCCTGAGTTGGCTGACGGCTTCATTATTGCTCATCAGGCCGGCGTCTTGATCCCCGATCTTGACGATTTGGTCCCCGGATTTGATCCCGGCCTTTTCCCCGGGACCGCCGGGAAAGACAGAATCAACTATTTTGATTTCGCCTTGGCTTGCAAGGTTGAGGCCCAAACCCCCGAATATCTCGGTTTTCGTAATCTTTTCCTCGGAGGAGAGGCCGGTACCGAACCCGTTGGAATCAGACGCCATCGGATTGTTCCGCGCGAACTCGATCTGTTTAATCTTGGCTTTGACCGCATCCGCGTCCTTGGCGTGGGGGGACAGCTTGAGGTATTGCTTGTAATTTTCCAGGGCATTGTCCCAATCGCCCAATTTGGAATCGACCACGCCCAAACAGTAGCGGGGATCGGCCCATTGGGGCGCCAATTGCGCCGCGGCCAGGTATTCTTCCGCCGTCTTTTTGAAACCCCCATAGTCCTGGGCGTCCTCCAGGGCGGTCGTGCCCCAGGTGAGGTGTTTTCGCGCCTCCTCGGGCACCTTCGCGGCGGCTTGTGAATAAACCGTCAGACCGAGTATCAACCCGTAAACGATCCGATATTTCATGACCCTTCCGATCCGCCGCCCCATCCAACAAACCTCGATTGTCCCAAATCGGGCGGAATAATTATTTACTTTTAGCGCAACGGCAGCCCGTCAAAAAGTCCTTACTGTTCACATCCATCCACTTGCGGTTGGCCGACCTTAAGTCATCCAAAGGATTGTCCTTAGCGGCGCAACAACCCCCGCGGATAATTTTTCCCACGCAATCGGCCGAAACGAAGGTCGCGGGCCCCTGTGGATTTTCCCTGGGGCTATTGTCGTAGTAATGGATGCCGTACCAGTCCGAGCACCATTCCCAGACGAGGCCCACCATGTCGTATAACCCGTAGGGATTGGGTTTCAACAATCCCACGGGATGCTGGCATGCCTCGACGGTCGTCTTCTTGTACCAGGCGTATTGGTCCGCCGGTTTCTCTTCATTCCCCCAAAACCAAACCGTGTCCGTCCCCCCCCGGGCGGCTTTCTCCCACTCGGCCTCCGTCGGCAACCGCTTGCCGGCCCGCTTGCAGTAGGCGTCCGCGTCATACCAAGTGATGTTCACGACGGGATAATGGAGCGCGTAGGATTTCAGGTTTTCGACCGGTTTTTCCACACCCTCAGCCTCGCAATCGGCGTTGTATTGCTCAAAGGTCACCAGGTACTTGTCGATGTAATAGGCGTCCAACCACACCTCATGGCCTGAGGAAGAACCAAACGGGAAAGGCGCATTCCCTTCACCCCCCATCTGGAATTTACCGGCGGGGATCTCCACCATGGTCTTGAGCAGGTTATTCCCGGCGTTTGGGTCGTCCTGGGCTTCCTTCATCTTGTACTCGATCTTGTAGATCTTGTTCTTGACCTTCGCCGCGTCCTTGGCATGGGGGGACAGCTTGAGGTATTGCTCGTAATTTTCCATGGCCTTGTCCCAATCGCCCAATTGAGCATAGGCCTCTCCCAAACCATATCGGGGTTCGGGCCAATCGGGCGCCAGTTCGGCCGCGGCCTCGAACTCGGCGGCCGCCTGTTTGAATCCCCCGCTGTCTTTGCCTTCCTCCAGGGCGGCCCTGCCCAGGGCCATGTGTTTTTTCGCTTCCTCGGGCACCGAGCCCGCGAAAGGGGCGCCGCGAGGATTAGAACCATCAGCCAATTGCCTAAATTTCTCATTCTTTATTCCCCTCTAAACGGGCCTTCTCGCCGCTCAAAAGGACCTTCACTTGCTCCACCGAGGTACAACCGAGTAGGTCAAGGTAAAAACCCGTGCCGTTGGTTCCCTCGCAATGGCCGGGGATCTTCTGGACGCAGTTGAAATAAGACCGGCAAGCCCCCTGGACCCAGCCAATTTCGTCCGCCGACCGTTCCAGGCCCTTCTGGACGGATTCGATGAGCCCTCTTTCGCAATCACCGCATTGATAGGGCGGGGCGGACAAATCATCCGGCGCGTCCCCCCCGTGGCCGGAGCCTTTGATTTCGTCCAAGGCCTCCTGTTTGTCCTGGTTGAATTTCATCAGGTGGGCCTCATCCCGCTGTTTTTGCTTTCCCATCATCTGCTCATGCCCGATTTTCGCTTTTTCATAAGCCGCTTGATCTTCTTTTTTTTCTGGTCGGAGTTGTCGCCGGACGAGGAGAAAATCTCGTTTAACGCGGCCCCCGCGAAGCCCGCCCCGAGTTGCTGCCCCGCGAGTGAGACCCCCGCCGGAACCGCTGGAACCGCCGGTAGAAGGCTTGGAAATTTCCGCGCAAACGGGCGGCTGGTCTTCCCGGGGGCAATGGCAGTCGTGGTCCTTAGATACTCCTGCATGCTGGGATCACTCGCCCAGGCGCTCAAGGTTTCATTACATTCCGCTTGTTGGGCTTTTAAAGGGGTGGGACCGAATAGAAGGAAGCAAAGGGCGAGGGGGAATAGAACGGAAAAACGGCCGACTTTAAAACACAAGGGGCGCCTCCGAAACATGGTGATTTCGGGAGGCCGTCAATCCAGAAAGTCCGGCCCTACCGTTCCCCCTGAGCATCACTGTGACTCTCAGTACAACCGGAGTCAATAAAGATCATTGGATTAATCCTGGTCCCCGCAGTGGACAACCTCTCCTCAAGGGGAAGTCGCCGCCACCGCGCAATAATAAGCAACCAACGCAAACACCCCATTCCCGTAAGTGACGGCCTGCCAATTTTGTGAACTGGGGAGGTTTTGGTTCGTCCAGGCAATCCCGTCCGGGGAGGTCGCCGCCACCGCGCAATAATTGCCAACCGCCACAAACACCCCGTTCCCATAGGTCACCGAATACCAGTCCTGTGAACTGGAGAGGGTTCGGGGCGTCCAGGTGATCCCATCCGGTGAGCTTGCCGCGATCGCGCTTCCACGCGTGATCGCCACAAACACCCCATTCCCGTAAGCCACAGATATCCATTGCTGTTCACTGGGGAGGGACTGGGCCGTCCAAGTGATCCCATCCGGCGAGGTCGCCGCCACCGCGTAACCTTGGGAGATCGCCACAAAAACCCCGTTGCCGTAGGCGATGGACTGCCAACCTTGGACGCTGGGGAGGGTTTGGGCCGTCCAGGTGACCCCGTCCGGGGAGGTCGCGGCCACCGTACTGAGCCAAGAGACCGCCACAAAGGTGCCATTCCCGAAACCCACGGAATACCAATCTTGAAAGCTGGGAAGGGTTTGGGTCGTCCAGGTGATCCCATCCGGGGAGGTGGCCGCCACCGAACTGTAATAAGCGATCGCCACGAACACCCCGTTGCCGAAGGTTATGGTCTGCCAAGACTGTGAACTGGGAAGGGTTCGGGGCGTCCAGGTCACCCCGTCCGGGGAGGTCGCCGCCGCCGTACCGCTAGCAGCGATGGCCACAAACACCCCGTTCCCATAAGCCACTGAATACCATTCCTGGGAACTGGGGAGGGTGCGGGGCGTCCAGGACGATCCGGGCTGGGGTGTGTCGGTGACAGTAAGAGTGGAAGTAACGGTCGGGGTTGGGGTCAAGGTGGTGGTCAGGGTTATAGACGTCGTAATCGTCGGGGTGTCGGTAATAGTCGCGGAATTCGTTGAAGTGGGGGTGGGCGTATCCGTGGGGCTGTCGGAGGCCGTTAAGGTGGCGGTAGGGGTGTCGGTGTTAACGGGGGTCAAGGTGGCCGTGGGGGTAAGGGTGGCAGAAAAAGCGGGAGTGTTTGTGGACGTAAAAACGGACGTGCTGGTCGGTGTTGCGGTGGCCGAAGGGGTTGAGGTGCCAGTAAAGGTGGGTGTGTTGATTGAAGTAAAAATGGACGTGGCGGTGGAAGAGGCGGTGGCCGTGTTGACCGGGGTGTGGGTGGGTGTTCGGGTTGTAGAGGATGTCACGGAGAAGACGGGTATTTGGGTGGGCGTGAAAGAGGATGTGGCGGTGTTCGTTGGGTTGGAATTAACATTCGGGGCGGCGGGGTTGTCGGTTTTACCACCGCAGGAAAGGGTGGCCAGGGCCAACAAAGGGAGAAGAACCAGGGTGAGAATGATCCGCATGGGCAGCCTCGCGCAATTTCATTCGGCGAGTTTTCCCAAGCCAAACAGAAAAACAACCGCTCCCCTACCATGTCCATTTGACTCTTATTTCACAAAGTGTCAATAGCGATCATTACCGGAAGAACCCATAGGAGTGCCAAAAGTCCAGCCTAATGCGGGTCCCCGCGTTGGACTCGAACCAACGATACTTCAATAGAACATTGCGGTTTTGTATAAATCGAAATAGCAGGGAAAATAGAGCAGGCCTTAATCCCTCGGCTGTTTCCTTCTATCCTTCGTGAAGAGTACCCACTTCTCGCCCGCCTTGCCCGATTGACTATGTTATCTTGATGTCATCTTAAGGAGGCAATGATGAAATATCTATTCGGTTCAGTTCTTGGGGCAGTGATCCTTTTCTCTTTTTCCGGGGCCGGGGCCGCCATCCCACCCACGCCCGTTCCCCAACAGGTTCAATGGCCTAAAGCGGCCGTGGTGATCCCCGCCAGCCAACCCGCCCCGGCCCCTACCTCCCAAACGCCGTCGAAATCCGGGCCCATCCTGCACCAGTTCGATCTCAATATGGGGGACCAGTTCCACAGAATGAATGACGCGAAAAAAAGCGGAAAATTGACCGAGGACCAGCACAAGGCATTCATGGATAAGATGAAAGAAATTCATCTTCAGAAAATGGCCTTTATCAAGGCCAACGGCCGGCGCGAATTGACCCAGAAACAATTCGACCAACTCAACCACCAATTGCTAACCCTCGCCCAGACCCTCCCCTAAACAACCGCGCCTGATAATAAAAAGGCCGTCGTTTTGTATGCGGCGGCCTTTTTTTATGTCTCAAAATAGTTTGAAGAAGCTTTTATTCCTTCACGTTCGAGTTTATTCATTAACAGGGTGCTGAAAAAGTATTTTTCAGCACCCTGTCGACAGCCATAGGATTGAACGAGCCACTAAATATATGGATTTTATGATTTGTGGCTCGTTCGTAAAATAGGAAAAAGTCCGTTATAAGGACTTTTTCAGCATCCTGTTAAATCCGAATAGCGCATCGGAAGAAGATATTTCAAAAGGAAAATCCGTCGAAAACAACCGCCTTGAAGGCGACCCATTCCCTATTTATAAACCATCACCGAGGCTTTTCCGAAACTCGCGCCGTCTTCGAAAGCCAAGTAGGGCGTGCCGTTGTAAACGTCAAGCGACACGTTCATGACCCAGCCCGAGGTAAAATTCGAGTTTCCGACGTTCGTCCACGCACCGCCGGTGTACATCATCACCGCGACATTATTAGCCATCCCATCCCCATAACCGACATAAGGCGTACCGTTGTAAACGTAAAGGGAGAGACTGCTGGCTGAACCGGTGGAAAAGTCCGGAGTTCCCACATTGACCCAAGAACTTCCGTTGTACATCATCACCGTCGCTTTATTGCCGACGGCGTTATCGGCGTAGGCCAGATAGGGCGTTCCGTTATAAACGAAAAGCGATTCACTATAGGCCGGTCCCGGCGAAAACCCCGCGTTCCCCACGTTCACCCATGAACTTCCGTTGTACGTCATGACCGTGGCCCGGTTGCCGTTACCCATATCCTGATAAGCCACATAAGGCGTCCCGTTGTAAACGTAAAGCGATGTGAACCAGATACCGCCGGAGGAAAAGCCCGCGCTTCCTACGTTCACCCATGAGCTTCCGTTAAACATCATGACGGTGGCTTTCCCGCTCAGCGAGTCATCCGAGTAAGCGACGTAGGGAACGCCGTTATCGACATAAAGCGAGGTCATGTTGGATGTGCCGGTGGAAAATCCCGGACTTCCGACATATGCCCACGAAGATCCGTTGTACTTCAGCGCAGTCGTATTGCCGCCATAGGCCACATAAGGCGACCCGTTGTATATGAAAAGCGAGATATTATCGGCCAGATCGGTTGTAAACCCCGGGCTACCGACCGGATCCAAGAACTCCCGTTGTACGTCATCACCGTGGGTTCGCCCGAGACGGAATTATCCGAATAAGCTACGTAGGGTGCGCCGTTGTAAACAAAAAGCGACGTGTAATCGGCGGTGCTCTGGGAAAACCCGGCGTTTCCAACATACTGCCAGTGGGGAGTAGCGGTGGGTGTCGGGGTGGCCGCAGGAGGGGACAAAGGGCTCAGCGTATATGTTTTCTGGCAGGCCAAAGGAAACATGCCGATTAAAACGACGCAAAAGATAACATGAATTTCTTTCATATTCCCCTCAATATTCGGACTGGAAGTTTTACCCATCCAAAATTCCGGATGCGATTATATCACTTTTAAAACATCCAACTCTCCACGCCGTCTCCATGGGTTGGTTTCGAACCATCGGCACTTCAATGGGTCTTGCGGATTTGCATATATCGCAATAACCGGGATCTAACCGAGTGGGTCGGTTATTCCCTCGGCTGTTTCCGCCGGTCCTTCGTGAAGAGCACCCACTTCTCGCCCGCCTTGCGGAAAAGATCCTTGCTCTTGGCGTCCCAGTAAAGGCCCTTGCCCAGGGGTTTCAGGTCGGCGGGCTGCATCTCTTCCCTCTTGCGGCGGTCGACCGCCACGGACTTGTTCGACCGCCTTCGGTCGTGCAGGACCACCGAAAAGCTCCCGCCCACTTTCTTGAGGATGATCTTCTTGGCGGGATCGAAGTAAAAATTGCCGGTCAGTTTGACGTAGTCGGATTCGCCCATGGGTGACTCCTTCATCGAGTGAGAGTTTTACAGAATATACCTATTTACCACCAAGACACCAAGGCACCAAGGCACCAAGATAATCGTGATTAAAATCGGTAAAAACAAGAAAAACAAAAACTTAATCTGGCTGAGTCGGTTTTTGAAATTGAAGGCATTTTTCAGAGGCTTTTAAACCAGTTTCAGAACCATCCGGTATTTTTTTACCAACCCTTTCTTCCAAACCCAAGCCGGGTCGCTGGGTTCGCCCAGCGTGGCGAAGGCGTGAAGAAAAGGGGTCCACTGCCGGTTGTCCTGCAGGGTCAGGGTCTGGCCGAGGGAGGAGATTTGAAGCGCCTTTCCGGCCAGGGCGGGGTGCGGGCCCAGGGTGACCGGGGAACGGGCTTGCGCGATTTTGTTGTTCTCGGGCGGATCGATGGGGATGACGCCCTTCTTTCGGCCCAAGCTAAATTTTCTCCCCGCCCATTCCCCGTAGGCCAGGTTCACCACCTGGCGGATATGGATCACCTTCACGTTTTTTTGGGGTTCCAATTCCAGCGTCACGGCCCAGCCCCCCTCGACCGGGGCCACGGCGGTTCGAACGAGAATGGCGCCCTCCGGCAGGTCGACCCGGCCCTGGGCCTTCGGGTCGCCCGATAAGGTTTGCGGAAGATGCTTGGCCCATCCGGCCGTGAAGATTTCGGGGGTCAGGAGGGCCAATCTCCGGTGGCCATAGCTTAGATGGGCGCTTCCCTCCCCTAATATTTTCGCCTTAAAGGGGGCGGGCGGGACAGGCTGAGGTTTCATCGCGGGCTCCGATCGTCCTTTTGCCGAAGAGCCCTCCGGTTCCAGGCCCAGGCCATGACAAATTTCAAATAGAGATAGCACAAGGGAATGCTCAAGAGGGCCATGAGGCCGAAATAGTTCCAATCCTTAAGATGGACGATCTTCCAGAGGATCAGGGAGAGCACGGCCGCGCCCAAGGGGACTCCCACCGCCAGGATACGCAGGATCAGGTCTTCGGCAAAAAGGGCCGTTGGTTTCGGGCGCCAGCTTAAGAGGGGCCACCAAAACGCGTCCACGTCGCTCAAGCCGTTGACGGCTCTCTCAATGAAATCAGCCAGGGATTTTTTGGGGGTCGGTTGGGTCAAGATCAACGGCCTTTTGGAGGGCTTTGCTTTCCCTCTGAATTCCAATATAGCACGGGAGGGCGGGGCCGGGTTAGAGTGTTCCCGATTGTATTTTCCCTTTCGGGAGAGCCCATGTATCCCTATCGCACACGGTTTAAAAAAGAAATCGTCGCCGAATTCCTGCCGCCCTCGCGCAGAGTCAAAAAAGACCGCGTCATCCTGCTTTGCGACGGTATGCCCGGCCTGCCCAATAAGCAAAGCCTGGCCCTCTTCCTATCCCAAAAGGGATTCTGGGTGATTCACCCCCGTTACCGGGGCACCTGGGAAAGCGGCGGCGAATTTTTAAGGGAATCCCCCGAGAAGGACATTTTGGATATCGTCGGGGAAATCCCGAAAGGCCTGCGGGAAGCGACCCACGGCAAGAAATTCACCCTGAAACCCGAAAAGATCTTCGTGATCGGCTGCAGTTTCGGCGGGGCGGCGGCGGTGTTATCGACCCTGGACCCAAGGGTGGAAAAGGCGGTGGCCATCTGCCCGGTGGTGGATTGGAAGGCGGGCCGGGCGGGCGAGAGAAAGGAAACCTCGAACAAGAGTTATCCCGCCTATTTAAAAGAAGCCTTCGGCGAGGCCTACCGGTTATCGGCGAAAAACTGGGCCAAGCTCTACACCGGGCGTTTCTACAACCCCGCTTCCCATGCCGGGGAGATTGACCCCCAAAAGCTTCTTCTTTTCCACGCCCAGGATGACCCCTTTGTTCATTTCAAAACGGTGGAGAAGTTCGCCCGCCAGACGGGAACGAAACTGGTGCGTTTCAAGCGGGGCGGCCACCTCTCGATGAACCGGACGGTTCAAAAGAACTGGCCGAGAATTAAGCATTTTTTGATTTGAAACAGTTGGCGGGCATACACAAAAACGAGTTAGTCGCTGAAAATAACACTGTAAAGAATTGGGAAAAAACAACGGGGCTGAAGGTTTTATTTCTTAATGTCTTTAGGGGCGGATTCTGCGGTTTTGGGGGCTTCCGGCATTTTGTTCTTCGCCTTGAGGATTCGCTCGAAGAGGCGGAGGTATTCTTTCTTTAATTCGGTCGTGGGGAAATTGCGGTAATTGTTTTCGTTATAGGGCTCGCCCAGGTATTCCTTGCTTTGACGGATGAAAGTCAGGATGGTTCCCACCGTCTCGTCGTTGGCCGGGTTCACGCCCGACTGGATAGTGATCTTCTGGAGGACGCCATCCCGATAACGGCCGATCTGGTCCTCGCTGGGATTCACAATGCCAGTGATCTTGCCAGTGAAGTTCTCGATAAAGAAAAGAACGTCAACATCCTTCCCGTAAAGTTCTGATAGGGCGGTCACGGCGATGGAATCAGGATGGGGCATTAGTTCCTTGCCGCATTGGCTGCAGAACCTGTTTTTAACGTCGTTTTTGAACCCGCATTGGGTGCATGCCATGTAAAGGTATTCTCCGTTGAAAGTGGCCTAAATATACCATGCTGGAAGCTGGTAGCAAGATACGGAACCGCTTTTTTTGTACTATTTCACGATAATTCTAACGGTCCGAGCCGGCAGAACTGAAGCGTTAACCGGCGAAGTTCATCGATAAAATTCTTAAATCCAATCCTCTTTTAGAGTCAATTTTATCCGCAGAATGGCATTTCAGCAGGAATTCTATTAAGCCTAATTTTTATTACAATTTTTAGATTGAAATTTAATCGAATGCTTTTAACTTATTACCCATGCTTCGATTAAAAGGTCTCACCAGGCGGGTTTCCGGGCAAGCGATGACTGAATACTTGCTCCTCGCCGCGGTGGTATCAACCGGAATGCTGGGCGTATCCATGTTATTCACCCATCAGATCCAACAATATCTAAACTATCTTTACGACCTTTTATCCAAGCCCTTTTAAATTTATGCATCTGGAGGTATGAAGCATGAAACAAACAGTTAAGAACCAACGCGGACAGGGCATGACCGAATACATTCTCATCATCGCCCTCATCGCGGTCGCCGTCATCGCGGCCGTGAAGATTTTCGGAGGCACCCTGAACGGCGGGTTCAAAGCCGCCTCCGGAGCCATCGGAACCGCGACCGGCGCCGGCGTCGCGCAAGGAACCACCGGGCACTAAGCGGGCACTCCTTCATGTCCCCCGGCTCAAAGAGTCAGGGGCAGTCATTAGCCGAATTCGCATTGATTGCCCCGCTGCTCTTCTTATTTTTTTTCGCCCTTATCCAGCTCACTTACGGCGTTTTCGCCTCATTCGCCGTACAACGGGCCGCGAATGCTATTGCCCGTGAGGCCGCCGCTTCCGAAGATCCAAAAACCTATAACCCCTACTTTCAATTGGCCTATTGTTTGGCACCCCTGGGCCAAATTAACTCCACCACCTTGGCGACTGTCCTAGCGACCCACTGCGACATAACTCAGGATGAGGAAACTGGGGACTATATTCAAGTAAGGGTAAGTTACCCTATGCCCCTTTGGGTTCCCCTGGCGGGAAAACTATTGGGGCAACCCTTACAGGTCGCTTCCGCCCTCAGGTCCCCAATGGAAACCTCCCTTGAAAGCGCCTTTGAAGCCCTCGGCAAGCCAAAACCCGATTTTTCATTTAAACAATTTTCTTTCCCATATGTTTTAAACCTATTCTTCACCGCCCAAGCTTTGAGCGAAACCACGGTCGGGTATCAAGAGGAATAACTTTGATCAAACTCCAACGCTGGTCAACCACCCCCGCCGGGCAAGTCCTGGTCGCCACGGTATTTTTTTGTTTTATTTTCATCGCTCTTTTCGCGGGCATTTTAAAATCCGGGTTTATTTATAACGCGAAGGCCCGTGCGGTTCGCGCCACCGACTTAACCAGCTTATCCGCAGGGGCCGTTTACGCTAACGGGATGCAGCTCGTCCGTTTAACCAACTGCATCCTCGCTGGCTTTTTAATCATCGACCTATCCATATTATTGGCTTCCCTCTCCCTTACAGGAGGTATCGCGAACTTCGTCTTACCTAAGATGCCCCTCACCAAGGCGGTTCAAACCGTTCAAAGGATCCTTTTCGGGGTGGGTGCCCCCGCGGGAGCTTACCCCTTCCTTATATTTACCGAAGCCAACAACGCCTCCAGGGACAACCTTCTATCCAACAATTGGCCAAGTTTAACTTCTTGGACCCTGCCCACGCCTCCTTCCCCCCTTTATTTATTCAATTACGAAGGTTCCCTCGCAACAGCTATTGTCCCCAACATGGCCTTGAAATTCAGGACGTTGGACTACTTTCTTTTCAAAATTCCAAAGGGGGATAAACCGACCCGGTATTACTACAGGGAAAAGAAGACCGGCGAAATCCATTACTACAACGCCAATGAAGTAGTGGACGCCCGTAACCCCCGGTTTCCGAACCAAAAAAAGGTGATGGCCGGCGACAGGTGGAAATGGGTCGCATTGGAAAAAGAGGCAGAAAAAGAAGCGCAGGAAGCGGAAAAGTCCTTGTCCTCGGAGGAAAAAAAAGCGGAAAAGGGCTTCTTTCAAAAGCTTAAGGATAAAATCCCATTTTTCGACATTTACAAACAAATTCCCATCGATGTCACCGACCGGGACGACCCGCCCAACCACACGGTCATGGTGGTGTCTTCTTATCCCAATCCAAACAGCACCCAACTCAACGGTTCCCTGACCTCCGTCAGCGAGGCCTCCGTCGAAGGAACCGGTTTGGATGCCACTAAAATCAACGACCCGCCCTATTGCGCCAAATTAAAGGCTACCGACCCAGCGACCATCGCCAAGTATCTCAATATCGAATCGATGGTCCAGCAAGCGATGCAAACAGGAAAACTTCCCTCCATTTCTGACATGTTCAGCCTCTCTTCCGGAGGCCCCTCCAAATGACAATGAATAACCACCCCGAAGGCCAAGCCTTAACCGAGATGGTGCTAGTGCTGCCCCTGTTATGCCTCATGGCGGCAGGGCTCATCCAGTTTTCCCAGATGTTTCTTGCAAAAATCGCTTTCGAACAGGCCTGCGGGTTGGCCGCCCGGGATTATGCCGCCAGTGAAATCGACGACAACCAATTCACGAATGACGCCTGGGAAGACCTTGGATCGGATCAAAAATATTTTATTTACAGTTCTCTTCAAGCGTCAGCTTTAACTCCGAGTCTATCCGCCCTTGGACGACTCACCCAAAATCTTCCGTGTCTTGGGCCCCTTTACTCAAAGCTCAAATCTTTCGTTTCAAATTACACCGAGAAAAAGTGGGTCGCGACCATCCAATATAAAGCCACGCCCTTTTTCGCTCCCCTTTTCCCGAACGGGATCCTCTTTCAAACCCAACTGGCCGTCATTAAATATCCGGAGATCAACGATGAAAAAAAATAGGTGGTTTTGGGGAACCCTTCTTTTTTGGGTCCTTTTTTCTCTTGCCGTCACCAGCCGCGCCTTGATCTATTCCCAGTTGAGTTTTGACCCAAAGATCATCAGCCGTTATGAAATTCACGCCAATGGTTTAACCCAATCCAATCAATTCTGGGTCAACGATGGATGCCTAACGGATTTGCTCCCCCTATTGGAGCGGCATTACAAGCAAGAAGGTTGGACCCCATGCTTATCCGGGAAAGACCTGGTTCCCGATTTGCTCCAGTTAGAGGGCCTAGCACCGGATATATCGGATCAATTCCAAATCAAGATGTTCCAAAAGCCCGGGTGCCGCCTGGCCTTGGGTCTTCTCCAATCTGCCGACTCTCCCCAAACTTATGGGTGGGAGGGGGTTTTACCCGACGCTTGCCTCAACCTGAAACAAGAACGCAAGGCTTGGGGCCTTCCCTTTCCAGCGCCATTGGAAGCCACCCAATTAATAAGTGAAAAACTTGAAAACCTTGAATTCGGGGTCGCCCTATTTAACCGCGAAAAAGATCTCACCGACCTGTTCAAGTCCCTCTGCATAAGGGATCAATGGAAAGCTATTCCGTTAAAACCAGACGCAGAGTCTCTTTCTTTTTTAATCTCTAAAGGAAATGAAATGTTATTGGCGGTCTTAAGCCATCCAGACAATGGCGATTCCATCACCTTCGTTAAATTTAAATCAAGAAAGGCTTACTTATGAACCGAAAAATCCTCATCCCCATGGGAACCGGCCTTCTCCTGGGCCTTTTGGCCTTCGTTTTATTATTTCATAAAGCCGCCGAACTGGAGAAAAAGTCCACTCTCCTGCCCGTTCTTTTTGCCAAATCCTATATCCCATCGGGCCAATTTCTTTCTCCCGAACTCGTCGAGGTCAAATCCATTCCTGGGGAATTCGTGAGCCCCGGCGCAATTTCCGACATCAAGGACGTCCAAGGCGAAACCGCCTTAGCCCCCCTGTCCACCGGTGAACAAATCCTCTCGAATAAATTTGCCCCCCCGGATGAATCCCTGGCTTGGACACTTAGATCCGGTCAGAGGGCTTACACCTTAGAGGTGAATGAGGCCACCGGGGTGGGGAACATGATCCGTCCCAATAATCACGTGGACATCCTCGCCAAAATCAACTCGGGCAATCGAGTGGTTTCTTCCTTTGTCTTCCAAGACTTGACCGTCTTGGCGACGGGGCAAAAAACCGAAAAGCCGAAAGAAATTTCGAATAATCAGCCCTCGGAACCCAACCCTTACAACACGGTCACACTGGCAGTGACGGCGGAGCAAGCCGAAATGTTGATGTACCTGGAAGGCCAAAACATTAAATTGGTTTTAAGAGCCAATAACGACCATGAAGCGGTGGAACTTCCGCCCATAAGCGATTCCGAGGCGCTCGCCAAAATCGGTCATTTCCACGCATCGAAAGAGAGGTCCATTCAAGTGATTCAAGGGGAGTCCAGGTAATTAATAATATCCAGGAGGAAACTATGAAATTAGGGTTACTGCTGTTGTCGGTTTGTTGTTTTATTCTTCACGGAAATGTCCGGGCAGCCGACACCGATATTCACCTCACGGTCGGCGAATCCAAACTTCTTCATTTGGATTCCGCTCAAAAAGTGGCTATCGCCAACCCTTCCATCGCCGGTGTCACCCCGGTCAGCGACGATGAAATCCTTATCTCGGCCAAAAACCCCGGAAGCACCAACTTGGTCCTCATCACCCCCAACGGAGACAAGGGAACCCGGCAAATATATGTGACCAGCCATAATCTTAAAAAAGCCATGGTCGAGATCGGGGTCGAGGTCATGGAGATCGATTATCAAAGTTCCTTAATGGCCGGTTTGAGTTGGGGGTCCGTCCCCTCCCAGGGAGCCTCCAGCTCGACGAGTTCAACCTCCGTCCCTAACAACTTCACCTTGAATGAGGCGACACCGCCTTCCGTTTTTACTTTCGGGACCGTGACCAGGGACGCCCTGACCGCGAGCCTGCAGCTATTGATCAACCGGGGTAAGGCCAAAATTTTAGCAAAGCCCAAGCTTTTGGCGGTCAGCGGTTCGGAAGCAAGTTTCCTATCCGGCGGAGAGGTTCCTTATATCGTGGATACCAAGCTCGGCTCGGTGGATGTTCAATGGAAACCCTACGGCGTTAAATTGAATGTCCGGCCCGAAATCGACGCTGAGGGAAATATTTCCTCTTCATTAAGAGCAGAAGTCAGCGGGGTGGATACCCAAAATGGGTTATCCATCAACAACACTCTTATTCCCGCTTTAAAAACCAGGTGGGCTGAGACATCGGTTTACATGAAAAGCGGAAGTACCATGGTCATCGCCGGGTTAATTTCAGAACAAAATCAAAAGTTTACTTCAGGAATCCCCTTATTAAGCGATATCCCTTTGATTGGGGAACTTTTTCGTTACACGAACGATCAAAACACACAATCCGAATTGGTTATTTTTGTAACACCAACAATATTGGGACAAACCGAATTGAACAGTTAATCCACTGCCGGCGGAGCGTCCTTCACCCCAGCGACCAAGTCCCCGGCTTTGAGGCCATGGTTCTCAAACCATTGCTTATTCATCTCCAAGGCGTATTTGGCCGGGCCGGCGGAATAAAAGCTGTCTTCGGTATAGGGGGGCATTTCCAGGATGTTCTCGATTTTTCCCTGGTCGTCGATAAAGGCGATGCTTAAGGGGATTTCGGTGTTCTTCATCCAAAAGGCCCGAACGGTGTCATCCGGGAAGACGAAGAGCATGCCCTGGTCGGCCGGCAGGCTGGCCCTGAACATCAGCCCCGACATGCGGGTGGCGTTCTTGTTGGCCACTTCCACCGTGACCGACTTCGAGCCCAGGGTCAAATGCACCAGGGGCAGATCGGACTTGATTTCCTGCTTACAGCCCCCCAACCCTACCGAGAGGAAGAGAAAGAGGTAAAACCAGGGCCTGACAAGATTCCCCAATACCCCTGAAATTGATTTAAATTGACGGTTTTTAAAATCTTGTCGTAAAATTAACATATGCGAAAAGCCCTTGGTTTTTTCATGGTTCTCACCTTAGCACAAAGCTTTTTAGCCTTCCATGCCGCCGCCCAGCCTTCGGAAACCCAGCTGAAGACCGCCTACGATTACGCCATGAAGCTTTATACCGCCCACCGTTTCGACGACGCCAAGGTAATCTTCAAGAAAATCGCCATGGTCAGCACGACCCCGGCCTTGGACGCCAACGCCTACTATTATTACGCCCAATGCGCTTTTCATACCGAGGATTATGACGCCTGCGTGAAATCACTCGATATTCTGGTTCAAAAGTACCCTCTGTCCAGCCCCGTGAAGGGGGGGTTTGTGTTCAAGTTTTGCTTTTTCTTGATCAACCAAGTTGCCCATATCCAATCCAAATGGGACTATTACCGCTACCCCGAGAGCAAGGATGAAAAAGGGGAAATTGTTTGGAAAGAGAGCATCCCGCCCGGTTTCAAGATCAAACGCATCAATTTTCGTTTAGGTTTCGGCCTTTTAAGGGTGCTCAACCGGGTCTATTCCCAGGCCCCCCAGACCGCCGCTTGCAAAAAGGCCCTGGAAGCCATGCTGAATGTGCCCCTGACCATCAAATGGGTGGATGAAAAGGCCCCGCCCGACCGCTGGTCCCATCCCACGGACTTTTTGTCTTTTTTCACCACGACGGAAAAAAAGAATTTTTCCAAGTTTATTTGCGAACGCATGTTCTACAACTGGAAAACGGAAAAACTCTACCTCTACCTCGATATGCATGACGATATCCGCAACCTGAGGCCCCGTTTCGTGGCTTTGACCAGGAACCTTTCCGATCCCGATGATGCCCCCCCGCCCGCTACCGTCAGCAACGGGGTGACGACCGTAGCAAACGATATCGACCCCTACTACACCCTGACCCTCAGGAAATTGTTTCAGTCGAGCGGATACGAACCCTATACGGACAGTTTCACCAGTGTCATTGAATCCAACCCGTCCGATTTGACCCTTTAAGCCATGCCCCCGCGCAGTTCCTGGCCCACCCCCTTCCTCATCCTCTTTTTGATGTTCGGCTGTTCCTGTTTAATGTCCCCTTCCCCTGTTATTGCGGCGGATGATGAAAACAAGACCCCAACCCCACCAATCACCGTACAACCCACCCCCGATTCTCAAACCACGGATAATTCCCAACGCCAAGTGAAAGGCCAGACCTACGACAAGGCCCTCGTTCTTCACAAACCCATGCCCGATCCCGCTTGGGGGAAACTGGTCCAATACCATACGGAAAACGCGGTCGACGCCTCGACCAAATTGAAGGAAATCATCTATTGCTTTGTTTTTCAGGATGACAAGGGCGTTGTCCGGGTGGCGAATTATCATGAAAATGAAAATGGCGATGGATATTGGGAAGTCTATCAATGGGATCTTCAATAAGGCCTAGCGCTCAACTCATCGGCTTGATCGGCGTCAAGGGCGGAAGCGGAACAAGCACCCTTTGCTCGCTCCTGGCCCGGTGCATCGCTAAATCATCCGGATTATCTTTTGGTATTGTCGACACCCAGCCTTCCTATTATTCCTCCCTCCCCCCCATCCTGGGTATCCCATCCCCCTCCCGGCATCTACTTCAGTTGGAGCCCTATTTCGCGCAGTTAACCCCCAAAATCCTGGAGAGCGCCTTTCCCCGAACGGTCGAAGGAGTAACCTATATTCCCCTTCGCCTGGACGATTCCCCGGGATTCGATCTGCCCAAGGCCCTTCTAGCCCTTGAGGCGATCCGAGGTTATTTCGATAGCCTTTGGGTGGACCTATCCCCTCTTTCGCCCGACCTCGCAATGGGTCTATCAGAATCCTTTAATTCTTTCGTATTAGTGTGTTCCAACGATCCATCCTCATTGGCCGCACTTAAAAACTGGAGTAAAAGAATTTTAGCCCAGCACCTGAAACTTTCTTCCTTCCATTTGCTCTTAAACCAGACCCATCCGGGCGCGCCCGTACCTCTATCCTCTTTATCCATGGCGGAGGGCTTTTCCCCACTGGGAACCGCCCCTTACCTGGGAGAAACCCTCAGTTTGAACCTCTGGGAAAGGGGAGCGTCCCTCCCCTGGCGGAAAAATCGCTCATCGTCCTGACTGAGAGACTTGCCCCGATACTCCAAGCCCGAGATGACGCTGATTCATCCCTTTCCCGGGGAAAATCAGAGGCGAAGGAAGACCCCGTTGAGCTGGAGGAAATCCATCGATTTCACACCAGCCTCTTGGACCAGCTTCGGCGCCAAGGCCTCATGGAGGATGGAAAAAGCGGTGAAGACTTGCGGGCTCGTTTGGAACCCAGGGCGAAGGAAATCTTGAACCAATTATTGTCCGAAACCAGTCATCGTTCGCGCGAAACCCGGCAAAAAATCGTGGAAGACGTGCTGGATTTGGCCTTCGGATTAGGCCCGCTCCAACCCCTCCTCCAAAACGAGGGAATCACTGAAATCATGGTCAATGGCCCATCTCGGGTTTATGTGGAGAAAAAAGGCCAGTTGGAGCTTACATCCACCCATTTTCTGGATGACCTACAGTTACGGACGGTGATCGAAAGGATACTGGCACCTATCGGGCGCCGCATCGACGAAAGCCAGCCCTATGTGGATGGCCGTCTCTCCGACGGCTCAAGGGTAAACGCGGTGATCCCCCCCCTAAGCCTGAACGGCCCGGTTTTGACTATTCGCAAGTTTTCGAAAAAAAAGCTGGTGGCGGAAGACCTGATCCGCTTCGGTTCCCTGACCCGCGAGGCCGCAGATTTCCTGGGCGCCTGTGTCAAGGCGAGGAAAAACATAGTTGTTTCGGGAGGGACGGGATCGGGCAAGACCACCCTCTTGAACGTGCTTTCCAATTTCATACCAGAAAACGAGCGGATCGTAACCATCGAGGATTCGGCGGAATTGAAACTTTCCCAGGACCACGCGGTTCGCTTGGAGGCCCGCCCCGCCAACCTGGAAGGCAAGGGCCAGGTCAGTATCCGGGACCTGGTGATTAACGCCCTTCGCATGAGGCCGGATCGCATCGTGGTGGGGGAAGTGCGCGGGGCCGAAGCCCTGGACATGCTGCAGGCGATGAATACAGGACACGATGGGTCCCTCACCACCGGTCACGCAAACAGCCCCAGGGATATTCTTTCCAGGTTGGAGACCATGTGCCTTTTTGCCGGGCTGGACCTGCCCTTGAAGGCGATTCGCGAGCAGATCGCCCGGGCGGTTCACCTAGTGGTCCAGCAAAGCCGTCTCCCCGGCGGAAAAAGGTCGGTCACCCACATCACCGCCTTGCAGGGGATGGAAGGGGACGTGGTCATGCTTCAGGATTTGTTTACATACTCCGAGGGGGAAGGGCTGGTGCGGGGCAATTTCGCGCCCGCCTTTATCGTGGATTTGAATCGAGTCGGCTACCAATGGCCGGGGCATGGAACAACCGCAAAGTTATAAAGAACCAATAGATATTGTCAAATACGTTTAAGTCAAAACCTCTATAACGATTATTTAACCTACTTCTTTTTCTTCTTGGCTGCCTTTTCCCAATAGGCTTTCTCATCCGTGGTCATGGGGGCGGGGTTGTAGGAAGAGTCCCCTACCGGCGTGATCTGGGCGATCTCATCCTTATATTTAGCGTAGTCGGGACGGGTTTGGCGCACATCCGCGTCCAAGGGGCCCTCGGGCGGGACGAAATCCCCCAGGAAAGCCCGGCAGATCCATTCCTTTTCCGCGGCCTTATCCACCCACTGGGAATGGGGCAGATAATAGAATTCCTGTACTTCCTGGTAATCCCACATGGCTTCCTTGTATTTCTTGTCCGCGAAATGGGCCTCGCCCCGGCCAAAAGCCTCATGGGCCCGGCGGAGGATTTCCAGGTTCGCCAGCCCATAGGCCGCCAGAAGGGTTGCCACGATGGCAACGGCAGTCACCCATCCGCTGGTCTTTTTCGGGGCCGGGGCCGCCGATTCGGCGGGTTTAGGGCCGCTCGCGGGGGCTGGGGTAGCGGAAACAGGCGCGTTCTCAGGCAAAGCATCCTCCCAATAATCAGAATTGTCGTAAAAATCGCAGGTCGTTCTGGTAAAAAAGCCTTATATCGTCAATATCATATTGGAAGAGGGCGATCCGTTCCACCCCCATGCCGAAGGCGAAACCTGTCCAACGTTCCGGGTCCACGCGGCAGTTGGTCAACACGGCAGGGTCGATCATGCCGCATCCCAACAGTTCTACCCAGCCGGTTTGCTTGCAAATGCGGCAGCCCTTGCCCGAGCAAAAAATGCAGGAAATGTCCATTTCCGCGCTGGGCTCGGTGAAGGGGAAAAAGCTGGGGCGGAAACGGGTTTGCACCTTGTTCCCAAAAAACTTCTTGATGAAGGTGTCGAGCGTGCCCTTCAAGTGGCCAAAGTTGATGCCCTCGTCCACCAGGAACCCTTCCACCTGGTGGAAGATATGGTGATGGGTCGCGTCGATCGCCTCGTTTCTGTAGACCCTCCCCGGGGCGATAAACTTGAACGGAGGGGGGTGGTTCTGCATGACCCGGATCTGGATGGGCGAGGTGTGGGTGCGCATCAGGAGGTCTTCCGTCAGATAGAAGGTGTCCTGGGCGTCCCGGGCGGGATGGTCGGGGGGGAAATTCAGGGCGAGGAAGTTGTAATAGTCGGTTTCAACGTCCGGCCCTTCCGCCAGGTCAAAACCCATTTCCTTGAAGATCGTGGTGATGTCCTTCAAAACCCTGGTCAGGGGGTTCAGCTTTCCGAGGGGCAAAACCCGGCCGGGAAGGGTGGGGTCGAATCCCGGGGGGGCCTGGTCGGCGCTCGATTGTTCCAAGACTTCCTTTTTATTCTCCAGGAGGGCGGCCACCTGGTTCTTGACCTCATTAATGGCCTTGCCCAAAGCGGGTTTTTCCTCAGGGGAAGCCTTGCCCAAGGACTTGAGTAATTCCGTCACTTCCCCGCTCTTACCCAAGAAACGGACGCGGAGTTCCTCCAGTTCTTTCAAGCTTTGAGCCCGGGAAACGGCTTCCTGGGCCTGGGCCTGGATGTGATTGAGGGAAGATTGAAGTTTGTCCAACTCGAACCCCTGTCGAACGGGAATAGTTAATTTGAGACGCATATTATTGGGGGAGAGAGGATGATTTTCACCAAGAAAAGTGAAGGCCCCTCAAAACAAATAATGAAAAAACATTCTTTTTAATCGTTGTGCGGGAGCATTCGGGCGGGGACAGAACACCGGCGGTCGTTTCAGTCCTGGAGCGGATCGAGAAGAGTATCTTCGGCTTGGATCGTATGGCGGTAGGCCAAAAAGGCGCCAATGGAGCCGGTGCGTTCAAATCGGGACCAGACCTCATTTAAAGACGTATCCAATGTCAAGGTGTCTTTTTCTTTATTCAAGTTGTCGGTAAAAAGGGTCGTATTCATTTCTTTTTGAAGTGTATCACCCGATCCCAGAGCTGTCAAAGCGCGGACCCCTTGTTGGAATAATGAAATAGGGCCACACTAGCTGCCACCGCGGCGTTCAAAGACTCGGTCGGGCCGGCCATGGGGATCTTGACACGATAGGCGCAGGCTGAGAGCAAATCCGCCGGCAAGCCCTCCCCTTCCGACCCGACCCAAAGCAGGACGGGTTGGGTCCGGTCGAGTTCCAGGAGGGACTTCTCCCCCTTCCCCGCCAAACCAACCATAGGAATTTTTTTCTCATCAGCCCACCGGCCGTACTCTTGCCAAGGCAGGCCCTGCGTCAGGGGCATGCGGAACAAGGATCCCATGGAGGCGCGCACCACCTTGGGGTTGTAGGGATCGCAGGTGCCCTCGGTGAGAAACAGGCCCTGGGCGCCGAAGGCCTCGGCCGAGCGCAGGATCGTTCCCAAGTTTCCAGCGTCTTGGATTTGGCAAAGACCCAGGATGAGCCGGGCCCCCTCCGCCGGCCAAAGCGGTTCTTTTTTTTGCGCGACCGCCACGATTCCCTGGGGCGTCACGGTATCGGACATGTAAGCGATAATTTTCGAGGGCGCCTCGAACATCTTGGTCTTATCCCGATGGGCGGCTTGTTCAATGCGCTGACCCTCGGGGCTGTTCCAAGCCTCTTTCGTCCCAAAAATAAACCTCATATGGATGCCGCTCTTTTGGGCTTCCTCGGCCAAGTGGAAACCCTCACAAAGGAAATCTTCCGATTCTTTTGCTTTTTTGGGGACTTTCAGCGAATAAGCGTGCTTGACCATGGAGTTTTGCGCGCTTTGGATAATGGCTTTCAGGTGCATGGTTCCTTCATTTTATCGAGTGACAGGCGTTTTGGCGAATCTAACTAGTTAACCAGCGAATAAAAAACCAACCGATCAACGGAGTATCAATAGCTTCTCGGTTTTTCTCAGGCTTTGCCCGCTCGCCGGGTCTACCCCGTCTAAGACAACCAAATAAAGACCAGCCGCGACGGGTTGCCCGTTGTTGTTCGTCAAATTCCAGGACGCGGAGCCTGAATGGATGACAAGAGTTAAAATCCGTTCATCGGCGATAGTGTAAATTTTGATGGCGCTTTGTTGATCGGCTGGCAACCCCGCGAAGGTAGCCACGATTTGGATGGTTTGTCCGATCCGCCCGATATTCGGCATGACCAGCAGTTGTACCGACCCGCCGTGATTGGTTTCAATGTAGGCATCCCGGCCCAATTGGATGACCGAGCCGTTGCTACCTGTTTCAATAATGCTGAAGTGATAGAAACCGTTCGGAACCATGTTCCCATTGCTGTCTAAGGCGGTCCAGACCGCGACTTCCTGGCCATTCAAAAGGATTGAAATGGATCCCCCGGAACCGTTCGAGTTAGGCGTAAAAGAAGACAAAGCCATGGCAAAACTCGAGGTGCTTGCAAAGGCGCCCGATCCGTTGACCGTAGCAACCAATTCACCCCGCTCATCAAATATTTTGACGACCACCAGGCCGCCGGAGGGGGTGGAAGACCAATGGAGGCTCGGGGTCATTGAAGGCGTAGAGACCGGGGTGAGGGTGTAGGTAAAGGTTGCCAAGGGGGTTGGAGAGGAGGAATTGCTGGCGGTCAGGGATGCAGTCACCGTGGGCGTAAGGGTCAAGGTCATTGTAACAGTGCTGGTGTTGCTGGGGGTCGTTGTGGGAGGGGATGAAGCAGTAATTGTATTTGTTACCGTCGGGGTTTGCGTCAAGGTAAGGGTCGTGGTGATGGTATTCGTCGTGGTAGAAGTCCTCGTCTCGGTCTCACTTAAGGTCGGCGTCAATGTCAGGGTATGAGTCGCCGTGAACGTCGGGCTGAGCGTATTGGTGTTGGAAGGCGTTAAGGTGAAGGTGGAGGTATATGTTGGGGTCGAGGTGATGGTGTTGGTATAGGTATCGGTGATCGTGGGTGTCAGCGTAATCGTCGGGGTTAAGGTAATCGCGCTGGTAGTAGTATCCGTAACAGTCGAGGTCAGCGTGATTGTTGGAGTTAGAGTAATCGTGTTGGTAGAAGTGTCCGTAATCGTCGGCGTGAATGTAATCGTGGTGGTGTAGGTATCCGTGATGGTGGGCGTCAGCGTAATCGTCGGAGTCAGCGTAATAGTGTTGGTAGAGGTGTCCGTAATGGTCGGAGTAAGGGTGATCGACGGCGTCAGAGTAATGGTATTGGTGTAAGTATCCGTGATGGTGGGTGTCAGTGTAATCGTCGGGGTTAGGGTAATCGTGTTGGTAGAGGTGTCCGTAATGGTCGGAGTAAGGGTGATCGACGGCGTCAAGGTTATAGTATTGGTGTGAGTATCGGTGATGGTGGGTGTCAGCGTAATCGTCGGGGTTAGGGTAATCGTGTTGGTAGAAGTGTCCGTAATGGTCGGAGTAAGGGTGATCGACGGCGTCAGAGTGATGGTATTGGTGTAAGTATCGGTGATGCTGGGTGTCAGTGTAATCGTCGGGGTTAGGGTAATCGTGTTGGTAGAGGTGTCCGTAATGGCCGGAGTAAGGGTGATCGACGGCGTCAGGGTAATGGTATTGGTATAAGTATCGGTGATGGTGGGTGTCAGTGTAATCGTCGGGGTTAGGGTAATCGAGTTGGTAGAGGTGTCCGTAATCGTCGGAGTCAGCGTAATGGTGTTCGTGAAGGTGGTGGTGATCGTCGGGGTCAAGGTGATCGTATTGGTGTAAGTCGTCGTAATCGTCGGAGTCAAAGTAATCGTATTGGTGTCAGTCGTCGTTATGGTCTGAGTCAGCGTAATGGTGTTCGTAAAGGTGGTGGTGATCGTCGGGGTCAAGGTAATGGTGTTGGTGTAGGTAGTCGTAATCGTCGGCGTCAGCGTAATGGTGTTCGTAAAGGTAGTGGTGATCGTTGGGGTCAAGGTAATGGTGTTGGTGTAGGTCGTCGTAATCGTCGGAGTCAGCGTAATGGTATTCGTAAAGGTAGTGGTGATCGTCGGCGTCAAGGTGATGGTGTTAGTGAAGGTCGTCGTTATGGTCGGAGTCAGAGTAATGGTGTTCGTAAAGGTAGTGGTGATTGTCGGGGTCAAAGTGATGGTGTTGGTGTAGGTCGTCGTAATCGTCGGGGTCAGCGTAATGGTGTTCGTAAAGGTGGTGGTGATCGTCGGAGTCAAGGTGATGGTGTTGGTGTAGGTCGTCGTAATCGTCGGAGTCAAAGTAATCGTATTGGTATAAGTCGTCGTAATGGTCGGAGTCAGCGTAATAGTGTTCGTGAAGGTGGTGGTGATCGTTGGGGTCAAGGTGATGGTATTTGTGTAGGTCGTCGTAATCGTCGGAGTTAAAGTAATCGTATTGGTGTAAGTAGTCGTTATGGTCGGAGTCAGTGTAATGGTGCTCGTAAACGTCGTGGTAATCGTCGGGGTCAAGGTAATGGTGTTAGTGAAGGTCGTCGTTATGGTCGGAGTCAGAGTAATGGTGTTCGTAAAGGTAGTGGTGATTGTCGGTGTCAAAGTAATCGTATTGGTGTAGGTCGTCGTAATCGTCGGCGTCAAGGTGATCGTATTGGTGTAAGTCGTGGTTATGGTCGGAGTCAGCGTAATGGTATTCGTAAAGGTGGTGGTGATCGTCGGAGTCAAAGTGATGGTATTTGTGTAGGTAGTCGTAATCGTCGGGGTCAGCGTAATGGTGTTCGTGAAGGTGGTGGTGATCGTCGGGGTCAAGGTAATGGTGTTGGTGTAGGTCGTCGTTATGGTCGGAGTCAGCGTAATGGTGTTCGTAAAGGTAGTGGTGATTGTCGGAGTCAAAGTGATGGTGTTGGTGTAGGTCGTCGTAATCGTCGGCGTTAAAGTAATCGTATTGGTGTAAGTAGTCGTTATGGTCGGAGTCAGTGTAATGGTGCTCGTAAACGTCGTGGTAATCGTCGGGGTCAAGGTAATGGTGTTGGTGTAAGTCGTCGTAATGGTCGGAGTCAGCGTAATGGTTGGTGTTAAGGTGATGGTATTCGTAAAGCTATTAGTAATTGTCGGCGTTAAGGTAATCGTATTTGTATAGGTATAAGTAATCGTAGGTGTCAAAGTAATCGTGTTTGTATTGGTATTAGTGATCGTTGGCGTGAGAGTAATGGTATTAGTGAAGGTCTTTGTGATAGTCGGCGTAAGTGTAATGGTATTCGTACTGGTTGGTGTGTAGGTCGGCGTCGGGGTCGAAGTTATCGTATTAGTCGGAGTGGATGTAGCCAAGGGCGTCGAGGCACAATTACTTAACCCATATTTAATCAACAAATCGTTGGTGTTATCCGCGACATACCAGTTCCCCGCGCCATCCGTGGCCACCCCTTCCGAATCCGTGGAATTCGGCAATGAAACAATCGCGCTGACGCCTCCGCTGGTGTTGTAAATGCCCACATTTCCAGCACCATCCGTGAGAAAAACATCCGGACCGCCTACGGCGAGAAACTCGCAACCCTGAAGGCCATTGGAAGCGTCCCATTGAGTTTGGAGGACTGTCCCCGTGGGATCCAACCGATAAACCATTTGTTGGGTATCATCCGACACATAAATATCATTGGAGCTGTCGAGGGCGATCCCCGCCGGATTGGTAAAGGTGACAGCGCCTCCTGTTCCAAAAGTGCTTATAGCGGTTCCATTGCTCTTAAAGATTCCAACATCGCCCGCGGTGTAATCCGACACATAAACGGTTGTTCCCGCCGAATTGACCGCGATTCCCCAGGGTTGGGTGAAAGTAGTGGCTCCTCCCCAAGCGTTGATTCCTTGACCGATCGACCCCCCCGATCCATAAGCATCGTATTCATAAACTTCCAGGGTACTCGCGTCTGTGACATAGACATGGCCCTTGCCATCCACCGCGACCCCGAAGGGAGAGCTTAATGTGTATTTCCCGGAACCACTCCAACTGTTTACGGAAACTCCAGTCGAAGCATTAAAAACGTCAATGGAGTTGTTATCGTCATCCGCCACATAAACATATCCATTGGTCGAATCCAAAGCGATACCGAAATCGTTATTCGCGGTTGTTTGCCAAGTGTTATTACAGGTCCAAGGCAGGATGGGAGTCAGGGTAACCGTAGAGGTGATGGTAGAAGTTAGAGTTACGGTGGGAGTCAAGGTGACCGTTGGGGTCAGCGTAAAAGTATTTGTGATGGTTGGGGTCAGTGTGCTGGTATTCGTGATGGTCGGCGTCAGGCTAACGGTGTTGGTGATCGTGTTCGTGTAGGTCGGCGGTTGGGTTCCAGTCGTGGTAAATGTTGGTGTCAGAGTGATTGTCGGTGTGAGGGTATTAGTGGATGTAAGTGAATAGGTATTTGTGGCTGTAAAGGTCGAGCACGGCGTGATCGTGGGAGACAAGGTGACAGTGGGTGTGATGGTGATCGTGGGGGTTAAGGTAATGGTAGGGGTTAAGGTGATCGTATTAGTCACCGTGGGAGTGGGGGAACAACCGGAGGGGAGGATCTCCACCGCCATCATGTCCGCGTATTGGGCCGTGGAAAAAGTGTAGGTCATCGTATAGGTGCCCACCATGGTCGACGTCCGGTCATCCCCTTCGGTGGATCGATTAAGGTATTCGGTCCACCTTTGGTTTTGACTCGCGCCCGGTGTAATCGTCCTGGGGGTCGTACCGTTTGATTCCATACAGGTGGTCGCGATCCAACTGTTAGCGGTCGTTGTCGTGATCGGAATAGAATGGGCGGTAGAGGAGGCCTGGCTGGTAATGGTTGACGAGGCGCCAAAGGGAGAGGTTTGACTTACTTGCTGATAACAAATTGCCCCCATATGGATATTCCGATTGGTGGTGCCGTTGATGCTGACCGACACGTTGTTGGCTCCCTGGGCCGGATTGACCATATACCAGGTCTCCAGGGAGATTCCCCTCGTCGTATCGTGGAAACTTCTGAATTTGCTCATTTTGGTGCCAGCATAGGTAGCGGTGACAATGGTAGCGGCGCCGTTCTGGATAGAAACCTGCAACAGCAAAAGAGTCTGGGTGCCGCTGACCGTGGCTGGAAAGGTGGCGGTTCGAGCGGTTACGGTATCTTCAGAGGCGGTGACGTACTGGATCGGGCATTGAGCTTGAGAGGTCCGGGGGAGGAAAACGACAAACAATAGGGCAAAGAGAGAACTTCCTAAAGTCCTGAAGTTCTTTCCCCATTTTGAATTGATAAATTTTATCCGCGCGGCTTCAAAACACATATGCGAGCATCCCCTTGGATGTTGAAAAAGCGTTGATGGGGGCGGCTCCCCTTTCCAAATATCATTCACCAGGCTGATTCACATCAAACATCCAGCAGACGATCCCATTCATTTCAAAGGAAAAGGTCAGCTGCTGATTTTTTGGAATATTGAAATTCCGTCAATGTTTTTGCTGTGTAAAAGTTGGCCCTGGCAGGGGAACCAATGAAATGTTGATTGTAAAGATCAATAAAAACCGATAAGAAATTATACCTTAAAATTACATACATTATTTTTGTTTTGTACGTTAAACCCCTTTGTAATCGAGCTTTATATTGGGGAAAGTTACTCCATTGACGTTTTAATAGGGATGTACGAGGGATAATCTTTCTCACATTCGGGAAATCTTCATAGATTTGATGGCGCCCTACTCGCCGAGTTGAGGGCCTTGATAATCGACGCCGCGAAATCCGCCTTAACGTCCCCTTTCCCGCCATAGACATCACCGAAAAGCATGCTTCGGTCTTCCGACAGGTTAACGGTTCCGTAGTAAATCGCTTGGGGCAATCCCACCTGATATGCCGTGATCTGGGCCGTCATCTCAATCCTGATAAAGTTTCCCTTCAGTTTTTTTTCATCCCGGTAATATTCTTTTCTATCGTAATGAAGAAGTTTCACCCTCACGAGATGGGTCGCGCCCAGATCCTCCCCCGTCAGGAATAACACCGGCAAGGCTGTTTCCGGGAATGAACTGAGGGTCATCGGGCCCTGATAAGAGCCCTCCTTCGGGCGGACCGGACAGGGGAGAGTCTTCGCTCCGTCCTCCAGGGCGTAAGCCAAAAAGGTTTTTAACTCAAAGTACCAACACTTGTACTTTTCACAACCGGAGCCCATCGCCGAATCCAGCCAGTCGGAGAAGGATTGGTAACCCATCTGGCCTGCATCATCCTTTCCGATTTCCAAAAGCTCGGCGGGGTTTTCAGCGTAAACCGCCAGTGCCAAACCCGGGGTTTGTAAAGGGAGTTGGTGGTCCAGAACCCTCTTACTGACACACCCGTCCATTAGCAGCACCAGACCAGCGAACAACCACGCATGCCATGTTTTCATTTTTCGACCTCCCTGCGCCGCATCTTTTCTCACGTAAAAAAAGAAACACCCTCTACCGAGAGATCGATAGAGGGTGTTCAAACAATGCTACGGCTAAAAACGAGCCTTATTTCGCCGCGGTGCCCTTGGCCACTTCCACCAATTGGGCGAAGGCCTTAGGGTCGTTCAAGGCCAATTCCGACAGGATCTTCCGGTCCAGGTCCACCGAGGCCTTCTTCAGCCCGGACATGAACTGGCTGTAGGACATCCCGTGCTCCCGGGTGGCCGCGTTGAGGCGCGTAATCCAGATGCTTCGGAATTCGCGTTTGCGGAGCTTTCTCCCAGTGAAGGCGTAGTTGCCCGACCTTTTGGTCGCTTCCCGAACCGTCCGGTATTGGCGGCTCTTCGCCCCAAAATAGCCTTTCGTCATCTTAAAAAATTTCTTCTTGCGTTTTCTTTTCGCGACTGCGCGTTTAATGCGTGCCATAGGTTTCTCCGGTCCTTAGATCTGTATCATTCGCTTGATGCGAAAGGTGTGGGTTTTACCCAACGTCGGCTGCTTCTTCAACTGGCGCTTCCGCTTGCGGCTCTTGTGCGCCAACAAATGTCCCCGGCCCGTTTGTTTCTTCACCATAATTTTTCCGGTGCCTGTGACCTTGAAACGCTTCAGGATGCTTTTTTTCGTCTTGAATCCCTTACCCATTTTCACCTTCCTTGGTTTCCGTTGTTTCCTTCACGGCTGGTTTGAGAGGCCTCGGATTGAAAACAGCGATAATCTGATTTCCCTCATCCTTGGGGGGGGCTTCCAACTCCCCCACCTCCGCCAAATCCTCCATCACCCGGTCCATCAACTGGCGGCCCAGGTCTTTGTGGCTCATTTCCCTGCCGCGGAAGACTAAGGCCACCTTGACCTTGTCCCCATGCTCGAAGAAGTTCCAGGCCATTCGCAACTTGGTTTGATAATCGTGCTCGTCGATTTTGGGCCTGATCTTGAGTTCCTTGACCTTCATCACCCTTTGTTTTTTTGACGCTTCCTTGTCTCGCTTCCGCTGGGCATACCGGAACTTCCCATAATTCATAATTCGGCAGACCGGAGGCACGCCATCCGGGGCGATTTCGACCAAATCCATATTCTTTTCGCGGGCAATTCCCTGGGCCTTTAGGATATCCACGATTCCCAGCTGTTCACCCGCCTCACCGATCAACCGGACCTGCCGGGCCCGGATTTGGTGGTTAATTTTTAATTCTTTTTGCGAAGAAATAAACGCTACCTCCTGTTCGTGTTAAAAAAAAAGGACGAAGCCGGGGCCCCGTCCTGTCCAATCCATCAATAGCTTGAAAGATGACGATGACCCTTTCGCGCCCGTGGGGCTGGGGGTGAGGAGACGGAATCCCCTACTTGAGGGGAGAATCCTAACGATAGCCTATTTCTTTGTCAAAGCTTTTTTCAGGCTATTCAGCGGGGGGCAGATCGATATCAGCGAAATTATCCATCAAACGTTCCCGGATCATTCTGCGCAACATCGAGGCGGCCTGGGCTTTGGGATAGACAGCTTGTTTCTCGACTGCGTAACGCCGCCAAGTCACGGTTCCATCTCTCATTTCATTGGCACCGACAATCCAAATATTGGGGATCTTTTTCGTCACCGCGTTGCGGACCTTTTTCGAGAAGGAATCGTTGGAGGAGTCAATTTCGCACCGGACCATACCGCCCCTCAATCCTTCGGCTATTTCCAGGGCGTATCCGATGAAATCCTCGGCAATGGGAACAAGCCGGACCTGGAGGGGGGACATCCAGGTCGGGAAGGCCCCGCCCCATCGTTCGATTAAGAAAGAAATAAATCTCTCATGGGTGCCTAGGGGGGCCCGATGGATGATAAAGGGTCTTTGTTTCGACCCGTCCGGAGCCGTGTATTCCAGGTGGAACCTTTCGGGGGAGGTGAAATCCAATTGAACGGTTGCGGCGGTTTCTTCCCGTCCCAAGACATTCTCTGTTTGATAATCGATCTTGGGGCCGTAGAAAGCCGCTTCCCCCCGGACCTCCTCATAAGCCACGCCCAGTTCCGCGAGGACTTCCCTCAGGATGTTTTCTGTGTCCTTCCAGAGCTCCTCGTTTTCTGTGAACTTTTCCTTATCCTGGTCGTGGAGGGAAAGGCGGACCCAGATCTTGTCCATCCGAAATTTCTCAAAATACATCTTATGCAGAGAAACCACCTTCTTGATCTCCCCCTTGATCTGTTCGCGGGTGCAATAGATGTGCGCGTCATTCATGGCCAGGCCCCGGACCCGCAGTAAACCGGCCAATTGGCCGGACTTCTCGAACCGATAAACCGTTCCATACTCGGCCAATCGCAACGGGAGTTCCCGGTAGCTACGCGGACGGTTCAAATAGATCATGTGGTGGTGGGGGCAGTTCATGGGTTTCAGGTAAAACTCTTCCGCCGGTGAATCCGGGTCCTTTTCCACGCTTCGCATGGGCGGGAACATGGCGTCCTTGTAGAGTTTGAGATGACCCGAGAGTTTGTAGAGTTCCCCGTTGGCGATATGGGGGGTGGCCACTCGGTCGTAACCGTCCTTAAATTCCACCTCTTTAGCGAAAGCCTCCAGTTCTTCCCGTAGGACCGTACCGTTTGGAAGCCAGAGGGGAAGGCCCTTCCCCACCCTCTCATCAATGGTGAAAAGTTCCAATTCCTGGCCCAACTTCCGGTGGTCCCTCTTGAGGGCCAACTCGCGGTTCTTGATAAATTCCTTCAATTGGGATTCCGAGGGAAAGCAAAGGCCGTAGATCCGGGTCAGCATGGGCTTCGAGGAGTCGCCCCTCCAATAACTACCGGCCAATGAATCCAATTTGAAGGCCATGAGGGGAATCTCTTGGGTATTGTCCACATGGGGGCCCTCACACATGTCGACAAAGGGACCGTTTTTGTAAAAGCTTAAAGAATCATTCGATTGAAGCAGTTCCTGGGCGTATTCCACCTTCAAGGCCTGGCCCATGCCCGCCAATTTCTTCAGGGCCTCCGGCTTGGGCAAATCCTCCCGCTGGAAGGTTTCTTTTTCCTGGATAATTTTCCTCATGCGTTTTTCCAGGTCGGGCAGGTCGTTTTCAGTTAAGGGTTCCTCCAGGAGGAAGTCGTAATAAAAGCCAGTCCGGATCGGGGGGCCAAAACCCAATTGGGCTTTCGGTCGGATTTGGAGGACCGCCTGTGCCAAGACATGCGCCATCGAATGGCGGATTTTATAAAGATTTTCGTCCATCTGGTGTTTCGGTTCGTATTTGTCGGACATGGAGGTTCCTAGGTTCGATCAGGTTGGCAGGCTCGTGTCTAGGGCCAGGTTCACGGACCCCTTTCCCGGCCTCCGGTTTTGAAGGAAATCCTCCGCCAAGGTTTTTGAATAGGCGGAAGATGGTGGGCGTAACTGGACTCGAACCAGTGACCCCTTCCATGTCAAGGAAGTACTCTAACCAACTGAGCTATACGCCCTTCGACCGGTGCACAGGTATTCTAACGATCCTCCAACTTCGGGCCAAGCCCTGGAGGGGAAAATGATTTTATCCCAGAGAAGCTTTCTGTCTACTGATTATTTTCCCGATGGGAAGGTTTGAGCAGATCATAAACCGTTTTGACCGGATGAAAGGTTTCCTGGGGAATTTCCACAAAAAAGGTGATCCAGTCCGACATGGCGCCGTTCCAAAGCCCAGGACGTTCCAAGGCCCGGATTTCCCGCCCCTTCCAGGATTTACGGCTTAAAAAGGCCATTTGGGGATCGATGAATTTATTCAGGTCGTAAGATTTTTGATTTCGGTCTTTCAAGGCGCAAACCATGTCAACCGGATTGAAATGGGTGGAGGCCTGAAAGATTTTATTTTGCCTGGGATCAGCCAAATTCACTTGGGAACTTTCCACGATTTGAGGCGCGCAGCCCCCTAGAGGGGAGCGAACCCAAAAGGGCCCGCCTCCCGGCTCCCCGGTGTTGGGAACCACCCCGCAAACCCTCATGGGCCGGTTAAGAAATGAGCCTAACGCTTGAATGGGATCTTGGGAGGCCGAGGCCTGGGCGTCAACCTCCAAACCCCAGATCTTTTTAATCTCTAAATTAATTTCTTCAGTTCGACGGTGAGAAACCGCGGGGTTATCCAATTCAGCCAGCCAATGATCCGCCTGAGTTTTTCTCCGGATTAAAACACCCCCCATGATCTTTTCCCATCGGATGACCATAGACGACACGCTTTCAACAGCCACATTATCGATATTCTTAATAAATACAAAAGGGGCGATGGTTTCCTGAAGATTCTTAATCAAAGCTCCATGGCCTCCTGGCCGGAATAGAAGACGTCCCTGATCGTCCCTCACCGGCTGACCCTGGGCATCTAGGGAGAGGGTATCCGACGAGGCCTTTTGGAACGAACAGGAGACCACAAACCGATAAGGTGCACCTTTTCCCAGGCTCATTTTTAAGAAGTCTAGGTGTTCCTTGAACCACTCCTCGTGTTCGGGTGAAATCGTGAAATGGAGGCGACAGATCCCTTTTTCATCCCCGACCAAAGGCCCCGCCTCGATAAAATGCTCCGCCACCGGAGTACGGGAACTCGCGCCATATCGGTGAAACGGGATAAGACCCTTAGGTCTCTGGGAATAACCTAACCCAGGCTCATAAAGCAGACACCGGATGATATCGTCATAGGCCCCTTCTTTTAATAACGCCTCCAGGTTCTCGCCTTGCCGGGAAAGGGCGCCCTCCAGTTCCAAGTAAAATCCGGCCTGGGGCAGTCTCTCAAAAAACCATAAAAGTTTTTCCGCTTCCTGGGCGCCTTCCCTGGCCTTTCGGTTCAACTCCTCCCGAGTGACCGGGTACTCGCGCATGGCTTTGGCCATGTCGAAGAACATCCGGGATGCAGCGCCCGAAGCGGGAATGAACTTTTCAAAAAAGCCTTTTAGACGGTGGGTTTCAAACCAACGGAGCGATTCCTCTTGTTCGGGAATATCCAGTTTTTGAACACCGTCCCCCAGGGTTGCGGGACGATCCAGCAGGGGGGGGGAGGAGGTGATAATAACAGGTCGATTTGGCGATTGGCTTCTAGGGGAGAAATCCCATGACGTTCCATCTGCGCCAAATCTTGTTCCGACCAGGGAACCATAACGCCTCGTCGATAAGAATGGATCAAAGGATAGAAATATGGAGGCGGCAGGCGGATTTGAACCGCCGAATCGCGGTTTTGCAGACCGCTCCCTTAACCACTTGGGTATGCCGCCCCAGGTCATTCAACCCCTCATCACCGGAAGCCTGCCTTCGAAAGCCGTTCCGAAAACCCCGTTCAATCGGACTCGGCCTTCGACCGGCCCGAACATCGGTGCGAGGGGGAAAACAAAAGCGCCCATGCATGATTCGCATGAGCGGTTTAAGGAATATTCAATTTGGCGGCTTCAGCCTCCCGCCAGAGGAATGAATGGAGCGGGAAACGGGATTCGAACCCGCGACTTCAACCTTGGCAAGGTTGCACTCTACCACTGAGTTATTCCCGCGCTCGACGACCAGCCCAGCGAATATGACCTCGTCAGGCTGTTAGTTTTACCAAAGGAAAGGCCAATATTTCAAGTTTTTAATCGTTCCCGTCCGAATAGCGGTTAAAGAAAGAGGGCCGGGAGACCCTTGGCGGCGGGTTTCAATCGGGACTCAGTCTTTTTTCAGCCCTAGATCCTTCACGACCTGTTCGATAATATCCGTATCGATCATTTCCCGCTTCAAGAGATAGCCTTCCAACATGGCATTGTCACAGGTGGTGTTGATGAGACGGGGAATGCCCTTGGTGTAATCGAAGATTTTTTGGTAAGCGTTGGCGGTAAAAAGCGACTTCACACAGCCCGCCACGGCCAAGCGGTGTTTGATGTACTGTTCGCTCGTATCCCGGGTCAACGACTTTAAAACAAACTTCATCGCCATCCGCTGGTAGAGGGGAGGATCCAAAGCGAGATATTTCTCGAGCTCCGGCAGGCCCAAAAGGATGATGGAAATAAGTTTTTGACCTGGAACCTCCATGTTCAAGAGGCCGCGAAACTCCTCGAAAATCTCCTTGCGCTGGAGCATATTGGCCTCGTCAATGAGGACCACCGCCTTGCGGCCATCCTCATGGAGCTTCATCAAGCGCTCGAAAAGCTGGGATATGATCTGTCCCTTGGTTTCGCCGGGATTTTCAACGCCCAGCTGATGGGCGATTTTTTTGAGCATCCATTCGGCGGTGATTTCACTGTGGACAATCACGAGGAGGGTGGCTTCATACTGGTTGTCTTGTTCAAGTTTTTCGAGGGCTTTGCGGGCCAAGAGGGTCTTTCCCGCGCCAATATCCCCCACCACGACGGTCAAGCCCTTCATGGTGTCGATGGCATGAAGCATACGTACCATCGCCTCCGCATGTTGGCTGCTTTCATAATAAAAGCGGCTATCCGGGGCGTTGGAAAATGCCTGTTCTTTTAAGCCGTAGTAATTCTCGTAGCTCATGGTTTTCTCGAAAGAAATTCACTCAACCGCTAATTCAAAAGGGCCCAAGATTCATGGAACTGCTAGCCGGGACAATATATCGGATGGTTGAGATGAAACTCGGCCAACTTTCAGACGTAGCCTACCCGATTTGACTTTTTTTTGCTACCCGAATCTTTTTCACCCGGCGGTGGGGCCGAATCCTCTTTGCGGTCTTCCAAGGGGGCGGGGTGAGAAACGGGCGGAGGGGCGGGCGGTTCCGACGACTCCTTCGGTATAAGGAGGCTTTCCACTTCGGATAATTTTTTCCTCGCCTCAAGATTATCAGGTTCATTTTCAAGGATACGGCGGTAGATTTTTGCCGCTTCCTCACGCAAACCCTGCCGGGTATAGATATCCGCCACGGCAATCGTCATGAAATCGTCTTTTCCATCTTCTAACACGCTATCGCCCTTGGAGGAGGGTTCCAATTTGAGGCTCTTCAAGTCCGGCCCCATGTCCTTTTTTGGGGCGTGCTTGGCCGCCTCTTCCCGCGCCTGGCGATCCCTCTCTTCTCGGGCCTTCCGCTCAAGCTCGTCCCGGAGCTTCTTTTCCACTTCCTCTTGGGCTTTTCGCTCGACTTCCTCGCGAAGCTTCCTTTCCGCCTCTTCCTGCGCCTTTTTCTCCGCCGCCTCGCGGATCTTCTGCTCGACCTCTTCCCGAGCTTTCTTCTCCGCTTCCTCCCTGGCCTTTTGATCGGCCTCCTCGCGGATTTTTTTCTCGGTTTCTTCCCGGATTTTCTTTTCCATCTCCTCTTTGATCCGTTTTTCCACCTCTTCACGGACAATTCGGTCAGCCTCTTCTTTTTCCAAGCGGGCCTTTTCTTCTTGGAATTTGCGTTCCCCCTCTTCCCGGGCCAAACGTTCCCTTTCCAAGCGCGCCCTTTCTTCCGCTTCTTGCCGGGCCTTTTGTTCCAATTCCGCGCGAAGCCGCTTGGCTTCATCGAGGGCCTTTTTTTCCATTTCGGCCCGCAGGTTTTTTTCTTCCTCTTCCTTGGCCCGCCGCTCCGCTTCCAAGGCTCCGATCACGTCATCCCCCGTCTTCACATAGGCCTGGTAGGCTTGGTTCAGCCGGTCGCGGATCTCGGTCTTGTCCGGATAATTCTCCGCGAGTCTTTGGCAGATCTCGATGGCCTCTTCCAGCATGCCTTGATGAATAAAATTATCAGCGATGGACAATTCCGCTTGCCAATCTTCCGCCGGTTCCTGTTCCAATTCCATCACGGTCGCCTTGACGGGCGCTGGAGTTGGCACCGAAGTCCGCCCCGGAGTAAGCCGCGGGGGAATAGGATTTTCCTGGGAATCGGGTGCAGATTCCAAATCCAGCACCGAGGATTTCGGGGCAGCGATTGGAGCCGGGGACTCTTTGGGTTCCGGGACCGGTGCGGTTTCCTTGGTTTCGGGCAGGTGGGCGGGCGCCACCACCTGACCCATGATTCTTTCCTGGGCCCCCGCATGGTCCGGGTTCATTTCCATCGTCTTACGGGCCCATTCCGTCCCCTCCTCTTTTTTCCCTAATTTTTCCAAAAGAAGGACGTTTTTAAAATAGGCGTTCGCGGCCTCTTTCATGTCCCCGGCCGCCTTCAGCATGTCGCCCAATTTTCCGATGGCGGGTGTGGAGTTTTCATCCAAGGAAACGATGAACCGGGCAAATTCCGCGGCCTTGATGTAATCCCCCCTCGACTCCGCTCGGTCCAATAGGGATTTGAATGCCTGGCCCGCTTCCATCTTGGAGCCGCGTTTCAAGGCCAACTCGGCCTGGGCCTCCAAGACCATGGGATTATCCTTCTCCGCCTTCAGCGCCCGCTGGATCGTTTCGTTGGCCTTGTCCAATTGGTTTTGTTCCATATGGACACGCGCCAGGTAAGACAGGGCCGCGACGTGGTTGACCTTAAACCGAAGAAGGTTTTCCAGCTCGGTTTTGGCTTCCGAAAACTGCTGTTTTTTGAATAGGATAACGCCCTGGATATAGTGGGCCTCGATACTCTTAAGCTCAATGGCCCGGGTGGCATTTTGCTGAGCCCGCTCCAAATCCCCCGCATTGAGGGCCAGTTCCGCCAAAACCAGGAACTCTTTCTTGGCGTCCCCCTCGGAACCCTGCTTCATGAAGATTTGGGCCAGATTGGAGCGTGCATCAAGATTGTTAGGCTGGAGCTGGACGACTTTCTGGTAAATTTCCTGCGCTTTTTTAAAAAGGCGATTCTTGAAAAAATTATCCGCTACGAGCAGGTAGGCTTTAACCGCGTCTTGTGCGAGTCCTTTTTTTTCATAAAGCTCGCCGAGCTTGGAATAAGCCGCCAAGTTATCCTTGTCCAGCTTGGCGACCTCGCTCAAGGCTTCGATGGCGGCGTCGACGTTTCCGCTTTCCATGGCAGTTTCCGCGCGGATGGTCTCGCGGATGAGACTTTGTTGTTTTTGACCCTCGGCCGTAAGTTGGGCGGAATCCAAGGCCGCTATTTTCTTGTTAACGATGGTGGCCTTGTCGGCCTGGCCTCGGGTGGAAAAATCATTGGAGACCTTTAAATATTCCTCGAAGGCTTCCCGGGCCGATCCTTTTTTGACATAAACATCCCCCAACATGTTGTGGGTATTAATGTCTTCCGGATCAAGAAGAAGGAGCTTTTTATATTCCTCGATCGCTTTATCCCAGCGGCCTTCCTGGAAATAAATATAGGCCATTTTGACGATGTTTTTTTTGTCGCCAGCGGCTGGGCCAGTCATAAAACCTCGAGATTCGACTCAGAATGTCCGGGGATTAAGGAAAAAAACGGGGGAACATCATCCAACTTCCCTTGAACTTTAAAAGCTAATATAACATTCGATATTTTAGTTCGCAAGGAATTGGCACGGGTTTCACGAGAAATCTTCTGCCCATACGATATTGAATCAACATTGAAGGTAAAAAGAAGTTTCAAATCCTGATATCAATTCGGGAGCCCGTAGCGGGAGTCCCTTTTTGGGGCTTGGTTTCTTCCATTTCGTCGCTTTCCGCGGTTTGCGCGGGTTTTCCAGGAGCCTCATCCAACATCTTCCCTTCTTCACCGGATGGGTCGGGGGGCTGAACCTTGCTGCCGATCGGAGAGTCCTTATCCATATAGGCGGAAGGATCGACCCGGGGCTTTTTTTCGAGTTTTTCTTTGGAAACCTTCGCCAATTCCTCCGCCATAGCGATATTTTGGAGGTAAGGATTGTTGTTATGGACACCCCGAACCATTTCTACCCTTTCATCCTCATCAATGAAATCAAGCCATTATACTCCACCCCCGTAGGATTGCTGAACGGGTTTTCTTTGTCCAATCATGTCGGAGATGACAACATCGGGATGATGGTACCGCTTTCCGCCCTCCGTATTGGCTCCGAATTGGAGCGAACCGTTGGGACACCATTGGAGACAGGCAAAACATTGCTCGCATTCATGAAGCCATTCGGGTCCATTTGGGCCCATATCAATGTTCCCGACAGGGCAAATCTCCGAACAAATCCCGCAATTGATGCAGTCGTCATTCCTGTAAAAATGGCCGTCCATCAATGGGAGTTTTCGCCAGATATTCCGCCTGGTTTCCCCGGCCAAACCCGCCACTAAGGTCTCAGCACGCGTGGCCCCCCCATCGGCCTTACCGGGATGCCCCCGGGGAATCGCGATCCCTTCGGGCGTGACGGTTCCCACCGCCCTGGGCCCAGATTCGAAGGGGCCACCCTGGCGATTCTTCACGGCCTCCAGGATGACATTCCTTTTTCCCAACCAGTCCTCATACATTTGGAGCCGTTCTTCAAAGGAGCTCTCGTACAAGGCGCCGGTGGAAGTCACGTAGTTGTAAGGCATCTTCACCGCGAACCCTGCAGCCAATCGACCTCCATGGGGACGCAAGATCGCCTTGAGATACCGCATAGCCACCCCCGGGCCGGAAGCGCCATAGGTGCAAACACCGAATAGATAAGTTTCACTCGGGAAAACAGTTTTTTCGGTGAAATCATGAATGATGGAGGGAAGACCGGAATGATAAACCGGAAAAACAATGCCCGCCACATCGGGATCGATCGTGACCTTCACATCTTCCATGAGGGTCGCAATCGGAATGAGGACGGCTTTAAGCTTGGCCGCCAAATCCCGGGCGACCGCCAATGAATTTCCCGTGCCTGAGAAATAATAGATCTCCGACAGCATCGGAGCCCCCTTGGGACGCTTCTCAAACGAGCGATCTATCCTCCCGTCCAGAATGAGGGGGATAGGGGTCTGGGTAAGCAACGATCCCATTTTACCTCTTTAAATCGACTAGGAAGGCCGCAATTTTAAGGTTTAATTTGAATTGTGATTTAACCCTGACCGAAAGGGGCCGGCCGGAAGACCCTCTCCATTGAACAAATTACATTTCGGGTCATTGGCCCAAGCGTACCGGACCCCCTGGGGATGAGCGACTTGGTCGCTCCAGACCAGAACTTCGTTCCCCGAAATTTCGGCTTTGGCATGAACAAAGTTGCCGTCTTCTCCCTTCACCTCAAAGCCTTCAACCACCGGACCCTTAGCCTTTAATCCCCCGTCCGTATGCTTGAACCTCACCACCAATTTGGAGCCCTTGACGGTCAGAAAATCAAAAAGGGGTCCCGAATAGGGTTCGGTTCTGTCATAGGCCTCATGCAGGGCAGCCAGTCCCAGCCGCAATCCCACATCCGCCTTGTTTTTGGGGTGGATGTCGTTCGATTCCCCAATATCGATCAAGATGGCCATGCCCGTATTCGGCAATGACAGGGCCGATGCCTGGGCTTCCCGCAATTCGGGCCAGCCGTTCCCCAGATTCAGGTTGGGGTCGTTCCAATTGGGCAACTGTGCAAAAATGAACGGAAAATCTCCGATACCCCAGGCTTGCCGCCACCCTTTTATCAGGGCCGGAAGGAGTTTTCGGTACTCCTGCGCATGTCCCACATTGGTCTCTCCTTGGTACCAGATCGCTCCCCGGATACCGTAGGGCACCAGGGGAGCCACCATACCGTCATAAAGAGCTGCCGGGATCATGCCCATGGGCTTGACGCAGGCGTTGACACAGATGGCGTTGATGGCCATGGGTTGGAAGGGTTTGGGTTTTCCCCACCCGCTTTGCTTCAAGGCAGAAAAGGATATTTGATATGGTTTCCAATCAGCCGTGATCGTGAAGGGTTGGGAGCCGTAATTGTCCCAATCGGAGATGATAGGTTGTTCTAAAATCACGTTGAATTTGCCGGTTCCTCTCGCCTCGAATTCGATGGTGTCATAGGCGCTCAAATCAAGGGGAGCGCCCTTGGGCGCTAAGGGTAAGGTACTGTTGCCCCATCCGCCTGCCTGAACTTCGGCATGGATGCGGCCGTACTCATCCTCCATTGGTCGATCCTCTTCGATCTCGAAGGTGACGCTGGAACCGGGTTGCGCGTTGGAAAACCAATACCGCGCGGGGGAAAGCAGAGTGACGGGCGTTTGGCCTGGGTTCTTGGAGGTCAGCCTTAGTCTTCGGATTTCCATATCCATTTTTTGGAGCCCGGTACTCTCCTTTTGTTCGGAGGGAGAAATAGCCTTCCAGGCTTCATAGATGGGTTGAATGGATGGGTCAGACTGGAAAGCTTCCTTTGGAATCCAGGATTCAATCCAGGTGCCTCCCCAGTAGCTCCCCAGGATGCCCACGGGAACCCCCAGCTCCTTGCGGAGTTTCTTGGCGAAATAATAGGCCGCGGCAGAAAAATCTTTGGCGTTGTCCGGAGTGCAAACCTTCCAATTGCCCAGGGGTGTTTCTTCGGGTTCATCTGACAAACGCCGGTCCTGTACGAACCAACGAATCTGGGGGTCACCACCTCGCGCTAGTTCCTTCTCCGCGCCGTTAGTGTTATTAAGGGGCAGTTCCATATTGGATTGCCCCGAGGCCACCCAAACCTCCCCGACATAAACATCCTTTAACGTTATGGTTGTTGATCCCGTCACCTTCATCTCATAGGGCCCGCCACCCTCTCCCAGGACGGGCAGGATCACCTTCCATTTTCCGTCGGACCCCGCATGCGCTTGCCCAGACTGGCCGGCCACAAAGACCTTAACTAAATGGTTCGGCTTGTCCTTGCCCCAAATGGGGACGACCATTTGACGCTGGAGGACCATGTGGTCCTGAAAGATGGGCGACAGCTTCGTTTGGGCCAAGGCGGCGGAAGTGGCCATCAGGAATAACGAACCGCACAACTGGAACCATCGACGCATGAGAACACCTCCAAAAAAGGAACGAATCGAAAAACTAATTGGTATGAAAAGTTTAATTGCATGGTTTTTTAGCGCGATCGAATTTAATTGGATGTTGTTTAAACGATTTAAGGGTTCGTTTCCCATCCGAAACTGTCCGCGTCCACCTCGCCCTGGGAAGTAAAGAATGAAGACCCATTCCCGGCCAATTGAAGTCCCACCTGATAGACATTGGCAACGTTCGGCGGGGGGCTCGCCGCGTAATTGGGCGCGTTCACATTATAGGTCACCTGCATCCATTGGTTGGGGACCAATTTGACGAAGGTCCCGTTGGCGTAAGCGTAACTATTGTCCTTGAGGAAGATTTGGGCGCCAATCTGGTTAGGCGCAGCCACTACGCCCGATTCCAACTTCACCCACATGGAAAGAATACAATTGGTGAGGTTCAACCCCTGGCCCGAGGAGGCGATGGAGTAATGAACCGAGTAGCTGCTCAGCTCAACCGTGGAACCCGCCGATAAACCATATGCCGGAACCTCGATGGTCAAGGCGTAAGGGCCCTGGAAGGCTTGGGAGGTCACAGTCAAAGGAAGAGGATTGGTGATGTTGGGGTTGGACGAATCATAAACCCACCCGTCAATGGTTCCATCGTCAAAGGATCCAAAAGATTGAACAACGGGAGGGTTGATCAGCGGGCTGATCGGGCCGGTCACCTGGCCGCACCCGCCGATCAAGAGAAGGCCCCATCCGATCCAGGGAAGATAAAGCAAGGCACGCATAGAGATTTTCATCAGCGCCCTCCCGCGATCTTCCCGGACTCCAGGACAAACAGGTTGCAGATATCCACGTCATCCGGGCTGAAGCAATTGGCGTCGCCTGAGTAGTTGGGTTCCTCCAGCATCCAATAGCTGGTGCCGTCCCCTCCGGCTTCATAAAACGCCTTCATCATCCCGTAGATCCATTGGGATTGCGTCTCGCCCACTTTTCCCCGCTCGATGCCGAATTCTTCCATAACGACCGGTTTTTTCAACACTTCATGGGCGTCCTTCACATAGGCGTTCAAGATAGCGTCAATCGTCCTCATATTCCAACCCGTTCCGTTCATGGTGGGGTAAACATGGAAAACGGCGTAATCGATCGCGGGAGACTGGTGATCCTTGATGAAATCGGTGCCTGAATAATGGGTGCCGTTATTGGCCCGTAGGCCCTCCGCGCCGGTCGTGACCAATTGTCGGACCCCCTGCTTTTTCAAAAAGTTCGCCATCTGGTCGATCCAAGCGGCAAGGACGTTGCCGGCCGTGTCCTTTCGTCCCGCGGTTCGTTCATCAGGTCCCAGGCCATGATCGTGGGATCGTCCTTGTAGGCCACCCCGGTCAAGGTGTTGACACGATTGACCATCATCGCCATATAGTCCTGATAGCCCTTCTCGATGTCCGGGTTGTCAAAGAAATCGTTTTTGTTGGTGGACCCGTACCATTTGACCCACTGGGGTGCCCCGCCGAAATCATTCCAGTTGTTTGAGAGGCCCAATACCAGCCGGATATGGTGTTTTTGGGCCGAGGCGACCACCTTGTCCATCAGTTTCAGGTTCGATTCCACATACTGCCCGGGAGAAAGTTCGAAATAACGAAACTTCTCCCAATCATCTGGAACAGGTTTCTCGGCCTCTCCAAAGGCCCAGGTACGCATGACGGTGAGGCCCATCTTTTCAGCCTCGGTGAAGATGTATTCGATCGAGTCGGGCATGTAATGCAGGTAGTAATTGTTTGTCCCCACGAACTTAAAAGGCTTGTCCCCATCATAAAAGCTGATTCCCTTGACTGTGATGAAATTTTTAGTCCAGGGAGAGGGGGGCGAAACCAGGCGCTTTAAGTTAGGCGCTTCGAAGAATAGGGTGTTGGAATATTGAATACCGGAAGCGGTATGGGCCTTAACCTGGTATCCGTAGCGTTTCCCTGCCGAAAGCCCTTTTAAAGACACTTGATGCGTCAGGGCGGAGTTGGGGGTCAGGTCGGTTTCCTGGCTGAGGAGGCCATTTTCCCCGTAGCGGATGGTTACCTGAGCCGGGGAGGCGAGTGAAACCGAAATTGTTTCCGAGGCGTTCCAATTCACCACGGCATCCCCCGTCGGCTCCGCCGATAGCCGGGTGAAATACTTTCGACCGGTCGGGGTACCGGAAAGAGACTGGGCGGCGAAGGAATTTTTCATGGAGACCCAGTCATTGGTCTGGGCCGGATCAATGGATACGAGGAACCCCGCCCCGAGGCCCCCGGCGGGTGACCGGCTGTTACCGGCAACACACACAACCGGCTTACCGATGGTTTGAGCCCAGAATAAAGGGGAAGGCACTTTGGTTGTCATTTCCTCAAGGATGAAATCAATCCCGGGCTGGCCCGCCAATTCAACCGGCGACAGGCCGGCAGCGTTCGGGTCCAATGAAAGGACTACCTGGGCCTCGGTCCGAGCCCTTACGAAAGAAGCCATCATGGAAGCCCATTGGTCGGCGACGGCCGGGTCTCCCTCCGTATAGTTGGGCGAATCCAAAAGATTGAAGGCCCAGATGACCGGGTTTTTCCCGTAAGTCACGCCCGTTAAGGTATTGACCCTTGAAAGAATCATCTTCACGTATTGTTGGTACCAGGAACGGCATTGGAAATCGAGAAAGAAGACACCCGGATTGGGGCTTCCGGCCCAGGCGGCATAGGTATCTTTCCCTCCCTCAGGTCCCCCATCGGCGCATAAATCAAGAATAAGCTTCAGGCCGGCTTTCCCGGCGGATGCCACCACCTGATCCAACCGCTTCAGGGAGGCCTCGTCCCATTGGCCAGGCCCTGTTTGAATCGGGGAGGGCGCCTTGCCCAAGGAGAAAGCGTTGGTTTTAACCGCCTTGGCCCCGGTGGCCTTGACCTGCGCGAAAAAATTATCCAGCTGAGCGGTCGTCATGCGGTAGAGGCCCGGCGCCTCGATGCCGGTCAGGTAGGTCGGCTGGCCATCCACCGTCAAGGACAACCCATCGACTTTCAATCCCGTCTTAGAGGAAATAGGGGCCGCGGATGATTTCGATTTTTTCTTATGGCTCGCTGCCTGAACCGGGGAAATAACAAGAGCCATGATCGCGAATAGCGCAAGATATAGGATGGTCTTTTTCATGTTCATTCCTAAAACTTCCCCGTCAGGGAGAATTGCCACATGTTGAGGGTTTGGAGACTATTGTCGTCTTCCCAATAGTCCAGGAAGCTGGGGAGGCCATAGGTCAACTGCGCTTCGACGGCGTTGTTCATGAAATACTTGTTGAGGCTGATGTAGAGGTTGGTGTACTGGCCGAAACGGAATCCCGTTTGGTCGACGTACTTGATATCACTTTTGATCCAG
>CAWKIF010000132.1:0-15118 GCA_963849485.1 candidate division FCPU426 bacterium | reverse complement strand
CAAGGGTTAGGTATCTCGTTTCGGAGCTCTTCCGAGTTTCCACCCTTTCGACATCAACCCCAAGTTCCATCCGGCCCAATGCCAAGGCTATTAATCCCTCCGTATGGGAAAGGTTGAATCGAATGATAGGATTCAACAATTGGGGTTTTCCGTCTTTTCTCCAGATAAGCTTTAAATCCAACATCTTTTCCCCGGTATAGGTCGAAAGGCAGAGACGGGTTAAAAACCTTGAAAGAAGAAATTCTCTTTGACGAGCAAAAGAGGATATCGCGGTATAAGAATGCCTTTCTTCCGAGCTGAGAACTTCTTGAAGATTTCGATTCCAAAGTGGGGGGATTTCAGGGCCAAACGATAAAAGAAAAAGATGAATCTCAGTAGATGATAAATCAAATTCTCCCCTTTTCTGAAAGCCCGGTAATAGGCTTGGGTTAGGGAAAGTTTTTCACCCCGCTCCTCCGTCCAGGACAATGACACTTCCATTAAGGTACTCAGGCGCGTCCGTGGCCAGAAAATATACTACCTTGGCCACTTCGCCCGGCTCGCAAAACCTTTTCAATGGGACACCCTGGAGCAGAGCTTCCTTAGCTTGGGGGGAAAGCTTGTCGGTCATCGGGGTGGTCACCCCACCCGGCGCCACCACGTTGGCGAGAACCCCGTAGGGTCCTGTTTCCTTGGCCAGGGCCTTGGTAAAACCGATGATTCCCGCCTTGGAAGCAGAGTAATTGACCTGTCCTGGCAAGCCATGAATTCCGGAAGTAGAAGAAAGATTGATAATCCGGCCGTTCTTTTTCTTCATCATTTCCGTGGCGAAACGGCGGGTGAGGTAAAAACAACCGTTAAGATTGGTGCCCAAAACCTCTGCCCAATCCTCATCCTTCATGGAAAATAGGAGTTTGTCCCGCGTGATTCCAGCATTGTTGACAAGCACGTCCACGCTTTTATCCTCGGCCATGACATCCTTGAAGAAACGGTCGCAAGCTTCCCGTTCGACAACATCCAACAGGTGGGCCCGAGCCGTTCCTGCGAAGCGGCTCTCAATTTCCCTGGCCGCGGACTCATTGGAATGAAAGGTGAAATGAACTTTCCACCCCGAGGAGGCGAAGGTTTCCACCAGGCTTTTACCGATTCCCGAAGAACCACCGGAGATGGCCACTTTTTTCATGGGAGTTTGATCTTTCCGAAAAGGAGTTTGCCGGAAGCGACCTCTTCCCCCTCTACGAAACACTTTCCCTCAAAGATTCGGCTGGTCCCGAGGACTTTGGTGATGGACACTTGGGTCTCCAGGCGGTCTCCTGGAAAGAGGGGCTTCAAAAAGCGGAATTCCAAAACTGTGCCGATGCCGTCAAAAACACCCACGACGGAGGTCCCCTCGGTCAATCGAACGAGGATGGCGGCAGCCTGGGCGAAACATTCGATGGTGAGCACCCCCGGGAATATAGGATATTCTGGAAAATGCCCTTGGAAAAAAATCTCGTTCACGCTGATATTCTTGAGCGTGCGCAGTTCCTTCCCTTTTTGCCATGACAGCACCTTATCCACCATGACAATGGGGAATCTTTGTTTTAGAAATGATAAATCAGGTATTTCCTCATCCGACTCAAGCGGCATGGAGAAGTCCCTCAATGACCTCCGCCGCCATGTTGACCGTTCTCATCTTGGCCAGCAGGTCCGGATCGAGCATGACGTTGAATTCCGTTTCCAATTTTGCCAAAAATTCCAAAGCCCGCATGGAATCGTATTTCACCATCTCAGAAAAAGGCTTCTCATCAGGGACATTGGCGGACGGTACGTCAAACATTCCAGAGATAATTTCTCGGATCTTGGATTTGATAGCTTCGGTTTCCATCTATAAGCTCCTTTTTTCTCGTTTGATCTTGACCAACGATATTCTGCGTTCCTCGGCCGCGACAGCTCCTAACACACCTGTACAATGGGATGAATCCAAGAAACTTTCTAGGGACAATTTCCCACTCAGTCCCAATTCCAGAATAGAGGCTTCAGGACTAAAACGAGCGATTCCTTGGGGAACGAACTTTTCCATCAGCGAGTCTAAAGGCAGACCCAGCCATTCCGTTTCCACGAAAAAACCTTTTAAAAGTTCTTGATAAACCAGTGGAAGAGTTCCATCTGGTTTCCATTGGACCGAAAAATAATCATTAACCTGAAGAAACCCCTCTCCTTCAACTGCTCCCAATAGCAAAAACGCCCCTGATTTCATAGTAAAAGGAAGTTTTCCGGCCACCCCCGTGGGGTTGAGGAAATCAGGCGCTTTCTCGACCGCTCCTACCAAGCAGCGGCTAAAAAGACCGCCGTTCATTCCTTCCCAAGCGAAACCCAAGGCGTCAATGAATGATGTTCCTCCATTGGTCAAAGTGACATTAGGCCCCTTGAGTTGAAGCCAAATTCCGATCCTGCTCCCAGCAGCATTGGCGACGGTATTGGGAAAATCCATGGGATTAACCGTATTGGGTCCCTTGAGGAGAGCCTGACGGTCGAATTCCAACGAGCTTTCCAGAGCACCAAAGGCGGTGCCCAGGATAACAGCGTCATCGGGGGCTGGAGAGAGAGGATTTTCACCCTGACGAAATATTCGTCCAGCCCCGATCCCCGCCAGAAGGGAAATCGGATCGATGTATTTGGGGGATTCTTCAGGAAAAAGCGCCTGAAATTCCGAAGGCAAATTACCCGGCAGAAGTCCATCTTCACCCAAAACTGCCGAGGCCTTCCTGAGGAGCACGAGAGGTTTCATGAGGTGGCCTCAGGTATCATCAAGACAATGCACGAGGTATTGCCCCCGAAAGCGAAAGAATTCGAGAGAGCCACCCGGCCCTGAAAAGGCCTCGCTTTGTTGGGCACACAATCCGAAATGCAATTTTCATCGGGAGTTTCCCAATTAATGGTCGGAAGAAGCATCCCCTTTTCCAGTGAAAGACAAGTCATGACGGCTTCAATGGCACTGGCGGCTCCCATGGTGTGACCGATCATCGATTTAATGGAACTCACCGGGACCCGGGTGTCCTTTCCAAGGGCTTTTTTAATCGCCGTGGATTCGATCTTGTCGTTGGCGGGAGTTCCAGTGCCATGGGCCGAAATATAATCCACATTCTCAGGTTTTAGTCCCGACTGGATCAAGGCCTTTTCAATGCTTGCCAGGGCGCCATCCCCCTCGGGATGAGGAGAAGTCATGTGATAAGCGTCCATACCCAGCCCGTATCCACCGACTTCGCAATATATATGGGCGCCCCTTGCCCGCGCTTTTTGCTCCTCTTCCAAAAGCAAGACTCCTACTCCTTCGCTGACTACCAACCCCTTCCGGTTGGCGGAGAAAGGCCGACATTTATCCGGTGTGAGGGAGAGTAACCGGTTGAAGCCGGTAAAAGCGACCCTGGAAAAGGGATCAACACCTCCGCAAAGGGCGATATCCAATCGCCCTTGTCGGATCTGTTCATAACCCCAGCCGATGGCATAGTTTCCGGACGCGCAAGCGTTGGAAAATACCAACGAGCGCCCGCTGAGCCCAAAAAACTCCAACACTGAAGCAGCGATATTCGAAGCCTGGACTCGATGAAAAGAAGCTGATTCCGATTTGCTCGATTCCTGGCGGGCATGGATTTCGGATATTTGTTCTGCCAACTGAATTTCTCCCATCGTTGTTCCAAAGAAACAACCAAGTCGATTGGGTTCAATATCAATAGGTGCAAGACCTGCGTTAGAAAGCGCTTCCTGTGACGCTAAGATGGCGAAAACAGAGGACTTTTCATAACGGTCGGGGTTATCGCGTTCAAAAATTTCTATGCGTCCTCGGTCTTTGATTTCCCCACCGATTTTCACCCGATAAGGAGAAGGATCTATGAGGTGAAGAGGACCCACTCCTGACTGGCCCTGGATCATAGCTTGCCAAACTCTTGTAATCCCGTCTCCCAAAGGGCAGATCACGCCCAAGCCTGTGACGACGGCTCTTCGAAAGCCCATGTCCATCCCTCATTTCATAGTTCGATTTGAAGTAAACGATTCACCCAAATGAAATACGAACAGAGAGAAAAACTGGAGGAAATTTGTCATATTTCGGAAAAAAAGAAGCTCACTGAAACTGTTATGAGTGAAAGATTATAATCTTTGAAGACCTATACAAACAAAACATAACGTTAAAACTTCTAAATCTTGTGGTCAAAGTAAAAACTGTTGCTTTTTTGTCTCTTTCAATCAAAGCCAAGATTTGTAATGTTGCTAGTATTACCAATTATCCTTTGTTTTATACGATGGCACCAAGTTAAGCATCTGTAGAGTAAGGCACTGGCGCACCTTCGGTTTCCCGTCGTGTTTCCAGCTCCTTCTCGTCAAACCGTACTTGAGGTTTTCCCTCATACGGCTTTCACTGAACGTTCACGGAAAGCTCTTCACCCATCACAGGCTTGCTCTTCCCCGCTTGCCTCTAGCACGGTTCCAAGGCTTGGTTCTTCAGGAGTTCCTAGGCTTTCGCCAATCTCCCGCCTTTCCCCTTTATGAGGTGCCGTCCAGTTCAAGCCCCTTCGCTCTTCAAGGTTTTGTTGTCCTTGAGTTCATCGCTAGTATGGGCTTGTCCGACTCCCACGGGCTTTCCCTGCCACTTCGCCGCTCAGACTTATAGGCAAGTACCTAATACTGCCCCGTGGGTCTCCCAAGTTCCGTCGTTCCCCGTGTTAACGTGTCGTCCCTGATACCCCGAAGGAGTTCCTTGCGTCTTATTGGCTACCGCTTTGGAATGCTGGCTTCCCCCATTCACTACGGGGTCGCCCCCCTCATCCTTTAGTGTTTACGAGGCTGCACCTGGGTTCACTCGCGTTACGACCCGCCCTTTCGCGTCAGGCGCTTTTACGCCCTTTGTCGAGCCGCTTAGACCGGAAAGGTTGCCCTTTCCGACCCGGCTCCCCGCTACCAGGCTGCCAAATTTTGCCTGGATCGGCACTTTTCAGCCGATTGGTTGAACGACAGCTTTGCTTGGCGCTCAGTGAATGTACGAATAATTTGTTCGTTTGAGTTTTTCTTCTAATTCTTTACGTTAATCCTGCCAAAATGGAGAAAAGATATATAGTTTCGCTGTTTCTTGGAGATCGACCAGAGCCTCATCCCACTTCCCGTTCTGCGATAGTCTCATGAATTCCGAGGCAGGTTTCGAAAACAAGGTCAAAAGGTCGGGCGATTCGGATGACGGCTTGTCCTTCCAAACGGCCCTAATCTTATAAACCGCTTGAAGGTTCTTGGAATAAATCAAATCCATACCTCGTTGGTTGAAATCATCCAGCACCTGCCTTTGCGAGATGGTCAGATCATAATGGTGGTACTGGTCCGAAACCCGAATGCCCTCAAGCCCATTCACCACTAAGTAATCCACTCCAGCCTCTTTCAAGGCGAGCTTTAACCCCTCCCCATCCTTTCCGTCCCTGCAAACTTTCGAATGAAATTGCTCATCGAAAACTGTGCTGCAAATAAAAGCTTGGCTGTAATAAAGACCCCGGGCGTCCCCGGCGACTAACAACCCCGAGTCGGAAGGGACCGCGAGATGGTAAACCATCGAGTCGTAAAAACTTTCAGAGGTCAAGGCTTGGATGAAACTTAAAAAGATGAATAACAAACCCAGGAAAGCCAGGGCTCCCAACTCCAGCCCGGGCGGAAAGGAAAAGTCCCAACTTTTTTCCCCAGGCAGGACGAATCAAACCAAGGAACAGGGGAATCGTGCAGATTCCCAATAAAACAAGCACTCCCAACTCGAACGAGAGGAACCAGAGCCGGACCAACCCCGTACCCATCCAAAATAAGTTCGGAAAACAAACCCCGAAACCAAAATGAAGCGCCCAACGCGTCCAAGCTGAAGATGTTTTAAGCCTGCGGACCGCCACCACCCGGCTTCCCTACTCGAATGCAAGCCAAGTGAATCCGCTGTCGTCAGAATGATTTCAATAGATGCCTTCCAAACTTGCCACGGAGGAGAGACCTGAGGGGGTCAAAAAAAGCGTGTGCAGCCGAGAAGGTTCTGGAGGGAGTCACACAATAATAAATGCTTTTCCCAACCGCGCAGGCTAACCAAAAAAAAATCAATTAGATTAAGAGGATGCTTTTCCGGAGTATTCAAAGCTGGTTTTCCAATGTTGATTTTTTCGCCCTCTTAGCCTTTTCCAGGTCCAGACGGGCAATTTGGCCCAGCCAATAAGTATTCCCCGGGAACCGCTCTATTATGTCTTTTCTTAAGCTTTCCGCCTTGAGCAGATTTCCCAAATTCAAGGCTTGAGAAAACTCGATGGCTTTCGGGTCAAAGAAGGTAAAAGGGTCATAGGGTGCGAAGGGGAGATGGGTGTTCAAATCTTCCCTAACTAGGTAAGCCTGAAGGTTTGGGCGGATGTAGACCGGGTCCAATCCTTGCCTGAAAAATTGGTCCAATTTGGTCCATTCGGTGGCTCTTAGTTGGTAGAAACCATATTCTTGACTAAGACGAATGCCTTCCGGCAGGTTCATGACCACCACATCGACCCCCTTTTCTTTGAGTTGTCTCAAGATTCCAGAAGCGTCTTTTTCCGACCGGGCGGCTTCCTCGAAAAAAGGAGTATCAAAGGCCGAGTTGGCCAGAAAAGGTCGGGGATAATATAAGCCCCGGGCATCCCCCACCAACAGAACCCTCGCTTTGGAAGGTAAGTTCTCGCACCAACGGGCTAGCGGGAGGTAGGAATTCTGGGTCATCCGGTCCAAATATTGATCCCGGGTTTCCCTTCCAGACCATATTCCCACCCCGTCGAATGTGCGGGCGCAAATAAGAATGAGGGGGCCGAGGTTGAGAAAAGCGGAAAGGCAAAGCGTGGCCCAAGCGATTTTTTTCATACCGCTTCCCAACCCCGCCACAGTCTTCCCGACCAGCATGAACAACAATAGAAACCCCGGCATAAGGAACCGCAGCATATGGGTGGAGCACAGCCCCAAAACCAAATAAACCCAAGTAAGCCTGGATAAATATTTCCATCGATCATGAGTCTTAACCGAAAAAACCGCTATAGGCAAAAAAGCGAGGATCAAGGGGCCCAGGAATTGTGTAGTCTGGTCGTGTGGCATGGTGAGCCGCCATGGAAGGGTCACGTAGGAAAGCAGGCCCTGGTCCATCGGCAGAAACTGGTGGTTCTCCCCTAATAGTTGGGCGCTGTGTGCGTTAGTAAGTGCCCTACCCCCGAAAAAGGAAGACGCGTAGGGGAACAGAGGGTTTGCGGTATAAGCCCAATTTTTAAGAAGCCAAGGTGCAGTAAAAATCAGAAACCCCGCCAACGCATACGCCCAATGGCGGGGCTGGAAAAACCAACGGGGCCCCCGGTACCCCAGGAGCAGGATCCCCTGGGCTGCCAAGGCGACGAGTGCGGTCGGCTTCACGCCCAACGCCGCGCCGGATAGACAGCAGGCGGTCAAGACCCAGAAATTTTCCATTCCAGTTTCTCCTGAATCCCGGGACATCACGTGGGACAAACAATAAAAAACCAATAAGGTGATCAGGGTGACCAAGCCATCGACCCGGGCGGCCAAGGAATTGATGAACAAGAGAGGAAAGGTAAGGGTCCAAAAGGCCGCGAAGAAGGCTACTTCATCTTCGGCCCATTCTCTCATCCAAAAGGCGACGATTCCCACACAGAGGACAAGAACGAGCGCATTGAGCGTTTTCGCCGCCTCTGCCCCGCCCCCTATCAGTCCGTTCATAAAGAAAAGCGAGCCTCCATGGAAGTATCCCGAAAGCATCTGGGTTGGCAGGTCGCAAATCCCGTGTCGGTTGATCCATGCCTGAGGCATACCCAGGAAATAATTCAGTGAATCATAAAAGGTCTCCGGCAAGAGGGAATGCCCCACAAGTATCACCAAGTAAGCCAAAACTATTAAAAACGCCACAATGAAGGCCGGGTTCCATTGAAGGAGAGTGATGGAAAACCCACGGTTCGATTTGAAGGACGAGCGCAGATCCCACGCAACCCATAGACTTAGGAACAAAGTTAATAGTGCCCAAAAGCCTGGAAACCACAATCCCACCAAACCAAAACCCATCCAAGCTGTATTTAAAATCGAAACTCCCAGAGCGAAATCAATGAATAGCGCCATAGATGGGCTTGGAATTCGAGCGGAGATAAATAAACGAAATTTTCTCCCCATCCTCCAAGCTAAAAGAAAAGTCCAAAGACTTAAAAATAAGGTTTCCCCGAAAAAAAGCCATTGATGGATCTTTTCGACAAGTGGTAGGTCAGGGAAACGCTGGTATGAAACCCAGTTTTTGATGACAGGATAAGGATTTTCAAGAATGGAATAGAACCTATAAAACAAGAAAAGATTCCATAATCCAAACAAACTATAAATTACCCATCGATGGGGGCTTTTTGCAGGAATATGTTGATTTAGGGTTAGGGGCATTGGTTTCACGGGAAGATGCTTCTGTAAAAAAGGGTTCGAGTGGATGTGCTACCAGGGGAGGCAAAAAAAAAGCACTCCGAGGGCATCGGAGTGCTTCGATTTCTTTCGGTTTACGACAGGACGGCTTCTTTTAAGTCCTTCAAAACCCTGAACTTAACAACCTTTTTTGCGGGAACATTGACCATTTCGCCGGTCCGGGGGTTGCGGGCGGTACGGGCCTTACGGTCTTTTAATTGAAACACGCCCAATCCATCCAATTTAATTTTATATTCGGTCTTTAAAGTCTTGTAGATGGTGTTGCGAAGGGCCTGCATCACATTATCAACGTCTTTTTTCTTTAAACCAGTATCAGTCGCCAATGTTGCCAACAATTCACTTTTGGTCAACTTCCACCTCCTGGAATGTCAATTCCACGTTCGGTTATATCAAGAAATTAAGGGGTTAGGCAAGGATTTTCTATGTTTTTCAAGGGTTTTTAGGCCTTGAGACGAGTAGGGAATTTTTAGAGAGTGAAATGTACCTTTGTAAGGTTCGGGGACTGACTTCCAATAGTGACGCCAGTTGATACCGTGATAAGTTCGAATTATCGAGAATCATGCCGATAAATTGATGGAAAAATGCCTTTCGAGCCTGAAAAAGAGTAGCTTTTTGTTCAAAGCTTTGCCGGGCTAACGATTCTACTATTGGAGAAAGGTGGGTATGAGGGATTTCTATTCGCCGTTTACCAGACAAGGCATCCTGGATTTTAATGAGCATCTCATTCGGCTCAATATATGGCCAAATGGCATCAATACAACCTATTTTCATTGCTGAAACCAAAGCAGATAATTCAGGATTTTGAAAAAGAGCTATTTTGGCGGTTTCCGGTTGCAATTGCTCAATCGTATTAAAGTCGAATGAGTTATCCAGAGAAAAAAAGTCCCATTGCAAAAGAAGCAAGTCGAATTTTTTCAGGCTAATGGCTTCCAACAAATCTTCCAGAGACTGAACGGAAGAAACAAAGGCTATTGAATGACAATAAAGCTCAAGCTTTTCAATAAAAGCCGGGTCTTTTCGGAGGATCAAAATCTGCTTTTCGCAACTACCCATTCTTTCTCCTCCACGAACCTTCCCATTTAAAATACCAGAATTCCCGGGAAAAATGAAAGAATCTAGCCTCGAATTCAACAAATTTATCAGAATTTAATCCTAACTTGACGGAAAATAGGCATAAAAAACACTTCCCTTTCCTCGTCTGCTTTTAACTTTCAATATCCCCCCGGAATTTTCCATGACTCGTCGGCATATGGCCAATCCCAAACCAGTTCCTCCCGGGTTCGTCGTGAAATAGGGATCAAATATTCTTCTGAGCTCCTTTGCGTCTATTCCCTTTCCGTTATCCTTAACCACCAAGGAAATCCAGCATTTAATTTTTTTGCCCTTTATGTGTTTTCGATTAGCACAAACTTGTATCAGTCCATTATTACCGACAGCCAAAATTGCATTTTTTAGCAAGTTAACTATCAAACTTTCTAATTGGGCCGGATCTATATTAATTTTTAATCCCGGTTCAATTTTCAATCTTAACCGAATTTTTTTCCGAACCAAACTCGGTCGAATCAATTGGGAGATGCGATCAACTGTTTCCTTCAAATCCACACATTCTTGGGTTGGAGTACCTGTCCGAACGAATTTCAAGCTTTGATCAGTTAAAAATTCTAGCCGATCTAATTCCTTTAGCATCAAGTTCTGAAATGAGTTCATGAATGCAATATCATTTTTTTTCATCGGCAATAATTGTACCAGTGTACTCAAGGCCGTTAAGGGGTTCCGGATCTCGTGAATAATACCCGCGGATAGAAATCCAAGAGTGGACTGGCGTTCCATCTTTTCCATCATCTTCCAAAGCCTATGGTTTTCTAGGAGGGTACCCAAGGCCCAAGCTAGTAATGGCAATCCTTTTTTCTCAAGGGACAAATCTTTCGCCCCCTTCCAATTGCTCCTTATCGTAAGAATACAACCCACCCATTCCCTGCCCAATAAAACCGGATAAAGGGAGGTGCCAGGACCTATACCGGGCACGGACCCAAAGTAGGGCCTAAGCGTTTTTTTTAACTCGCGATAACAAAATGCCGAGGATTTTATACGAAAGATGGTTCCGTGCCTATCGCCTGACAATCCTCCGGAATGATTCCGCAGGAATGTAATGGCTGGAAGTTGAAACTGACTTTCAAGAAATCTGCTCAGATTGGTTAAATCGACTGAAAGTTCCGATTCCCCATGCATTACTAATTTCGGGAGAGGGATTGCCCGGGAAATCATAAATTCTCTTTTCTAGGTCAAAAAATGATTAAAGGTCCTTGAATCCAATTCCTCGGTCACGCCTTTGCTTCACGATTTTCTTGTAATCGTCCTCGAGGTCTAATTCCCTTAGTTTCCAAATCAAGGTGTTTCGATGAAGGCCCAGAGTGGCTGCCGTTCGGGTTTGATTTCCCCGGGTTCGTTCTAAAACTTTTCGGATATATCTTCTCTCAAACTGGTTTCGCACTCTTTTGAGCGATATTTTCGCTTCCTCCCTCGAAGGTGCTAAGTCCATTTGTTTCACCAGAAGATCAAGAGGCAAGTCCTCCAAACCCAAAATCTCTTTTCCAGCGAATAGCACCATCATCTCAATGACTGCCTCTAATTCCCTGAGATTCCCAGGCCATGGATATTCAAGCAAGAGTTTCAGTGCGTCCTTTTGAAGGGTTTTAACCGGCAGGGCAGCCCTTTGGCTGGACTTTTTCAAATAATAAAAAATAAGCTCCTTCAAATCCTCTTTTCTCTCCCTTAGGGGTGGAATGACGATGGAAAATGCATTTAAGATTTGAAATAGTTCACGCCCCGGCGGAGGCACAAAAGGGATGTTCGATAATTCAACTTCCAAAGAAGCGATCACTCGGACATCCACTTCTTGGACTATTTTATTGTCAGATCCACTGAAACGTTTATCCTTTAAAACTTCCGCAAATTTGTCCTGGATGGAAGTAGGCATTAAATCAATTTGATCTAGGAAAAGGGTCCCCCCTTGGGCGAAATCCAATTTACCTAATTGTGGGCCCCTTTTTTTTGAATCGTCTCCCTCCTGGCCGAAAAGCTCGATTTCCCATTGACCGCGGGGAACGGAAGAACAATTAAGCCGCACAAAAGGGCCCTTCGACCTAGCACTTAACCCGTGCAATTCCCGGGCGATAACCTCTGAGCCACTTCCTAATTCGCCCAACAGAAGTACCGGGAAATCAACAGCCGCCATCCCTTCCACCTTTTTGATGAAATTCTTAAAGGCAGGACTGGATCCTATAAATGAGGGAGACGGTTCATTCTGCCGCGATTCCTTAAGGTACCTGTTTTCCTTTAATAATGCTCTTTTTTGAAGCGCACGCTGGATCACTGCGTACAATTCTTCCAATTTGAATGGCTTGGTCACATAATCGTAAGCGCCTAATTTCATAGCGTCCAATGCCGATTTTACGCCTTGCACGGCCGTCACCATAATGATCTCCATCGTTTCATCTTTGCGTTTAGCCTGCTTCAATAAGTCCATTCCCGATCCGTCAGGCAGAAGGATGTCGAGGAGGCAAAGGTCAAATTCCCTTAGTTTGAGGGCCTTTAATGTCGATTTAACATCAACAGCAAATATTAATTCGTAGTGATCCTGAAGAGCCAAACGAAATGACTCTCGGACGCTTTCTTCGTCGTCGACAATGAGGAGGTAGTGTTTCAAAGGTATTCCTTGTACCAAATGGTTAATGCTTTACTAAGATTTTATATAGGTAATTCAGTCATTTTTAAAGAGGGTAATTAAATCGATTACAGCTCGACAGCCCGGATGTTATTTAACTGAAATTCGGATACAAGAGAAGGATCATCTAAGAGCCTCAAATATAAAAAAAGATACTCGCTGGCCAGACCGCAATGGAGGCCAAAAGCTTTCCGGGCCCTTTTAACTAAGGCGGGATATTGCGATGGAGTGGGGTTGGTCCCCAACTTCCCTAAGAAACGGACGGAGGGGAAATGACTTTTCATGGCCCTCAAAACCCAGCGGTCCAACGGAAAAGCGGAAACATGATCAAGCGAGAAAAGGAGGATGCAATCGGCGATCTTGGGCCCGATACCCTCCAGCGCCATCAGGGCCTGCCGTGCCTCATCACAAGGGATTTCTCTCAAATAGGGTAGTGAAAGGACCCCAGCCTCTAATGATCGGGCCAGCTTGATGATCCTTTGCCCCCGTGCCCGGTTGTTGTTGGCATAGGGTCTGAGTTGAACGGCATTCAATCCGCTAATCAGACCCGGCTCGGGAAACGCGTAGTGACTCGGCGCACCTTCTATTTTTTGGCCAAATTTCACGCAAAACCTGTCTAACGCCTTTTGAATCACCCTGACCGAAAGACTCTGGGCAAAGAGATACGACACCGCGCATTCCCAGGGTTCTTGACGGATGAGCCTCAAACCCCGCAACCACCGGATGGGTGCCTCAAGGATGGGATGGTCCCGGAATCCCTCCTCAAAGCCCGATAGATCCTGTTTGAGATTGAGGTAGCCGCTGATCCATTCGGACGGGCTGGTTTCCCGAACCCGTTCCGAGGAACACTCCCAGACAATTTCCTTGTTTTCCTGTTTGAGCCGCCAGTAAACGCCCCCGGCGACTCCCTCGTACCAATCCTCAACCTCAGATTTTTTCCATCGGAAACATTGACCGCAAAGAAGGGTCAAGGGCAGATGAAAGGATCCATTAGGAAGAAGTCTTCCCCTCAAGGGGAGATGCAAGGACAAGATCAGGAACTCATTTCATCAATTTTGAGTGAAACCAACCGGCGAGGATGATTGAGAGTATTAGAAGCATGGCCGTGGCGTTCCAACGATGAAGACCCAGGAATACGGCCTGGTTGCAAAAGAAAACAGCCGTATATCCCCACAACCCCCAACGTTTGAGGAACCAGAGGCCACCCAGAAATACCGCCGAAAGCAGGGTCGAGACGGAAAGGTAGGTGGGAAACCAGAAGGCCACCTCCCGGACCGCCGGAGAAATCACCATCATCATGTTGAGGAAAATACCGATCAATCCCATAAGGATCAGGACGGTGAGGATCGTGGGGCGGGGGGTCAAAGTCTTGGAACCTTTATCGAGCGTTTTTATGTTTGGCGGGAGACCGCCGGGTCTTATTTCGGCGTTCCTTTTTCCGGCGGGGTTCTTTTAAAGCGCGAGGCTTCTCCCCTGCCGCTCCCATCCATCGCCTGTCCTTTTCTCTTCGATCCCCTTCCTTGCGTTTCTCGGCCCGGGGTGTTTTCTTTCCCGTCCATCCCCACAATTTCTGCCACCACCCCATATTTGCCTCCCGCCTTAACGGTTGAAAATCGCATCCGTTTATTAATTCTTGCTTTCCAAATACTTAATTCTTCTCAAGCTTCTTTTAACATGATCAGGGCCCCGATTCGTCCGGTGGGTTTCTCCGGGGTGGCCTCGGCCCGATGGGAATAAAACCATTCCGACTTGCGGATGGTACATAGGCCCGACCTAAGCAGTTGTCCTTCCAAGACACCGATTTCCACCAATTGACGGGCGTTCGATTCCTCGAGGTCCAATTGGTATTTGTCCTTCCCGGTGGGGTTCAGCACTTCCCCGGCCCAAGGAAAGACGGATTGAAAGGATTCAGCCACTTCCGGACCCACCTCATAACAACAGGCTCCGATAGCGGGCCCCAGCGCCACCTGAATGTCGGCGGCATGGGTTCCGAATTCCTCCCCCATCCGAAGGAGGGTCTTGGCCCCCACGTGGTTGACCGTCCCCCGCCATCCGGCGTGGGCCAGGCCGATGGCCCGGTGGACGGGGTCATAAAACAATATCGGCATGCAATCCGCCACCAGGATCATCAGAGGCATTTCAAGTACGTCGGTGATAAGGGCATCCCCTTCCCCCAAAAGGCCATCTAATGGAATTCGCTCGTCTTTCAGCACCCTTCGAACGGAATCCCCATGAACCTGGTTGAGACCGACAGGACGGACACGAGAGATCCCCAGGGCGTTCATGAGGAGAAGGCGGTTTTCTTCCACCCGCAGAGCCTCATCCCCCACCTTGAAACTCAGGTTGAGGCTCTGAAGCCTCCCCAGGCTTACCCCCCCGATACGGGTGGAAATAGCGTGGATCAATTGGGAGGCATCCCCCAAACCCGGAAATGTCAGGTAAGAGACGCCACCCCTGGTTTCCAGCCGGGTCTCAGCGCATGGCTTGTCGGTTGTCACTTTTTCCCTCCACATAATCCCTATAAGCCAAAATTCCATCGGCGATCGACCTAGCGATCTTATTTTGCCATTCGTCGTTTTTCAGTTTTTGTTCTTCTTTGGGATTACTGATGAACGCGGTCTCAATAAGAATGGAAGGCATATTAACCCGGCAAAGCACATAAAAAGGGGCGGTTAAAATCCTTCGAATCTGTTGGCCCAGATTTTTTCGGATATTACGGTCCACTTCATCAGCAAGTCTGTGACTGCTGATGCTGAACCCATTATGCAAAAGGTCGCTGAGAATAAATTCTTTATAGTCGCTCCTTCCGTTCTCACGAGAAGCCTGGTAAGCCGCCACTTGGTTGGATGCCCGGGCACCATAAACATAGGTCTCCGTACCTGAGGCCTTGGAGTGGGGATTGGAATTGCAATGAATCGAAACGAACAAGTCCGCATTACGGGTGTTGGCAAA
>CAWKIF010000131.1:0-10991 GCA_963849485.1 candidate division FCPU426 bacterium | reverse complement strand
GGTTCCGGGGACTCCGTACAGCTTCGTAGTGGCGGGTGGACCGGCCAGCCTGGGTTGTTCCATCGCCCCCGATAGCACTTGGGAGATGCCCCTGTCGGTTTGCTCCCTTTCCCCCACGGTCACCCCCACCCCGACAGTTGTTTCCTCGGCCACCCTCACGGTGACGAAGACAGTCACCCCGACCCAGACCTTCGCCTGGACCAGGACTACGACCCTCACGCCCAGCCCTTCGATGCTAGCCACGTCTTCCGCGACTCCGACCCGGACAGGGACGGCTATCAATCCATGGACGCAAACCGGAACTCCTACCCCCTCCGTGACCGCTACCCGAACCGGAAGCCCGACCCAAATACCGTCCCCGACCCAGTCTTCCGGTTTGACACAAACCCCGATGACCGATACTCCCACCGTTACCATGACCGCGAGCGAAATACCCACCTTCACGGATACCCTCACCCTCACCGCCACGGTGACAGCCAGTGAAACTCCCTCCCCCTCCACGAGTCCCACGGTAACGGACACCCCGACGATCACTTCCACCCCCTCGGGGCCGATCACCCTTATCTACATGAACAGCGTGGGGGCCTGTTGCTCGGCCTTCGGATGCAGCGCCAGTTTTGTCACCGCCTGCCGTTTGCTTTACCTGGATTCCGCGACTTCCTACATCATTATGCGGCTGGGGGCCACCTGCGGCTGCCAGCCTTCCGACATCATGCAGCTGCGACTGACCATGAGCTGGGACCAGATCTGCGCCTATTACGGACTCGATTGGTCCACCTTCGTGGCGGACCTCCAAACCCGGGTCAATACCCTCCTGCCTGAAATCGACACCCCCCTCATGATCTTGCGGGCCGCCGCCAACGACCCCAGCCAGTTCCCGATGGTCTTTCCGGCCCCCATGCCGGACACACTGGTTTACGGTTCCCCGGTATCGGAGGTGGTGCCCGTATGTCCCTGAAACATGCCCTCTTACTCACGCTTCTATTGACCGCCCCTCTCCCCGCGTCGGCCGGGAGCCTCTACCCGATGGAATGCGGGGACCTGCGCCGGGAAGCCCATAGTTTGAGCCCCAGCCCCCTCCACAATCCCCTCCAAGTGCAGTGGATGATGCCATCGTCCATGAATATCGGCGACCCCTGCAACAATCCCACGATCCTCAGCGACCGGGTGATCCAGTCCTACTCCGGCGGCCTGCGTTGTTATGACCGCGCCACCGGGAAAATCCTCTGGACATGGGTCTGCAACCCCGCCACTTCCCTTTGGAACGGCCCCTGCTATGACGCCGACCGGAACCTGCTCTATCAGGGATGCACCAACGGCGATACCCTGGCCCTGGACCCCCAGACGGGAAACGTCACCTGGACCTATAACCACCAACCCAACGGTTACCCCATGCAATATTCCGAGCCGCTTTACGTGAACGGGAAGCTCTACGTGGGCAACGGGGGATTGGGGTTCCTTTGCCTGGACCCGGATACCCGCAACACCCTCTGGCATTTGGATTTCGGCACCTACTTCGGCGCGCCTTTCCAGGACGGCATCGCCACCCCCGCTTATGACAATGGGTCCATCTACCTGAGCACTTCCAGCGGCCATTTATTCAGCATCAACGCCGCGAGTGGATTGGTCCAATGGCACGTCAACCAGCACATGATCCACCAGACCTGCCCGCTCCTTTCCGACGAGTATGTCTACACCCTGAGCTATTACAGTCAGGTGGAATGCCGAAGCCGCGTGGACGGGTCCCTCGTCTGGGACGCGGATACCCACAGCGTATTCGGCAACACCAACGGCAACATGGCCCTTTGCGGCGACATCCTGATCGTGCCGGGGGACTCCTGGAGGGTTTGGGGATTGAACCGATTCACGGGCGCCAAGATCTGGTGCACGCTCTTGACCGGCAACTTCGCACTCAACAGCGCCTATGTAGCCTGCGGGAAGGTTTATATCTCCGCCTGCCACGGGGATTACTACAGCCTTGACGGCCAGACGGGCCAAATCGAGTGGAGGCTCCACCACGGCGTGGAATTAACTTTCGTGGGTTGGGCCGAGGCGGACGGGCAGTTGTTCGTGAGCAACCGCTCAGGCGTGATGCTTTGTTTCACCTCGGTCACGCCCGGCAACCCGGCCAACTGCGTCTGCAACCTGAACGCCACGCCCGCCGCCAATTACACGCCCTCCCCCACGCCGACGGCGATCCAATTCGTCCTGGCCAACTGCGTTAACCCCCCCGCCTGGACCCTGACCCCCACGGTCACCTCCACGCCCACTCTCACCTTCACCCCGACGGCTTCCGGGACCCCGACCCAGACCCCGACCCCCACTTCCACCCCGACCAGCGTGTGGACCCCCACCGTTTCCTCCACCCCCACGGTCACCTCCACCGCCAGCATCACCGACACGCCCACGCCGACCGCGACCATGTCCTACGCCAACCCGGACACGGCGGTCGCCGCGGCCCTGGGGGTACCGGTCTCCATCGTGGATGAGGCCCGGGCCCTGGGCCTGGACCCCACGACCACCTACGTCATCATCCTCCTGACGAAGCATTGCGGTTGCCATCCCCACGACCTCTTCGTCCTTCACACCACCATCACCTGGATCGACATCTGCATCCAGTATGGGACCACCTGGGACATCCTGGTGTCCGAGGAACAGGCCCTGACGGCCGGCCTGCTGCCCGAATACACGCCGACCTTTACTTCCACCCTCAGTTCGACCCTGACGGCCACTTCCACCGCGACCCTCACCAATACCTTTACGGCCACCGCGACGGCGACCACTTCCTACGCCAATGCAGACACGTCGGTTGCCGCGGCCTTGGGGGTTCCGGTTTCCATTGTGGATGAGGCCCGGGCCCTGGGACTGGACCCCACGACCACTTATGTCATCATCCTCCTGACGAAGCTTTGCGGCTGTCAGCCCCACGACCTTTACCAACTTCATCTCACCATGACCTGGACGGACGTTTGCGTCCAATATGGAACCACATGGGAGATTCTAGTCACCGAGGAGCAGGCCCTGACGACGGGTCTCATCGCTGAAAATACTCCCACCTTTACCACCACTCCCAGCTCCACCCCCACGGTTTCATCCACTCCTACCGCCACTTGGACCGTGACCCTCACCCGTACGGCCACTCTTACTTCAACGGCTACCCTATCCCCCACGCCGACCGTTACGCCCACCCCCAGCCTCACGATCACTTGGACACCGACTTTCACGGTGACTTCTACGATGACGCCGACAGCGTCTTTTACAGTTTCTTCCACACCCACTTGGACCTCGACCACCACCCGGACCTTCACCTTCACTCCCACTTGGACCTTCACATCCACCCCCAGCCCCACCCCAACCTGGACGCCGACCTTCACGGTGACTGGAACTTTCACGGCTACCCCCAGCCCGACCTCCACAGCTATCCCATGGACACCCACCACCACTGCCACGGTCACACCTGATACCGTCTGCCATCCGGTGGCCTACCCGAACCCCTCTAACGGGTGTCCGGTGCACTTCCACTGCGGGGGCGGGCCCTTTAACCGCATCACCCTGAAGGTTTACACCACGAGCCTGCGGGAAATTTGCAAGAGGCCCCAAGAATGCCACGGGACGGAAGCTGAAGACCTGGACTGGGACTTGAAGGGCGACGCGGGAGGAATGGTTTCCAACGGTTTGTACTACGTGGTTCTTGAAACCCAGGCGGGGGGACTGGTCGAGCATCACATCTGCAAAGTCCTGGTATTAAGGTAAAGACCCAGTCCGAAGAAGCCGGCCCACGAAATCACGGGCCGGCTTTTTTTATTTTGTAGGAAAAAATTAAAGAAGCGCGGCCCAGCGGGTGAATACAAGCTCGGCGGTTTTTCGCAGGGTCTTGGCATGGTCGGAAAGGTTTTTTTCAAGGGCTTCGGGGGGGAGGGCCCCACCCTGGGGAACCAACTCCGAGGCGTAGACCTTTTCCCATTCGCGGATCATGGCTTCGGTGGTTTCCAGGTGGAACTGGAAACCGTAGGCGTTGACCCCCAGGCGAAAGGCCTGGTGGGGAGTGATCGCGCTTTGCGCCAGATGATCGGAGCCGGGGGGAAGGGTGAAGGTGTCGCCGTGCCAGTGGAAGGCCATCCAGGATAGATCCAAACCCAGAAAGAGGTTGTCCACCCGGCCGCTAGGGGTGAGGGTGAGGGGGTACCAGCCGATTTCCGGCCGGGGGCCCTTGAAAACCTTTGCCCCCCGCGTGGGAAAGCATCTGGGCCCCGAGGCAGATGCCCAGGATGGGGCGGCGGGTGTCCAGGCAAAGGCGGATGGCGTTTAATTCTTGGGTCATCCAGGGAAACTTGTTTTCTTCATAAACCGCCATGGGACCGCCCAGCACCACCAGGCCGTCCCCCAGAAATTCGGGCACCGGGTCCCCCTTGAAAGGTTTCAAAACCTGAAGATGGATTCCCCGGGCGGATAAAATTTCACCGAGGGAGCCGGGGCCCTCGCAATCGATATGCTGGAAACAAGTGACGGTGGCCATGGGTTGATCCTTGGTTTGGGATGGGCCCATTCTAGGGCGGTGAAGGGAAAAAAGCAGGCCGGGAAGGTGGGGGGGGAAGCGTTCCCATGATTGCGCCTTGCGTCGGGGAGGCGGGATTCACTATGATTGCCCCAGAAAATCTCGGGCGATGGAGTTCGCCCTAACCGTTGGATCCATCCGGGTGCGACTAATGACTCCTACCGGCAGCAGATCCGGTAGGATTTTTTTTAGCCTGGAAGGATTTGGAGGCTGACTTGGACCGTTTTCTTTGGATCGCGGCGGGAGGAATCTTGGGCGCCTGGAGCCGTTACGCCTTAGGTTTGTGGGCCGCCGAGCGGTGGGGAACCGGTTTCGCCTGGGGAACCCTCATCATTAACATCACCGGCTCACTGGTGATGGCGTGGGTCTTGACCATGAACATGGAAAGAGGGGTCTTCACTCCCAATATACGACTTTTCTTAACCGTGGGTTTCTGCGCTTCCTACACCACCTTTTCCACCTTCAGCTGGGATACTTTCCGTTATCTCTCGGAGGGGAACTGGAAACTCGCGGTGGGGAACATCCTCCTGAGTGTGGGGGCTTGTCTTTTGGGAACTTGGAGCGGGATTGCGTTGGCGAGGGTTTTGTAATTCTTCGAATATATTTATAGAAGCTATTTGATTCCAGTGGGGCAAAATTCCCCTCCTGCTAGAATATCGCCATGAGAAAATTATTAACGCCCGAAAAGGTGGTCATCTCGGCCTTTTTGATTTCGCTGACCCTTTGGGCTTTCCGTTTCATCGGAAAACTGCCAGCGGTGACCGATGAGATCCTTTTTTCCTACCCCAGCCAGGCGGTTAATCTTTCCCAATGGAAACAGGGGTTTCTTCCCCTGTGGGACCCCTTTACGGGCTGCGGGATGCCCCAATTGGCCAACGACCTGTCGGCCTGCCTCTACCCGCCTTTTTGGTTTTTCAACCTGACCGGGCTTTCCCATTGGCTCGTGTGGATGTCCCTCCTGCATACCGCCCTCGCCTTCGTGGGATTTTATCTTTGGGGGCGAAGCCAAAAAATCTCGGGAGCCTGGGCGGCCTTGGCGGCCGTCTCCTTCGCGGGTTCGCTCCATTTGACCCGGATCTGGGCCTACCCTATGTTCTCCGCGGCCCAAGCCTGGACCCCTTGGGTTTTCTACATGGCTGCCAAGTTTCTGGAAAAGGGCCGCCGCCGGTGGTGGCTGGGGTTGGTCTTTACCATCGCGATGCAGTTATTGGCGGGCTACCCCTTCTTTAGTTTTTATACCCTTCTCTTTTTCCTGGCATGGGTTTTTGGGCGGGGAAGGTGGGATTCGCGAAAGGGCGGAGTGGTCGGGGGGATCGTGACGGCCTTTGCCTTGTCGGCGGCCCAGTTATTACCCTTTCTGGATTACCTGGGCTACTCGGTTCGGGGCGGATGGGGCTCGCCGGAAAAGTTCCCTTATTTTTCCCGAGCGGCGGAGTTATTCACTCTTTTTTCACCCACCGCCTTGGGTCTTCCCGGGACCACCACCTATCAGGGGCAGGAAGCCAACGCTTGTTTCATGATGTACTTCGGCTTGATTCCCCTCGCGGCCTGGGCCTTGGGTTTTTTCATGCCCCGCACATTCTCGCCGCGTTTTTGGACCTGGTCATCCCTGTTCTGGTTGTTGTGGATGATGGGCGGGTCCTTTCCCCTCTTTCGTTTGATTCCGGAGGGAGCCTTGGAAACGGTGAACCCTTCGAAGGCCATCGGTGTCTTTCTATTGGCGGCCTTGACCGGGGCCGCCTCGGGGCTCTCTAGATATTTCCAATCACACACTCAAGCCCGTTGGATGGGACCACTTCGCTGGGGCATTGCCCTGATTTGGATGGTGGATCTACTCGCTGTTCCTTGGCGGACGGTTTTTCCTGTAAGGGATCCTTTTTTGGAACCCAACCTGGTTTCCCAGTCGCATCAGATTCTGGAGGCCGCTCAGGGCCAAAGGGTGGTGAGCCTCCATATGAAAAAGAAAATGTTGGTGGAGGGCGGTGGCGGGGAAAGCTTCCAGGGCGCGGCCGACCTGTGGGCGGGAAGCCTCTTGGCTAACGCCAATGAGGTTTGGGGGCTTCGAGCTTCCCATGCTTATGTCTCCACTTGGACCAAGGGAATGGATACGTTTTGGAAAGCCTTCAACCAAAGCGCCAATTACGACAGCCGGTTGCCCGATTTGGCCGGGGTGAAGGCCCTGGACCTGCCGGTGGAACTAAATTCCAAACATTACTCATTGTTGGGTAAACGCGGTAATGATCTTCTGATGGTCAATCAACATTGCCTCCCCGACTTTTGGATCGCGGGAAATGAAAAAGAATTTCCGGATACTCCCAGCCTGCTGGTTCAATTGTTGAAGGAAAAATCTGAATCGACGGATTCTGGTTCAGCCGGGCCTCAACACATAACAACCGCCTATTTGGTGAAAGATGCATGGCTTCCCGCCCCGCAGAGAAATCTTTCAATCCTAGAATCTTCATTACCTTTAGGATGGGAAAGACCATCCGCCACGAGAGCTGCTTTCAAAGGGGATTTTGCAGTCAATACAAGAACCGGAAATGACGCTTGGCTCATTTGGAATGAGGCATTTACCCCGGGTTGGAAAGCCTGGTTGGATGGATCTCCTGTTTCGATTGTGAAGGCTTTCGGCTTTTTTATGGCAGTAGCGGTGCCCAATAATGGCCAACATGAGATTTTATTTCGCTTTGAACCGGTTTCAGTGCGTCTAGGTTTTTTCTTTACATTCCTATCTTGGATCGGGTTGATTGCTTGCTTTGGAAGGAAAAAATAATTAAAAGACCGCTTTAACGAGAAATAGAAGCTGAAAAGCGTTTTCGATTTTCAGGAAAATCCCCTGCAAATATTGCTTTTTTTAGGTTTAGTGAGAGAATTTCGTTAGATAAAAAACGTTTTTAGGAAAATTTAACCGGTTAAATCCGTTTAGTTCTAGGGAATTAACTCATGGCCATGTTTTTTATGGAACCTAATTTTCAGTTCCTGAAACCACAGACTCAAAGATTAGCTTTTTGTCTGGTTTTTTTCGGGATGATGGCTCATGTCCCGAACCTTTTGGCCCAATGTACCCCAACCGCCGCTACCCTTTGCGCAAGCGGAGATGATATTACAACGGTATATGCGGGGGGAAGCCTGTTGGGGACATTTGGATATGCCGGTGCCCCAGGAACAAACGGAGCGGGTAACCCGACCTGCATGACTGTATCCACATCCCTCTTGACGGGTGCCCAGGTTTGCTTGGCCATAGAAACCCAGAACACCAACCCAGAAGATAATTTTAGTTCCTGGGATTTGGACATTACCTGTTCCGGGGGAAACCATTCGGAAATCACCAGTTCGGGAAGTGGTATTTCGGTGGATTATATTTCTTCTGGGAACCCAGCCCCGACGCCTAGTAACGACTCCAGTAGTAATCCTTGGTACAGCACTGCCTTCAGCGGAGGTAGTACTTTCTCCACTTCCTTTTGTTCCGGGGGCGTGACAGCGGCTACCTGGGCGGAAGCTATCTATAACCCTTTAACAGGTAAACAGCTTCCTTTCATCGCCAATAATTGTTCGGGGGATTACAGCACCGGTAACACCGATGGGGCCCTCTACTGGCATCAATGCACGACCATCCCTCCACCCCAACCCACCTTGCCTCCCCCTAACATTACGATCTCAAAGACTGCGGCCAGCACGCTGGTTTCCGGCCAGGACGTGACCATTGAATACAATCTCGTTGTTTGCAATACAGGGGGGCCGGTCACGAATGGTCCTACCACCGTCACGGATAATTTGATCGTCAATAACAACCAAGGCACATGTAACGCTTTTCAAGTTACCAACTGTTGGGGTTATGGGGACTCAGTTGTTCCCTATTCACTTTGTTATCAGAATAACAGCGGTTTGGCGGATGAGCCCAGCGTGAACAGCAACCAACTCATCTTTCCGAATTTCGGGACCGGGTGCGTCACCGCTACTTATGTGGCGGTCAATTACTATGATGATATAGCAGGTTGCGGCATTACCTTGGTGGACCAGGCTTCGGTGACTTGGCCGAATGGGAACAAAACCTCCGGTAACGTGACCTATATCCAGCTGATGCCGACGAATACCTTCACCCAAACTTATACACGAACCCCCAGTTATACTCCTACCCCCACTTACACCCATACTGTTACGCCTACCTTTACCGTGACGAGAACCAACACGGTGGGAACCACTCCAACTTACACCCCCACTCAAACATATACCCAAACCCATACCCCGACCAACACACCAACGAATACCCCCACACCTACTCGTACTCCCACGATAACGCCCACTAATACACCAACGGTGACCCCCACCAACACCAACACTCGTACGAATACCTTTACTCCTACGGTAACTCCTACTAATACACCAACGAATACCCCCACCGTTTCGCCCACTTTTACCCGTACCGTGACCCCCACCAATACCCTCACGGTGACCCCCACCAACACTCCCACTGTGACTTTCACGAAGACGAACACAGTCACACCCACGAATACCTATACTCCAACGGTTCAATTCACTAATACCAATACCCCAACTGTGACGCCCACGAAAACCAACACCGTCACCTCGACCAACACGAATACAGTAACGCCGACCGTTACCCCACGAACACCTACACGGTGACCAATACCTACACCCCGACAGTCACCCCCACCCACACCAATACCGTCACGCCCACCAATACTTTCACGCCCACCGTGACTCCCACGGTGACGGTAACGCGGACCATTACTGTCACTGGAACCCCGACCCAAACTTTTGTCTTAACCCCCACGATCACCAATACCCCCACTGTAACAACCACCTATACGGTCACCAATACGGTCACCCAGACGAATACTTTTACGCTCACCCGGACTTGGACCCCCACGGTAACTCCGACCAACACCTTGACGGTTACACCCACCTACACTCCTACGGTAACCCCCACTCATACCTATACAGTGACATCGACCAACACCTATACTCCGACCGTGACACCCACGATTACTGTCACCCGGACCAATACCGTGACAGGGACCCCGACCCAAACATTCCCCTTCTCGCCTACAATCACCAATACCCTGACAGTGACGAATACCATAACGGTGACGAATACTTACACGCCCACGGTTACACCGACCAACACCAATACCGTTACTCCCACCAAAACACCTACTGCGACATTCACGAACACCCTCACGGTCACACCATCCAACACCTTTACCCAAACGAACACCTCCACCGCTACCATCACACCTACGATTACGGTGACCCGGACCATTACGATCTCCCCAACCTGGACGCAGACCCCCTTGCTCACTTTCACGATTACGGATACCCCGACGGTGACGACTACGGTCACCACCACCTTTACTTTCACTGAGACAAATACGTTGACCCTGACGAACACCTTGACCCAGACCTATACACCGACTGTCACGGTGACCTTGACACCCACGATCTCCCCGACTTCGACTGAGACTTTCCCCTTCTCGCCCACGATCACCAATACACCGACCGAAACCTACACCTCGACCCAGACCAATACCCCGACTGTCACCGTCACCCTGACCCCGACGATCTCTCCGACTTCGACAGAGACTTTCCCCTTCTCGCCCACCATTACCAATACCCCGACCGAAACCAACACCTTGACCCAGACCAATACCCCGACGGAAACAGTGACGCTCACCCCAACCTTATCGCCAACCTCGACGGAAACCTTCCCCTTCACACCCACGATCACCAACACCCTGACTGAAACCTTGACCAACACCGAGACCTCCACATTCACTCAAACCAATACCCCGACATCTACCGGAACCCCGACTTCCACGGCGACCTGGACTTCCACCGGAACCGCTTCTTATACCCCGACCTCGACCTCGACCTGGACTTATACGGGAACACCTACTTTCACCGCGACCTCCACCTCGACCAAAACCCCCACTTCCACCCCGACTCCAACCTCCACCCTCACTCTCACGCTGACCTCCACCCCGACGAACACGCCTACCTTGACCCCCACAGCCACTTCCACGCCAACCTGTACGTAGACCACCACCTTCACCCCGCCGGGAATGGTTTCCATCAGCAAACAGGTATCCTCACCCAGCGCGGGCGCTGGCTCGGTTCTGCTCTACACCGTCACCTTGAATGTGTCGGGAAACGACACCCAGAACCTGGTGGTGACGGACCCGCTTTCCCCATATTTGACGTTCCAATCTTTCGGGACCTCGCCGACGGGAGTGGTCCCAGCTTATAACTCGGCGGCTTCCTTCATGAGCTGGACGATGCCCTCACCCCTGGCTGCGGGCCAGTACCAGATGACCTACCAGGCCAAGGTGAACAACCTGGTGGCGGCGGGGGTCTTTATCCAAAACTGCGCTACGGCCAATTATGTGGGCGGGACGGCCAGCGCCTGTGTGACGAC
>CAWKIF010000130.1:0-13645 GCA_963849485.1 candidate division FCPU426 bacterium | reverse complement strand
CATTATTCTTACTTTTAAACCCATGTTTTTTCTCCTTTTGAAATGAATGTCCCATGAGAAACCGTTACTTCTTCACCACCTCCTTGTCGGCCAAGGTGTTCCTGGCAAATTCCAAAGCCTCGCTTTTCGCCTTCTCATTGGCGGTCTCCAAATAAACCCACCAATTGGCGAAACCTTTTTTGGCGCAAAAGTTGTGGAGAATTTCCAGCATCTCCGGTGTGTACTTGATTGGTTTTTGGCCGACATCCCTAATAACTCCCCGGAAAACAACCGTGTTCCTTCCGCCTTCCTTGGCTGCGTAAAGGCCGTGATCCGCCGCCGTTAGGATTCCCTCAAGATTGGTCCCATCCTCGCCCCATTCAACGAGTGCTTGGCTTATGGTCACCGGGTAATGGATGAGAAAAACGTCGTCCTTCTTGTGGTCGAACCCGTCCGTAAAGTGCCGTATGTCCTCTTTCTGGATGATCTCATTTGCTTCAACAACAACCTTTTCCTCGCATTGCTTCCTGAATTGCACCGCTTTTTCCACCGCCTCTTCTTCGGTCCCGTCGAGCACCCAGACAATCTCCTCGCCCCCATAACGCCAAATCCTGTTCTTGGTGAAGATTTGTTGGCCCGCCTTCGCTAAAGCTTTCAAGACGGCGTTTCCGACCTGATGGTTGTAATGGACATCGTTGAAGGATTTGAAAAAGTCGATATCGGCCATGGCGAGGTAAAAATGGTTCTTTCTGCGGGCGGCAAGGGCGGGTATTTGTTGAACCGCCGCCCGGTCGTTCAAAAGCCCGGTCCGGTGGTCCACCAAGGTTTCCTGAACAAGATCCTCCTGGGTGGTCTGGCTTTCCGATTCGGCCCTCATCTCTTTTTCCAGGAAGGGGTCGAAAATTTGGGCGAAAAGCCACTTGAGGGGTTTGACTTTCTTCAGCTTTCCTAATGCCTCATTTCTTCTTTTTTTTTTGCCATTTCATAAAGCCGGTTGACTTTGGGGTCTGGAACACCGGCCTGCATGAGGGTGGTGCAAAGGGTGATGGTCCGGTGATATTGGCCGCTGGCGTAATGAGCAACGGCCAAAAGGGTCAAATAGTTGTAGTTCTTGGGATACCGGAGGCTTAAGGACTCGAACTTCTCAATGGCGGATTCATACTTTCCCGTTCGGATGCACAATTCTCCTTCCAAAGATACGGCTTCCGGGAAATCTCTCATCACGGAGAAAATCTCCTTTAAGCTTTCCCGGCAATCGGAATAGAGGCCCAATTGAAATTGGGCGCGGGCAAGCAGAACGAGACTTTCCGGGGTCTTGGGGGAAAAATTATGAAGCCGGGTTATCACCTTGAGGATGGATTGGGGTTGTTTGTACTTGGCGTAAATCTTTGCGGATTCCAGGTGGGCCTCTACGTTCTGTGGCTGGTGCCTAGCTATCACCTCGTCAAAGAGCTTCAAAGCTTCCTTGAACCGGTTTGTTTCCATGCACAAATGCGCGGATTGAAGGCACCGCCTTGCTAATTCCGGGTTGATTTGCAATACGTTTTCTTCCATCACAAAAGCCTTTGAAAATTGGTGACAAGGACTCTTCCATCTTCTTCCTTAGTTTCCACCAGATAAAAACAGATCAAGAAACTCAGGGAAGCCAGAAGAACAAGGGGCCAATTCGCTCTTGGTATCAGTTCCGGGGGTGCTTGCATTTGTTTGGGTTTCCTGAAAAGGGCGTAAACCAATGATTGACTTTCATCCGGCTCGCCCTTTTCCTGGACCTTCAGGAAATCCTCCAAACATCTCTCTGCTTTCTGGTACCGGTCCTTCTTCCAATAAAGCCGGGACATTACGAGACATCTCCTCGCCAAATTGGGTTTGATCTGAAGTAGGATCTTTGTTTCATCCATGGCTAAAACCTCTGAAAATCGGTAACAATCAGTTTTCCGTTGTCCCGCTTGACCACAACCACAAGGTGGAAGGGCAACTCGATCTGGGAACCTATCCCCCTGGCGTCCGAGTTATATAGGTTCTTACCGATGACCTTCACCCAATAGTGGGTCCCGTCCGTGTTTTCCACGCTCGACCGGTCGATCTGCTGGTAGGAGACATAAGCCTTGTTATCCGATAGAAAGGCGATCCACTTAGGGTCCAGGAAAGCCTCCTGGTAATAGGACATCATGTTGTCGCTCATAAGGCTCGCCACCTTGTCCACTTGGTGGTTGACGTCGGTGTAGCTGATGTTGAAAGCCATGATGGAGAACTTCTCGGCAAAATCTGTTATTTCCCTGTTCTGGGGGGTCCTTATCCCCTATGGGGGAACTTCCACTGGAAACATCCTTCTTGGAATCCACCACCTGGGCGGTCTTTCCCCAAAAGAGGGTTGAACCCAAACCACAGATGGCGATAACAAGCCCGATGATGATTTTCCAGGTGTATCCCTGTTTTTTCGGTTCCTCCTCGATGACATCAAGAATCGAATGGCCTTCCTCCTTTTTTGGTTCGATCATTTCATGCCGACCTTCCATAAACCTTTTAGGGAGATCGGTATAGTCCAGATATTCTTTAAAACTATTTTAGTTTTCATCAGGGCATCAATACCTCTTCCGGTTTATTCACAACCGGCTGGCCGACTTTTTCCTTTTGGGCGGGTTTTAAGACCGTTTTGTTTTCCTTGTCCTCAATCCATTTTGCGATTGCCCCTAAAGTCGCTACTGGGTCCTCATCAGGCGCGTAAGTTTCCAGATAAAGGTCACGGACTGCGGCTTCAGGGCCGTAAGTGGTTGCAATGTGATAGGCCAATTCGTCGGGGTAGATGTTCACGATTCCCTGCCGAAGGGTCTGGTGGATCAGGGCTTGGGAATAGACACCCTTCACCAAATGCAGGTTCATCACTTTTTCCACTTGGTTGGGATTAAGTTGCAAAAGCCCTTTGGCGTGTTCGATGTCGTCCCCGACCAATTTCAGGAGAATTTTGGTAGATGTGTTCTTCAGGATGGCCTCAACGCCCTTCACACCGAAAAACTCTCCGATTTCCTGGGTGGCAAAAATGGGTTGGAGCCTCAAATGCCTTGCGGTCTTTGCAATCCGAAGCAGGAAGGCTAATCCAGCAGGGTATTGGGCCAAGTACCAACACTCATCCATGGCAAGTTGGGACAAACGGTTTAATTCCTTGTTCTGCTTGGCTTTTTGAAGGCAGTAATTGGAAATAACGAATACCGCCAAACCCACGGCCTTTTTGTCGTTGTCGCTGATACCTGACGTGTCAAAAACGATGAATGAGTTATCCGCTTTGACTGTGGATTCCCGATCCGTCAGGTTGGCGTACATCCCCTTGCCCGTGAAAAGCTTCAAGACTTCGGCTTGCTTGCGGCAGAGGTATTGGAACTCGGCTGGAACTTTTTTGTCCTCGGCCTTCTTCAGCAGGGTTTCCTTGAGGTCGGTTAATAGGGGCACCCGGCTTTCTCCTATTGTGTTCTGATAAGTTAGTTTGACTGCCTCCTGGAGAAGGGCCTTGTCCAATTCCTCCGTTTCCTCGATACGGTTTTCTTTTATATTGGCGAGTACCACCCCCAGAATACATGATGATGCTGGAAATATGCTCCGGGTCGATTTCCCCTTCCTTTTCCTTTATCTCATCCAAGGGATAATCGAAAATATTCAGGTGGTGTTTGCTGTCCAGGTCGTAGTTGAGGTATCTCCCACCGGCCAACCGACAAAGGGTTTTATAAGATTGGGACTTGTCGATAATCATGACGTAGGGGTTCATTGGAAGGTTCTTGATGAGAAGCTGGTTGATGCTGAAAGATTTCCCTGTGCCGGATGAACCCACGACCAGGACGTTCCAGTTTTCCGTTTCCCTGCCCCATAGGTTCAAATTAACCATTTCGCCCGAAAGTGTTTTCCCCAAGGGAACCCCGTCCGTGTCCGCGATGGGGTCATACAAACAAGGAACGGCGTTTGCCATGACCGCCGTGGCCTGAAGATGGTCATGGCCTGCTAAATCCGTGGCTTGGGGAAGTGTTGAGAGAAAAAGTCGTTTCTGCTCCGCGTACCCGGAAATGGGTGAACGTTCTTAAACATCCGGGATAAGGCTCTCATAGCTTGAGATAAGTTCCTTTTGGCTTTTGGAAAACAAGGTTATGTAGAGGGAGAATTTGGCGAGGGATGTTTTCCTTTCCGAAACGAGGGAAAGGACGCTTTGGCGATAATCAAGGCCGCCTGGGCATCGAAGTTCATCACATTCTTTCGTTTCCACAAGGCCCCCTGGTCGCTTTGGATCTGTTTTTCCACGATGGATTGGGCGCGAAACAAGTCCACCCCTTTGATATAGAGGGAAACCTTGAAATCGTCGGTTCGCTCGTAAAGCTCCTGAAAGAAAAGGTTCTGTTCGTTGAAGGATGGAAATTCCGTCACATAGAGAGTCTTTCCAAAAGTTTCCCCAACTTTGAAAAAGGTCGGATCACTGAAATCCCAAGGGGTTGGGGACAAGCATTTCCCGCAGGGTCTGAATCCCATATTCACCCCCCGAATAACCCGAGGATTTCTTGAACCTGTCAGGATTCCCCTGGAATCGTTCCAGTGATAACTCCTCATATAAGAGGGTGATGATTTCCTCTTCGGTGGCTTCCTGGGGCTCCAAACCCACGATATTGAGTTGGGAAACCCAGGATTTCCCTCGCCGAAGAACTTCCTCAATAGGCATAAATTCTTCTCTTTGTCTTTTTCGGGCCTTTGGAGGGGCGAACGTGAAAAGGATGTAAGACCTGTAATGGCAAATTCTTTCATCCGTATAGAACCGCCTGAGCCAATTCCTCAAAAACTCCGGGTATTGGTTCCGAAAACCTCTGGGGCATTCTCGTGAATTTTTCCGTCATATCGCTCGAATCACGTCTTCTACATCGGCCAAAACCCTTTTGGTCAGGAATTGGACTTCCTCCCCGCTTCTCAAATCAGCCAAAACCGAATCCAATTTCCTGACCTTTTCCCCCAGAACATCTGAGTCTTCCATCCATGGATTTAACCCACCGGCCAACTTGAATAGACAGGCGTATTGGTCCGGGTTTCTCAAAACAAGGTATCCCGGCCCCACCGACCGTATCCTCAATAACCCCGCAACCGGTTATTCTTTGGTTTGATTCCGAATAGTTCCTCATGTCTCCATCTCGCTTGGTTCCCGCCCGGGAAATACTGTTTCGGTTCGTTGTTGTATCGAATGATGTTTTCCAGGTGTTTTTCTGGCCAAAAACTTTTCATCACGAAATAGACCGTGGCGAGGGTCAGGATCGCGAAAAAAATAACCAGCGACCCTTCCAAGCCCCAGAAGATCATGAAAGCCACGAAGGCAAAGGCATTCCCGATGAAAACGAACATCAACTTGTTGAAGTCGGAGGAATAAAAGAGTCCCCACATTTTGGATTCCTTCTCAAGGGGTATCGCCATTTAAGCCGTCCCCTTTTCCTGTTGTCCCTGTCCCGGTTTTTTATAGTCTTTCCCTTGTTGGAGCTTCTTTGCGTAATCGGCAACGAGCTTGCGTTTTTCCCTCTCATCAGTGGATAGGCTCCCTTCGTTTTGGGAATCCCTTTTCAGGCTTCCCGCGATGGAGTCTCCTGAAAACATCTTGAGGAAATTTGAAACCGGGTTGTCCTGGCCTTCCGGCTTGGGCTCTGCCGCCGATCCCACCCAATTTCGCCATGACGTTCAAACCCTTCATGGTCCTTTGCGCGGCCAAGGCACCACTGGCTGTCCCAACTCCAGGAATCATGGAACCAATGGCCGCCCCAGATGCGGTAGCCATGGCTTGGCTGGTTTCTCCTGTCATCTTCTTCATTGCCCCAAAAGTCCCAAGCCTTGCCTTATTTGCCCCTACGGCAACCCCCTTGGTGTCACGGGTGAACTGTTTGTAGCCCTCCCCGCTCAAATTCCCTCCCTTGAAGGCAGTGAAAAGGGACGCGAATTCATGGGCGTTGGCGATCAGTTGAAGGCCGGCCAGAACCGCCACCGCCGTCAGAAGGCTGTTGACCCCGATGGTTTCCACCCCCCAATTGATGTTTGGGATCAGGTAAAGTCCGACCAAGGTGATGGCCCAAATGACCGAATAGAGCAGGAGCTTCACGAAGTAACGGGCCGCTCCCCAAAAGATGGGAGCCGTCGAGGGGTGCCCCAAACAGCCGATGAAAATGGGGCCAAGGATGAACAACACCCACAGGTTCAACACCTGGAAGAACTTCGCGAAAATGACCGAGAAACAAACGATGAGCCCCCAGATGGCGACCCCACATTTCAAAAGTCCCGCCGAGAATTGGGCCAAACGGCTTGTCGGTGGAGCCGCCGCAGTATTACTTGCCGTCCCGATATTGGGAGAAGCCTGTCCCGATTGCTGGGGGAATTGAATCCCGTTATCCTGGATTAACCCTTGGAGTGAAAAGTTGCTTTGGGTCTGGCTGGGGATAACCGGCTGGCTTCCGATGGTATCTGCGCCCTTTGAAATGAGAACGTGGACAAGGGTGGGCATTCCAAGGATAAGAATGATCCCGGCCATGGCCTGGAAAAACCGATGGTTCCCTTTTTCGGACTCCCCCGCCGAAACCGCCGAATAGCAGTTGTAAAAGCCGATCACCACCAACCCTAAGGCAACCAGATAAATAAAATTCCAGGCGATCCCCTGGACCGTGATGAAATTTCCCCGGAAGTCATATTGCGACAACTGGAAGGCGTTGGTCCCACCGTCCGAGTTCAGGTCGATATTCTGGAAACCCTGCAAAACCCCCGATGTCCTCAATGTGTTCTGGTTGTAGATGTAATAACCCATGGCCGTCACGCCGGTCGTCATGTAGGAAAGAATGGTCGGCCAGCCGAAAAGGCATAGAAACGCCCCCACGAATCCGATCACGAGATTCGGGTCCACGAACCTGTTCCAAAGGCCGGACGACCTCTGCCCCGTGTCGATCACGAACCCCACGATGAGGATGAAAAGCCCCGTCCCACTGGTGATCTTCAGGAGATTCAAGACCACCTGGACGGCGTTTGCCCCCGTATTGCTTGAAAGGGCCGTGTAGGTATTGGGTGAGGCCAAATTCGGAATGTATATAAGGAAGGTGCCGATATATTTGTCGTAAATCCCGAATAAAGTCTGCAAGGCCCAATTTCCGATCTTATCCATCCCCTGGGCGACCCAATCCCCCGCGTGTTTCGCCATGGCATCGAAAATCCCACCCGATACTCCCTCCTCGATTGTCTGTGAGGTTGGGCCGCTGTCGGTGGATAAAACCGAAACAGCAAAAGCCCTGGGGGCTCCCAATGAGGCATATAAAGATGAGGACGAGAAGCCGTTTAGTCATTCAATTTCCTGACAATACGGAACTGACCGGCTTCGCACCGAATTCCCCTGCCTTGAGGATGACGACATTCAAAACAACTCCCGCCATGAGAATTCCCACGATGGCAAGAACGCTTCCCCAAACCCGGTCCTTGGCGGTCATATCCCCCTTGCTGGAATCGGCCAGGTGGTCCAGGACATTCTTCACGCACTGTAAAATCTTCCAAAGGCCGTAAGCGTCCAGCAGAAACAGGATGATCATCTTGACCGGTGACAATTCCGGCATACTGGTCAAAGCCTGGGAACAAGCCTCACCGGCGCAAATAAAAAACCAAACTGTGATTCCAACCGTCTTCTTCCAAACAGACTTGTTCCTTATTCTCATGGCTTACTCCTTCAAGTTATTGTGCTGGCGGTGCCCCACCCGCGTTGGCCGACCCTTGTGATTGCAGTGGCTTCACGTTGACGCCACCTAATTGCTGAAGGGCGGCGCTTCCCCCAGCCTGGATGGTATTGGTTCCCGCATTGGTAAAGGCCGCGCTGGAATTTTGTCCTGACCCAAGGGATGTCCCAAGGGCTTGCCCCGTCCCCAAAAGAGAACTTAAATTCGGTATCCCAAGCGCCTGTAAGATTTGGGCGACCGCCATAGTTCCCAGGATTCCGCCCAAACTGGCGATGACCATCCCAACGACCTGGTTGAAGGCTTGCGCCAACGCGCTTTCGCTTTGGGTGGGCTGGTATCCGGGCGCGACATAGGGCTGGGGCACGGCGGCGACTTGGGTGGCCGCTTGGTCGGCCCCCTGGATATTCCCCGCCTGCAAGGCCTGGGCTTCCTGGGTGTAAAGCGCCCCCACCTGCTGGAACTGGGGGTCGTCGCTTTGCTTCAACTGGATAGCGGATTGCTGAAGCTGATTAGCACTCTGGGAAGCGAAAGCCGTCCCCGCCGTATTGGCAAGTTGTTGGCTCAAAACTGAAAGGCCCTGCATGACCTGGCACTTCACCCAGTTGGATTTCGCGGCTTGGTTGTATTGGTTGGCGGTGAAATCCCGTTTTTTCCTCGGATTAAAACCGTAATTCCTGGAGGCCAAGGTCAAGTGGGCGATGTTGGACTTTGGGAAACTGTGAAAGTTGTTTCATCAGCCAGTCCCTAAAATCCACCACGTTCGCCTTCAAGGCCTCCTCCGTTTTGGGGTCGTCGGGAACAAGTCCGGCAAAAACCGGGGGCTGAACCGTGAAGAAAAGGAGAAAAACGGCAAAAATCTTTTTTATTCCTTTCATTGAATTCCGGGTCATGCCGACCTTCCATAAATCTTTCAAAGAGGCCGGTATAGTGCCAATATCCTTATAATTTTTATTCATTGATAATCGGTACATGCCGCCCCCTTTTTCTTCAAGGCGAAAAGCAATTCCGCCGTTTCATCGGGACCTTCGACACCGGTTAGGGCGATTTCAGAAGGTTCCACACCCGGAATTTCAATAAAAAGGTCACCAATTTTAAAAAGTTTTTGGAAAAGATTTTGTTTGGTGGCGATATTGATGATCTTTTCAAAAGGTATGGCCGTGGAACGCTTGACCAGGATTCCGGTCCGAATTTCAATCCGATCCGATTTGATGACGTAGGTGGTGGTGGCAAGGAACATCCAAATGCCAAGAAGCAGAAGCATTTCGAAAATCCAAAACGCCGGTAGGACGTAGAAAACCTTCACCCCCAAAGGAACCAAAAGAAACAAAGCCAAGGGAATGGTGAAAACGGAAAGGTATTGGAAGAAGGAAGGATGAAGGACTCCCAAATGATCCGCGTTTTGTTTTAGTACGTTTCTTTCCATAGCTCACCTTTTATTAGAAAAGCTGCACAAATGCCGGATCGCTGTCCTGGGTCACATATACGGTCAATCCAAAGTCCTTGATATAGGGCCGGTCCACCCTGATCCGGCATTTGTAGGGGTTGTCCGTGGGCGTCCCCCCCTTCAGGAAAACCTCTCGCGTGGATTGTCTTTTCAAAATCCAGCCTTGGATGGATTGGTCACACGAAATGTCGATGATGAAATTGGAGCCGAAGTCCGTAATCAAGGTGCTGATCTTGGCTTGGTCGGTTTCAGTCTGGAAACTGTAGGTTTGGGTTTGAAAAAGAGTAGCGGTAGGAAGTATCCCCGGTACGGCTCTTTGCTGCCGATGGGTGCCGGTATTCCCTCCACTTGGATTTCCAGACCAGGAATCATCAGGTGCCTTATGCTCCATAACCTGTTCAATGGCCCATTGGTCCCTTTCGCGGACGCCCATAAAAGGGTTCTCTGCCGCAAAGACTGGATTTAGGGTTAAAAATAGTAAGGGAACGAAGTCCCCCGCTACGAGGTTCCTCAAAACTGGACCCCCGCATCCACGCTGAAGGCGTAGGTGTTGTAACCGGGCGAAAGAAGCGGGATTTCAAGTCCGTCCGTCTCATTTCCCCCACCCACCGGCATGGGCAATGGGGTGTTGATGTTGGAATTGTTCAACCGGGCAAAGGTGAAATCCCCCATGGAATCGGTGATGTTGAAGTCGATGAAAATGGAGCGGATTCGTATCCGGGCCTTTCCGTACAAGGCCATCTGTGGGAGCCCAGCGGACGATGGGTTGATGCCGTTTCCTCCCGTAAAGGGATTATTGGGATTACTGGCAATTGGAACCTGCATTTCCAGGATGATCCGGTCCAGGGAGAGGAAATCGAATGTGAAAAGGTGTTCGGCTTTGCCCCCAAAGGTGAAGGCGTTCGTATCGCCCGAATGGGCGGAATCCTGCACCCCATACTCGAAGTAAAGGGTGTAGTCCCTGGAGAAATTCGCTTCCCCGCAAATGGAATAGGCCGGGTTCCCGCTCACCGAGGAATACTGGAAATCATCCGATGCGCTGGCTCCCAGGTTTAAAAGAAGAACGGTGCGAAGATCCCCGAAATTGAGTTTCATCCGGGCCTGTCCCATGAAATATCCCTGGGAGCCGTCAGCAACCGCGTTCTGGGCAGAAAGCAGGGTCGGAAAATAAAAGAAACTCAACGATGTCGGCGGGCTGGAAACGCTCTTGTAATCCTCCACCCCGAAAAAGAACTTGAAGGGAATATAGACCTTGATCCCATCCAACCGCCTCAAACCCATTAAGGGGTAACGTCCGAAAAAGTGGGTCGTGCTGGCGATGTCGGACAAATCCATCCGCCCAGCCCTTACCTCGATCCAGGGCTCGGATAGGGAAAAGTTGGCTTCCCTCAATTCCAGGCTGTCCGATTCATCGGTACTGGAAAAGGATTTGGTTACCCTGACCGTCCCTTGGGCTGAAACGTCGTTCTCGTCGAGTTTTCGCACGGCGGAAAGGTCGAATAAGGAATAACCGTTGTTCCCGGATGCGTCACTCCCGTAATGGGCCGCGACGGTCGCGTTGAGGGCCTTGGAGTCGTTGTCCACATGGGGTGGCGGAACCCAGAGGGCTTGGGGGTCGAAGTGGGGCTGGGCATGGGTGTTGGTGTGGTTGTTGGTTTGGGCTTGGCGTAGCCCATACCCGCCTGGAGTGAAACCAGCATCACCAATAACAATATTTTCTTTGAAAATCGGTACATAGTTCCTCCTTAAGGAATGGTGTAGGTGACCAGCATCTTGGGCTTCTGCTGGCTGTTTCCGGTGTTGTCCCAAAAGGAAATAAATCCCGAAAGCGTCCCGCTCGTCTCTGGCTCCGGCGAAATAAGAATCCCGTAATTATTGTTGGAGGGATTACCCAAACTTGGGCAACTGATGGGGTAATGTTCCAGGCCAAGAGGACTTGGTTGGAATTGACCTGGGTAGAGGTTACGGTCACCGCGTCCATGAGGTTCGAGTTGAAATCCACCCCCGCCGTGATCGGGGAACTTGCTCCACCGTTCCACCCAAAGGGGGCCACCACCACGTCCCAAGTGCTGGCATCGTTCCAGGGCACCTGCCCTGCTGGGGGCGGTATTACTTGATGTACCCCCAAAACATAGGTTCCTGAGGAAAGGTTTGTGGTGGTTTGGGTCGTCAATTGAAGACTTGCGGAGGTGATGGTGGCGTTAACCGGCACGGCGTAGGAAAGGTTGAACCTGACCAAGCCCAAAGCCACATTGGAGCTTGCGGTTCCGGTGGCAACCTCAATTTGCCCTGTCCCTGGCGCATTGCTGGGGTTCCCACCGTCCAGCCAATGGGGATCACAACCGCCATACCCGTTGTCGGGATAAATGGCGTTCTCAAACTCCACCGAATAAGCCGGTATCCCTGTCCCAGGTTGTCCTTGGGGTCCAGTCGGCCCGGCGGGTCCCTTTTCGCAACCCACTAAGATAAAAACCAGCGTCAAAAATAAAGGTAGTTTATATCATTTGCTCCTCAATAAGTCGCGCTTAGGATTTGAACAGACCCGGAAGTCGGCACGTTGACGGTGTTTGAATGCCCTAAGAAGGAACAGTTCAACTGTCCCCAAGTGGCCCCGCTATCAATCTCACAGGAATAGGAACCAGGCCCAAAATTGACGCCACCCACCCCCGCAATTGGCCGCGCTGGGGCTCCCGTTTGGGGTTGCGAAACGGCTATAGCAGCAGTTCCCGCGTTCATGGATACGGAAACAACGGCATCAGAAGGGCAGGCGTTGGAGGCAGAAACGGTGAGGGTCCCGTAAACAATCCCAATGACGGTTCCGTTATTGCAAAAATCGGAGTTAAGGCCGGTTGTGTTCCAAGAAACTGTGACGGTGGAGGTGAAATTCTTTGCGATAGTTTGGGGAATGCTGTTGGCCCTGGGATAGGGGGTGGGTTCCATATCAACCCCTGTAACGGAGAAGCTTGGGGAGGAGTCCACGCAGGAAGCCCCGGTGATGGTGACCGCCCATGTCACGCTTCCCGAATAACCCAATGTGGCGGGACTTATGTCCCGCTCCAATTGTTGGGCATGGAAGAAAGGGCCAATTTCACAGGCACCAATAGGTTTCCAGGTTGGTTGTAGGTAAGCCCATAGACGAAAACCCCGCCGTTGGTTGAGCTATAGGCTGCGGGAACGGGAGGTGTCAATTGGATGGTGGCTCCCGCCGAATTAAAATTGGCTTGTTCATTGGCGACTGAAACGGGCATGGTGATCGTCGAGGGGGCAAAAGGAAATCCGTTCTGTTGCGGAACTATGAATGTCCAATTCCCCACTTCAAGGTAAGGGGGGGTGAAAGTGACTATTCCCGTCGTTGTCGTTGGGCCTGAATAGGTGGCCGACCCCGAAGGGGGAATGGCTAAAACCGTAACCCCTTGGACGGCCAAGTTCTTATCAATACTGAAACCATGACCGGCCCATAGACATGGGCGATTTGGGTTGGCGTGGGGCTGAATGGAAGGTCGTAAGGGTGGAAGGACTGCTCTTTCCGTTGCAACCCAGCGAAATGCAGGCAATCAGAACCGGAATGGAAAGAAAAACCAAGTAGTGGAATATTTTCGTTTTAGTGCTCATAGGACCCTTTTAATAACCCGCTGATAAAACTGTGGTTGTGTTGTTGTTAAGGGGGAGTTGAATAGAACCCGAATGGTTGACCCCGTTGGTGTCGGTGAAGTTGACGGAAAGGTTTGCCGGAGCCCCGTCCGCCCAAATTTCACAACCGTAGGAACCACCGCCAAATCCGATGGACCCTCCCCCGCAGTTGGAGTCGGTTGTGTTCCCGTTGGGGCTGTGGAATTGCTCAAAAGTTCCTGGTTCACAACCGCAATTCGGGGATTTGGCGGAAGCATATACCGTCCGGCAGGCGTTGGATTCGGAGACGGTCAATGTCCCTTGAATGTCATAAACGAGGTTGCAATAACTGATGTGATTGATAAAGGTCGTCTTCCAAGTAACCGTGACGTTGGAGGAAAAATTTCTCGTGATGGTTTGTGGGGCGCTGTCCCCTCGCGGAAAGGGAGTGGGTTCAAAATCGAACCCCGTAACCGAAAAGCTCGGGGACTGGTCCACGCAACTTACCCCGGTGATGGTGACGTTGGCCGCGTCGTTGTTGGTAAACCCTACTGTCATCGGGCCTGGGGCTCCCGACCAATTAGCCGGAAGTGAGGATATTTGAAGTTTTACGGGCACCAAGAGGTTACCGGTTTGGGAATAGGAAAGCCCATACACGAAAACCCCGCCGTTGGAACTGCTGTATGCGTTGGGGACCGGCGGGGTCATTTGGATGGTGGGGCCTGCTGAGTTGAAGTTGGCCTGTTCATTGGCAATTGAGACCGGCATTGTGATCGTGCTGGGGGCATAGGGATAGGGCGTTTGGGCCGGTACTACGAAAGTCCAATTCCCCACTTCCAGGTAAGGCGGGTTAAAGGTGGCTATTCCGGTGTTCGATTGATTTTACAATCGAGTCTGACCCTGA
>CAWKIF010000129.1:0-11330 GCA_963849485.1 candidate division FCPU426 bacterium | reverse complement strand
CTCGAAAGACGGCAAATTGACCATGGGCCAAACCAGTGACCTACTGGCTTCTTTGCAGACGATCAAAAGCCAGGTAAAAACCTATTATGACCAGAATGGGAAAAAAGTATTAACCAATGACCAAAAAGCCTCGGTAAGCGCCATGCTGGACCAAACCGGAGGACTGATTCGCGACAAAAGCGGGCCAAAAGATTTTTAGCTTAATAATTAAAAATTCACCGTATCCGGAGAGACATTCGTGAACGGCTTTCCCCGGGTAAGTTGGCCCGCACGGGGCCTGACCATCCCACCCTAAAAAGGCCAACCCTGTAAAAAAAGTGATTATTTTCCATCACAAGGGCTTCGGGAAGTCTAGAAGGAACGATCATTTTACGGTCTTTTTAATAAAACACGATCATACATCGCGATTTCAGAAACAGTTCACCAAGACTTCGCCTTGATACTTTTCAAATTTCAATCCGATCGATTGTTTAAAATGAAAAATTGGTGCCCGAGGTCGGACTTGAACCGACATGACCGTGAGGTCGATAGATTTTGAGAGTCGCAATGGGTTGCTTGATTTTGTTTTCTTAAAGCTTCTAAAACCCTTACAGCTAAAGCGAAAAACGAACTTTTTTCCTTCTCCTTTCCCGCCCCGAAAAGGGCGTTTGTCATTCCCGTGTCATTCAGGTCCCGAATTTGGTGTCATTGAAGACCCGAACCCGCTCCAACGCCAATTTTCGGTCTTCCCTGTCCACCTTGTCATATCGCCTGAAAACCGCGTTGGTCTTATGTCCGCTGACGCTCATTATGACCGAATCCGGCACCCCGGCTTTGCGCATATTCGTTATCGCGCAATGTCGAAGGTCGTGAAAATGGAAGTTTTCCAATCCGGCTTTCTGACAAGCGTTTTTGAACCCGGTCTTGCAAGCCGTTAGCCTTTTTCCTTTATAAGTGAAAACTAACGGACTACCTATTGTCTTGGGAACCCTTTTGATGATTTCCTTTAACTTCTCATCAATCGGTATTTCCCGCTTTTCCTGAGTCTTTGTATCCTCCGCCTCAAGAAAAATAACCTCCTTTTGGAAATCCACCTGATCCCATCTAAGCCCTAGTATTTCGCCTTTCCTCATGGCCGTGTAGTAAGCCAACTCGACCATTGATTTAAGGTGGGGAGGACAGCATTCCAAAAGCCGTTTGATCTCCGCCGGTGTAAGGGTCCTATCCCTGGGGATTTCCTTAAACAACCTGATCCCCTCGATTGGATTCCTGTCGATCTGCCTGTTTAACTTCGCCCTATTAATGATCGTCTTTAAGCAGGCAATATCCCGGTTGAGCGTGGCCGCCTTCATTTCCTCCCCTTTTGGTTTTCCGGTTTTCCTTCTCCAAGTTAAATACTTTTCAGCCAGGTCAAGGTTCAGGCTTTCCAAAAGCTTGTCACCAAAAAAAGCCTTAAGGTTCGCCACGTAATACTTGTCCCGATGAAAACTTCTCTTCCTGGACACCGAATAAGCCATAAAGGAATCGGCGGCTTCGTTGAAAGTGATCTTCGGCCTTTCTTGCGCCAAATAACTGTTTTCAACGATCTCTTGCATGTGTTGGGCCAAGACCTTCTTTGCCTGAGGCAAAGGGATCTGTCCCAAACGCACTCTTTTACGTTTATTAACCCCTTCCTCCTTGACGAAAAAATCCAGGAAATATCCCCCTCTATCTTTCCGAAGATGTTGGGGAAGTCCGTGAACATTAGGCTTACTCATACTGCCTCCTAATGTCCCTTGCTGTCTGCATTTTAACAGGCCGTTAAATGAATTTCAAAAGAGTTGGACATGAGAATTTGGCGGAAGCAATGCGCACCCCAAAGCATCCAGAGCATAAAAGGTTAGAGAAGTGGTTGGGGGCCCTTACGACCTTGAGGAATTCGACCTGGCGCTGGTCAACTACGATCTGGAATATCCCGAAAAAACATTTGATAGGAAAAAAGTTAGTTTTGGAACGTCATCGCAGGGCACTGGTCTTGTCAGGACACTTCGACGGTTGTCGTTGGCTCTTAAACTCGTTTATAAATTTCCGATGAAAGGACGTTACCACTATTTAATGACAACGACCTTCCCGGTCCTTGTTTGGCGGAAGTAGCCGTCGTCAATTTCGAGAACGTAGATATAAAGCCCGCTTGCCACCTGGCTTCCGGTGTTGTTTTGGAGATCCCATTCCAGGATGTTGTTCCCAGAGCTTGTTTGAACCTGGGTGCTGTAGGCCCTTTCCCCCGCGATGTTGTAGAGGTTCAGGCTGACATGGGCGCTCCGGCCAAGACCTAGCCGGAATTGGATAGGTTGTTGATTGGTCGATAGGTTCGGGGCGACCACGATGGATTGAACCAACTCAGGTATGGCCGTGGGCATGGGAGTTAAGGTTGCAGTCTGTGTGGGTGTAGTTTGTTCTTCCAATGAACCACGGACGGCCTTGCCGCCGCCAATGGGAGTACATGTGGGCAAGGGTCGGCAGGAAGGTGGCACTCCACCAGCCGCACTTACCAGGTTTCCTCGCAGATAAAGACAGAAATGGGAGTTTGTCGTATAAGCCGAGGCATTCACGCAGGGGCTGTACCAATAATTAGTCCCCGGTACGAAGGGTTGGGAATCAGAACGGTTCACGAGTGTCTGGATACCAACCCAACTCGCCCCGGAACTGAGAACCGTGTTGTCGGTGGTGGAAACCGTCATTTCCCAGTTAGCCATCTGGGTGGTCGTGGGACCGCAGGCCGGAGTGAAGTAAAGCCGGGTCAATGTCACTCCCGTCGCGTTGTGGGAACAGGTCGGATTCCAGATACAACCTCCCGTGGTGATGGAACCCACCAAGCTGACTCCCGAAGTCTCGTAAGGCCAGAACTTGAAGGTAATATCGGAGAGGGTCACCGCCGCTCCGTGGTTGACCACGGCGAAGAGATGATAAACCGAGCTGGACGTGCACGAACTGGTGTATTCCTCCAAAAGGGCCAGGGATGAGGTATCGACCCCACATTGAACCGTGGGGGTCGGTGTTGGGGTAATAGTCCAGGTATAAGTAAAGGTCGGGGTCGCCGTTTTCGTGGAAGTGGCCGTGGTAGTAAAAGTCTTCGTGGGGGTTCCAGTCTTGGTCGGGGTTAATGCCATGGTCGAGGTGCGTGTTGCAGTCGTGGTAACCGTTGAAGTGGTCGTGGGAGTGCTCGTCCGAGTGTTGGTGGAAGTTGACGTGGAAGTATATGTGGGGGTACGGGTTGGAGTATAGGTTTGCGTTGAGGTCGTGGAAGCCGTCGCAGTAGCGGTCTTTGTAAACGTTGTTGAATGAGTGGGTGTTGATGTCATGGTGAAGGTTCCCGTTGAAGTGTCGGCAGGTGTAAGTGTTGGCGTGAAAGTGACCGTGAAGGTGTTGCTGGACGTCCATGTGGCTGTCGTCGTATTCGTAGCTGTCCCTGTGTTGGTGGGAGTCCATGTCTGGGTGGATGTGGGTGTAAAGGTCTGCGTGAATGTAGTCGTCTGGGTTTCCGTTAATGTTTGCGTGGCCGTTTGGGTGAAGGAAAGGGTGGCGGTGGGTGTAACCGTCGGCGTAGCCGACCAAGTGAATGTGTCCGTGAATGTCTGCGTAACAGTCGGCGTTTCCGCCAACGTATTGGTTGAGGTTACGGTTTGAGTGAACGTAGAGGTTTCCGTTTGGGTAAAGGTCGGGGAGGAAGTCTGGGTTAAAGTCAGTGTTACGGTCGGTGTATACGTTGGCGTCTGTGTCCCGGTATCGGTTGAAGTCGCGGTTTGCGAATAAGTCGGGGAGTCGGTCGGCGTCCATGTCCGAGTGAAGGTTGGGGTGTCAGTTTGAGTGAATGTTGGTGTATCGGTCGAGCTGTAGGTAGGTGAAGCCGAAGGCGTGTTGGTGGATGTGAATGTTGGCGTATCAGTGGATGTATCGCTCGGGGTAGCCGTTTGAGTAAAGGTTGCGGTCGCGGAAGGTGTATCAGAAGGCGTTTGAGTCGGGGTAAATGTCGATGAGTCGGTTGGAGTGGTTGTTGGTGAAGTTGTCGGGGTACAGGATGACGTGGCAGTGGGTGTATTGGTCGGTGTTTCGGTTTGTGTTGCGGTCTGAGTAAAGGTCAAGGTTTCAGTAGAGCTGAAAACCGGCGATGCCGTAAAAGTATCCGTGAACGTGGAAGTTGGTGTTACCGTATTCGTGGCCGTGGCGGAAGGTGTAAAAGTAGAAGTGTTAGATGACGTGAATGTTGGTGTATCGGTCGGTGTAGAAGAAAGTGTAGCGGTTAAGGTCGGCGTGGAAGTGGAAGTATCCGAGGATGTCTGACTGGCCGTGAAAGTCGGCGTAACCGTCATCGAAAAGGTCGGAGTATGAGTAAGTGTTTCCGTTGGAGTAATTGTTGAGGTCAACGCCTGGGTGGGTGTAACCGTGAAGGTAAGTGTTGAAGTAACAGTCGCATTCGGGGATGCAATGGGATTCCCGTTCAAGGTGCATGCGTTAAATTGAAATATCGAGTTGTTGCAAAAATCGGCCGCAAACCAACTTCCGTTATTGGCCGCAATACCTTCCGTGTCGCAAAAACCAACCCCCGGCCCACTCGATACACCCAATAAATTGCCGTTGACATCGTAAACTCCCACAAGACCCGATTCATTTGAGACGTAAAACAACTGGTTTGTGTCGTCAACCGCCAAGAATTCAGCCCATCCCAATTGAGCCATACTCCACTGCCGGATAAACCCGCCCTGTCCCGTGAAAACCCTTACCAACTGGTTGCCCGAGTCAGCGACATAAACCAAGCCTTGACGATCAACTGTCAACCCTAACGGTGTTGAGAAAGGCGCTCTTCCCTGCCCTGAACCATCCCATTGATTAATGAATGTTCCCTGTAGATTGAAAACCTGAACCAAGTTATTACCGTTATCCACCACATACACCCGATTTGTTGTTGAGTTAACACCGATTCCTGCTGGAAAATCAAAGGTTCCATTTCCATTCCCGGAACCACCCCAAGAAGTTACCGGTAGACCCTGAAGGTTAAAAACTTGGACTTTATCGGTGAACAAATCCGTCGAATAAATCAGGCCATTGGCATCTACTGCCACTCCCACAGGCCAAGACAAGTGCCCACCGCCCACCTGGGTCATGGGCGTTCCGTTGGGATAAAACACATCCACCGTGCCCTGACCGTCATCCGCCGCGTAAAGATTCCCTACCCCATCCAAGGCAATTCCCTGGGGATTAGTAATTGTTATTGAGTTATTCAAAGGGCAGGTAAGAGGAGGCAAGGTTGCGGTTGGAGTCACTGTCGAAGTCGCCGTTGGAGGCAAAGTAGGACTAAAAGTAGGCGTAGAAGTCGCCACGCCGACGGGAACTCCGTTCAAAGTACAAGCGCTGAATGGATCAACGACTCCATTGCATGAATCCGCTACATATAAACCCGATGGACCCAATGCCAGCCCTTCCGTGTCGCAAAAGCCTACACCAGGCCCAACGTTGACGCCCAAAAGGTTTCCATTGGCGTCATAAACGCCAACTTGAGCGCCCGAATTAGAAACGTAATAAAGCTGGTTGACGCTGTCCACGGCCACGAATTCGGCCCCATACAATACGGACGTATCCCATTGCCGGATAAAGCCTCCCTGGCCGTTGAAAACCTGGACAAGGTTATCTCCCCCATCCGCCACATAGACATTCCCGGTGGAATCAACCGTGATACCCCAGGGATCCTGGAAAGTCCCACCGCCCCCGCCCGTGCCCTCGGAACCCCATTGGGTTTGGGAAACTCCCATCGAGTTGTATTCCAAAACGGCTGGGATTCCCGCATCCACCACGTAAACTTGGCTTGTCGCCGCGTTGAGTGCTAACCCTGTGGGATCGACGAAGGGCGTACTACCACCAACCCCATCCGATCCCCATGACCTCAACAACACGCCTTGAAGGTTATAAACCGACACCAAGCCCGTGCAATCGTCCGTCACGTAGATCAACCCGCTTCCATTCAAAGCGACGGCCCCTGGGCACTGCAACCGGCCCTGGCCGACCTGGGTCATGGGAGAACCGTTCGGGTAATAAACGCTTACGACACCCGCACCATTCGCCACATAAAGGTTCCCGCTACCATCCAAGGCGATCCCTATTGGATAGGCGTTGGGGATAGGTGTGCCCAACTGGCAGGATACCTGTAAAGGTGTGTTTGTCGGCGTGGAAGTCCAGATTGGCGTGAAAGTGGGTGACAAGGTTGCCGTGAAAGTGGGTGTAATTGTCGCAGAGTAGGTCGCTGTCGCCGTCAAAGTCGGGGTGAAGGTATTGCTTGCCGTGGGGGTAGGTGTCCACGTGAAAGTCAGGTCGAAAGTGGGGGTGCTCGTGGTCGTAGCGGTCCAGGATGGCGTGGGCGTGTTAAAAGGCGTAGAGATGGGAGTGCCATTCAGCGCGCACATGCCAAACTGGTCGATCACGTTATTACAGCTATCCGCCACGTACAAATTACTCGAACTAACCACCAAGCCTTCCGTATCACAAAAGCCGGTTCCTGGCCCGCCGTTGATACCCAAAAGATTCCCAGAGACGTCATAAATTCCGACTTGGGTACCACCATCCGACACGTAGTAAAGCCGGTTGACGTTGTCCACGGCCACGAACTCGGCCCCACCCAAAACAGCCGTGGTCCATCCCCTCTGCCAGGCACCTTGGGAATTGAAAACCTGGATCTGGTTGGTCCCACCGTCCGCTACATAGACATTCCCGGTAGAATCCAATGAGATGCCCCAAGGATCGTTGAATGTAACAGAACCCTGGCCACCACCGACCCAAAGACCCTGGGAAACGCCCATCGTGTTGTAAACCATTACTCCCGGAATACCGTTATCCACCACGTAAACCTGGCTGGTCGCTGAATTGACCGCTATACCTGCCGGATCGATGAAAGGCGTGTTGTTCCCAGTACCACCGGAACCCCAAGACCTTAACAATGTTCCATTCAGGTTGTAGACGTAAACCAAGCCATTACAGTCATCCGTCACGTAGATAGCGCCGTTACCGTCCACCGCCACGGCTTGCGGACAAGTCAACTGTCCTGCCCCAATCTGAGTCATGGGTGAACCGTCCGGGTGATAAACGCTCACGGCCCCGTTTTCGTTCGCCGCGTAAAGGTTACCCGATCCGTCCACGGCTACCCCCAAGGGCAAGGGGTCGGAAGCGGAATGGGTCAATGGACAGGCCAAGGGGGTCGGCGTTTGCGCTGGCACTTCACCGCATGGCACCATCCTCACCACCCGGCCGTTGTCATCCGCTACGTAGATCCCTCCCGCCAGGTCAAAGTCGAAACCACCGTTACTCGAGGTACCGATCCCCGGCACGTAATGCGTCAACAAATTCCCCTGGGTATCAAACACCTGGATCTGGCTCGTGCCCTCATCCCCCTCCCATATCAACCCCGTCTTGTCGAACCGGATCTGCCAGGGGGCCATCAACGTCGTCCCCGACGGGTTGGGATAAATCGCCCTCACGAACGCCCCAGCCGTCGTGAACTCGCTGAACCGGTTGTTCCCCGCCTCCGCCACGTACAGGTTCGTCACCGGCCCGTCCGGCCCAAAGGCGATCCCTTCCGGTTGGCTCAATTGACCGAATAAGTTTCCGCTACCGCCAAAGGTCACTTCCGCAGTGCCTGAAGATAGGTTGAACTCCAATATATGGTTAGCACTCGTGTCCGAAACGTACAGATTTCCATTCCCGTCCAGCGCTATTCCCGTCACGCTCGTCAGCACGGTTGACCCATAGGTCGTCACCGCCGAACCGGTATCACTAAACTCCTCGACACGGGCATTCCCGCTGTCCGCCACGTAAAAGACCCCCTTCGTGTTATCCATGATGATCTGCCCTGGGTTATTCACCTGGCCTGTAAACGCCGGTCCAATACTGTGACGGTCTGAGGGGCCAAAAAGGCGGTCGAAAAGTGTGACACTCCCCGAATATCCGGGAAGATGTGTGGTTTCAACGATGAAACCACGCCACCGGAAGGAAAAGGAGTGTTCAAAAACATGGACCAATGGACGGAAATCCGCAAGAAAATCCTGGTAGATGGGGTCTCCAAGCGCCAGGTGATGGAAGAAGAAGGCATCCACTGGGAAACCCTCAAGAAAATACTCGCCCATAGTGAGCCGCCAGGCTACCAAATGAGCCAAGAGAGGCCCCAGCCCAAGATTGGGCCCTTCCTGGGCCGTATCAAGCAAATCCTAGAAGACGATAAACACACCCACAAGAAACAGCGCCATACCGCCAAACGTATTTTCGAGCGTCTACGCAAGGAGGATGGCTACACCGGCGGGTATAGCCAGGTCAAAAAGGCCGTCCGGGGAATCAAACGAAGGAATAGCGAGGTGTTCGTGCCGTTGACGCACCGGCCTGGTGAGGCACAGGTGGACTTTGGGCACGCCCTGGTCAAGCTCAACGGCGTGTTGGTCAAACGCCCCTACTTTGTAATGGCCTTACCCTATTCGGACGCTTTCTTCGTGCAAATATTCGAACGGGAGAGCACAGAGTTCGTCTGGGAAGGTCACATCCGAGCCTTTGAATATTTCGGTGGCGTGCCCTGGCGGATCAGCTACGACAACGCCAAAACCCTCGTGAAAAAGTTGATCGGGGTACACCAGCGGGAATTGACCAGGAGTTTCCAGCAGTTGGTGAGCCATTATCTTTTCGACTACCACTTCTGCACCGTACGCCGGGGAAACGAAAAGGGCGTGGTGGAAGGTGGAGTGAAGTATGTCCGGATGAATTTCATGGTGCCGGTTCCACAAGTGGGAAGTTTGGAGGAACTGAACAAAAAGTTGGTGGTGAACTGCGATGAGGATTTGGAACGCAAATTACGTGGAAAAGGAGCGGCCAAAGCCAAGCTTCTTGAAGAGGACAAAGCCCGTTTCCGGCCTTTACCGGCCACTTCTTTTGACGCCTGCCTGAAACAGTCCACCACGGCCACGTCCTTGTCCCTGGTGCGCTTCGATACCAACGACTATTCCGTGCCGACGGAATGGGCTCACCATCCGGTGGTAGTGAAGGGATACATCGACCGGGTGGATGTCTATTACCGGGAAAAGCGGATTGCGACCCATGATCGTCTGTGGTGCAAGGAAGGCGTGGCCTTCAATCCGGTTCATTATTTGGCGATTTTAGAGGGGAAACCTGGGGCACTCGATCATGCCCGGCCCCTGGAAGATTGGAATCTGCCGGAGAGTTTCGCTCTTCTGCGCCGCCGCATGGAAGGCAAGGAAAATTTTCACGGCGAGGGAACACGGGAATTCATCAAGACGCTACGGCTTTTGGAAAAACATTCCATGGGCAGGGTCCACCGGGCGGTGAAGAAGGCGGTGGGAATGGAAATCTATACCCGCGATGCTGTCGCCCAACTGCTCTACTCCAGGGAAGATTTCAGACTGACGACCTTCAGCTTGGCCGGTCGTGAACACTTGCGGCGAGTTCAGGTGGCCCGAACGGATCTCTCGGCCTACCGCGAACTGATGGCGGTTGGAGGTGAAGCATGAGCACTTCCAAGAACACCCTCCTGCTGGAACATCATCTCAAGAAACTCAAACTACCTACGATGAACCGCGAGTACGACAAGGTGGCCCAGCTCTGCCGCACCGAGCGCAGTGACTACCCACAGTATCTGCTCAAACTGGCCGAGCTGGAACTTCTGGACCGAGAGCGCCGGGCCAAGGAGAGGCGCATCCGGGATGCTGGTTTTCCCGTGCTCAAAACCTTGGACACGTTCGACTTCAAGGCTCAGCCTTCGATCAACCAGGAATTGACTCGGGAACTCATGCGGGGCGAGTACATCGACAAAAAGGAAAATGTCCTGCTGATCGGTAATTCAGGAACGGGCAAAACCCACTTGGCCACGGCCTTGGCCTTCCAGGCATGCTCCCAAGGCCGGGCGGTGCGCTTTTTCTCCGTTACCGGCCTTGTAACCGAACTTTTGGAACGCCGTGAGGAAAAACAATTGGCCAAGTTCCACCGGCAGTTAGCAAGGCAGCACCTGATCGTCCTGGATGAACTGGGTTACGTACCTTTCACCAAAGCCGGGGCCGAACTGCTATTCGAGGTGGTCAGCAAGGCCTACGAGCGGACCAGCCTGCTGGTAACGACCAACCTGCCATTCGAAAACTGGGTGGAAATCATGGGTTCCGAGAGGATGACGGGGGCTCTTATTGACCGTTTGACCCATCGGGTGCATATTTTGGAGGCCAACGGCCAAAGTTTTAGATTAACAGAATCGAAAAAAAGGCTAAGGCACAAAGACAAGAAGGATGGATAAAAGCTAACCAACGACCATACACCCTAAAGGCGTATGGAAGGCGGGGGGTGTCACACTTTTGGACCGCCCACCGTCACACTTTTCGACCGGCGGGGACAACTTTCTAAAGCGCGTTCATTAGTCCATGGATTCGCAACCTTATCCACCAGCATAGATGGCTCATCACCTGCCATTTTCACTAACTTATTGTAAGGCCCACCCCCGAAAACCTTTTCGAGTTGTCGTTTTTTAAAATTTGTTAGTGAAAGGAATTCACGCGAGGACGGTTTACGACCGATTTTGGCTTTCAAACGCTTGTATTCCATAATCGCTTTTTCTTTAGAAATATCAGACATTATTCGCATCCTGGTTATATTTGAATAATCGTTTTTAAGACCTGTTGTAATGTTTTCTGATCGCTGGCATGCAAGCGGCCCATTTTCTGAATAACCAAAGATTTCTCAATGGTGGCTAATATGGGTTTGAAGACAGAGGGTTTCAAAAGACCCGCCGCTTTCCAATTGGAAAGGCTTGTCCCCCCGAACGCGTTGGAGGTGGCCGGTTGGCTTGTAAGGGCCAGGATGATCAGATCGGGACGGGAGCTGTTATAGGCACTAGAGCTGACGACAACAGCGGGGCGCTTCTTCACAGCGGTTTGGTTGGAGAATGGAAATGGGACTAGGAGAACATCCCCCGAAATCAAAGCTTGTCGTAGATGGCATCTTCGGGGTTATCCCAGACCTTGGCGAACGACTTTTCAGAGAGTTTAGTCGCTGCCCTGGTTAATTGTCTGTCTGTCCCCTTATGGCCCAAGAACTCGACGAAATCCTCGACTTCGTTTATTTTCTCAGCCGGTAGGGCTTCGATTTTCTTGATGAGTGTTAAGACGTTTTTCCTGTTCATGAAAGCCATTATACCTTTCCTTCCCGTTTCATAAAGACGCAAAACCCGAAAAGTCTATTGATCCCCCTGTAGAGTAGAGCACTGGCGCAGTAACCCACAGGAAGACCCTTGTCTGTATCCACCGTTTCCAGTTTCGTGCCCGTTTAGGGTTCTCCGTAGTCCT
>CAWKIF010000128.1:0-60857 GCA_963849485.1 candidate division FCPU426 bacterium | reverse complement strand
CACCAACAATCACCAACACCTTTATCAACATGCTGACCATTTCGAATACCTTCACCCTGACACCCACCATCACCAACACCTTTACCTATACGATTACTCTGACGCCCACTATCACAAAAACCTACACGAATACCATAACGCTGACACCGACGATCAGTAATACTTCCACCAATACCATTACCTTGACCCCGACCATTACCAATAGCTTTACGAACACGCCGACTATCACGAGCACCATTACCTTGACGCCGACCATCACCAATACTTACACAAAGACATCCACCCTCACGAACACTATCACCTGGACCCCGACCATCACCAACACCCTGACGAGTACTTTCACCCTTACGAACACCGTTACCTTGACGCCAACGATTACGAACACCTATTCGTCAACCCCAACGATCACCTCGACCCGAACCAATACTTCGACGCCCTCCAATACCGCTACCAATACCCCCACGGTGACCAATACCTTCAATATTACGAACACGTTGACCCCAACGCTGACCTCCACTTCCACTTTTACGAATACCTTGACAGATACGTCCACCTTCTCGATACGCCACCTCACTTTGACGGTTAATGCAGACCCCGACCGCCACTTGGACCATTACCAACACGCCCCTGCCCACCTTGACCTTTATCTCCACCTATACTCTGACCGCGACACCTACCTCAAGTTCCACGCCCAGCTCGACCTCCACCATTACTAACACCAACACTTCGACTCCCAGCGCGACATCCACCGCTACGGCCACCGTGACCGCCACCTGGACGTCGACCAGCACCTCCACGGTGACATCCACTCCCACCTCCACCGGCACCCTGCGGCCCTCCCATACCCCGCTGCCCTCAGGAAACCCCCACCGGAACGGATACCATCACGCAGACACCCACGAATACTTCAACGGCCACCGCCACCTCCACCTCCGTTTGGATGACGGACTGTCACCGCAACAAAAGCCCCACCTCTCGCCTTCGCCTACACCCACCCTCGCGCCCTGCCCTCGGGCCTGGTCGTCTAATGGTAATTTCGAGGACGGCAACGACGGCTCCTAACCCTGGGCGGCACAACCCGGTCCCGTCGATCGGCAATCTCATCGCCCATACGGGCGGTTCCTCGGCCCTCCTGGGAACCTACTTCACCGATCCCAACAACCCGCCCAATGAGCCCTTTGGCGATTCCAGCCTCTCCCAGGTCGTGACGGTTCCGGCGAACGCGCCCTCCACCTTGAGTTTCTGGTATTTCCCGGCTTCCACCTCGACCACGGATGGGAACGAGGACGAGCAAGTTTGCCAGGTCTTGGATTCAACAGGTGTGACGGTACTGGCCACTTTGTTATACGACCTCAGCGACGCTGAAACCTGGACGCAGGTGACCTACAACATGACCGCCTTCGCGGGACAGCAAGTCATGATTTACTTCGACGTTTGGGAGGACGGCTATGGGGATCCCTCCTATATGTCCGTGGATGACGTGTCCTTGTTCGCCGGTTCCAGCCCCTTCACGCCCACGGTGACGGCGACCGCGACGCCTAGCTTGACCTCGGTTCCGACCCTGCGGCCCAGCTTCACGCCCCGCAATACTGAAACACCGACCGCGACCAGCACCGCCACGCCCACCTATACGATGACCTCGACCGCCACCGCTACGCCGACCCCCACGTCCACCTCAACCATTACGCCCACGTCCACCCTTACGATCACCTCAACTCCGGCCAATACGCAAACTAGCACGATCACTCCCACACCCACCAAAGCACTCCGCGCGACGAGGACCTTCACGCCTAGCGCCACCCCGACAGTCAGCGCCACCCCAACCGCCTCCAATACACCGGGCGGCTCCGAGGGTTCACTGGTGGGCTTGGGAGGGAACGGCTTGGGTCCGGATGCCAACCGGTCCCGATCGGTCGTGGCCTTGCCGAACATTTCCCAAAACGGCGCCCCGATCAACTTCACCTTCACCTTGGGGGCTCCAGCTTCGGCCCAGCTTTCGCTCTATGACCTCTCGGGCGAGCAGGTCTATTCCACCAAGGTTTACGGCAACGAGGGAGAGAATCGGATTACCTGGCAGCTCCAAAACCTATCCGGTTCATCGGTTTCCAGCGGGCTTTATGTCTACACGATTCAAGTTTCTGGAACCCTGGACACCTACACCCGAATCGGTAAGGTGATCGTACTGCACCGACGTTGAGTCTTTGGAGGGGCAGGGAAGTCGGAACCGGCGGCGTTGAAAACGGCCCCGGAAATGGGACGGCGGGAACGCCGTCCTTCATTCAACTCTTTAAGGGAATTGAGATGACTCTCACGCAAAACCACAAGGGACTTTTAAACGGGTCAAGCCCTTTGAAAAAGTTCACCCTTTCCCCGATCTTCCTATTTCCCCTCTTTTTGGTTCTCCTCTCCTTCGGCCCGGCTCTGGCCCAGTCCGTCATCCTCAACGGCGGTTTTGAGACGGCGGACGCAACCTCCTGGGTGACCTGCGGGGGGAATCCCTTTCCCTCCGTCGGCAATACATCGGCCCATAGTGGAAGTTTTTCGGCCCTGCTAGGGACTTATTTCACCGATCCCAGTAATCCCCCCGAACCCGAACCCTTGGGGGATTCCTGTATGTACCAGACAGTAACGGTACCGGACAACGCCCCCTCGACCTTGAGCTTTTGGTATTTTCCGAACACGGTCGCGTTGGAAGGTGATGATGGGAATGAAGACCTACAAATTTGCCAGATCATGGATTCTTCCGGCGTCACTAATCTCGCCACGGTATTAAATACCCTCAGCAACGCCCAAGCCTGGACCCAAGTCACCTTCGACATGACCCCCTTCGCGGGCCAGACGGTTCAGGTTTTCTTCGACGTTTATGAGGACGGGTTCGGGGACCCCTCCTATATGTTCGTGGACGACGTGTCCCTCACCCCGGATAACAGCAACCCCTTTTCCCCCACCGTCACCTCCACTCCCACGGCGACCTTAACCCCTACTAACAGCTCCACCCCCAGCTCCACCCCTACGGTGACGCAGACTCCCACCGTCACGCTCACGCCCACCTTCTCGCCCACTTCCACGTTGACCCCATTTCCCTCGGGTCTGGTCACTAACGGCAGCTTCGAGACGGGCAATGACGGTTCCTGGTCCGTTTGCGGGTCCAGCCCGGCCCCGGTGATCGGGTCTTCCTTCCCGCATACCGGCGCCGAATCGGCCCTGCTGGGAACCTATTTCTCCGATCCTTCCAACCCGCCAACGGAGCCCTCAGGTTATTCCTGCTTCTACCAGAACGTAGCGGTGCCGGCTTCCGGTCCCTCGACCTTGAGCTTCTGGTATTACCCGAACACGACGTCTTTGAACAGCGTCGATGGAAACGCCGACCAGCAGGTCTGCCTGATCCTGGACGCTTCCGGTTCCACCACACTGGCCACGGTCCTGGATACCCTGAGCAACGCCCAAGCCTGGACCCAGGTCAACTACGACATGTCCTCCTACGCGGGACAGACGGTGAGGATCCTTTTTGACATCTGGGAGGACGGGGTCGGGGACCCCTCTTATATGTACGTGGATGACGTTTCCTTGATTGAGGGAACGGTTTATACCCAAACCCCCACCGGCACTTCGACCCTGACCCCCCGGCCCACCACGACCCACACGGAAACCTTCACCGCAACGGGTACGGCGACCCTCACACCCACGATTACCCTGACGCCGACGGTGACTTCCACCATCACCCCCACGGCCGACCCCACCTTGCCCCCCCTTCCCTCGGGCCTGATGTTGAACGGCAACTTTGAAACCGGGGACGCCTCCTCCTGGGTGACCTGCGGCGGTCAACCATGGCCTTCCATCACCGGCTTCAACGCCCATACCGGGAGCTACTCCGCGGTTTTGGGAACTTCTTTTACGCCCGCTCAAGCCCTCGGCGGAAACCTGCCGCCGGAACCTTTGGGAAATTCCTGCCTTTACCAGGATGTGGCGGTCCCAGCCAACGCGCCCTCCACCTTGAGCTTTTGGTATTACCCCGGGGCTTCCGATCCCACGGGCGACGCGGATATCCAGGAATGCCTGATCCAGGACCCCGCGAACAGCAACACCCTGGCCACGGTCATGACCGGATTGAGCGACGCGGAGGCCTGGACTCAGGCCACCTACGACCTGTCCTCCTTCGGGGGCCAGACCGTCCGGGTCTATTTCAACGTTTGGGAGGACGGTGTCGGGGACACGACCTATATGTACCTGGATGACGTGGCCTTGATCCCGGGCGCGGCCTATACGGCTACCCCCACCGTGACCTCGACGACGACTTCCACTTTGACCTCCACCCTGAGCCCGACGGCCACCCTTTCTTCCACCCCGACCCTTTCCCCAACCGTTACCTCCACGGTCACCCTTTCCCCCACCCCGACCCTGGCGCCCCCCGCCAATACGGGTTTGATCGTCAACGGCACCCTCGAGACCGGCGCTTTCAGCCCCGCCTGGGTCACCTGCGGCGGCGGCCCCTGGCCGGCCGTCAGCAATCTCATGGCCCATACGGGCAGTGATTCCGCCCTGGTCGGCACCTACTTCAGCAATATCAACAGCCTGCCCGGGGTGCCCGCCGGTCAATCCTGTTTTTACCAGAGCGTGTCGGTGCCTTCTTCCGCCCCCTCGACTTTGAGCTTTTGGTATAACCCGGGGGCCGCCAACCTGAATAACGACCTCCAACAGTGCCTGATCCTGAATTCCTCCGGTTCGGCCACCCTGGCCACCGTTTTGAGCACGCTCAGCAACAGCCAAATCTGGACCCAGGCCACCTATGACCTCAGCGCATTCGGCGGCCAGACGGTCCGGGTTGACTTCAATGTCTCTTCGGACGGTTGGAACAATGGAAGCGCCCCGGGCGACCCGGCCTATATGTTCGTGGATGATATTTCCGTCCTAACGGGCACCGCCTATACCTCCACCCCCACGGTCACATTGACCGCAACGGTCACTTCGTCCGCCACCGGCACTTCCACGCCTAGCCTGACCCCAACGGTGACCGGTACGCCGACATCAACCGGCACCTCCACCTTGACCCCCGGGGTGAACTCACCCACTTCCACCGGGACTGCCACGTTCACCTCCACCCCCACTTTTACATCGACCTACACTCCGACCGCCACGTCCACCTCGACCGGTACAGACACCTCGACGCCCACCTCGACGGCGACCTCAACGGCCACCCTCGCCTCCACCGCCTCGCTGACCCCCACCAACAGCATCACCGCCACTTACACCGCCACGGTCACAGCGACCGCCACGGCGACCCCCACCGCCACCTCCTCCTTCACCCCCACTTCCACCCCGACGCCCCTGGCCACGGCCCAGCAGGTGGTGGGCGCCTCGGGCCCGACCACCGTGACCCTGACCAACGGCACGGGGGTGGTGGTCCCCGCGGGCGTGCTTACCAGCGGAGTCACGATTACCGTGGAAGAAATCTCCGAAACCTCCGCCCCCCCGCCCAACAGCTACCAGATCGCCTTGGGCAACGCCTATACCTTTACCGCCTTCAATGTGAGCGGGCCGGTTTCCTCCCTCAGCGGCACGGTGACCCTGGTCTTCACGTTCGATCCCAATCTCATTCCCAAGGGCTACAACCTCAACAACCTGGTGGTGGAATATTACGACACCACCCAGATGAAATGGGTGGCCCTGCCCACGGTGCTCAACAGCGCCAACGACACCCTGACGGTCGTGAGTTCCCACTTCTCGACCTGGGGCGTTTTCTTGGAGGAAAATTCCTCCGGAACCCTGGGACGCAACGTGATCGGCCCCGTCCCCGCCCCCGCGGGAACCAGCCTTTGCCTCTATGCCGTTCAGCCTACGGTTTCGGGCGTCTGGCAGGTTTACAACGTAGTCGGCCAAAGGTCGGCTTACCTCACGTTCGGTTCCGGGGACGAATGCTGGAACACGGGCGGCATGGCCCGGGGCCTTTATTTCATCAAGCTGACCCTGACCTACGGCGACGGGACCAGCGCGGTGGAGTGGCATAAGGTGGTGCTGCAATGAGAAAGATAACTGGGGTGGGCTTTCAAGGCGCGGTCCTTACGGCGGTCTTAACCCTTTGGGCCGGGGTGCTCCCGGCCCAGACGGCCGTCAACTACGCCATCGGGGGGGTTGCCGCCCCATGGTTGAACCTGAACGCCAGCGCGCGGGTCTTGGGGATGGGCCAGGCCTTTACCGGTGTCGCCGACACGGTGGATACCCTGGGCATCAACCCCGCCGGATTGGGTTCCTTGACCGGGTCCCAGGTTTGCTTCACCCATGATTCCTATATCCAGGGGGAGGATATCGAGCAGCTCGCGGGGAGCCTTCCTTGCGGAACCGGCAGCCTTGCCCTCGGGCTCGATTACTTCAATTTCGGAAACGTCGAAAGAATCCTCATCAACAACAACACCCCCTCCTCGGGCGGAACTTTCCAGCCCTCGGCCTGGCTGGTGAACTTTGGTTACGGCCTGGGCGTGGCGGATGAATGGAACTTGGGGCTGTCGGCCAAGATCTTCCAGGACAGCCTGGATAGCAGCCAAGCCATGGGTTTCGCGGGCGATCTGGGGGCCCTTTGGAACCCGAAGGGAACCAACTTTAAAGTCGGTCTTTCCATCCTGAACCTGGGGGCCTTGGCTTCCTTTTCGATCCCCGACGAGGCCCGACTGGGGGCCTCCTATTCGTTCCTCTTGAGCGCCCCGGACGTCAAAACCCCCAAGGACACCCTTTTGGTGGCGGCCGACGCCATCAGCCCCTTCTCGGCCTTTTCCGCCACGCAGGTCGACATGGGGGCGGAATTCTGGTATCACGACCTGGTGGCTTTGCGGGCGGGGCAGGAATTTACCGATTCGACCGGCCTTTCCGGTTGGGGCGGTTTTACGACGGGCATTGGGCTGAGATTGAACCAGATCCAGCTGGATTACGCCTTCGCCACCAAGGGCGACCTGGGGAATACCAACCTCGTGTCCCTGATGGGAAGGTTTTGAGCGGACCTGTTGGAACCGGAATAAAATCGAAGTTGAGTTGAAACCTTAAGGAGGCAGTGATGAAAAAATTAATACTTTGCGGGATTCTCGCGCTGGGCTTGGGCGTTCCCGGACTCTCTTGGGCCCAAGCCTCCCCCAAGGCGACCCCGGCCGCTTTGACCAACCTGGGCCAGGTGACGGCCAAGGCCAGGCAGGTTTTGAAGCGCCTGCAGAAGGACAAGGAAAGCGGGAAAGTCGCTGAAGCCCAGGTCAAGAGCATCCTGGACCAGATTCGCGCGGTCCGGAACCAGGAAAAGGGCTACTTGAAGGCCAGCGGAAACAACAGCCTGACCGAAGCCCAGGCTTCCGAGCTGATCAGCCAATTGAACACCATCAACGGGTCCTTTTAACTTGTAACCTCTGAAAAACTCAAAAATTTCACCGCCAAGACGCCAAGTTCGCCAGGAAAGTCTTTAATTTTCAACGAAAACCAAAAGGCGGAAGAACATTAAAAACCCTTTTTCAGAGATTACAACTTATAAAGACAGGCACCCTCTCTCCCAACCTCGGATTTTTCCTGGATTGGGGGGAGGGCTTTTTTTTGCCCTGATTCACTTTTACGTTATGAATTCCTCTCCTTTGTTTCCGTCTCATTTCTGGTTCAATTATTTTAAATTCTGTACGGAACCGTGGAAAAAAAGGGAAAGCCAATGAATATTCTGTTATGGGTGCTTCAAGTTTTGCTGGCCTTGTGGAATTTGATCGGCGGCAGCTTCGTCATCATGAATTATGAAAAGATCGGCAACCCCTGGGCCTTGAACGCTTTGCCCCAACCGGCTTGGGTGGCCCTGGGCGCGATCCAAGTTTTATTCGCCTTAGGTTTATTTTGGCGTAAATCAGCCGGTATCGCGGCGGTCGTTCTTGCCTTGGTGTCGCTCTTGGGCCTCGCCCTCTACACCCAATACGCCGGGTTTCCGGGTCTTCTTTGGGGTGTGGTGCCCGCTCTTTTACTAGCCTTGGTGGCCTATGGAAAGTTCTCGCTCAAACCGTAATCAAGGCCGGGGGTTAACCCCTCAAAATATGCCGCGCTCATTCAAGAATTTACCGTAATGCTTGTCCTCACCACAGATATGGTGATTCAGCCAGTCGCTCAAGAGTTCCTTGAGTTCCTGCGAGAGGTAGAGGTCCCCGGATTTGTATTTTGTCATGAGCGCGTCGACTTTCTGGATCAGGGCCTCGTGTTGGATCCGGTGGGCCTCTAAACCGGGATAGCCGTTGGCTTTCATCAGGTCTTCCTCGTCCTTGAAATGGGTTTGGGTATAGATGACGAGTCCGGTCAAGGTCTCGTTGAGCAGCCCCTGGACCCTACCCTCTTTGATGGAATCTTGAAGGTCCATGATCTTGAGGAAAAGTTTTTGGTGCTGCTTGTCCATTGCCGCTACGCCGACCGAATAGCTGTCTTCCCACACGAGTGTTGTCAAAGGTGTTCCCCCGGGTATTTCGTGAACCAACATCCATTATAGGGGGTGTTGAGACGAGCACCATCGGGTGTGAGCCTACACGCTCTAGCATCTAGACCACTTGCCGAAATGCTTGGTATGGATATGCCGCCCCAAAAATGAAAAGGGCCGGTACCGAACAGTGTGGCTTCGGCGCAGGGGTTACCAACTAATCCCCACACCACCGCCGACCTGGGTGTAATCCAGGCTGCCATTGCTGGAGGCGCTCAAGGTGGCCGACCAGGCCCCGAAGGACCGGGCGTAGGCCATGCCGAAACCAGCCTGCCCCCCATTTCGCCTACGCCAACGGACAAATGGTTGTTCCCGGGCTGGCCCACGGCCGCTACCGAGGCGTTCAAGGCCGCCGACATCACCGCGCCCGAGGACTGGGCCTGGGTCTTGGCGTAAGTCTGCCCCTGCTGGGTGGAGGTTTCCAACTGCGACAGGTTGACCGCGTCCGTGGGGTTCACGGCCGGCGCCACGTTGGTGACCCGGCGCGTCAGTCCGGTGGAGGCGTTGCCCACCGACACGGTGTTTTGTTCGTTGGCCGAAGAACCCGTCCCAAGGGCCACGCTGCTGGAAGCCGTGGCCGAACTGTTGGCCCCGATGGCCGTGCTGTTGGCGGCGGTGGCGGAACTGTTGTTTCCGACGGCGACGCTGTTTTGCCCGCCGGCTACCGCACTGACACCGTAAGCCGCGCTGCCGGTACCGGAGGCGGCGCTGTAGGCGCCATAGGCGGAACTATCGTTTCCGGTGGCGTTGCTTCCGTTGCCGGCCGCAGTGCTGTTGACCCCTCCGGCCACCGCGCTCACCCCGTAGGCGGCGCTGTTGGTCCCGGCAGCCGTACTGTAGGCGCCCGTGGCGGTGGCGTAGTTCCCGGAGGCGGAGCTATTGCCGCCCTGGGAGGTGCTGTAAAGCCCCGAGGCGGTAGCGGCGGCCCCGTAGGCCGAACTGTAGTCCCCAGAGGCATTGCTTCCGTTGCCCGAGGCGGTGCTGTTGACCCCGCCGGCCACCGAGCTCACCCCATAAGCGGAGCTGTTGGTCCTAGTGGCCGCGCTGTAGGCGCCGGTGGCGGTGCTGTCATCCCCGGAGGCGTTGCTCAGGCTCCCCAGGGCGGTGCTGAGGGTGGCGGAGGCGGAACTGCCGGAGCCCAGGGCGAGGGAGTCCGTCCCGCCGGCGACTGCGCTGACCCCGTAGGCGGAACTGCCGGAGCCGGAAGCCGAGCTATAGGCGCCCGTGGCGGTTGAAAAACTGGCGCCCGCCGTGCTGGCGCCGCCGATGGCGGTGCTGAGGTACCCCAAAGCGCTGGCGCCGGTGCCGAAGGCGGAACCGCCCAATCCAGAGGCAAAGGATTGGTTACCGTAGGCCGAACCGTAAGCCCCGGTGGCGTAGCTGTTGTACCCCGTAGCCGTACCATTGGTCCCGGTCGCCTGGCTGTAGGGCCCGATGGCGATGGAATTATCCCCTGTGCTGTCGGACAAATAACCCAGGGCCAGGCTGGAATCCCCCTGGGCGGTGCTCAAGGCGCCGAAGGCACAGGATTGGCCCCCTTCCGCGGAAGCGTTGTAACCGAAGCCGGAGCTTTGGTTCCCGGTGGCCGAGCTTAAAAAGCCCGCGGCGGTGCCGTAGTCGGCGGTGGCGTCGGTGGCGTTTCCCAGGGCGGTGCTGTCCTGCCCCTGGGCGACGGATCCAATGCCCAGGGCGACACTGTTGTACCCGGAAGCTTCGGAATTATACCCCGCGGCGAGGGAGTAGTTTCCGGAAGCGTTGGAATTGTACCCGGCGGCGGTGCTGTCATTCCCCATGGCCGAACTGCCGGACCCCAGCGCCGTGCTGTCCATACCGCCGGCGATGGCGCTGGCCCCGAAGGCGGAGCTGTTCACTTGCGCGGCGGAACTATAGGAACCGGCGGCGATACTGTCGTTTCCGGCCGCGTTGCTGCTGGAACCGACGGCGGTGCTGTTCGTTCCGCTCGCGTTGCTGACGATGCCCGTGGCGGTGCTGTCCACCCCGGAGGAGACGCTTAAGACGCCCAGGGCGGTGCCGCCGGAACCGGAGGCCACACTGTTCACGCCCACCGCGACGGTATGGTCCGAGCCGGCGTCCGCGGCGACACCCACGGCGGTGCCGGAAACAGTGGTGGCTTGGGCGCCGCTTCCGAAGGCCGAACTGTCCGTACCCTCGGCCGAGCTTCCCAGCCCGACCGCAGTGCTATCCTCCCCCCCGGCCGTGCTGAGAGAACCCACGGAGGTACTGAAGGCGCCGGAGGCCGTGCTGTTTAAACCGGCGGAGGTGCCGTAACTGCCCGTGGCGAAGGCGTTTACGCCCAGGGCAGTGCTGTGGTCGGCCGTGGCGGCGCTGAAGGCGCCCACGGAAGTGCTGGAGAGGGTGGAGGCGTCGCTGCCGACGCCCAGGGCGGTGCTGTACTGGTTTTGGGCGGAGGCCCCTTCGCCGCTGGCCAGGTCGTAATTCGCCGTGTCCTGGTTGCTGGGGGCCGGGTCTGTACCGCCTCCTACGGCCCCTGCCCACAAACTTGATCCGGCGCTGGAAAGCCCCATCCAGGCCGCGAACAAAACAGCCGTCAAGACACCTTCCCCCTTTTTCATAACTTCTCCCCTTTAAATTTTATTGGGCCGCGCCGGCTTTCAGGCCGATGCGGGTCTCCAGGCTGGTCCTTTCCTCCGAATGCTGCGGGCTCCCCGGAAAAACCCGGCTGACGGATTTTTCCCGAAATCCGTCGAGTGAATCAAGGGTTGGGGCCGGAAGGGAAAAGGGAGGAGGGTTAAATCGAAGTTACAATTATTTATTGAGTTGTTTTAACGTATCGATCTCAAACCGATTTTCGGAGGGCAGTATCCGATTCCTTTACGGGAGGCTGGGGGGAATCGTGGCCTGGGCGATAGGGGGTTTTTGCAATCAGCCCTGAAACGAACCGATTCGACCTCCTTGAAGGCTCTGGTTTTTTAATGAGTTCAACAAAATCCACGGGTCGTTATAATTGGGATCTTATCCAGCCGATTCCCAGCTTCCAACCCCGTTCAAAAGGGTGATGTCCGATGCCGAGAAAAATCACGCGGCCCAAAACCCCGGCCCGACCGTCTCGAAAAACCCACCCCCGCCTGGGTTCCAAAGCGCGGGCCCTCCTTTGGTTGGGCGCGATCGTTATATTGGCGCTCTTTTCCGTCTTGGCGGTCACCAAGGGTGGAGGGGTGCGATTCACGAAACACAATGAGGAAATCGACTCGAAGGAGAGGGATGATATCCACCGTCTGAATCAAATTCTCCTTGACGCGTTGACGAACCTGGATTTTTCGATCATCAAGGAAAATGTCTCCCCTGATCTGGTCGGAAATTTCGATGATGAGCAGGGCACGGCTCTCTATGGAAAATTGAAATGGTTTTTAGACCCCAAACCCGTTTTCAATGTCTTTAACGATTACCGCGTCACCGCGTTGAAAATCGGGAAATTCACCGCTTCCATCGCTTCGCAAACCACCCCGCCCTTCATCTACCGGGTCGCTTGCCGGGAAATGGATAATTTCATTTCCATGATGGTCTCCAGCGATGTGAAATCCCAAAAAATGCTCCTCCTCTGCAACTACGAGAAAAAGGACGGCCGGTGGTGGCTGGTGCGGTTTCATATGGGACTCCACGAGATCAACGGTTTGGACCCCGTGGCATGGGCGAACCGGGTGCAGGAATTATTTGACCAGAAAAAGGTGGGGGCCGCGTTCTTAGGGCTCCAGGCTTTGGGGCAGTTTTACCGGCCCGACGATTTCTTCCAATACCTGGATGAGAACAATTGGAAACAGCTTTTTAATGAGGTGGCTGTCGACTATAAGGTGGACTACCAATTTCCCTACACTTTCTCCAACCTGCCGGGGAGGCCGATGGTCTTTGGGGCGCAAATGAAGCTGGACCCGGACGGGCCGACGGTATATGTCCGATACCGGACCCACTTGAAGCTCCGCCAAACCAAGCAGGTCGAGGCCGAGGCGCGTTTATTGGGCGCCCGCCTGGAAGACTGGTTACCGAGAATCAACCAGGAAGCACAACACGCGAAATTGACCGCATTCGAAAAAGATCCTTCCGATGCCGAGTCCCATGAGACCGAGGTTGATCTCACGCCTCCGTGATGTTGGTTGATGCTCACCAACATGGTGGATGTGGGCCTTTCCAGCCGACAAATCGGCTACATCAGCGCCTCCCAATTCAGTCGGGAATACGGCCGGTTCTTCGGCGAAGCCCCCAGTCAGGACATCGCCAAGTTGAGGGAATCGATGGTGGGGGTGGGTGAGGCATAAGCGGATTTAACAAATCCGGTATTTGTCCGGAGTCCGGACAACCGGGACCGGCGGTACACATGATTAGGATGGCCGGTACACAGGTTTTCGGGGTTGGTACAAAGCTTAGAGGAAGAATTGGACGCTGGAGGTTCATTACCCTAGGTGAATTGCTTGGAATCCAAGCAATTAAAATAAAGGAATTCGAGAGTTTTGCAGATTCTTCAAAATTTGAACGGTTCCTTGCGGCTGACTTATACGGCAAACATCGTTTCACAGATCTTCGGCGGGAATCCAGCCGTATATTTCGGCTGGACCTCCGGGGGAACCGGAAACGAGTACGTCCGCGTTCTGGGCATTCCCTGCCTTTCGAGCTTGACTCCGACGGGCACGCCCAGCCCCTCCCCGACACCGTGCTTGACTCCAACGGTTACCGCCAGTCCAACCGCTACGTTTAGTCCATCGTCGACAGCCACAACGTCACCGACGGCCCTGGGAACGAACACGATCACCCCGACGGGGACAATAACCCCGACCGCTTCCATTTCTCCAACAGATACAACCACTCCGACTGACCCCCCCACCGCAAGCCCGACCCTGACGGTGACGCCAACCCTGAGTCCAACCGTCAGTTCGACGGGCACCGTTACCGCCAGCCCCATCTTGACCGTTACGCCCACCGAAGGTTGCCATGAGCCGATCCTCTATCCCAACCCCTGCACCGGCAACCGATTCACGGTCCATCTGTCCCCTTGTGAAAGAGGAAAAAGCGCGAGAGTGAAGCTGTTCACCGTGGCGTTTCGGAAGATCTATGATGCCGCCTTCAACCAGATCCCCCCGAACGGGGATCTGGCCGTGAACCCCTCGGACTCCTGGGGTAACAGCCTCGCCAATGGGATCTATTACGTAGAGGTCACCACCCCCACGGGGGGGCCGGTGGTGAAGAAACTGCTTATCTTTCGTTAACCTTCCAGGGATCAGCCCATTTCCACGCGTAAAATAGCGGCCGTCTTTTTTGATCCACCTGGCATATTTGAGGAGGCTTCCCGAAGGGAAATGAATCCGCCTTGGCCATCTTGGCCGATCGGCCGCTGGGCTCATAAAATTTCGAACCGAGGCATAACCTATTCTCTTCTCGTTCCGTTCCCTTCACCCGATGCCGGAAAACATAAAAGGTTATGTAAAAAATAGGGTTTTAAAACCATTGTTCTCTTTTTTAGCCCCTATTGCTGGTTTCCGCCAGGCGCCCCTGCGTGAACCAGACAGAAATTAGGCGTTTCTCGTATTACCCATTTGTAAAATTTTTCCACCGAAGACTTTGGTATTTGTTCTTCCGAAGCGGGAATTTAGATTGGAGCCGATGGCAGGGACCAAATGGGGAGGGTCCTTGAACCATCACCGCCCCCGCCTGCCCCATGACCTCTATCAACCAAATAAGGAGAACTATATGCCCAAGAAGAAAAAACCCACTCCCAAGAAAACCAATCCCAAGATGCGATACGCCAACCCTTACTTTGAGAACGCCGCTTCGGCCGCGCCAAAGGCCCATCCCGTCTATGGGACCAAAGCCGCCGATTTCGCGCAGACCAAGCTGAACCCTTTTCCCACGGGCCTGAGCGCGAATCCGGTCTTCGAACTGGCGGATATTATCGGCGCCCAGGCGGCCACCGAAATTGAGAACAGCGGCTCGATCATCATCCAATCGACCGGGGATACGGGCCACGGGCCCCACAGCCCCGAGGAAACCGTGGCGGATGCCATGGCCAAGGCCTTCAACCCCAAGGACCACACAAAGAGCCCCGCGTTTCTCCTGCATCTGGGGGACGTGATCTACAGCTTCCTCAAGAACCCCAGTTACACCTATGAGTTTTACGAGCCCTATTCCGAATACCCCGGCAAGATCGTCGCCATTCCGGGCAACCACGACGGGGAGATCGTCGATTGGAAGACGGGAAAGAGCATGAAGCCTGGCGCGGTTTCAGGGCTGGAAGCCTTCGTCTCGAACTTTTGCGCCCCGACCGCCGCGGTCCCCGACGCCGCCGGGGGCATCGTGCGCGAGACCATGACCCAGCCGAACGTTTACTGGTACCTGGATTGCCCTTTCGTGGACATCCTCGGGCTCTACTCGAACATTGATGAGAGCACCGGTTACCTGGAGGGTGCCACGCCCACGGCCACCCCGGGCCCGGCCCAGGTGAATTGGCTGACCCAAACTTTAAAATCGATCAAGGCGGCCCGGGCAAAATCCCAGAAATTCCTGCTCATCGCCACCCATCACCCCCCCTATTGCGGCGGGGCCCACCCTTCCAGCCCCCAGTTGGCGGATTCCCTCAACAAGGCCTACCAGGCCGCGGGCCTCTGGCCCGACCTTTTCCTCTCCGGCCATGCCCACAATTACCAGCGCTACGAGGTCGACCTTTCGACCCCGGGCGGCAGCCTGAAGGTGCCCCATCTCGTCGCCGGGAACGGGGGTTACGGGTTGGGACAGGTTCCCAGCGAGGCCATCGGCGCCCAAATGCAGGCCGGCGTCACCCTGGAAAACAAGGGAGAATTCTACGGCTATCTTCAATTGCAGATCAGCGATAGCCAGATCAACGTTCAGGTTTTTGACGTCAAGAACCCGAACCGGCCTTTCGAGACGATCAAGGTTACGAAGAGCTGAGGAAGGGAACTAACGATATTGATGTCCTATTCCGTGAAACGAAATGCGGAATAGGACTTTTAAATATTCCCCTCCACATAATCCGCTTTCTACAAAACATACTATCTAGTTGATCTGGTTTAAGCCTTTTTCCGCTGTTTCACCGATCCTTTCCAAAGACATAAAAATTTTTTTAATCCCCTTGACTATCTACCTCTTGGTAGGTAATATCTACTTGAAGGTAGATAAAGTATTTCCGAGGTGATTGATGGGCCGTCCAACCTTAGCCAATACCAAAGACACCAGCGCGGAGCTGAAACAAGTGGCCCTGGAGTTGATCCAAACCCGGGGCTACAACGCTTTCAGCTACCAGGACCTGGCCGAGAGGCTCAAGATCCGCAAGGCCAGTATTCATTATCACTTTCCCACGAAAGAAGACCTGGGGGTGGGGTTGCTTCAGGACAGCCTCAAGCGCATTGACACCTGGCAGGAACTCATCCAAGAAAAAAAACTTTCACCAGTGGAACAGATGCAGGCCTATTTCGACTACTTCACCCGAATCTCCGAAAACTGCACCCGCATCTGCCCCATCGGGGCCCTGGCCTCCGAATGGGCGTCCCTTCCCAAGAAAATTCAGGACGCGGCAGGGCGGGTCATGAAACGCCACCAGGACTGGCTGAAGGCCCTGTTGGAACGGGGGCGGAAGGAAGGGGTCTTCACCCTTCAAGGCGAGGCGGGGGACCAGGCGCGGTTTATTTATTCCTCCATCCAGGGGGCACTGCAATTCAGCCGGGCGCAAAACAACCCGGACTACTTTAAAAAGACCACCGGGCAGATCCTGGAGGCCCTTAAGAAGTAAATTTTTTTAACCCATAAACCTACCTTGAGGTAGGTAGTTTGAAAAGGCCCGGCACACCGGGAAACGCAAGTTTCACCTTTTAAGAGTTCTTTTAGGAGGACGACATGAAAACCGAAATCCCAATCCGAAACGTGATCGAAGTGGAAAGGCCGAACCCTACCCGGGGTTGGGAGAAAATCAAAAGGCTTATTTCAACCAGGGACAACATGGTGCGGCGGATCGCCGCCATCCAAGAAAGCCGCAAGGGGAGGCCCTTTCACCGGGCGGCATAAACCTAAACAAGGGCGTCAACATTCAATATCAACCAAGGAGGCTGTCATGAAGGTCATGGGGAGAAAACAAGCGGTGATCGGATTAGGGGTGGGGGTGGCGCTGGTTCTGGGAGCATGGATGCTCCTCGGAGGCCGGTCCGAGTCCACCGACAACGCCTACGTGGAGGCCAACGTGGCCACGCTTTCGGCCAAGGTGCCGGGACTGGTGACGAAGGTGCTGGTGGAAGAAAACCAAAAGGTCAAAAAGGGACAGATCCTGGCCACCCTGGATGCCCGGGACTACCAGAACGCCCTAGACCAGCAGACGGCCCAGCTTCGGTCCTTGGAGGCCAGCCTGTCGCTGGCTGAAAAGAACCAAAAGAGGGCGGTGGACCTTTTCGCCGACGGGGCCGTGAGCGCCCAGTACCGGGACGAGGCCCGCGCGAAGGCGCAGGAACTGGAGAACCAGTGGGACTCCCTGCGGGCCCAGATCCAGCAAAGCGAGCTGAACCTGCAGTACACCTTCCTGCGCGCGCCGGAGGACGGCACGGTCGGCAAAAAATCAGTGGAGACGGGCATGGTGGTCGCTCCCGGCGAGCCTCTTATGGCCTTCGTGGACGCGGCTACGCCCTGGGTGGACGCGAACTTCAAGGAAACCCAGCTGCGGCGCATCAAGCCCGGCCAAAAGGCCCGGGTGGAGATCGATTCCATCGGGGGAAGGGAATTCGAGGCGGTGGTGGACAGCATCGCGCCGGGCACGGGCTCCACCTTCGCGCTCATCCCGCCGGAGAACGCCACCGGCAATTTCACCAAGATCGTCCAGCGGGTCCCGGTTCGCCTGCGCTTTATGGTGGATTCCATCCAAGGCTATGAGGACCGCATCGTGCCGGGCCTGTCGGTCGAGGCCAAAATCCTGGTGAATTGAGGCAACCCATGAATCCCTCCACTGAAAAAGCCTCACGAAAACAATGGACCGCGGTGATCGGCGCCCTCCTGGGTTCCTTCATGGCCCTCCTGGATATTTCCATCACCAACGCCTCCCTGCAGGATATCCAGGGGGGCCTGAGCGCCACCCTGGACGAGGGCGCCTGGATTTCCACCGCCTACCTGGTGGCCGAGATCATCGTCATCCCCTTGACCGGTTGGTTCAGCAAGGTGTTCGGCCTGCGCCGGTACCTGCTTTGGAGCGCGGGAGTCTTCATCGCCGCCTCCATGCTGTGCGGAACGGCCCAGAGCCTTCCTGCCATGATCTTTTTCCGGGTCCTCCAGGGCTTTTCGGGGGGAGTGCTCATTCCCCTGGCGGTCACCATCATCATGACCCGCCTTCCGGCGTCCCAAAGGCCGCTGGGCTTGTCCCTCTTCAGCCTGTCGGCCACTTTCGCCCCCTGTATCGGGCCCACCATCGGGGGCTGGCTGACGGTGACTTACGCCTGGCCCGCGATCTTCTACATCAACCTCGTTCCCGGCATCCTGCTGATGATGTTGGTCGGCTACAGTTTGGACCCGGCCCCCACCCAACTGAAACTGCTGGGGCAGGGGGATTGGTGGGGAATCCTCTCGATGGGAACGGCCTTGGGCAGTCTGACCGTGGTTTTGGAAGAAGGCGTGCGAAAGGATTGGTTCGCGTCGGACCTCATCCGGGTCCTGGCCCTGGTTTCCCTCTCGGCGGCGGTATTCTTTTTGGGGGTGGAAATTCACAACCCCCAGCCCTTCATCAATATCCGTCTTTTGCTCCGCCGCAACTTTCTATTGGTCAACCTGGGGGCCCTGGCCTTCGGCTTCGGCATCTACGGCTCCATTTTTATCCTGCCGCTTTTTTGGCCCAGATCGGGCGGTTCGACGCCGTCCATATCGGGGAAATCATCATGTGGTCGGGGTTTCCCCAGTTATTGGTCATCCCGGTATTGCCCTTTTTCGTGAAGCGTTTCGACAATCGCGTCCTGGCGGGCATCGGATTTTTGCTTTTCGGCACCAGCGCCTTCATGAACGCGGGTTTGACGGGGGATTGGGGCTACGACCAGTTTCTCTGGTCCCAGGTGGTGCGGGCTTTGGGTCAGCCATTCATCATTACCTGCATGTCGAACCCGGCCTATACCGGGCTGGACGCGTCGGAAATCGGGTCAGCGTCGGGGCTATTCAACATGATGCGCAACCTCGGCGGTTCATTCGGCATCGGGGTCCTGGGGGCCGTCCTCAACAACCGCTACCACCTGCATTTCACCCGCCTGGCCGAGGCCACCAGCCGTTTCTCACTGGCCGCCCGGGAACACCTGGTGGACCGGGCGGGGCTGATGGCCCTGCGGTCCACGGGGGAAAGCCTGCACCAGGCGCTGGCGACCGTTTTCGGCACCCTTACCCGGGAGGCTTTCGTCATGTCTTACAGCGATTGTTTCATGGCGATCGGGGCGATGTTTTATCTCAGCGTGGTCCTGATCGCTTTTGTTCAAAAAACCGGGGTGCCTGTTTCCGGCCCGGCGGCCGGTCATTGATTTTTAAACTTTGTAGCACTTTTTTGATTTTCCCCATCCCTCTTTTGATAATACAAGGAGGATGGGGGTCAGCAGCCTGCTACTTGTCAATCCAGGATTCCGGGGGCCCATGGCTGAGGTAAGGCTGGACACCCTTGGTGTAATAAGGGAAAGAGTTGATGACCTGGGAAACGTCGCGGGAAGTGGGGCCCCAGGTTCCGGGGGTCTCATAATAAAAGAGGGTCCCGTCGATGTTCTGCCACATCCATTTGCACACCCACGAATCCTGGTCATAGCAAAGTTTCGCGAAGGCAACATCCGATAAAAGGGAAGAATCCACCACGTAGACCGTGCCCGGTTGGGGCTGGTGGAGGTCCTTCAAGGTCCAAGACTGCCAGGATAAGCCGTAAAAATAAGGGTCGGTCCTCTGGCCGGTGATGAGTTTCACCCTTTTCCAGCCCTGCTTTCGCCCCAGTTCCGCCAGGCGTTTCATGTCCTGGCCCAGGTTCCAATTGTAGGCGTACATCAGGGTGTATTTCGCGTGAGCGTCCATAAGCTCATTGGCATAGGCGATGTGATAGGGGAAGGCGGCGGCCACGCTGGCCCCTTGCGCGAGGAGCAGGGAAGCCGCCGCCCCGCGCGCCCAGCGGAAGGCCGGTTCCGAGCCCTTTTCCCAAACCCATTGGAAGGCGTGGGCGGCCGCCAGAATCAGGAAGGGGATGGCGGGCAGGGCGTGACGGATATCCATGGCCCGGTCCAGCGCCCAAAAAAGGCCCAGGTAGACCGTGGGGGGAACCGCGATCCAGAGGGGAATGCGGATTTTTCTCAACAATAAAAGCAGGAGTGCGAGAAGGAGCAGGATGAGAAGGGGCAGGGGATTCTTGTAGAAAAAATGATAGGGAAAGTTGAGGTAGGAACCCCCGGGCCATGCACGGCCCGCGAAGAAGACGGGAAGGCCGGAGATGCCCGGTCTTTGCCTGAAGTAAGCGGTCATGTTGAGGTAAAAGAGGTTCCAGGGGTTGAGCCGCAACTGCCACCCCTTGAGCGCGGTTCCCGGCAGGTAGACCAAGCCCACGCTCAGCAAGAACCCGCCCAAGGCGGAAAGCCAAAGGGGCCAGCGGCGGCGCCAGGCCCCATCCCCGGGCTTGAAAAGAACCAAGGCTTCCAGACATAAAAGCGCGGGCAAAAGCAGGAGGCCGTTGTACCGGGACGCGCAAGTCAGCCCCGCCAGGATTCCGGCCCAGGCGAAGGTCAGGGGTTTTTCGCTCGTTTGGGCCTTTTTGAAAACCACCACGCAGAGCAGAAACCAGAAAGCCACGGAGAGGTCGGTTTTAGCCGTACCGCTGAAGGCCAACAGGGTCGGGTCAAATGCCCAAAGTACCAGGGCCGCGAAGCCCAGGGGCCCGCCCGAACGGACCAGTAGATCATGAACCCGATGGCGAGCCCGATAAGCCAATCCACGCCGCGGCTGAGGACCGTGATTGCCTCCAGGCGCCCGGGGTTGTCCATGAAAATGAGCCCTAAGGAACGGGTGCACCAGTCGAGGGGTGCGTCCGGGACCGTTTTCAGGTGTATAAACAAGAGAGGCAAGCCGCAAAGGGCGCCGGGCGCCGTGGTGCCGAAACTGCTGATGACGTCGCCCTTGGTCCAATAATAATAAGAGGCGGTCAGGTTCCATTCCTCGTCCATGATGATGGAGTCGCCCCACCAGCGGGGGATGACCTGGACGCTGAAGACCACGGCACAAACCATGAAAAGGTAAAGCAAACATTTTTGCGGGGGAGCGGTGGAATCCATAACGACCTCATTATAGGTTCACGGGGTCTGGCTTGATGGAGGGATCTTCTTTTCCCGGGCGGTGAACTTGCGCATGGCCAGACCAAGGCCCAAATCGATCAGAGGGCCCGGTAGTCCTTAGAGGATGAAACCCAGCCCGGCCTGGAAGGGGAAGTAGGCGGTAGTCGTTCCGCCGTTCAGGCCGAGGAGCAGGTCGACTTTCCCCTCCAAAAAGAGATCCAATGCCTGGGCGAGTGGGATCTTCAATCCCAACCCGGTCTCTCCCACCACGCAGGTTTGGGTGTTATCGGGAAGGGTGTGGTAAGCGAGGGTATTGCCCGAGACGATTTCGCTGTCCGTCCCTGAATCGGATAGGAAGGCGAGCCCTAAACCGGCCAAAAGATAGGGCCGCAGGCCCAAACCGGTGACCGTGAATTTCGCAGAACCCAAGATCTGAAAACGAGAATAGGTTTGATTTAAGACTTCCTGGCCCGGGGAGGTCGAGGGAGTGCTGGGCGGAACCGTTGTAAAGGTGTTGTCGGATAGGATCTGGGAGTTCATGGCGTAGAAGCCCAGTGAACCCCCGAGCCCTAAGCCGGGTGATACCGGGTCGTAATATGCGATAGAACCGCCCCAGCCCAGGCCTTGACCCCCGTTTAAACTTACTAGGCCCCCCACGGCGACGTCCAACTCTCTCTTTGAGTGAGGATCGGGCATGGTCCCGTTACCGGCGGCGGGCGTGGCGGTAGGAGAAACTTCCGGAACGGAGGATACCGTGATCGGGGAGGAACTGGACGAAACCTGGGCCGTAACCCCGGGTTCTGGCAGGGGGGGAAGGTCAGTCTCGGGAACGATGGGCGCCGTAGAGGTCACTAAAGCATTGCTCTCAACTTGTGAATTCGGGCTAGGGTAAGAGGCCCGGCCGAGCTCAGGCACAGGTGTGAGGAGATGGGGCATCGAGGGAAGGGCCAGTATCGAAGGCGATGTTATAGGTGTCGGAAGAGGAGTTGGGGTGCCCAAATCAGTGCCCTCAACTGGTGGTTTTGGAACAGAGGCAGGCGGGGTCAGGGATTGCACGAAGGAAGCCAGCGCGGGATTGTTCGGTTTCAGCCGTAGGGAAGCCTGGAACTCGGCCCAGGCTTTCTCCTTTTGGCCCTGGACGTAGTAGACGCTTCCAAGGCACTGGTGGGCGGCGGCGTTGTTCGGGTCCGTCTGAACGGCGGCCTGGAAGTTGAGAAGAGCTACTAAGTAATCCTTAGCGGCGAAGGCCTGGTTCCCGGCGGACAGGTAAGAAGACGAGTCGGTTTGGGCGATCAAGGCGCAGGGAACGGACATAAGTAAAAGCGGGATAAACCAGGGGAGCTTTTTCATAGGCAGACAGTATAAAAGCCGGGAACCGGTCCCGTCGGGAAAAAATTAACCAACGGCGATGCTTCATCTTATTTGTTCGAGAGTGCGCATGGGCTTGAATTTACCATCCCTATGAACCTAACCTCCTTTCCAAGTAAACGATCAGAATATGGAGGCGGGCTATGGGTGAAGGCACCATGACATCGGTTCAGGAACGGAAAAAGGCCGCGACGGAATTTCTTCAATGGGTCGTGGAGGGGAAGTTCGATGAGGCCTTTCAAAAGCACGTCCTCCTGACGGGAAAGCACCACAACCCCTTCACGCCCAAGGGTTTTGCGGCCCTGAAAAAGGGCATGAGCGACAACCACGTGATATTTCCGAACAAGAAATTCAACATCCTGCGGGTGGTGGGGGAAGGCGACCTGGTGGCGGTGCATTCCCGCATGACGCTGGGGCCCGGGGAAAAGGAACTGGCGCTGGTGCATTTGATGCGCTTCGAGGGCGGGAAGATCGCCGAGTTCTGGGATATCGCCCAAATGGCCCCGGCCGAAGTTGTCAATGAAAATGGGCTGTTTTAAAGACGATGCTCTCGTGGTTTGGCTAGGAAAAAGACCGTCTGAATACTAGAAAAGAGCGGTTTTTATTTGGAGCCGTGGGTTGGACGTCCCCGACGGGATTTGGAATAGTGAGGCTGTTTGAAGAGGATCTCGACCGGGCAGCCCAGGGCGCCGGCGATCATGAACAGGGTCTTGAGGGTGAAATTCCTCCCCCTTTCCCATTCCTGGACAACGCTGATCGACCTCTCCACCTTCTCAGCGAATTGGGCTTGGGTCATCCTCAGGTTGTGCCGCGTTTCGCTGATGCGCCTACCCACCATCTGGAGCCGTGATTGAAATTCCCGCCCGTTCTCTCGTTTAACCATGATCGCATTTTGTTTAATTCAAGCCCTGAATAAAACGGGGTTTTAACCCCGGGTTTACATCCCTCTTCCTTCCCCGAATACTGGAAGGTCAAGGCAGGCACCGGATCAAACATCTCCACCTCTAATGAACAGGAACCTTGTGCGAAATTTCAAGGGGCGGGAGAGAGTGCACAAAAAAAGGCCTGATATATGGGGTATAAACCCCTGTTTTATAATTGGATGATGCATATAAAATTTTTAACAACCTGTCTCCAAATTTGACAATCAAGTCATACGCCGGATGGGGAAGTCTGATGCCGTCCCCTTTCCCTGCGTCCCGTGAAAGACAACCCTACGAAATCAATCTAAAGGTCGTGGAATGCCTTCCTTTCAATTCGAGGGGTCCGAGACGATCCTGCTAGTGGAAGACGATGAATCGCTCCTTCGAATCCTTTCTCTCCTCATGCGGGAAAGGGGCTATGAGGTCCTTGCGGCGCGGGACGGAGAGGAAGCCCTGGGCCTTGCCCTCCGGCATCTCCCGGAAATCGACCTGTTGGTGTCCGATCTGGTAATGCCCAAGATGCTGGGGAAGGCGCTGGCGGATAAGCTCCATCAGGAAAAGCCGGAGGTTCAGGTGCTTTTCTTTTCCGGTTACTTGTTGGATGATTTGGCCGACCCAGACCTGTCGGGCCCGGGGTTCCACTTCATCCAAAAGCCCTTTTCCATTGAAGACGTTCTTAAGAAAGCCCGCCAGATCCTGGACAACCAAAAGACCTGAGCCTTTTTATTCGGCATTCACCTTGAGCGATGTGGTAATGGGCACCGAGCCCTTCAGCATTGCCCAAACAGGGCAAACCCTTTCCTCGGCGTCCTTCAGGATCGCCTTGATTTTTTCATCCTCCAGGGCCCGGCCTCTCAACCGGAATTCCATGTGGATGCTGGTAAAAACTGTGGGATGTTCCTCGCGCCTTTCGGCCTGGACCTGGATTTCCAATGAGATGAAAGGCAGCTGGGATTTTCGAAGGAGCAGCGCCAGGGTATTGCCCGCGCATCCCGCCAGGCTGGCCAGGAGGGTTTCCAGGGGCTTGAACCCCTCGGGGGGCTCGCCTTTCAGGGGGTAATCCATCAGCAGTTGGTGGGGCCCGGCATAGGCGGTGATTTTCATGCCGCCCTGGTGGACGGCGTTAACTGACATTGTAGTGGACATGGGAAGACACCTCGAAATAGAAGTTCTCCCCTTTTGCCTCGACATTATATCCGAACCGGTTTAATCCAAAGCGGCGATGCTTTCGGGCTTGCCTGGCTTTCCCAATTCCTTTTTGGAATTGGGAAAGCCAAGGCCACCTCTCGGTTTGTGACCTCGTGGTAGGTGGCAGACCATCAATCTAACGCGGCGATACTTTCGGGTTTCCCAGGCTTGAGGACGTTACGCGCGGGCAGGAAAAAGGCGGGGATCAGAGCCAACATGACGATGGCGGCGCCGACCAGGAAAGCGTCCTCGAAGGCCGAGACCGAGATCATCTTGAAAATATGCCCGGCCACCACTGCGCCCGCCCCCCGCATGGAATCGGCGTGGGAAAGGCCGAGGGAATGGAGCCGCCCGGCGGCACGGCCGAGTGCCAATTGGGAAGCGGGGGTCGTGGCGCTCCAGGTGGAGGCCGCCAGGCCCTGGTGAAAGACCATGCGGTGGTTCAGGATGGCGCCTAAGAGCCCGATGCCGACCGAGCCCGCCACCTGCTGGGTCAGGTTCATCATGGCCGAAGCCATGCCGGCCTTTTCCTTGGAGACGCTGTTCAGGGCCGTCACCATAACCGGGGTAATCAACAAGGCGATGGCCACGCCCCGGATAAGGGTAGGTTCGATCACGTCCCAGATACTGGTATTGATGTCCAGCGTCCGGTAGATCCACATGAAATAGGCGATGCCCAACAGCCCAATGAGGGAAGGCCAGAGAGGGCCGATCTTATCGCTCAGTTTCCCGGCGAAAGGCATAACCAGCGCGATCATGAGTGAGCCGGGAAGCAAGATCAGCCCGCTGTCGATCTCGTTAAAACCCATGATCTGCTGTAGGAAAAGGGGCAAAAGGAAGACGCCCCCGAAGAGGGCCAGCGACCGCGCCGAGATGACCAGCATGCAGGCGGCATAGACCGGCGATTTCAAGAGACGGATATCCAGGATGCCGTGGGGGGTGAGGCTTTCCACCACGGTGAAGCCCACGAAACCCGTAAAGGCCAATGCCCAGCAGGTATATATATAGGGAGAAGACCAACCCTTGTCCTCCCCCTGGCTCAAGGCCAGAAGGAAGGTGACCAGGAAGGTTGAGAGGAACAGGAAACCCCAAAAGTCGAAGGGATGCTTGTGGGAATGTTCAGAGGGTTTATCCTCCTTTAATAGGGCGAGGGATAGGAGAATCGCCACGATGCCTACTGGCAGGTTCACCGTGAAGATGGACCGCCACCCGAAAACATTGGTGAGGTAACCACCCAGGGTGGGCCCAAAGGAAGGCCCCACGATGACCCCCACGCCCCAGTAACCGATGGCTTTTCCCCTTTCGTGGGGTTCGAAAACATCGGCGATCATGGCCATGCCGGTGGGGGTGATGGCGCCGCCGCCCAGGGCCTGGATGACCCGGGCCGCCACCAGGGAGGGCAGGTTCCAGGCCATGGCGCATAAAAGCGAACCCAGGGTGAAGACGAAAAGACTGATCACGAACAACCGCTTGTAGCCAATATGTTCCCTCAGCCAGGCGGTGAGGGGCATGAGGGTGGCGAAGGCCAGCATATAGCCGGTGATGACCCATTCGATGTCGTTCACGGGAGAGCCGAAGTCGGCCATGATGTCGGGAAGGGAAACGTTGACGATGCTCTGGTCGAGGGAGGCCATGAGCGTGCCGATCATGACCACGCCCAAGACTTCCCACTTATAAGCGTTGCCCGAGACGCCGGGGTGGTTGGACGTCATTTCACCTTGATCCGGATTTCCACCGATTGCCCTGCCCGCAAGACCTTATCGGGGTGGGGGTCCAAGACCACCTTGATGGGGATGCGCTGGACCAATTTGATGAAATTGCCCGACGCGTTCTCGGCCGGGAGCAGGGCGAATTGGGAGGCCGTGGCGGTGGTGATTTCCTGGACCTGGCCGGTCAAGTCACCGCCTTCATCCACGTGGATTGTGACCTTCTGGCCCGGGCGCACGTCGCCCACGTTGGTTTCCTGGAGATTGGCCGCCACCCAGGCGTGGTCCACATCCGCGATCATGAGGGCCACCTGGCCCGATTCCAGAAGGTTTCCATCCACCGCGATCTTTTCAACCACGATGCCGTCCACGGGGCTCTTCAAAAAAGTGTGATCCAGTGCGTTCTGGGCCAGTTGCAGGTCCGCTTGGGCCGCCTGGGCGCCCGATTGGGCGGCCTGGTAGTCCCGCGCCGACATCCCGCCCTGCTTGAAGAGTCGCTCCGCCCGGGCCGAATCGGAAGCCGCCAGGCTCGCGCGGGCCTGGGCCTTCAGGAGCTGGGACTGGTAAACGGTATGGTCTAACTCCGCCAGAACCTCGCCCTGGGTGACCCGGTCGCCTTCCGCCACGTTCACCTTGAGGACGGTGCCGGTGACCCCATCCGGGGCCACCCGAACCAGGTCTTCCGCCACCCGGGCGTCATCGGTCGAGACATAGGGGCGGAAAGCGAAGAACCAGACCACGATCCCTAAAAGAATGACCACCAAGAAAGCCTTGCCAACGTTTTGGGCCATCGGGGATTTCCACCAGGGCTGGGCAGGCGCGGGGTGGGCCGGAGGGTGGCTTGGAGGTGGGTTCTTTTTCGTCGGTTGGGGGCTCATGCGAACTCCTTTGTTTCGTTTGGTAAGGACTCTCCCCGAAGAAGCCGGGATTTTCAAGGCGTCCTTCTGCCTTTAGGGTGGAATAGGGATCAATCAGCGGTTCTAAGAATATGACATTTTGGAAGGATGTCATTTAAAAATTAAAGGGATGGGAATTGGGCAAGTCATAATCCTCTACCCAGGGCAGGCCGAATAGGCCTCGCCGGACGGTGATTTCGATGGGGAGCCCCGGGCTGGCGGTATAGTAAATCGGCGGCGGCACCAACAGCTCGCAGGACCATCGGGGATGGTCCCAGTCCTGGAAAAACAATAAATGAGCCAGGGGGTTCGGGCCTTCTTGAAAGCTTCCTCCCAGCGCCGAGGTGCCCTTGCCGGTCACCAAGACCACCCGGGCCTCGGGGTTGGAGAAATCGAACAGGCCGTTTACCAACTGGACGCTGAAACGGAAAAAACAGGCGGTTAAAAACCAAAAGACCAGAAAACAAGCAGCCGCCAATGCCAGGGGGATTTTTTCTTTCAAAGCTTCCCGGATGGTCTTCTTCAAAAGCCGATAAGTCAAATAGAGGGTTGCCGCCGCGCAGAGCGAATTTACGAGATAAATATCTGAATGACGGATGAGCCGGAAATAGATGCCGCTCAAGACGTATTCCATGATCAGGACCGCGATAAAGACACTGAACATCTTGAGATAAAGATAAGCCGTTTTTGTTTCCAATGAAGAACCTCTAAAAGATCTAAAACAAGTACTTTTTCACCGCCAAGGCGCCAAGAACTACAAAAGATTGGGGAAACTAGAAATTGTCTAAAATCATTCTCTCGGTAATGCCTTTCATGGCGTACTTCGCGTCTTGGCGGTGAAAAAGGGTTTGGTTCAGGGTTGGATTTTCCAAATCATGCCCTGGAAAGGGTCCACGCTGTAGACATTACCCGCGGAATCAATGGCCACGCCGTAGGGCAGGAAAGAAGTTGTCTTTTTAGGTAGAGGGGTTGGGGAAGGGGTCAAGGTCGGTCTAGGTATGAATGTTGGGGTGGCCGAAGGGGTGGCGGGTTCTGTCAAGGCGGTTCCGGCAGAGATAGGGGTGGCGTTGGGGGACAGGACTTGGGTCGGGGTTGAGAGGGGTGTCGGAGTGGGGGAAGGGGTCGAGGTCGGGGAGGGGGTGGGTGTGGGGACCTTTGTATCGGTGGATAGCCCAACGGTCGCCGTGGCCAGGAGGAGGGCGTCGATACCCGTGATCTTAGGCCCTGCGTAGGTTGAAACCTGCCCTGCGGGGGTGATTTTCCGGATCCTTAAATTACCAGAATCCGCCACATAAAGATTGCCGGAGGCATCCACGGCGATGCCCGTGGGCCAGTTAAAAGAGGCCGCGGCGCCCAGGCCGTCATCCGCCGGGTTGGTTCCACCGCCCGCCAAGGTGGAGACTTCCCCCTTGGGGGAAATCTTCCGGATCAGGTTATTGGCCGTGTCCGCGACGTAAACATTAAAGGAAGAATCCACGGCCACGCCTTGGGGGTGGTTGAAAGAGGCGTTGGTCCCCGTGCCGTCGGCATTGCCGACGGCCCCCGATCCGGCCAGGGTGGTGACCTGGCGTTTGGGGGAGATCTTCCGGATCAAGTTATTGGCCGTATCCGCGACATAGACATTGAAGGCCGAATCCACCGCCACGCCCCAGGGATTGTTGAAAGTCGCGTCCGTCCCGGTCCCATCCTGGTGCCCCGGGACCCCGTCCTGCCCCGCCAGGGTGGTCACGTCGTTCGCCCGGTTGATTTTACGGATCAGGTTGAAGCCCGAATCGGCCGTATAGAGGTTTCCCTTCGAGTCCACCGCGATCCCGGCGGGTAAGCCGAGGGAAGCGGAGGTTCCGTTACCGTCGACGGCTTCCCTGGATTTTGAACCCGCCAGGATGGTCAGGGTTCCATCAGGGCCGATCTGTTTGACTTTGCAATTGAGGGTGTCGGCGACGTCGATATTGCCTGAAGCGTCCACGCATAAACCGTAAGGCATCTGGAAATTAGGCTCGGTCCATTTTTCCTTGCCGGGAATATGGGCGGCGGGAAGGGTAAAAATGCTGTGGCGGCGGCCGGGCGCCATGATAAAGGTGGCGGTGACCGTCGGACTGATGGTGTTCGTGGGGGAGGGGGGGCAGGGGGTTCCTTGCGCGTTCAGGCAGATCGTGGGGGTGAGGGTCGGGGTAGCAGTGATGGTAGGAGACTCGGTGATTTTTATGGTGGGCGTAACCGTGGCCGTCGGGGTGGCGGTGAAAGAGGCGGTCATCGTCACCGTCGGGGCTGTATCGGCAAAAGCCGCGGTAGAAAGACCCATCAGTAGGAATAGTAAGTATCGTTGGGTCCGGTTCATGCCGGTGCCGCCTCCCTGAATAAATTCCTGCCATTATCGACGAAAACCCCGCTAAGCCAAGGGGTCGGGGTTGTCCTTCTCTGTTTGGACGATTAAAGACGGATTCTTGGTTCAAACCCGGCCGGTTATTCTTTATGAGCCGTCGGTAAAACTTTTCGACTTATGAATAAAAGCGTTTTCTGAAGCCTTTGCTGGTCCGCTTGCCAGGTTGTGTTTTTTCCTGAACTGCTAGAATACACCCTTCCATTTCACCCGGGGGATCCCCATGTTCCAATCCTTTCTTTCCTTCCTTTCCTCGCTGATGGACGCGGGCGAAGAGGGTTATGAAATTCTTCTCAAAAAGCCAATCAACCTTTTAGGCCGTCAGGGCCAAAAAGTCGGGCAAATGTTCACCGACCTGGCCCCCGTGCAGGCCGTCACCATCTACGCCGGGGTGTTGTGGGTCATCCCCATCGTCATGTTCCAGCAATACACCAGCCTCTACATGGTGCAGTTGGGGCTGTCCAAGACCGAGATCGGGGTCTACCAGACGCTCCTGCAGGTCCTCACCCCGGCCGGGTATTTCCTGGGCGGTTACCTGGCGGATGTGTGGGGCCGCAAGAAGACCCTGATCTTTTTCGACATCCTGAGTTGGGGCGGCTATTGCGTTTGCCTGGCCGTAGCGGACAACAAGTGGTGGTGCCTCGCGGCCATTTGCTTTCTTACGACCAACGCCGGCTCCACCCCTCCCTACCAGTCCCTCGTCGTGGAAAACGTCGAAAGCTCGAAGAAGGCGTCGGTGATTACCGTTTTGCAGCTCGTCAATATGACGCCCTCCTTGATGTTCTTCTCGCTGATCGGCGGGGTCTGGATTTCCAAGAGGGGGTTCCTCCAGGCCAACCACGAGATGTACTGGTTCATGACCTTCATGATCGCGATCGGCATTTTCCTGAGGTGGAAGTTTCTGCCTCCCTCTCTCCTGTTCGAGAAAGAAGCCGAGGGGTGGGGTTCGGCCCTCAAGGAGGCCTGGCGCCAGTACCGGGACTCCATGGGGGTTTATTTAAAGAAGAAGGGATCCAAGGTCTTCCTGGTCTCGAAATTCATCGACGAGTGGATCATCGCGGTTTGGGCGGTTTATTCCTCCCTCTACATCGTGAATTACCTGGGGCTGAAGGATTCCTACCTGTCGGTTCTCCCCCTGGTCTCGGCCTATATGGCGGCCCTGTTTTTGTTCATCGTCATCCCCAATTTGAGGGAAAAACAAGTGGTCGGCATCCTGGGGTTCGACCAGCTGTTTTGGCTCGCCTCCGTCGCCGTTTTGTTTTTTGCCGTTCAGGGTTCGGAGAGCGTACTGCTCTTCGCGCTGGCCAGCACGGGTTTCAGCGCCGTCGCGGGCGCGCTTTACAACTCGGTCAGCGCGGCGGTTTGGCTGAACATCATGGAGGAAAAGGAAAGGGCCAAGGTGGTGGCGGCCACCTATTCCCTGATCAAGTTGGGCATTGCGGCCTCCGGTTTCCTGGGCGCTTTCCTTTACGGCCACGTGTCGCCGGTGGCCCTGCTGGCGGTGTTGGGGGTCTTGAGGATATTGAATTTCTTCCTGCTGCGGAGGGTATCTGCTACCCTATCGCCGGTTTTAGAGACGACAACTTGACTGAGAATTTTCACCACCAAGGCGCCAAGAACACCTAATGCATTTATAGTTTTAGACTTAACCCTTGAAAATGATGTTTCGTCTTTCTTGGCGACTTGGCGGTGAATAAATTTTTTAAGGAATGATTTCATGGGTTATGTGTACGCGCTGGGGGCTTTCTTTTGCATCGGCAGCTACCTGGTTCCCGCCCGGTTTTCGCAGAACAAAAGCCTTTCCTTTTTCCCCTTCATGGCCTTGGGGATGCTGGCGCTTGAGCTTTTCCGGTTCGATTCCCTAAAGGCCCTTTGGGCCCAGCCCCTCTGGTTTTGGGGCTCGGTGGGGGCGGGGGTGGTTTGGGCCTTGGGCCAGACCTTCGGCAACCTTTCCCTGGGCGAGATCAGCCTGGCCAAGGCGGCGGTCATCTTTAACTTCAATTCCTTCTTTAATATAGCCTTGGGGTTGGCCCTGTTTCACGAGGCCAACGGCTTGCGGGCTTACGCCTTGATTCTCGCGGGGGGCGTCCTGCTGTTCCTGGGGGCCTGGTGGGTTTCCCGGGCCTCGGCCACGCCTTCCAAGGAAGGGAACCTGAGGAAGGGAATCTTTTACAGCTGCTTGGCCAGCGTCTTCTGGGGGACCTACTTTACACCCGTCAAGGCCCTGCAAGCTTTCCGCAACGAACCCTCCCTCAGTTCCATGGACTGCTTGAGCGGCCTGATGCTGGGCGGGGCGGTCACCGGATTGATCTTGGGGTTACTCGCCTCGAAACCGAAATTCCATTGGAAGGACCTGGGCCTGGGATTCGGGACCGCGGCCTTGTGGTGCGTGGGCACGATCTTTTTTCTTTTGTCCATCGGGGAACTGGGCTTGGCCCGGGCGGTTCCCATCATCAATTCCAACGCGCTGGTTTACGCGGCCTGGTCCCTTTTTGTCTTCAAGGAACTTCCGCTTTCGCAGGGGCCCAAGGTTTTTGGCGGCACCCTGGTGGTCGTGGCGGGAATTGTGCTTTTGGCCCTGGCTTAGGCCGACCTTTCACGCTTGAAAGTTTCGTTTGAAATCCACATAATCAAATTCTTATGAAACTCCAAAATAACGTCGCGCTCAAGGAATGGGCCGTGGTCCTCAAGGCCCTGGAAGAAGGGAAGCAAACCCTTCTTTTATTAAAGGACGGCATCAAGGAAGAAGACGGGCTCTTTAAACCGGAGCACGACGAATTTTTCCTTTACCCTACTTTTGAGCACGAAACCCCGAAAAACATTAAGTCCGACTGGCGTCCCCGTATTACGGCGATTGAAAAGGAAAATAAGGACCCCAAAAGGATCCATTTTCGCTTGTTAGGGTTGGGGGAAAAGGTCGAGAAAATCACTGATTGGGAGATTTGCAAGGGCCTAACCCCCTTCACGGTCATGAGCGATGAGGCCGTGGAGCAAAGGTTTCATGAGGGGGATTGGCAGGGGCTCTATTTATTCTTGGTTCGGGTCTACCAATTGCCCGTGCCCATGGATCTGCCCATGAAACCCGGCTATGCCGCCCATAAAACCTGGGTGCCCCTGGAAACTTCCATGTTTACAGCCGGTTCCATGTCCGCCATACCGGACGGGGCCTGGCCCTATACCCGGGACCGCATCATCAAAATGACCAAGGCCCATTAAGCCGCCCTGTCTCTTCAGCCGGTTCCTCCATTTTCCGATAAAATAGCCCCATGAAACTCAAACCGGTGGTGGCCGGTTCCTTTTATCCGGGTAAAGTCTCAACCCTCCAGAAAATGTTGGATGATTTCCGTCTGGGGGATTTGGATCCATTGCCCGGTGAACCCCTCGGGTTACTCCTTCCCCACGCCGGCTACCTATATTCAGGTTCGGTTGCGGCCAAGGGTTACCGCGCGGTTGCGCCTTTTCAACCTTCCCTTATCGTGGTGGCGGGCCCCAGCCATTACATGGCTTTCAAAGGCTGCGCCCTATTCTCGGGAGAAGCGGTCCTCACCCCCCGGGGCGAAGTGCTTGTGGATAGGGAAGCCTGCCGGATCTTAAAGGAAGCGGATAAAAAACTGGCGGATTTCCCCTCCGCCTATGCCCAGGAACATTCGGTGGAGGTGCATTTTCCCCTGATCGAGGAATTCCTGCCCGGCGTGAAGGTGGTACCGGTGATCATGGGGCAAGGGAAGGACGAATGCGTGGAACCCCTTTTAAGGGGACTGGGGCGGTTGGCGAAAGAGAAACCCTTTGTGTTGATCGCCTCATCCGACCTGTCCCATTACCCCGGCTATGACACCGCCCGAAAGGCCGATCACCAGTTTTTAGAGGCCTTATTGAGCGGGGATGAGAAAAAAATCGACCGGACCGACCGGGAAATCATGGGGCAGGGATATACCGAATACCATTGCACCCATTGCGGCAAGGAGCCGGTTCAGACCCTGGTAGACTGGGCCCAGGAGCAGGGCGCCAAGAAAAGGGTTTTGCTGGAATACCGAAATTCGGGGGATGTCACGGGCGATCGGAAACGGGTGGTGGGATACGCCGCCGCCGCCTTCTGCCGTTAAAGAATCCCTTTACCGTGAATAATCGAAGATAATTTTTTCTAGGTTAACTTCTAAAATTTGTTTAGGTTTTCCTTCGCGTCTTAGCGTCTTTGTGGTGAAAATGGGTGTTGCTTTTCGCCTTTAAAAAAGGAGCCGGTGGTGAACCCAAATGAGATGATCAGCCGGGAAGACCAATTCTTCCTCCTTCAATTGGCCCGCAACACGATCCGCACCACTCTCCAAAAGGGGAGGCGGTTGCCCTCGGTAAATTCCCTTTCTCCCCTTTTGCGGGAGAAAAGGGGAGTTTTCGTCACCCTTTGGTCGGAAGACGGATTGCGCGGCTGTATCGGGCTGCCTTTTCCGGTCAAAGCCCTCGTGGAAGCGGTTCAGGAAGCGGCGGTGAGCGCGGCTTTTCACGACCCGAGATTTCCCCCCCTGCTTCAGGAGGAATTCGCCTCCATTGAGATCGAGATCTCGGTCTTAACCGTACCCCAGAAAATAGAACCGGATAAGGTGAAGGTGGGAGTGCATGGCTTAATCGCGCGAAAGGGTCAGCGTTCCGGTTTGCTGCTGCCCCAGGTGGCGATGGAGTACCATATGGACCGGGAAACCTTTCTCTCCCAAACTTGCGTGAAAGCCGGCCTGCCTTCCGAGACTTGGCGGGAAGGAGTGGAGTTATCGGCTTTTGAGGCCCAAGTCTTCCGAGAGGCGGACCTTTTGGAGAAGTAATTAATAACCTTTGAAAAAGTCAGCTTACGCTGCCTTTTTCAGCAAACCTTAAAAGTAACCCCGCGATTTCCTGCGGAAATCTTTGGGGTCGAGACCTCCGATTGTCGCTTTATTGGAGTTTTTTCAGAGGTCTAAATATGGTTTTTCCACCCGTTGCATGGGTGGGGAAGGGCGGATATAATCCGCCCGTTTGAAGGGCCTCTCACTCGAATTCGATCCTGACCACGGCGCCACCGGCCCTCTCCTTGCTAAATTTGATGTTGATTCCGAAGATTTCATTGAAAACTTGATTACCCGCTTGAATCCTATGGAGCTGAAACCATGATCGAAATGAAAGTCCGCGGCATCGCGGTGGACCCCAACCTCAAGACCCCCGCCGTCATCCTGACCGATGACGACGAGAAGAGGTATTTGCCCATTTGGATCGGGGTGCCCGAAGCCACGGCTATCTTCATCCAGCTCAACGAGCAAACCCTGCCCCGGCCCATGACCCATGACCTGCTGAAAAACGTGATCGACGCGATGGGGGCGAAGGTAGTCAAGGTGGTGGTCAACGACATCAACCAAAACACCTTTTTCGCCCGCATTCTCCTGGAAGTCATCGAGACGGGAGTAAAGTATGATGTGGATTCCCGCCCCTCGGATGCCATCGCCCTGGCACTTCGAACCGGTGCCCCGATCTTCGTGGCGGAAAAGGTGGTGGTCAACGCCACCATCCCCGACAAGGAAAAGTACAAGGAAGAAATGAGCGATTTCAAGAAGTTCCTGGAGCACTTGAGCCCTAAGGATTTCCGGGATCTCCACGGCGGAAGCGAAGGATAACCCGGGTTCCCCCCTAATGAATGAAGGAGTCAGGGTGTCCCCGTCCCCCCCGGGCCGCATGGCCCTTACCGAAGAGCATTTCGTCCTCCTTTTCCATACCACCCATGAGACCATGCATGCCGAATCCCTCTTAAAAGAGAGGCGGATGAGGTTCAAACTGATTCCCCGGCCCCGGGATATCCAGGACGATTGTGGGTTGGGGCTGGTCATCCACCGGACGGACCGGGCCAAGGTCGAAGCCCTTCTCCCGCCGGAGGGCCTCTATATCAAGGCGGCATTCCACATCAGCAAGGAGGGCCCATGGACAAGGGAAAACTATCCACCAGCGCCAATCTCGTACGACTCTCCACCCTCGGAATCAACTTCGTCCTGACCACATTCCTGGGCCTGGGCGCGGGGTGGCTTTTGAACCGATACCTCCACTGGGGCCCCTGGGTCATCATCGCGGGGTTGTTGATAGGCGTTTTTTCAAGCTATTACTTGATGATCGAGGATATCCGCCAGATCACCCAGCTCCCCCCGAAGACCCCGAAACCATGAACCTCCCGGCCCCCGGTCCTGAGAAGTCGGAACGCTTCGTGCGGTCGGTCGCCGCCCGGACGATCCTGGGAAGTTTCCTGACTTCGGTCCTGGTTTTTTTATTATTTAAAAAAAGCGATTGGAGCCTTGGACTTTTTTTGGGCGGGATTTTATCCTCCCTCAATCTTTTCTCCTTGCGCTGGTTCACCGGTCGGATGCTTCGAAGCGGGACCCTAAGGGGCGGGGGACCTGTTTGGATTTGGAACCTCACGCGTTGGATTTTTCTGGCTTTGGCCTGTTGGGGCCTCGTTCAAATATCAGCCTTTTGTTTGATAGGGGCACTTGCCGGGTATTTTTGGTTTCTTTTTGTTTTGGGTTGGGTGGGTAAAAAATCAGGATCGGGTTCGGTTCCGGACAAGACCTGAACCCCCGAACCTCGTAAAGACTCCAAGTTTTTCACTTGATTTTGTATTGGGAAAAGTTGACCATTGACCGCGAATTTCAATCACGACGCAATTGAAATAGTTTCTCAACTTTTTTTCAACGCCCACGCTTTTTCCCTTTCGATCCCATGATTTTTGAAAGGCCCGCGAATGATCGCAGCTGAAAGCCCGGTTCCCAGCATCGAAACCGCCGAAAGCCCCATTTCTTTTCCCACTCATTTTTTGGGTTTCGATAACTGGATCAATGTTTCGACCGTCTCGCTTTTCGTTTTCTGCGTCCTGTTGGTGATGTTCCTCCTGGCCCGCCGCAACCTCAAGCTGGTGCCCACGGGCCTGCAAAACTTTTTCGAGCTTGTCATCGACTTCGTGAAGGACCTGGCCTACCCCATCGTGGGTGAGAAGCACGCCGAGACCTTTTTCCCCTTCTTCTTCTACCTGTTCCTTTTCATCTTTTTCTCCAACCTGATGGGCCTGATTCCGGGGCTTTTGTCCCCCACGAGCCGGGTGGACATGAACGTCGGCATGGCCTTGATCGTTTTCTTCTCGACCCAGATCATGGGAGTCTGGGTGAAGGGCATTCAATATTTCGCCCATTTCCTTCCCCCCAAGGTCTCGGCTGACCCGAAATCCCCCTGGCCTTTGAAACTCATGATGAATGTTATTTATATCGCCCTCTTGATCATGATGCCCTTTATCCACTTGGCCGGGGAGCTGATCAAGCCGGTCTCCCTGACCATGCGGTTGTTTGGGAACATGATGGGCAAGGAAAAGGTGCTGGGGGTCTGCATCATTCTGGTCCTCTTTTTCTGGAACGGGGCGCCGCTTTTCAAGGTTATGTCTTCTTTCCCCTTTCTTCTCCGGGTGGCCATCGTGGTACTCGGCGTGTTCATTTCCTTCATCCAAGCATTTGTGTTTATGCTGTTGGCCATGGTCTACCTGGGCGGGGCCGTCCAGGGCCATGAGGAACACGAGGGGCATGAGGGCGAGGCGGGAGAAGCCGCCCATAGCTGAGAAGGGATTTCGACGTTCCCGCGCAGGCGGGATTCCCCGGGGCTCGCCCCCGCTTGTTCCCGGGAGATTCGTAGGTTCATTTGAAAGGAGAAGCAGCATGAAAAAGATGATTTTGATGATGGGTTGGACGATTCTGATGTTCTCCGTCGCCGCGATCGCCGGGGCGGAAGGCGCCGCCGGGACCGCCAAGGTGGCGGAGGGAGTCTGGTTTTACGCCTTTACCGTGCTGGGCGCGGGATTAGCCATCGGCCTGGGCGCCCTGGGAACGGGCATCGGGCAGGGCATCACCTCCGGCAAGGCCGTGGAAGCCATGGCCCGCCAGCCCGAGATGGTCGGCACCCTGCAGGTCAACATGATCATCGGATTGGCCTTCATCGAGTCCCTTTGTATCTACGCCCTCGTGGTGGCCATGATTCTCCTGTTCGCCAACCCCTTTAAGGGCTTGTTCATCGGCTAAGACGGCTTTATTCCGGCGCCGGGGCCTGAAGGCCCCGGCCCCAAAGAAGGTGCGCCATGGAATTTAACGTCAGTGTGTTTTTACTGCAGCTCGCCACGTTCATCATCGGGATGTTCTTGTCGGCGCTCGTCTTCCTGCCCTACCTGAGGGGCTGGATGGCGGACCGGCAAAAGCGCATCGAGGGTCAATTGGCCACGGCGGAGCAGCGGCAGAAGGAATCCGAGCAGATCAAAGCCGACCTGGAAAAGAAGATGAAAGATCTGGAACAAAAAACCACAGAGACCCTCCAGACCGCCCGCCGCGAAGCGGACCGCATGAAGGAGGAGATCGTCCAGACCGCCCGCAAGGAATCCGAATTGACCCTCGCCGACGCCCGCAAGGTGATTGAGAGCGAGCGCCAAGCGGCCTCCGCCACCCTGCAGAAGGAGATCGGCGCCCTGGCGGTTTCCATCGCCGAGAAGATCATCCGGGCCAGCGTGGACGGGAAGGTGCAGGACAAGATCGTGCAGGAAAACCTGCAAAGCCTCACCAGCCGCAAGAATTAACTTTAGGAACCAGGAGAAAGCCCATGGAAACGGTCATCGCCGAAAAGTACGCCGTGGCGCTGTTGCAGGTGGCGAAGGAGAAAAAGTCGGTCGATTCCCTCGCTTCCGAGATGCAGGCGGTCCAGAAGCTCCTGGAAAACTCGCCGGAGCTGAAGGCCACCCTGGAACACCCCCGGGTCAAGGCCCAGGAAAAACTCGACGCGCTCCAGGCCCTCTTGGGAGGAACCCTCTCGGCGACGCTCGAAAATTTCCTCCGCCTGCTCCTGACCAAGAAGCGCATCAAGCACCTGAAGGCCGTGACGGATCACTTCGAGAGGCTCTGCTACGAGATGCGGGGCAAGACCATGGCGCGGGTGCTGACGGCCATGCCCTTGACCCCCGACCAGAAGAAGAACCTGGTGTCAGAAACTGTCCCAGATGATCGGCCTGACCGTCGAATTGAAGGAAGAAGTCAAGCCGGACCTCATCGGCGGCATGATGATTTACATGGGCGACCAGCGCTTGGACGGGAGCGTCCTGGGCCAGCTGGAAAAAATGAAGCAAAGGCTGATGCGGGTCGAGATCGACTAAACCTTTTCAACCGAAATGCGGAGGTAACACCGTGGCTCTCCAAGCGGATGAAGTAACGAAAATCCTGAAATCCAAAATTCAGGACTTTAAGCCGGAAACCGAACTCTCCCAGGTGGGGGAAGTCCTGCGGGTGGGTGACGGCGTGGCCGTGATCTACGGATTGAAAAACGCCATGGCCGGGGAACTGCTCAAGTTCCCCAACGACGTCATGGGCATTACCTTCAACCTGGAGACCGACTCGGTGGGTGCGGTGCTGATGGGTGAGACCCGCCTGGTGCACGAGGGCGACCCGGTGGAGCTGACGGGCCGCATCGCCGAAGTGCCGACCGGCAAGGAGCTCTTGGGCCGGGTGGTGAACCCCCTGGGAGTGCCCTTGGACGGCAAGGGGGCCCTGAACGCCTCAGCCAGCCGCCGCCTGGAAATCCGCGCCCCCGGCGTGGTACAGCGCCAGCCGGTGAAGGAGCCCCTCCACACGGGCATCAAGGCCATCGACTGCATGATCCCCATCGGACGCGGCCAGCGTGAGTTGATCATCGGCGACCGCCAGACGGGTAAAACCGCCATCGCCATCGACGCCATCCTGAACCAAAAGGGAAAGGGCGTCATTTGCGTGTACGTGGCCATCGGCCAGAAGCAGTCCACCGTGGCCCAGGTTGTGCGCACCCTGGAAGAGCGCGACGCTTTGAATTATTGCATTATCGTTTCCTCCACCGCCTCCGACCCGGCCCCCTTGCAGTACATCGCGCCTTACGCCGGATGCGCCATGGCCGAGGAATTCACCTATAACGGCGGGCACGCCCTTATCATCTATGACGACTTATCGAAACAGGCCGTGGCCTACCGCGAATTATCCCTCCTGTTACGCCGCCCGCCGGGACGTGAAGCCTACCCTGGGGACGTTTTCTACCTGCACTCCCGCCTACTGGAGCGCGCCTGCAAGCTCAACGAAAAGTTGGGCGGAGGATCCCTAACGGCCTTGCCCATCATCGAGACCCAGGCCGGCGATGTGACGGCCTACATCCCGACGAACGTGATATCCATCACCGACGGGCAGATCTTCCTGGAATCCAACCTCTTCAACTCAGGCATCCGGCCCGCTATCAACGTGGGGATTTCTGTTTCCCGCGTGGGCGGCAATGCCCAAACCAAGGCCACCAAGAAGGTAGCGGGGAAGCTCAAACTCGACATGGCCCAGTACAACGAGCTGGCGGCCTTCGCCCAGTTCGGGGCGGAGCTCGACAAGACTTCCATGGCCCAGCTGAACCGCGGCTCCCACATGGTGGAACTGATGAAACAACCCCAGTATTCCCCCATGATCACGGAAGAACAGGTGGCATCCATCTTCGCGGGCATCAGCGGTTACATGGACAACCTGCCCATCGAGAAGGTGAAACCCTACGAAGCGGGGCTCCTGAACTTTTTGAAGGAAAAAAAGCCCGGGATCCTCAAGGACATCCGCGAGAAGAACGACCTGACGGACGATACCAAGGCGAAGCTGACCGCGGCCATCGAGGAATTCGCCAAAATGTTTATGGCCTAAGCCCACTTAAAAGGTTAAGGACCGCCCATGGCACAGATGAAGGAAATCAAGACGCGCATCAAGAGCGTCAAGAATATCGGTCAAATCACCAAGGCCATGAAGATGGTCGCGACCGCGCGCTTGAAGCGCGCCCAGCAGCGCATCCTGAGCGCCCGGCCCTACGCCGTGCGCATGGCGGAAGTGATGAAGAACCTGGCGGCCAAGACCACCGAGCGGGACCATCCCCTGCTGGCGGTGAAGAAAGAGGGAAAGAAGGCCCTGGTGGTCGTCACGGCCGACCGCGGGCTGTGCGGCAGCTACAACGCCAATATCCTGCGCCAAGCCCAGGCATATCTTCGGGAAAACCCGGGCACCGACCTGCTGACCATCGGGAAAAAGGGACGGGACTTCTTCAAGCGACGCAAGTTCAACATCGTCAAGGAATGGCTCTATGTGTTTCCGCACATTCCCCAAGAGACGGTGCTGGAAATCCGGGATGAGATCGAGAACCTTTTCATCACCGGGGGCTACAACGAGATCCGGGTGCTCTACACCGAGTTCAAAAGCGTGATTTCACAGAAAACCGCTCTGGACACGCTGCTGCCCATCCGCATCCAGGATGTGCCGGGCGAGGCCAAGGGCCTGGCCGCCGATTACGATTTCGAGCCCGACCTGGACACCATCTTGAACGAGCTGGTTTCCCAGTATCTGGCCACCATGGTCCACCGTTACCTGCTGGAAAGCTTCTCCTCCGAGATGGGCGCCAAACGAAGCGCCATGGAGTCGGCCAGCAAAAACGCGGGAGAGATGATCGCCAAGCTGACCCTGGACTACAACCGGGCCCGCCAGGCCATGATTACCAAGGAATTGGCCGAGATTGTCGGCGGAGCCGAGGCCCTTAAATAGAAGCCGAGCCGTACCCCTCAACCTAGTTGTGAGGAATCATTTGGAGGAACGCATGAGCGCAACCAAAAGCCAGGAAGCCGTGAAGATCGGGGAAGTGGTCCAGGTCATCGGGCCAGTCGTCGACGTCGTATTCAGGGACGGCCATGTGCCAGATATCCTCAATGCCCTAAAGATCGTTTCGGAAAAAGACAATCTGAATATCACCCTGGAAGTCGCCCAACATTTGGGGGACCAGACGGTCCGGGCCGTGGCCATGAGCTCGACTGACGGTTTGCGCCGTGGAGTGTCGGTGTCCGATACCGGGAGCCCCATCTCCGTTCCCGTCGGCCGGGGAGTCCTGGGCCGCATCGTAAACGTTCTGGGCGACCCGGTCGATGAGATGGGCGAGGTAAAGGTGGAGAAGCGCTATCCCATCCACCGCCCCGCGCCCCCCCTGGTCGAGCAATCCACCAAAAAACAGATCCTCGAAACGGGCATCAAGGTCATCGATCTGCTGGCTCCCTATCAAAAGGGCGGAAAAATCGGTCTTTTTGGCGGCGCCGGAGTGGGCAAGACCGTCGTTATCATGGAACTTATCCGCAATATCGCCACCCAGCACGGGGGTTTCTCGGTGTTCTCCGGGGTCGGTGAGCGCACCCGTGAGGGGAACGACCTGTGGCTGGAAATGAAGGGTTCGGGCGTCATCGATAAGACCGCCCTGGTCTACGGCCAGATGAACGAGCCTCCCGGAGCCCGCGCTCGCGTGGGGTTGTCCGGTCTCACCATCGCCGAATATTTCCGCGACGAGGAAGGCCAGGACGTGCTTCTCTTCATCGACAACATCTTCCGTTTCACCCAGGCGGGGTCCGAAGTTTCGGCCCTCTTGGGCCGCATGCCCTCGGCCGTCGGCTACCAGCCGACCCTGGCCACCGAAATGGGCGCCTTGCAGGAACGCATCACTTCCACCCAAAAGGGTTCCATCACCTCGGTGCAGGCCATCTATGTGCCCGCCGACGACCTGACGGATCCGGCGCCGGCCACTTCCTTCGCCCATTTGGACGCCACCACGGTGTTGAACCGGGCCTTGACTGAGCTCGGGATCTACCCGGCGGTCGACCCGCTGGATTCCACCTCGCGCATGCTCGATCCCCTCGTGGTCGGGGAGGAACATTACGCCGTGGCCCGGAAGGTGCAGCAGATCCTCCAGCGATACAAGGAACTTCGGGACATCATTGCCATCCTCGGCATCGATGAGCTCTCGGACGACGACAAGCAGCTCGTGGGCCGCGCCCGCCGTATCCAACGCTTCCTGTCCCAGCCTTTCTTCGTGGCCCAGGAATTCACCGGGACCCCCGGCCAATACGTGCCCCTGGCCGACACTATCCGCTCCTTCAAGGGCGTGGTGGAGGGACAGTATGACAACCTTCCCGAGCAGGCCTTCTACATGACCGGCGGCATCGACCAGGTCGTGGAACGCGCGAAGAAGATGTAAGGAAAGGGAAAAGCCATGGCCAACACGCTCAAACTGCAGGTGGTTTCCCCGGACAAACCGGGGTTCGCCACCGACGTTACCCTGGTCAACCTGCCGGGCTCGGCGGGGGCCTTCGGCGTCATGGCCAAGCACATGCCGATCATGGCGACGATCCGCCCCGGGACCCTCAAGGTCGTGGCGGGGGGAAAGAGCGAGTATTATTTCGTCTCAAAGGGTTTCGTGGAAGTGAACCCGAAGGGCGTGACCGTCTTGGCCGAGGCCTACGAGCGCGCGGATGAGATTGACGCCGAGCGAGCGAAAAAATCGAAGGAAACCGCCCAGGAACAGCTCTCCGCCAAAAAAGACGCGAAACAGCACCCCGAGCTCCAGGCCAAGCTGGAACGGGCCCTGGGCCGGTTGAAGGTCATTGAGGAAGCCAAACAGGCCGGCGCCTAGTTTCGCCACTCCCCTTGTCAATGGAAACACCCAGCCGATAGAATACGCCCACGTTACCGTTTTAAAAGGTATGGTTATGATCGTGGGCTTGGGTGTGGATCTCATTGAAATCGACCGCGTCAAGGAAGCGCATCAGCGCTTTGGGCAGCGTTTTATCGACCGCCTCTTCACACCGGACGAGGCGGCCTATTGCCTCCGTAAATTCGACCCTTATCCCTCGCTCGCAGGCCGTTTCGCCGCCAAGGAAGCCGTGATCAAGGCCTTTAGCCATGGGTTCGGCGGCCGCTGGAAATGGAGCCAAATCGAGGTCACTCGTAACCGGGCCGGTAAACCCTCCCTTCGATTGCACGGAATCTTCGAACAGCTCCGGTTTGACCGGCACCTCACCACCCTTTCATTAACCATTGCGCACAGCAAGCGGGACGCCACCGCCACCGTTATTTTGGAATCTTGACCCGAAGGAACCCCATGTTCGCCCGCCGTGATTGGAAACCCCGAGAGATTACTTCCTTCCAATGGTTCGTGTTTTTGGGCTTCATGGCCTTGATCACCCGGCTCCCCATGCTGAAGGTCGCCAAGGCGGAAACCACGGACGGGATCTATTGCCTGACCTATTTCGCCCCGAATTTTGTACCCAATGACCGGTTTGTGATTTTTCCAGGCTATCCCTTTTTACTCCATCTACTTCAACTTTTGGGTGTGGAGGGAGTCTGGGGAGGCCGGGCCCTCGCGGCTTTGGCCAGTATCTTGTTCCTGATCCCCCTTTGGCAATTTGCCCGCCGGTGGATGTCGTCTGAAATGACCGGAATTGTCTGCACCATGGCCCTTTTCGCTCCCCTGCTTTGGCAATGGTCCTTGAAAGTGATGCCCGACAGCCTCTTTCTTCTTTTTTTCTGGTTGGCCCTGGAAAGGCTCGCCTTGGCGATGGAGAGAAAGGACTCCCAAGCTTGGTTGCTGGCCTGCCTGGCGGGGGGGGCTGCCGCTTGCACACGTCCGGAAGGTTATTTACTGGTTCCCTGGCTTTGGAGCGTTTCGGAAAGCCTGGGGAGTGGAGACCGTTGGAAAAGACGCGTCTTTTTGGCCTTGGCCTGGGCCGGGCCCCTTTTCCTCCTCGCGCCCAAGTTCGCGATGATCCTTGACGCTTACCGGGAGGGAGTGGGAATCACGACGAACCTCCCCCATCGGTTTTTTTTCTTGGTGAATTTTTTCAAGCACTTGTATACCTATCTGACCCAACCTGTTTACGTGTTCACCCCGCTCATCGTCGGGGCTTCTTTCCTGGGTTTGGGAAAAATGGCCCGAAGGGAGGGTCCGGAGGGCAAGTCCTTTCGGAGGATCTTACTGCAGGTTTTCTTTCTTCTGTTCCTTTCCAGGCTTTTCCCGGTGTCCTATCAGGACCGGTACCTCTTACCCTTTATGCCCCTGGTATTGGTTTCGGCGGGATATGAGTTCGAACTATTCTTTAAAAAGTGGGAGGACCCGGCGAAACCGGTTCGGATTATGTTTATTAAGAACGGCGTCTTGACGGGGCTTCTCGCCTGGTGCGTAATTTATTCCACGGGGGTCCAGATCTCCCAAAACGACTCCTTTGGTGATATCAAGAGATCGGCCGAATTCATTCGATCCCTTCCCGCGGACGCGGTGATCTACTCCGACGAGATTCCTAAAACCCAATATTGGTCCGGGCGATCGGTTCAGTTGGTCACCCTCCCTTTTAATCCCGCGAAGGGTTCCTATGTTCTGCTCCATAGTTTTTATACGCCCCGCCTGGGTTTCGTCGACCAGCATATGCGCGAAGGGCTGGGCGGACAAATCATCCACCAGGAAAACAGCATGGTAGTGCCCCTCTTGACGGACGTGATGGAGGATGCCAGCCTACAAAACCGGTGCGAAGCCACCGCTTTCCGGTTTGAGCCCCAGTTTTTTAACACCCTTACTTATCACATGGAAAAGTAATTCAAGGAGAAACCATTGAAACTCGCCACTTCCCAGGACATGAAGAAAATCGACGAGGCCGCCGTTCAAACCTATGGAATGACGATCGCCCGGCTGATGGAATCGGCGGGGGCGGCTGTCCTGAGCGAACTGGGGGAACATTTTGCGCCTCTCTCGAAACGCACCGTGGGGGTCTTGTGCGGCAAAGGCCATAACGGGGGGGACGGGCTGGTGGTCGCCCGTCTCTTGAAGGCCGCCAAGGCCAGCGTGGTGGCGGTGGTGCTGGGGGACGCCGATTCGCTCGCCGAAGAGACCCTCCTCCAGCTCCAAAAAGCCAAATCGGCCAAAGTGCCGATCCTTTTTTTGGAAGAAAGCGAAAAATTGCCCTCCATTCAAGTGGCCCTGGAGGAATGCGACCTCATCGTTGACGCTTTGTTGGGTACGGGCCTCAGCCGACCGGTGGAAGGCTTGGCCAAGGACTTGATCCGCCTAGTGAAGGGTCTGGGAAAACCGGTGGTGGCGGTGGACCTGCCCTCCGGCCTTTCGGCGGATACGGGCGCGCCCTTGGGAGAGGTTTTAAGCGCCCAGCGGACGGTGACCTTTGGGTTGCCGAAGGTTGGTTTTTACTCCCCGACCGCCCCCACCTATTTGGGCAAATGGCGGGTGGACCCGATCGGATTCCCCCAGGAACTGTTAAATGCCTCCTTTCTAAAACACGAGTTGACCGAGAGGGAACCCGTCCGTAAGGCGATCCCTCATTATGATGATTACGCCCACAAGGGGAGCCGGGGAAGGGTCGTCATCGTGGGGGGCGCCACCGGTCTCACTGGGGCCGCGGCCCTGAGCGCCCTGGGGGCCCAGCGGATCGGGGCCGGCTTGGTCACCGTCGCTTGTCCGGAAAGCCTTAACGCCATCCTGGAAGTCAAATTGACCGAGCCCATGACCGCCCCGGTTCCGGAGGTGGAAGGCGGGTTTCTCTCTTTGCGAGCGGCGGGCCGCATTTTGCACTTGTGCACCAACGTTAACTCGGTCGTGATCGGACCGGGCATCGGCCGGCACCGTGAAACCGCCCAATTGGTGCGAGAGCTTGTGACCAAGCTCACCCTCCCTATGGTCGTGGATGCCGACGCCCTCAACCTGTTGGGTGGGCAATTGGACATCTTTCGGGCCGCGAAAGCCCCGGTCATTTTGACTCCTCACCCGGGCGAGGCCGCCTGGCTTCTTAAGATCAGCATCTCGGAAGTGGAGCAAAACCGACTCAAAGTTGCGAAGCAAATTGCCGAAGGCTATAATGTGGTGCTTGTCCTGAAGGGGCGCCACACCGTGATTGCCAGCCCCAAGGGGGAAATCCGCATCAATCCCACCGGCAACCGGGCCTTGGCCACAGCCGGCACGGGGGATGTCCTGTCGGGGGTGATCGGGGGTCTTTTGGCCCAGCGGTTGAACCCTTTCGACGCGGCGACAGTCGGGGTTTACTTGCACGGGTTGGCCGGGGAAAGGTTGGCCCGGCGGATGGGCCCGGACGGGCTGTTGGCGGGGGATCTGTTGCCGATTTTCCCCAAAGTGCTACGACAAATCAGTGAAACTCCCAGGGAGCCCCTATGCCCGGCAGCACCGAACTCCAAAACGAATGGCAAGCCTTCCTCAAGGTCGTCCAAGTCCGGGAGCCGCGCCTCTTCGAGCACCTGAAAACAGCTTTGCCCAAGGAGATGACCAAGTACAACCTGGTACTTTTGGCCCATACCGCGGATGACCTGAAAGAGATCGAGGTGGGGCTGAAGGTCTATCATGAGAAGATAGACGAATTCATGCCCCTGGTTTTTGGGCAGAACCGCGGGATCAAGACGGAGTTGTCCAGTGAAGAGGATTGGGCGGCTTATGCCCCCAAAGAACCTTCGGCCCCCGCTGCCCCCGCCTCAAATTCGGCCGGGCCGGCACCGGTGGGAGCCCCTCCTATTGGGCTCTCCATGAACCAAAACGATCTTCTCCGTGTATTGGAATCCTCCATCCGGCAAAGGGTGGAGGACGAAATCAGGGCTTCCCTCCAGGCGGAGGGGCCCACGCCGGAAGCCCAGGCCCAGATGCTGGCCCGGCTCAAGGATGACTACGCCCAGGAGGAGGAGAACCGCCGGATGGCGGTTCGGATGGCGCTCATCGCCGAAGGTGATAAGATACTCACCCAACTGGTCATGGCCTGGCAGCAGGCGAAGCAGAATGGGGACGGTGGCCCCCAGTGGAACGAAGTGAAACAAAGGCTTTTGGAACTGCTGGACGCCACGGTCCAGTTGATGCATTCCTGAGAGATTAAACCTAGGACGGAGGACGAATGACAAATCCCACAGTTGAATCGGCGATCGGGTTCTTCCTGTTATCTTTGCTGACCTGGACGGTCACTTTCACCGTTCTGGTTTTCGGGGTGATGTTGCGCCGCAAGATCCTCCTTTGGGACGACCAGTGGAAGGAAAAGATCGAGGAAAGGGGCCAAACGGTCAAGCAATACGCCGAGGATCTCCAGATGACCTTTGAGAAAATCCGTTCCACTTACCGCCTTTTAGGGTTTTTCCTGATCGTGATTGTGGCCATGATGGTGGGAGTCGTTTACCTGGCCCTGATGCAAAAGCCCCTCCTAGGCCTTCCCCAAACGATGTCCAGCCTCTGGCTTCTGGCGCTCGTGACCCTTTCCGCCCTCCTGCCCGCCTTCGTCAATTTCGGCGTAGGGGCCTATGTGGCCGAAACCATGCTTTTGAAGGCCAACGCCTTTGTTTATATGGACGTGAGGGAGGAACACAAACAAAGGCAGGCCAAGATCCAATTCATGGAGAAGGCCAAACAATTGAAGGCCCAGAGGGAATCCCAACGAGCGGCCGCGGCCGCCGAAACGGCCAACCAGGCCCCCGCGAGGAGATAAGAGCTTCTCGTTGTGAAAGACTCTTTTTCGGGGGCACCTGCCCTTGCCCCCTATCTTTTATATTTCCTTAAGCCGCGATTCCATTGAAATCCCTTTCTGCCAAACACTTCAGAGCTGTGGGCTGAAACTGGTTGTTTTATAGCCAGGAATTCAAAGCCGGCCCGCTTCTTTTTTACATAAAATCGCCTAGGATGGTTCCCATGAGAAAAATTGGACTCTCCCTCCTGCTCCTGACCCTGGCGCTATCGGGTTGTGCCACTTTGGGCTTGCGCGATGACAGCTTGGGCCTTTTTATCTCCCCCCAGCCCGTGAAAAGGGGACAACCCGCCTTGGCGACGGTCAAGGCCCCCATGGATTCCACCAAGGTGGTGGGCGTGGTGGAAACCTTCGGGAGTCCCACCCTGATTTTCGGCAAGGATGAAACCAAGGGGCTTTGGTATTTTTACGGAACCATCCCCTTCTCCCCCTGGGTCAAACCCGGAAGTTATAAAGTCCGGGTGAGCGCCTTTCCTCCCACGGGTGACCCCCATTACACCGAAATGAAAGTGGAGCTCCAATGAGCCTCCGGGAGCCGGTCTCCGTGGTCATCCCCGCTTATAATGAGGAAAAGGGTGTGGCGGGCGTGGTTCGGGAGGTGCGCAAACATTTAAAGTCCTCCCGCGTTCCCCACGAGATACTCGTGGTGGACGATGGAAGCCGGGACGCGACCGCCGAGGAGGCCCGAAAGGCCGGGGCCCTTCTGGTTTGCATGGGGGAGAACCGGGGCTATGGGGCTTCCCTGAAAGCGGGGATCCGCCAGGCCCGCTATGAACTCATCGCTATTTTGGACGCCGACGGCACCTACCCCGCCGAGGATTTACCCGCCCTGCTGGAATCGGTTCAAACTGCCGATATGGCCGTCGGGCGCGGGTCAAACCCAACGCCGCCATTCCCCCACTGCGCCGCATCCCTAAGTGGCTGCTGGGAAAATGGGCCAACTACCTGGCGGAGCGTAAGATCCCCGACCTGAACTCGGGTTTAAGGGTTTTCCGAAAAAAAATCGCAGGGCGTTACGAAGGACTGTTTCCCAACGGGTTTTCCTTCACCACCACCCTCACCCTGGCCTTGGAATGCCACGGCTATATCGTGCATTACCTGCCCATCCATTACCGGGAGCGCATCGGAAGTTCCAAGATCCATCCGATCAAGGACACTATCAACTTCTTTTCCCTGGTTCTGCGCGTGGTGATGTATTTCAAGCCGCTGAAGATATTCATCCCCCTTAGCGGTATGCTTCTCATAGCGGGTCTGGGCAGCGGGATCTATTCCCACTCCCAGGGACTCCCCTTGAATGGGGTCACGATCCTGTTATGGGTGGCGGCCTTGCAGGTGGCGGCCCTGGGACTTCTGGCGGACCTGCTGGTAAAAAGGGGGAGATAATCATGAGGGTGCTGCTGGTCAACCCGCCGAGCGAGAATATGATCACCACCAACATTCCATCGGTGGTGGACGAGGAACGCGGCTTCAACCCCCCCCTGGGTCTTCTTTACGTGGCCGGATACGCCAAGGCTCACTCCTCCCACGAGATCCGGGTGCTGGATTGCCAGGTCGAGGAAGTATCCCAGGAAGAGGTGGAACAGCGCATCCGGGAAATCCAGCCCGACGTGGTGGGAATCCAAACCCTCACCTTTACGGTCATTGACGCGCGCATGGTGGCCCAGGCGGCCAAGCGGGCGGTTCCTTCCTGCAAGGTCGTCATGGGCGGGCCCCACGTGCACATTTACGCCCGCGAAACCCTCGACATGAAGGAAGTGGATTTCGCCATCAAGGGCGAGGGCGAACTGGCCTTCACGCAGCTCCTTGGCGCCCTGGAAGGGCTGATGCCCCTTTCCCAGGTCTATGGATTGGCCTACCGGGACCCCCTTACGGACCAGATCAAGGACAACCCCCCCGCCCCCCCGGTGGAGGACCTGGACCACCTGCCCTATCCGGCCCGGGAGCTCACGCCCATCAACAAGTATTATTCCATCCTGGCCAAGCGCAACCCCATCACCACCATGTTTACCAGCCGGGGTTGTCCCTACCGGTGCCTCTTTTGCGACCGGCCCACCATGGGCCGGAGGTTCCGCAGCCATTCCGCCGTTTGCGTGGTGGATGAGATGGAAGCCTGCGTGAAGATGGGAATCTATGAGTTTTTCATTTACGACGATACCTTCAACGTGAACCGTAAGAGGGTTTTTGATATCTGCGGGGAGATCAAGCGGAGGAAGCTGGGGATTTCCTTCGACATCCGCGCGAGGGCCGACCGCATGGATGAGGAGATGCTGAAGGAACTGGCCTCGGCGGGATGCGACCGCATCCACTACGGCGTCGAATCGGGCAACGAAGAGGTGTTGGCGACCCTGTTGAAAGATTTGGACCTGGGCCAGGTGCGGAAAATCTTCAAGGCCACGCGGCAATTCGGGATGAAGACCCTGGCCTATTTCATGATCGGCAACCCGGGCGAGACCCGGGAGATGGCCCTGCATACCATCCAATTCGCGAAGGAACTGGACCCGGACTTCGTGCATTTTTCCATCTTGACCCCCTTTCCCGCGACGGCCATCTACTACAAGGCCCTCGAGGAGGGGCGTTACGAGAGCGATTATTGGGCCGAGTTCGCGAAGAACCCCACCCCCGATTTCAAACCCCGGCTATGGGAAGAGCACATGAAGCGGGAGGAATTGGTGGAACTCTTGAAATACGCCTATAAGTCTTTCTATTTGCGGCCCAAAATGGTCATGAAAAATATGGCCTATACCCACTCCGCGTTGGACCTGTTTCGAAAAGCCCGTGTCGGCCTGAAGATGCTTCGGATATAATACCCCGCCTTAACAGTCGGTGAAGCCGGACCATCTCTCCCAAAGGTTGACCTGCGGCATGAAAAAATACCTTCCCATCATCATTGGACTGGGCCTTTTTTGTTTCATCCTCTACAAGGTGGATTTGGTTTCCACCTGGAACCTCCTGAAGCAGGCGAATTTAGGGTTTTGCCTCATTTGCCTCCTGTCTTTCCTGACCATGGTTTACATTAAGGGGATCCGCTGGAGTTATTTGCTCAAGATGCAGGGGCAAAAATATTCCGTTTGGAATTGCTTCCTCATCTATATGGGAAGCCTTTTTTGGGGCAATGTCACCCCCGGGCGGGTGGGCGATTTCATCAAGGTCTTTTACCTGCAGGAAGATTTAAAAATGCCCGTGGCAAAGGCCATGCCCAGCGTGCTGGTCGACCGGGTCTTCGACCTGTATCTTCTGCTCATTCTCGGCGGCGCCGGGATCCTGATCTACCCCATGCCCAAGGATCCCATGCTCATCAAGACCGTGTGGGTCTTTTTCGCCATTCTTTTCATCATCACCCTCCTGGCCTTTAACCAGAAAATTGGCGGGACCCTCCTGAAGACCGTCTTCCAGAGGATGATGAAACAGGAGCATAAGGAAGCGACCGACAAGGCCTTCGACGACTTCCATGGCGGGATGCAAGCCTATTACCATCCCGGAATCCTGATTCCCATCCTCCTTTCGGCGAGCTCCTATCTCATCTATTTTGGCGGATGTGAGATCCTGGGCCACGCCATCCCCGGGCTGGAGGGGTTGGATTATCCCTACACGGCCTTCTGTATTTCGGTCGTCAATATCGTTTCCTTGGTAACCTTCCTTGGGATGGGAACCCGGGAGGGGGCCCTGATCCTCCTTTTCGGTCTGGCCAAACTGGGGCAAGACCAGGCGCAGATCCAATCCCACGCCTTGGCCTATTCCATCCTGATTCTTTTCATAGGCTCCATTCTATTTTCCATCCTTGGGTTCCTTTGCTACCTGCTTAAACCCATCCAACTCAAGGGGCTTTTCAAGGGCCACCAAGGTTAAAAAGCGGAATTCGGGTTCGTTGCCCGCGCTTAGTGCGGGTGTTATAGTGACGCCCCCAACATCCTGATAGGTCTCAGCACTGGCCCGGAATAACGACGGATGAAACCCTCTGGAATCATAGGAATTCTTTATGAAGAAAATTATCTGCGTGGCCAACCAGAAGGGCGGAGTCGGAAAGACCACCACCACGGTTAATTTGGCCGCCTGCCTGGCCGCCATCGAGAAAAAAACCCTCCTCATTGATTTGGACCCCCAGGGCAACGCTACCAGCGGGGTGGGGCTCGATAAAAACACCTGCGATCCTACGGTTTACCAGGTTTTAATGGGGGAAGCCGATATCCTGCAGGCCATCAAGCCGACCGAACTCCAGAAGCTTTTTTGCGCTCCCGCCAACGGCCACCTGGCCGGGGCCGAGGTGGAACTGGTGGGCATGGAGGAAAGGGAATTGCGGCTCAAAAAGGCCCTGGAGTCGGTTTCGGAGGCTTTCGACTTCATTCTCATCGATTGCCCGCCCTCCCTAAATATCCTCACGCTCAACGCCCTCACCGCGGCCCGATCCGTCTTGATCCCCATCCAAAGCGAATACTATGCCCTGGAAGGTTTGAGCTCCCTGATGGAGACCATCGGGCTGGTGAGGGAAAGCCTCAACCCCGACCTGGAGATCGAGGGGGCGGTGTTGACCATGCACGATTCCCGCACCCGGCTGGCCAACCAGGTGGGCGATGAAGTGAAAAAGTTTTTCGGGGAGAAGGTCTACCAGACCGTGATTCCCCGCAACGTTCAGCTTTCCGAATCCCCGTCCTTCGGGAAGCCCATCATCCTCTACGACATCCGTTCCAGCGGGGCCCAAGCCTATTTGAATTTGACGAAGGAGGTGGTTGCCCGTGCCTAAAAAAGCTCTCGGAAAAGGTTTGGAAGCCCTCATCCCCAAAAGACCGATGGAGGAACGCAAGGGCGGGGTCCAGCAGATCCCCCTTTCCAAGATCCGTCCCAACCCCCTGCAGCCCCGGAAGGTGTTCCGCCCTGAGGACCTGCAGGATCTGGTGAACTCGGTTCGGGAAAAGGGAATCCTGCAGCCGATTGTTGTCCGCAAGAGGGGAGAGGGGTGGGAAATCATCGCCGGCGAGCGCCGTTGGCGCGCGGCCCAGAAGCTGGGGCTTCTGACCGTGCCGGCCATGGAAGTACAGGCTTCCGACGTTGAGGCCTTGGAAATCGCCCTCATCGAGAACCTCCAGCGTTCTGACCTCAACCCCATCGAAGAAGCGGCGGGTTATCACCGGCTGCAGGAAGAATTCCAGATGACCCAGGAACAGATCGCCCAAAAAGTCGGCAAGGACCGGGCCACCGTGGCCAACGCATTGCGCCTGTTGAAACTCGCCCCGGACGTGCAAGCTTACCTGGCCTCTGGCCGCCTCACGGCGGGCCACGCGCGGGTCCTGGCCGCGCTGCCCACGCCCCAAGAACAAAAAAAATGGGCGGACAAGATCCTTCACCAGGGCATTTCGGTCCGGGAAACGGAACAATGGCTTCAAAACCAGAAGGGGCCGACGAGGCGGACTAAAACCGGTTCCAAGAGCAAAGACCCGAATATCGCCAAATTGGAAGAAAGCCTGCGGGATTGGCTGGGAACCAAAGTCACCGTCCAAACCCGTGGAAAGCAAAAGGGAATTGTCACTATGGAATATTATTCCCTGGATGAATTGGACCGGATCTTAAACTTGTTCCGAAAAGCGGGCTATCGTTGACAATCCTCCGGCAACTGTTTAAATTATTTTTTGGGTCTTAAGGAAAGGGGAGAGCCTTTCCAGAATATCCGGGGAAGGAGAAACAATGCCTCAAACCGCAGCAGAAATTCTGGCGAAAAAAATGGAGGGGGAGGTGAAGCGGCTTGCGCCCGCGGCTGTGATCCGCAATGATTACGGAAACTACAAGGACGACGGGGTGGATATTTACGTTTACGCCCCGAGAAAAGTAGCGGATATGCTTCAAGGCCGGCTGAAGGGAACCATGGATGGAGAACTGAGGAGATCCAAGGGTACCCGGGCCCGCCTGCTGATGGAGTACATCGAGAACATGACTCCGGAGGCGAAGAAGAAGTACGGCATCCCGGCCTGATTTTTTTTGGCCCAGCCGAAAAACGTTTTCAGGTTCCTGCCCGAACCGACTAGTTAATGTTATAGTAGACGGCCCCTTTCGGAATAATCCGGGAGGGGCTTTTTTTTGGAGACCACCATGCCTTTCGCCATTGAACTTCTTTTTGACCCGCAATCGGACGAGTCGGTACGAAAATTGGGAAACCTCCTGGAGAAAAAGAGGATTCCCACCATCCTCAACGCCCATGGGGCCAGCCCCCATGTGACCCTGGCGGTTTTCGAGAAATTCACCCGCAACCAGGTGATCCCCCTCCTCACCCGGTTGGCGAAAAAGTTCGATCCCATTCCCTTCAGCCTCTCGAGCCTGGGCAGTTTTCCAGGCCCCGAGAAGGCCCTGTTCCTCGCGCCCGTGGTGACACCCCCTTTGATCGAGCTGCACCAACTTCTCCATAGTTCCTTGAAAGGCATCGCCCGGGGAGCAATGGACTATTACCGGCCCGGCCAATGGATGCCCCACTGCACCCTGAGCATGGGGCTCTCGTCCAAGGAGGTTTCCCGGGCTTTTGAGTACCTGCAGGGGATTCCCTTTATCCAAAAGGGCCTTTACCGCCGTCTGGCCCTGGCCGAGTATCACCCAGTCAAGGAAATCTACTCCGTCCCCCTCTCGAAAAAAGCTTAACAGGGTGCTGAAAAAGTATTTTTCAGCACCCTGTCGACAGCCATGGGATAGAACGAGCCACTTAAAATATGGTTTTTATGTGTTGTGGCTCGTTCGTAAATAAGTAAAAGTCCGTTTCTCGGACTTTTTCAGCATCCTGTTAAACCAAAAGCCAACACGAAGGCACAAAGACACGAAGAAAAGTTAGATTCAACCCCAAAAAATCTTATGTGGTGCTGTGTTTCTTGATTGGGATTTTCTAGAATCATTCTTTCGTTGTGTCTTCGTGGCTTTGTGTTAGATGTGGGTGTACGTCTTATCCCGAAAGGCAATTTCATGGCATCCCAACCCCGTTTATTCCTCCTCGATGGCGCCGCGGTGGCTTACCGGGCCCATTTCGCCTTCATCAAGAATCCCCGCAAGACTTCGAAGGGTTTCGATACTTCGGCGGTCTATGGTTTTGTGGACACACTGCTGATGATCCTGCGAAAACAAAAACCCGAATATTTCGCGGTGGTCTTCGACTCGAAGGAACCCACCTTCCGGCATAAGCTTTATAATGAGTACAAGGCCAACCGGGAGGAAATGCCGGAGGACCTATCCAAGGGATTCCCCTACATCTACAAGATGGTCAAGGCCCTCAACCTGCCTCTCCTGGTCAAGCCGGGGTTCGAGGCCGACGACCTGATCGGCACCATGGTGAAAAGGGCCCGAAAGGAAAAGATCGACAGCGTCATCGTTTCCGGGGACAAGGATTTCATGCAATTGATCGGCCCCAATGTCCAGATGTACAAGCCCAAATGGCCGAACGACTGGTCGATGGCGGACGAAAAGGACGTGATGGAGAAATTCGGGGTGAAACCCGATCAGGTCATCGACGTGCTGGCCCTGATGGGGGACGCCTCCGACAACGTGCCCGGGGTCCCGGGCATCGGCGAAAAGACCGCCACCACCCTCATCCAGGAATACGGGACCATGGAGAACCTCTTCAAGAACGTCGAAAAGATCGAAAAACCCAAGTTGAAGGAATCCCTCCTGAAGAACCGGGCCCTGGCCGACCTTTCCAAGGAACTGGTGACCATCGATTGCGACGTCCCCATCCCGGACAAAGCCAAAGACATGGTCCTTGGTAAACCCGATATGCAGGCGCTTCACGATCTTTGCCGTGAATTGGAATTCAACCGGATGATGACCCGGGTGGAGGAATACGCCTCCCAGTTCGGGACGGTTGACCTCGTCCTGGAGAGCCCCTCCGAATCCACCGGGAAGGGGAAAAAAGAAAAGACCACGAAAAAAGAAAAAGAGGAAGCGCTGGAACCCGTCACGGCCCCGGTGAAACACGTTTCGGACAAGTACCGGAGCCTCTTGACCGAGGAGGAAATCGAAAAGGCGCTGGCGGCCGCGGCCAAGGCCGACCTGGTGGCCGTGGACACGGAAACCACGGGTCTTGACGCCTTGACGGTGGACATCGTGGGCGCGTCACTTGCCTGGAAGGAAAAGGAAGCGGTCTTCATCCCTTTCAATCAACAGCTGGAGAAAGAAAAGATCGTCAAACTATTAAAGCCATTTTTGGAAAACCCCAAGATCCAAAAAGGCGGCCAGAACAGCAAGTACGACTGGGCGGTCTTCAAAAGCCACGGCATCGAGCCGAAGGGGTTCGCGTTCGACACCATGATCGAGAGTTTCCTGCTGGATTCCTCCTACCGACAGCACAACCTGGATGCCATCGCCTTGAAGCATTTCAATTACACTAAGATTCCCACCGAGGCCCTGATCGGCAAGGGGAAAAAAGAAATCACCATGGACCAGGTGCCCCTGGAGGACATCACCCAATACGCCTGCGAGGACGTGGACTTCACCCTGCGGGCGCACAACCTCTTCGCCCCGCGACTGAAAAAGGAAGGCCTGCAGGAACTTTACGAGGAAGTGGAATTGCCCCTGGTTCTTGTGCTGGAGGATATGGAAAGGGCGGGCATCGCCATCGACGCCAAGTTGTTGGGGGAACTTTCCGCCGAGGCGGAAGTGGAACTGAAAAAGCTCACGAAGAAGATTTATAAGGAAGCGGGGGAAGAGTTCAACATTGGTTCGCCCCAGCAACTGGGTAAGATCCTCTTCGAGAAGATGCAGGTGCAGAAAATCGGAGGCACGAGGGTCAAGAAGACCAAGACCGGGTACTCCACGGACGTGGATGTGCTGGAGGCCCTCAAGGGCGTACCTATCGCGGACATGATGCTGGACTACCGCCAGCTTTCCAAGCTCAAGAACACCTATCTCGACGTCCTTCCCGGAATGGCTAGCCCTAAAGACGGACGCATCCACACTTCCTACAGCCAGGCCGTGGCGGCCACGGGACGCCTTTCCTCGAACGACCCGAATTTACAGAACATCCCCATCCGTTCCGAGTTCGGAAGGCGAATTAGGGGCGCCTTCGTGGCTAAGGATTCAAAGCACGTCCTCATCTCGGCCGACTATTCCCAGATCGAGCTGAGGGTATTGGCCCATATCACGGGCGACCCCAACCTCATTGAGACCTTTGAAAAGGACGAGGACGTCCACCGCCGCACCGCCTCCCTCATCTTCGGGGTTCCGATGGACCAAGTCACCTCCACCCAGCGAAGCCAGGCCAAGACCATCAATTTCGGGGTTATCTATGGCATGGGTCCTCAGCGGCTGGCCCGGGAAAACGGGGTCAGCATGGTCGAAGCCAAGAAGTTCATCGAGGACTACCTGGCCAAGTATCCCGGAATCGAGAAGTTCACCAAAGAATGCGTGGAAACGGCGAAGGAACAAGGATTTGTCACCACCATCCTGGGCCGCAAGCGCCTCTTGCCGGAAATCCACTCTACTAACCCCGGGCTCAAGATCGCGGCCGAGCACATGGCGGTGAACACCCCCATCCAGGGCTCGGCGGCCGACCTTATTAAGATCGCCATGGTTCGCCTGCACGCCAAGCTGAAGCAGAAGAAAATGGAAACCACCATGCTCTTACAGGTGCACGACGAGTTGGTCTTCGAGGCTCCCAAGGGCGAAGTGGAGGACGTGAAAAAGATCATCGTGAAGGAAATGGAAGGGGCCATGGAACTCAAAGTGCCCCTGAAGGTGGACGTGGGGGTGGGGAAGAGCTGGCTCGAAGCGCATTAATAAAGCGGATGGTTGTGCTTTGGCTTTTAGGGTTGGGTAGTCATGCGGCCGTCGGCGACCTTGTGCAAAACGCTTGAGATGAAGGTTTGGTAGGGGACGCCCTCTTCCATGGCTTTGAGCTGGATGGCTTTCAGGTCGTATTCCGATAGGCGGATGTTGATGCGGCGGTTTTTCTTGAGTGTTTCTTTGGCATAGGCCTCGTACTTTTTTTTCTCGGCGGGCAGGTTCTTGACGCTTTTCAGCTCACCCGCCTCATAGGCCCTGAGGATTTCCTCTTCCGCCTTGGTTAATTTATCCTTCATGGGTCTCACCTCTTTTCAGGTATTTCCGCGCCGCCTTCCGGCTTGGAATGATAGTGATCAGCCTGATCCCGTCTTGCCGTTCCTCAAAGGGCACTAAATAAACGTAATTGAAAGCTTTCACGACGAAAACTTTTTGGCCGGGATATTTGGCGGTGTTGGGATGAGCTGCATATCCAACAACCCTTCGGCTTGGATGCTCCAAAGGATAACTTCGAAGGAAATATGCCTTTCCCTGATTAGGCTCTCGTTTTTTTGAGGATCCCAGGTAAAGGAGGCCATGGATAAATATTAGCCGAATGTGTGCCTTATGGCAACAGACTCCAGGGACAGGATTCAGGAGATGGTTCGAAGAAATGGAGTAGGAGAGGGCTTATCCAGCGTATCCCGTGAATCTGTGGCGGAAGCCTAAGGCCGTCCGACTTATTAATTAGCTTGGTTAGCGCATTACGCGCAATAGTCGTGGTCCACATGGTAGTCGAAATCCCCAACTGTCGGTTCTTCCAGATATCGTTTTCCCCGCCATCCCGAATAGCCGACATCGGACAAAAATAGTGCGCATTTAAATTTTTCCCCCCCTTTACCCAAAAACGAAACGCATTTTTAACACTGAAATATTTTTTAGGTGTATAAGAAATTCAAATCTTTCCACATCTCCGCCGGGCAAAAGTCTCACGCCCTTCTTCGCGGGTCCAGCCCATTTAAAAAGTTGGCCCGACCATCAACCGAACAGCCCGGCCCTAGGGTCTATCAAAAGAGAAAAATAAAAATCACTCCCTCGTTCAGCATTTAAGTTTTAAGCGGGTGATTTATTTAAGGAGCAACTCCATGAGAATCATTTCGGGAATAAGCACAGGCACTTTAGAAAACGCTTCCAGGGATTGGAACATATTTTGGGGAATCGGCCGATCTGCGTTATTAGCCTTTGCCCTTCTCGTCTTTTTCACCGGGGCTCCGGGTTTCGCCCAGGTGGCGGGGTTGAAACAACTCACCGGCCACGTTCCTGAGGCTGTATCCACCGCACCCCTGGTGGGGGATTATCCCCCGGCGAACCGCATGATCCTGGCCCTCGGTCTGCCGCTGCGCGACTCCGAGGGGCTCAATGCCTTGTTGAAAAATCTTTATAATCCCCAAAGCGCCCAGTACCGGCGGTTCCTCACGCCCGACGATTTCACGGCCCGGTTCGCCCCCACCCAGGGTGATTACCAGGCTGTTATTCAATTCGCCTTGGCTCACCATTTAGACATTGTGAAAACCCACCCCAACCGCCTGATGGTGGACGTAGCGGGCACGGCTTCGGACATCCAAAAAGCCTTCAATGTAAAACTCCATAACTTCAAGCGAAACGATGGGAGCGTCTTTTTCGCCCCCGACAGCGACCCTACCATCGACATGACCCTGCCGCTGGCGCGTGTGACTGGGCTGGACAACTTTAGAATAGCCCGCAACCACGTTTTGAAAGATCCTAATTGGGCGAAAACCGCAGTGGCACGCGCCGCGAAAGCGGCGGGGGGAAAATCCAACGCCGGCACGGGATTGGGCGGCCTGTACCAGGGACAGGACCTCAGGGACGCCTATTGCAACGGTGTTTCCCCCACCCTCAACGGCACCGGACAGTCCGTTGGCTTGTTTGAGTTTGACGGCTATTACCCCTCGGACATCAGCTTATACGGAACCACTTCCACCCCTCCCTTCTCGGCCCCCACCCCCACGAACGTATTGGTGGGCGGCTTCAACGGGTTGCCTTTTAATCCTGACGGCACCCTGGAGGTTTCGCTGGATATTGAGATGATTAATGCCCTGGCCCCAGGCGCCCAAGTTGTCGTATATGAGGGCGACCCGGCCCAGGATGTCGAAGTGGAGGCCGACGACCTGCTGGAGGCGATGGCCACCCCGCCCCTCTGCGCCCAGCTAAGCTGTTCCTGGTTCGAGTTCGGGGATTCCACCTTTGCCAACCTGCTGGCCCAGCTCGCCGCGCAGGGCCAGTCCTTCTTCCTGGCCTCGGGGGATTCCGGGGCCTTGGGGCCGGGGGACCTCTTTCCCTCCGTTCCCCCGCCCGGGTTCGTCAGCCCCTTCATCACCGAAGTGGGAGGGACCCTATTGACCACCACCTCGCCCGCGGCGACCCCCACGCCGCCCGCCATTTCCTACGTCTCGGAGACGACGTGGAACGACACCATCGGCGATAATGACGGTTTCAGCGGCGGCGGAGTCTGCACGAACCAGTTGGCGATACCTTCGTACCAAGCCTCGATCATTATGGCGCCTTACCCCGCCGGTAACAGCGGTTCCATTGCCTGGCGTAACGTGCCGGATGTATCGATGATCGCCGATTTTCTTTTGACCGTCACGGGCGACTATCCCAATGGGCAAAACGCCTATGACGGCCGGGTCGCGGGCACCAGCGCCGCCGCGCCTCTTTGGGCGGCCTTCACGGCCCTGGCCAACCAACAGGCCGCCGCCAACAGCCTTCCTCCCGTCGGTTTCGCCAACTACGCCCTTTACGCCATCGGCCAAAGCGCCAATTACGGGTCCGATTTCCACGATATCAACGACAAGAGCAATAACAACGATCAAGGGAACGATCCCGTCTCCTTCATCGCGGTCACGGGTTACGACCTTGCCACCGGCTGGGGCTCGCCCAACGGGCAGAGCCTGATCAACGACCTGACGGGATCAGCCTTCCGGTCGACCCCCACCCCCACGCCTTCCACGGGCGGCTGCGGGACGGTCAGTTCGGCGAAACTGCAATTGGAGGAATTCACCTCGCTCAACGGCAGCCAGGCCTCCGAAAGCTTCGAGGTCATCAACACGGGTACCACGCCGCTCAACCTGTCGGATATCACGATCAAGTTCTGGGTGGACGACACCACGGGTTATTCACTCCTGGGGGCGATCAATTACGGGGGCTGTTTCGGCGCTAACTGCACGTCCGTGAACGGCGTCACCCTGACGGCGTCCAATTTCTCGCCCGCTTGTGAAGCCGACCCCACCCACCAGGCCAACTGGGAACTCACCCTTTCCAACACCTCCACCGCCACCCTGGCGGCGGGGAAACTGGGTGAACGCCCAGGCCGCGATCCACCTTGCCGATTTCTCGTGCCTTTTCAAGCCCGGCCTCCTGGTACAGTCCCTCTTCCGTGGGGGCGGGGGCCTACACGAACGACCCGCATTTCGCGGTTTACTACCAGGGCAGTCCGGTGACCGCCTC
>CAWKIF010000127.1:0-19144 GCA_963849485.1 candidate division FCPU426 bacterium | reverse complement strand
TCTACATTATTTCGAGAAAAAATCTATTGAGGCTATGTGTTTCTGAAAACATTTGTTTTGGGGGTGTAATTAAAAATTATACCGTATAAGACCATAAGGCTCAGTAGACTTTCTGAACGTGAGTTGGCCGATATATTCCATTATAAAGCTTGTCAAATCTACTTGAACGTCATTAGAATTTTTATGTTTCCATCTTACGTTTTTTCCTACAAAGGACAACGGAATGGGCAATAAAGGATGTGGAAAACTAGGAGCCAAACTCTTGACTATGGGGTTGAATTCCGGGAAAGCGGAGTTGTTCCAGGAAGCGGTTGTGGAAATAGTAGAGCAGCTTGGTGGGGTTGAAACCTTTGCGAAGAAAGCGAAAATGTCGGTTCGGGAATTAAAAAGGGCATTGGCTAGTCGAGAGGCTTTTAAAAGATGGGTTGATATAGCCAAGGTCGTAAATGTTCTAAGTAACTGTCGGATAGCATTTTACGCAAAACGAAATCAAATTTCCCGCTTTTCAGAACATAACAATAATGTTATATTTAATCGATGAAGGTTAATCTGTATAGAAGCTCATCGGGACGGTCACCCGTTGAAGATTTTATCAGTAACCTTTCTAAAGGAGGATCAGGCGCTTTTTAAGACCATCCATGACGGGATAGAGCTAGAAGGCTTGAAATATCCATATGTTATTTTCAAACCCTTGGAAGGGAAGCTCTGGGAGATCAAATTTAAGGGCTTGGACGGTTCTTACCGGATCGCATATGTTTTGGTGACGGGGCCAAAGATGTTTTGGCTTCATCTTTTTAAAAAGAAAACGCAAAAGATATCCAGACTGGACTTTGAGTTGGCTTGGAAGCGGATGAAGGAGATTTTGGAATATGAAAAGAACTCATAAACCCTACACGGACGGTAAGAGCTTTTTCCGAAAGTTAGAAAAAGACCCTGAGGTTCGTATTTTAGTTAAACAGCAAGAAGAAAAGTTTCGCCTTGCCACGGCAATAAAAAAAGCCCGAGAACATGCAGGATTAAGCCAAGTCGCTTTGGCTAAGAAAATCGGGACCAAACAAAGCGCTATTTCTCGCGTGGAAAGTGGTGTCTACCGCTCAGTTCCTTCCTTGAGTTTCTTACGGAAAATTGCTGCAGCCTGTGGGGCTCATTTAGGCATTACTTTCGATTTTCGTAAGGCGAGCTGATTAGGGGATCCTCCCAAATTTAATAAAGAGGAGAATTCATTTTGGGGGCTGCGCAATATATTAAAGAAACTGTGATCGGATTTCGCGGTTGTTCAATGTGCTAAATTGTATTTTTATACAAAAATCGATGATTTGGACTTTTCTTCAAGGACACAATCAGAATTGACTTTTTTTTCGCAGGTTTCGCATCTAATCCTTCAAAAGATCATTTCTTGAAGTTTTTTAGTTCTTTATTCGTTCCTATATGCCAAGGAATGATTCAAATTGCCTGAAAATCGATTTTTTCCCTACTTGTCCAAATGGGTAAAGCCACATTCGTCTTTAATACGTTCTAAACCTTTATCGGCACGGATGTTGCTTTTGATTAGTAATTAAACCGTTCCATTCACACGTTGGCATGCCAAGGTGTTTGCATGGTATTGAGTATCGGTTATTCGCAATTGGCTAAAACTTGGTGAAAGGGGGTGAAATTTAATGGATTCGCCTGCGGAACCACTTTTACAAATCGGCGAATGTGGCATGCGGGTGCCCGAGTGCCGCGCTCGTATCCTGCCCCTTTTGCACGACATCTCCCTGGCCATCACCGGTAAAACGGAGATCCGGGAAGTAATGGACAAAGTGGCCTCCACCATCGCTGGACACATGGACCGGGCTGAGCGGATACACCTGACGGTCTTCAACCGGAAAACCGGCTCCATTTTCATCGACGCGGCCTATGGGCTGAACGAAGAGGAAAAAGCCCGTGGCGTTTACGGCCCCGGGGAAGGCATCACGGGCAAGGTCGTTTCCACGGGATTACCCATCATCGTTCCCAACATCGCCAAAGAACCGGGCTTCTTGAACCGGACCGGGTCCAGGGCCCACCAGGACACGAAGACCATCGCTTTCCTCTGCGTGCCCGTCAAGGAAGGGCGCGAGGTCATGGGAACCTTGGGGGTGGACGTGCAAAGCGGCCCGGAGGAAAACCTGGGGCAGGACCTGGAACTATTGATGATTATCGCCGCCATGATCGCCCAGCGGGTCAGCATCCACCGGGCCCGGCAGGAGGAACTGCACGAGTTGCGCGAAAGCAACCTGCGGTTGCAGGAGGAATTGGCGGCGCGTTACCATCCCTCCAATATCATCGGGACCTCGAAACCCATGCAGGCCGTTTTCCGACTGATGGAAAAAGTCTTCGCGGTCAAGACGCCGGTCCTGATTTTGGGTGAAACCGGGGTCGGTAAGGAGTTGGTGGCCCAGGCGCTTCATTTCAAGAGCCCCCATGCCGAGGGGCCCTTCGTTAAGTTCAATTGCGCCGCAGTGCCCGAAAACCTGGCCGAAAGCGAGCTTTTCGGGCATGAAAAGGGGGCTTTCACCGGAGCCCTGGCCCAAAGGATCGGTAAATTCGAGGAAGCGGACGGTGGCACCCTTTTCCTGGATGAAATCGGGGAACTCTCACCGGCGGTCCAGGCCAAGCTTCTTCGCGTGCTCCAAAACAGAATGAATTCGAGAGGGTGGGAAGCAACCGCACCCTAAAGGTCGACATTCGGATCATCGCCGCCACCAACCGGGACCTTCCCTTGATGATCCAACAGGGACAATTCCGCGAGGACCTGTACTACCGGCTGAATGTTTTTCCAATCACGCTTCCTCCGCTGAGGGAACGGGGCAGCGACATCGTGCTTTTGGCCGGACTTTTTCGTTGGCAAGTATTCCGAGCGTTATGGGGGAAAGGTAAAACGAATATCCCCACCTGCCGTTGAGATGCTATTGAGCCACCATTGGCCCGGAAATGTTCGCGAGTTGGAAAATATAATTGAAAGGGCTGTCATCCTGGCGGAGGACGAGGGGGTCATCCGGGAATACCATCTCCCGCCCAGCCTCCAGACTGCGGAAAGTACGAGTACCCCAAGTGAAGGGGCGTTGGACCAAAGGATGAAACGGGTGGAGCGGGAATTCATCCTGGAAACCCTCCGGACGACCCGGGGTAATATGGCCGCCGCCGCGCGCGTACTTGGAATCACGGAGCGTCTCATGGCGCTTCGGGTCAAGGAACATCGGATTGAACCCAAACGGTTCAAGAAAAATGAAAAAGAGAAAATAGAACCTTGAGGTTGCGACTGGATTTCGCCCGGCTTTCGGATATTCCCCGGTTGGCGGAATTGCTGGGTTTTCTGTTTAGGCAGGAGAGCGATTTCAAGGCCGATCCACGCAAGCAAACCGCCGGGTTGCGCCTGATCCTGCGCGATACCCGCCGTGGAAAGATTTTCACGGTCCGTCACGGAGGAACCGTGATAGGAATGCTCACCCTTCTCTTCACCGTCAGCACCGCCGAGGGGGGTCCTGCGGCCTGGCTTGAGGATTTTATTTTGGATCCGGCTTGGAGGGGAAAGGGGATCGGCACCAAGCTGATTGAGCATGCGATTGCTTATGCCCGACAAAAGGGAATCAAGCGCATCACTCTCCTGACTGACCGGACAAATGTCCGTGCCTCCCGCCTCTATCGCCGCTGGGGATTCCAGGGATCCGGCATGGTCCCACTGCGTCTTTCCCTCAAGAAAAGGTAAATCAACCATCCGGCCCAGCCGGAATTTCCAACCGTTTGGTGGGTTACTTGCGCAAAAGCCACCGCTGGGTGGGTTTCGTTTTTTCGCCCCAAGGCCAATTCATCACGAGTCGTTCCCCTTGAACCGTTTCAAGCTGAAAAAATCTTTTAATAACAGCCTGAAAAATTTATTTTCCATCCCAAAACACCTTGGACTCCCCTTGGGACGTTCGTGGCACGACGCTTGCCTTACATGGTGCGCATAAGCGCAAAACGAAACTAAAAAGCGCCGGGAGGACGGAATGAGAAAGATAGCGATCTACGGAAAAGGCGGAATAGGCAAATCCACCACCACGCAAAACACCGTCGCGGGTCTGGCGGAAATGGGCAAGAACATCATGGTCGTGGGCTGCGATCCCAAGGCCGATTCCACGCGGCTGCTGCTGGGCGGCTTGGCCCAGAAGACCGTGCTCGACACCCTCCGGGAGGAAGGCGAGGACGTCGCCTTGGACGACGTCCTGCAAGAGCGGGTACCGGAAGACCCGCTGCGTCGAATCGGGCGGGCCCGAGCCGGGAGTGGGCTGCGCGGGCCGCGGAATCATCACCTCGATCAACCTGCTGGAGCAATTGGGCGCCTACATGAAAAATCGAGCCTGGATTACACCTTCTACGACGTCCTGGGCGACGTGGTGTGCGGCGGGTTCGCCATGCCGATCCGGGAGGGCAAGGCCGAGGAAATCTACATCGTGGTCTCCGGGCGAGATGATGGCCATGTACGCCGCCAACAACATCTGCAAGGGCATCGTGAAGTTTGCCGAGGCCGGCACGGTCCGTCTGGGGGGGATCATCTGCAACAGCCGCAAGGTGGACAACGAGAAGGAGATGATCCAGGAATTCGCCCGACAGTTGGGCACCCAGATGATCCATTTCGTGCCCCGGGACAACGTCGTCCAGCGCGCCGAGATCAACCGCAAGACCGTCATCGAGTGGAACCCCGGCTGCGCAGGCCAACGAATACCGGCAATTGGCCAAGGCCATCGACGAGAACAAGAATTTCGTCATCCCCAAACCCCTCAGATCGAGACCTGGAAAAGCTCCTGATCGAGTACGGTTTGGCCGCCTAATCACGCGCAGCGAATGAAACTTCAGGAAGGAATCAACGATGATCATGATTCAGAGCCGATCGTCCGCCCGGAGAAAGCGGACGCCGTCCTGGCCGCGCTCATGGACGCGGGCTTTCCCGCCGTCACCAAGATGGACGTGTATGGGCGGGGCAAGCAGCGGGGCATCCGGATCGGGGACGTCCACTACGACGAGATCCCCAAGGAACTGCTCATGATGGTGGTCAAGGAAGCGGACAAGCAATTCGTGGTGAAGACCATCATGACCGCCGGCGAGGACCGGCGAGAAGGGCGCCTTCGGCGACGGCAAAATCTTCCTCTCGCCGGTGGAAGAGGCCTACACCGTCAGCTCCGGGGTGAAGGAATCATGAGCGCGGGACCGGAAAGGAAGCGACCATGAAAGAAATCATGGCCGTCATCCGGCATGACAAGATGAACGCACACCAACAGGCCCTGGCGGAAGCGGGCATCTGTCGCCTCACCGCCCAGAAGGTCCTGGGCCGCGGGAAGGGCAACGTGGATTTCCGGATATCTGGAAGGGGCCGAGGAGGGCAACGAGGAGGCCATCGTCCCAACTGGGCAACGGGCCCCGGATGATCCCCAAGCGGATGCTGACCCTGGTGGTGCCGGACGACAAGGAGAAAACGGTCATCCAGATCGCTCATCAAGGTGAACAAGACGGGCAAACCGGGCGACGGCAAGATTTTCGTCCTTCCGTTGTGAACGCCTCCGGGTCCGCACCGGCGAAACCGGGACGCCGCGCTGGATCGAGGCGTAAAGCGGGATAAAGGGCGGCGGCAGGGTCCCGTAACGGGAGGATTCGCCCGGCATAGCCGAGAAAAGCATCGCAAGGAGCGGAACATGACGATCAAGAACATTTCCCCATCGGAGACCGTCAAAGAGGAATCCATGAAAGCCTATCCCGCCAAGGTGGCACGAAAGCGGGCCAAGCAGATCGTCGTCAACACGGTCGCGCCGGACGGCACCGTGCCCGACATCCAGGCCAACGCGCGCACCATCCCCGGCATCATCACCCAGCGCGGCTGCACCTACGCGGGTTGCAAGGGCGTGGTCCTGGGCCCCACCCGGGACATCGTGAACATCGTCCACGGCCCCATCGGCTGCAGCTTCTACGCCTGGCTCACCCGGCGCAACCAGACCCGGCCCGACCCGACTACCGACCGCCAACTACATGACCTACTGCTTCTCCACCGACATGCAGGACGAGGACATCATCTTCGGCGGCGAGAAAAAACTGCGAACGGCCATCCAGGAGGCCTATCGACCTGTTCCATCCCAAGGCCATCGGCATCTTCTCCACCTGCCCGGTGGGCCTCATCGGCGACGACGTCCACGCGGTGGCCCGGGAAATGAAGGAGAAACTCGGCATCAACGTCTTCGGCTTCAGTTGCGAAGGCTACAAGGGCGTCAGCCAGTCGGCCGGCCACCACATCGCCAACAACCAGCTTTTCAAGCACGTGGTGGGCCTGGACGACACGCCCGCAAGCCCGGCAAGTTCCGGTCAACCTCCTGGGCGAATACAACATCGGCGGCGACGCGTTCGAGCATCGAGCGACCTCTTCGCGCTGCGGCTTCACCCTTGCAGACCACCTTCAGCGGCAACTCCACCTACGAGAAGTTCGCCAGCTCCCACGTGGCGGACCTCAACGTGGTCATGTGCCACCGCTCCATCAACTACATGGCGGACATGATGGAGACGCAAGTACGGCATCCCCTGGATCAAGGTGAATTTCATCGGCGCCGCAGCCACCGCCAAGTCCCTGCGCCAGCATCGCCGCCTATTTCGACGACCCGGAACTCACCGAGCGGATCGAGAAGGTGATCGCCGAGGAGATGCCGGCGATCGTGGAGGCGGCCCTGGAGGTCCCAAGCCCCGCACCGAGGGCAAGACCGCCATGCTGTTCGTGGGCGGCTCCCGGGCCCACCACTACCAGGAGCTCTTCAAGGAATTGGCATGAAGACCGTGGCGGCGGCGGCTACGAGTTCGCCCACCGGGACGACTACGAGGGCCGCCAGGGTCTTGCCCGAGCATCCAGGTGGACGCGGACAGCCGCAACATCGAGGAACTGCACGTGGAACCGGACCCGGAGCGATTCAAGGTCCGCCGCGACCGAGGCCGAGATCGAGGCCCTGAAGCCCACGGTCGAGGAGCTTCGAGGATTACGTGGGCATGATGCCGGAAATGGAGGAAGGCCCCTGGTCATCGACGATATCAACCACCGCGAGACGGAGAAACTGATCGAGACCTTCAAGCCCGACGTCTTCTGCGCCGGCATCAAGGAGAAATACGTGGTCCAGAAGATCGGGGTGCCCTGCAAGCAGCTCCACAGCTACGACTACGGCGGGCCCTACGCGGGTTTCCTGGGCGCGGTCAACTTCTACAAGGAAATCGACCGGATGGTGAACAACAAGGTCTGGAAGCGCCTGACCCCGCCCTGGAAGGCCAAAACCGGGCCCCAGCTCACAGCCGTCTTCGCCTGTCGGAACGTCGAACCAGACCAAGGAGGCCGCCATGCTGCTCAGACACACCACCGCCGAAGTGAAGGAAAGGGAAGGGCCTGACCATCAACCCGGCCAAGACCTGCCAGCCCATCGGGGCCATGTACGCGGCCCTGGGGATCCACGACTGCATGCCCCACAGCCACGGCTCCCAGGGCTGCTGCTCCTACCACCGCAGCACCTCGACCCGGCACTACAAGGAGCCGGTCATGGCCGCCACCAGCTCCTTCACCGAGGGCGCCTCGGTGTTCGGCGGCCAGGCCAACCTGCTGCAGGCCATCCAACCATCTTCACGGTCTACGACCCCGACGTGATCGCGGTGCACACCACCTGCCTGTCCGAGACCATCGGCGACGACATCACGCAGATGACCGCCAAGGCCATCGAAGACGGCAAGGTGCCCGAGGGCAAGATCGTCATCCAGGCCAACACCCCCAGCTACGTGGGCTCGCCACGTCACCGGCTTCTCCACCATGGTCAAGGGCATGGTGACCACTTCGCCGGCAAGCACGGGCCAGCCCAAGCTGGACAGATCAACATCATCCCCGGCTACGTGGAACCCTCGGACATGGAGGAGATCAAGCGCCTGACCGCGCGCGATGGGGGTCAAGACCATCCTGTTCCCCGACACCTCCGGCGTGCTGAACGGCCCCATGACCGGCAAGTACCAGATGTATCCCGACGGCGGCGTCACGGTGGAGGAACTGCGCGCCACCGGCGACAGCCAGGCCACCCTGGCCCTGGGCCCCATGGCCTCGGCGGCCGCGGCCGAAGCCCTGGATGTCCAAGTGCCAGGTGCCCTGCGAGATCCTGGACCTGCCCATCGGCCTCACGGCCACCGACACGTTCGTCGACGCCCTGCGGACGGACGGCGATGGTCGAGCGTGTCCGGCAGCATTGGAACAGCGAGCGGGGCCAGCTGCTGGACGTCATGACCGACATGCACCAGTATTTCTACGGCGAAAGGTGGCCCTCGGCGGCGATCCCGACCAACTGGTGGCCCTGACGCGATTTCCTGGTCGACCCTCGACATGAAGCCTGTCTACGTGGTGACGGGCACCCCGGGCAAGAAATTCGAGGAACGGATGGCGGCTGTCCCTGGGGAGCGCCGTGCCGGATGCAAAAGTGCGCCAAGGAGCCGGGGCCGACATCTACCTGCTTCACCAATGGATCAAGCAGGAAAAGGTGGACCTCCTGATCGGCAACACCTACGGCAAATACATCGCCCGGGACGAGGACATCCCCTTCGTCCGGTACGGGTTTCCCATCCTGGACCGCGTCGGCCATTCCTACTTCCCCTGGTGGGCTATATGGGGGGCCTGCGCCCGCTGGAGATGATCCTGGACGCGCTGATGGACCGGCAGGACCGGGATGCCTTGGAAGAGAAGTTCGAGCTGGTGATGTAAGGGAATAACGGAAAGCGGCTTAAGCCGTGCGGCGAATGCCGTGCGGCGAACGCCGCAGGATGGTGGGCCATGGCGGAAATGCTAAAGGACCGGACGACCAGGTCCGACGGATCGGGGAAAACATGAAATCCCCCAATGCGGACGGCGGAGCGCCGCCGGGCTCGGTCAGCCAGCGGGCCTGTGTATTCTGCGGTTCCCGGGTGGTCTTTACCCGGTAGCGGACGCCCTTCACCTGGTGCATGGCCCGGTCGGGTGCGCGGCCTATACCTGGGACATCCGCGGCGCCCTGTCCTCCGGGCCGGAACTTCACCGCATGAGTTTCTCCACCGACCTCCGGAAATGGACGTCATCTACGGGGGCGCCGGCAAGCTGGAAGCCTCCCTTTTGGAACTGATCCCACCTACCAGCCCAAGGCCGCCTTCGTCTACTCCACCTGTATCGTCGGACTGATTGGCGACGATGTTGAGGCCATTTGCCGGAAAAGTTTCGAAGGGACGCGGCATCAACCGTTTTTCCGGTGCACTCGGAAGGCTTCAAGGGCACGAAAAAAGACGGATACAAGGCCGCCTGCGAGGCCCTTTTCAAGCTGGTGGGCACCCTGCCCCCGGAGACCACGCACCCCGCCGGGTCAACCTCTTGGGGGAATTCAACATCGGCGGTGAGACCTGGGTCTTGAAGGAATACTTCAAGAAAATGGACGTCGAGGTGACGGCCACCCTGACCGGGGACGGCCGGGTGGACGACATACGGCGTTCCCATGGAGCCCAGCTCAACTTGGTGCAATGTTCCGGGTCCATGCTCCCCCTGGCCAAGATGTACGAGAAGAATACGGGATCCCCTACAAGCAGGTCTCCTATTTCGGCCTGGAGGATACGGCCGAGGCACTTTATGAGACCGCCCGATTCTTTGGCGGGGAAGACCTGATGGAACGTACCCGGAACCTGGTTCGGGAAGAAACCGGGAAGGTTCTTCCCCGGCTTAAAAGCTACCGCGAAAAACTGAAGGGCCGCAAGGCGGCGGTCTACGTGGCGGCGGATTCAAGGCCTTTTCGTTGGTCAGGGCCCTCCGCTTACTGGGCATGGGTACGGTACTTGTGGGAACCCAGACGGGAAGCCCTGAGGATTACGAGAAACTGAGGGAACTGTGCGACCCCGGCACGGTAGTTGTGGACGACACCAACCCGGTGGAGCTTTCCGCCTTTCTTTCCAGCGAGAAGGTGGACCTGCTGGTGGGCGGGGTCAAGGAACGGCCCATCGCCTACAAACTGGGGATTGGTTTTTGCGACCATAACCACGAGCGCAAGATCGCGCTGGCGGGTTTCGAGGGCATGTTGAATTTTGCCCGCGAGGTGCATTCCACGGTTTCCAGCCCCGTTTGGCGCTGGACCGCCCGAGGAAGGCGGCCCCTGCCATGACCGAACCCAATTTTGTCTCCACCCGTAACGCCTGCAAACTTTGCATGCCCTTGGGCGCGGTGATGGTCTTCAAGGGGGTGAAAGGGGCCGTCCCATTCCTGCACGGCTCCCAAGGCTGCGCCACCTACATCCGGCGCTACGTCATCAGCCATTTCCGTGAGCCCCTGGATGTGGCCGCCTCCAATTTCAGTGAGGAATCCGCCGTCTTCGGAGGTGGGAAGAACCTGTCCCAAGGGCTTCAAAATGTTTCCCTCCAATATAAACCCGAGTTGATCGGTGTGGCTTCCACCTGCCTCTCTGAAACCATGGGGGAAAACCTTCCCGCATTGTTGAAGGAAGCCTCGGCCCAAGAAGACATTCCCCCCCTGGTGGGGGTTTCCACCCCCGCTTATGCGGGCACCCACCTGGAAGGGTTTCACGCGGCAGTCACCAATTTAATAAAGGCCTTCGCCCAAAAAGGGAAACGGGCGGAAAAACTGATTGGTCTTTTCCCGGGATTCGTCTCCCCCGCCGATTTGCGTTACCTCCGGGAATTCGTGGAATCATTCGGGCTTGAGGTTGTGATCTTGCCCGATTATTCCCAAACCCTGGACGACGGTTCCTGGGAACAATACGAGAACATTTCCCCGGGTGGGACCACGCTGGACGAGATCCGGAGCCTGGGATCGGCAATGGCCACGCTGGAACTGGGGTCTTCCCTTATTCATTCCAGCCAAACCGCAGGGGCCTACCTAAGAGAAAAATTCGCCGTACACCGGATGTCCCTGGGATGGCCCGTGGGATTGGCGGAGACCGACGCCCTGGTTGAAACCCTAATGCGTATCTCGGGCCGGCCTTTGGCCAAGGTCCATCGAATGGAGCGGGGACGGTTGGTGGATGCCTATGTGGACAGCCATAAGGTCGTGAATGGGAAAAAGGCCGCTGTTTTCGGGGACGCTGACCTAGTGGCGGGGATGGCCGGGTTTTTGGCGGAAATTGGCATACAGCCGGTCCTTTGCGCCACCGGCGCGAAGGGCACGGGACTTTCTGACACCGTTCGGACAAGGACGGCTGAACTGCCGGGGGTGGACGAACTGAAAGTCTTGGAAGGAACGGATTACGCGACCCTCGGCCCGGAGCTGGAGAGGTTAAACCCCGATTTGCTGGTGGGTCCCAGCAAGGGATATTTCCTGGAGCGGTCTTCGAAAGTCCCGCTTTTACGGGTAGGGTTCCCCATCCATGACCGCTTCGGTGCCGCCAGGATACTCCATACGGGTTACCGGGGGACCCAGGAGCTTTTGGACCGGATCGTTAACCTATTTTTGGAACACCAACAGGAAGGTTCGCCTGTTGGATACAGCTATCAGTAGGGGAGGAAGACCATGGATACGACCAACCATCCCTGTTTCGACGGCGAAGCCGCCAAGACCGCGGCCCGGGTGCACCTTCCCGTGGCCGTGGATTGCAACGCCCAGTGCAATTACTGCGACCGGAAATTCGACTGCGTCAACGAGAGCAGGCCCGGCGTTACCAGCGCCATCCTTTCGCCAGGCCAAGCGTTGGAATACCTCGAAACAGTGGTGGAAAAAAGACCTGACCTGACCGTGGTGGGAATTGCAGGGCCGGGGGACCCCATGGCGAACCCGGATGAGACCCTTTCCACCCTGGCCGCCGTCCGCCACACCTACCCCGATTTGCTCCTTTGCCTGGCCACGAACGGCTTGGCCCTACCCGAGTATGTGGATGAGGTCGCCGAATTGGGCGTCAGCCACGTCACCGTCACCGTGAATGCCATCACCCCGGAAGTATTAGGGAAGGTCTATAGCTGGATCAGGGTTGGAAGCCGCCGGTACGCCGGGATTGAGGCTGGAAAGATGATGGCCCGGCGGCAGGAAGAGGCGGTGCGGCGGTTGGCGGAAAAAGGGGTGACGATCAAGATCAATACCATCCTCCTGCCGGGCGTCAATGATGCCGAGGTGGGGAAGGTGGCGGAAAAGGCGGCCCTTTGGGGGGCGAAGATCATGAACTGCATCCCCCTGCTTCCCATCGCCGGAACCCCCTTCGCGTCATTGAAAACGGCGGATTCGGCCCTGGTCCAAGGATTGAGGGGGGAAGCATCCAAGTATCTTCCCCAGATGGCCCATTGCATGCGATGCCGTGCTGATGCCGTGGGGAAGCTGGGTGAGGGGGAGGACGGGGAACTGACCACTGCCATGAACCGGTGCGCTTCGGTGCCCGATGGGAAAATCGTGACTATGCCCGATCCTTCCAAACCCTACGTGGCGGTGGCCTCCATGGAAGGGGTCTACGTCAACCAGCATTTGGGAGAAGCGGACCGGATAGGAGTCTACCGCCTGGAAGATGAAGCCTTTGAGCTGGTTGAGATGAGGGAGACCCCGCCCAAAGGCGGGGGAATGGAAAGGTGGAAGGCCCTGGCGGAAAAACTTTCCGATTGCCGGGCCATCCTGGTGGGCGGAGTGGGGGGTAACCCCCGGGAGGTTTTGGAGGCTTCGGGAATCAAGATCATCGAGATGGAAGGCCTTTTGGAGGACGGATTGGAATACGCGTTCCGGGATGAGGAAATCCCGGCCACGATGAGCCGCAAATTCCGTGGGTGCGGCCTGGCCTGCAAGGGTTCGGGGGGAGGCTGCGCCGCGTGAGGGGGAAACCACGGAGTTGGGTGTTTTAAAAATCAAGATGGGAGGAAAGTCATGCAAAAACCGGATCATCACATTTTTTTATGCTGTAGTTTCCGCAACTCGGGGGATGCCCAGGGTGCCTGCGCCAAGAAGGATGCCGCCCAGTTCGCGCCCTACCTGGAAGGGGAACTGGCCGACAGGGGTATGAACGGCTACATGGTTTCCAAGTGCGGGTGTTTGAAGGTCTGTGAAAGGGGTCCGGCGATGCTGGTTTATCCGGAAGGCTACTGGGTCGGCGGTTTGAACCAGGACAGGATCGACAAAACCCTGGATGCCCTCCAGGAAAGCCGGGTGCCGGAAGGCTTGTTGTGTTGAACCCGATTCCCGGGTGGGAATCCTGGGATGTTTTGGGAGTGTGGCCATGAAAACCCCTTTAATCATTGATTCCACCCTGCGCGACGGGGAACAGGCCGCTGGGGTGGCGTTTTCACCCGAGGAACGCCTGTCCATCGCCCAAAGTTTGGATGCTTTGGGATTAAAAGAAATGGAAATCGGGACCCCGGCCATGGGGGCGGATGAGATTGAAAGCATCAAGGGGATAGCTTCCCTAGGGTTGAAGGCACGCCTTTCCGTTTGGTGCCGGGCGGATATGAAGGATCTTCGGGCGGCTTGGGCCTGCAAGGTCCATGCGGTTTACATCTCTTTTCCGGTTTCGGACATTCTTCTTTCTTCCATTGGTCGCGACCGGCTCTGGGCCTTGCGGTCCGTTGGCCGGTATGTGCGAAAGGCTAAAAAATGGTTTCCCTTGGCCTATATTGGGGCCCCGGACGCTTCCAGGGCCCACCTGCCGTTCCTGGAGGCGTTCGCCTACACGGTGAGGGAAAACGGCGCCGACCGGCTGAGGCTGGCGGACACGGTGGGAATCCTGGCACCTGGAGGCACCCTAAGCCTTGTGGAGAGGATTCGCCGGGCCGCCCCCGGGTTGGAAATTGAATTTCACGCCCATAACGACCTGGGGCTGGCCACCGCCAATACCCTCGCGGCCCTGGAGGGCGGGGCCCATTGCGTGAGCGTGACGGTGAACGGGCTGGGGGAGCGTTCCGGGAACGCGGCCCTGGAAGAAGTGGCAATGGCCCTGAAGGTCGGGTTGGGCGTCGATCCGGGGCTCCGCACAGAGGGCCTGACGGCCTTGAGCCGCCAGGTAGCCCTGGCCTCGGGCCGCCCCCTTCCCCCTGGAAAGCCCGTCACGGGACCAGCGGCTTTCCGGCACGAATCGGGGGTGCATGCGGCTGCGGCATTGAGGGAATCCGGGGCTTACGAACCATTTGATCCGCGTACCGTGGGCCAGGAAACTTCCTTCGTTATGGGAAAACATTCGGGGCTGGGCCTCTTGGAACATGTCCTGGGCCTGCCAAGGCACGGCTTGAAACCCGAAGAGGGAAAGAGGGTTTTAAAAAAAGTCCGCCGTGAGGCGGTCCGGTTGAAACGCTCGCTTACGGTCGAGGAAGTTGAACGGTTGTGTGGCAGTTTGGAAACCGCGCAATCGGTTCCATAAAAGCATCGAAAGGATTGGATCATGCTCTCGAAAAGAAAATGGATAGGTTGCCTCGGATGTGGGGCGGTTCTTTTTTTACTGCCGGTCCTGGCCCGTGCCGGGGAAGTGACGGTTTTCGCCGCCGCCAGCCTGACGAATGTGCTCCAGGAGATCGGAAAGGCCTACGAAGCGGGGCGTCCAGGTGAAAAAGTGGTTTTCAACTTCGGGGGGTCCAACGCACTAGTCCAACAGATTGAGGCGGGGGCCCCGGCGGACCTTTTTCTCTCGGCGGATGAGACCAAAATGGACGAACTCCAGAAAAAAGACCTTCTGTTGAAAAGCAGCCGCAAAGACCTGCTTTCAAATTCCCTGGTGGTGATCGTGGAAAAGGCGGGAGGCCTGGATATTCCCGGTCTGGACGCCCTTGCGGGTTCGAAAGTCCACAAACTCTCCCTGGCCGATACGAATGGTGTGCCTTGCGGGATTTACGCCAAAAAATATTTCGAGAAAAAGGGCGTTTGGGACAAACTAAAAGACCGGGTGGTGTCCGCCTTAAACGTGCGAGCCGCGCTGGCCGCCGTGGAGTCCGGGGACGCGGATGCGGGGGTGGTTTTCAAGACCGACGCGGCCATTTCTACGAAGGTAAAGGTGGCCTATGAGGTTCCCGCCGGGGATGTGCCCCCCATCGCCTTTCCGGCGGCGGTTCTGAAAGATTCGAAATCAACGGATGAAGCCAAGGATTTCCTGGCCTACCTGGAATCCAAGGATGGCCTGGCGGTTTTTAAAAAATACGGGTTTGTGACTCTCATAACGCCGTAGAGGTGTGGCTTTTGTTTTTGACGGTTCTGTAATATTGCTAAAGAACGGTAAAGCAACCGCAGCCCATCAATCTTTGGAGGCGACATGAGAATCAGCGCGAAAAACCAGCTCAAAGGCAAAGTCAAGAAGATCACTGCCGGTGCCGTGAACTGTGAAGTGGTGGTTGAGCTTCCCGGTGGGGAATTAATAACGTCGATCATTACCAAAAGTTCGGTGAAGAGCCTCGGGCTCAAACCGGGCGTGACGGCCTATGCCGTCATAAAGGCATCCAACGTGATGATCGGCGTGGATTGAGGTTTTGTTTCGGCGCTGGGTGTTTCTTTTCGGTCCATCTGGAATTAAAGGAAGGCCTGGCCATGTTCAAAAAATACGGGGTTACCCCGTCGCTACTACTTTAAGCCGGTATGAATCCCGATGGCTGGCAGGTTTTGCGCTTCACCTTGGAGACGGCTTTTATTGCCGTAGCCCTGATAACCCCTTTGGGAGTATGGCTAGCATGGCTTTTGGCCCGCCGCGAATGGCGTGGCAAAGCATTGGTAGAAACTGTTGCTACCCTTCCCCTCGTTATGCCCCCAGTGGCCACCGGTCTCATCCTTCTGAAACTTTTCGGCAGAAGGGGCCCCATTGGTTCAATCTTGGAGGGTCGTTTTGGATGGGACGTGATTTTCACCTGGAAGGCCGTCGTCTTGGCCATGGGGGTGATGTCTTTTCCCCTTTTAATGCGGACGGCACGGACGGCTTTTGAGTTGGTGGACCCACGGCTGGAGCAGGTGGCCCGGTCCTTGGGCGCGGGACCCTGGCGGGTTTTTTGGACGGTAACCCTGCCTCTTGGGAAAAGGGGCGTTTCAGCCGGTTTCGTCCTGGCATTCGCCCGGGCGCTGGGTGAGTTTGGCGCGACGGTTTTGGTCGCCGGAAATATCCCCGGACGAACAACAACCTTGGCCGTTGATATCTTCCAAATGATCGAATTGGGCAAGGATGATGAAGCCGCGCGGTTGATGGGAATATCGCTCTTTCTGGCTTTCTTGGCTATTGGGGCGGCGGGATTCCTATCGGCCCCGCACAAGGGTAAAAAACGGTGGGAAACAACGGGAGAAAATCCATGAGCCTCCCCCCGGTTTTGGAAGTGAGGGCCCGACTTCCCCTGGAGCCCTTTTCGTTGGACGTGGATTTAATCCTACGGAACCCGGTCACGGCCGTTTTGGGGCCCTCGGGTTCGGGAAAAACCTCCCTCTTGGAGTTGGTGGCCGGGTTGCGCAACCCTTCCTTCGCCTATGTGACCGTGAGGGGCAGAGTTTTAGAGGATTCACCTGGTAAACACAGGATTCTTCCCGAAAAACGGAAGGTGGGTTACCTGCCCCAAGAAATCCTTCTTTTTCCCCATCTCAATGTCCGGGAAAACATTCTCTATGGTGCAAGCCGCGCTACCCAAGGCGGGCCGTCCTTCAAAGCGGTAGTAGAGACTTTGGAAATCAGCGCTTTGCTGGATTCTTCCCCGGGGGAAATTTCGGGTGGTGAAAAGCAAAGGGTTGGCGTGGCCCGGGCTCTTATGGCGTCACCGAATTTGCTGTTGCTGGATGAACCCTTCTCTTCGTTGGATAGGGGATTGAAAACCCGCATCCTTCCTTACTTAAGCCTGATCCGGGATGAGTTCCATATTCCGATTCTGTATGTCACCCACGACGCTTCCGACGTTTTGGCCCTGGGGGATGAAATCATCGTTTTGGAGAAGGGGAAGGTGGTTGCCCAAGGCGAACCGGAAAGAACCTTGGAAAAAACCGAATTATTGTCGCAGTGGGTGACCCACCCCTTGGAAAACCTATTGTTGGGGGAGGTGGAATCCCACGTTAGGGAAAAGGGTTTGAGCCGGGTTCGGGTGGGTGAAACTTTCCTTTGGATTCCGCTGTTGGGTATGCTTCCGGGAACCCGGATTCAAGTGGACATTCCTTCGGAAGATATTTTGGTGGCCCTATCCCTCCCGGTGGATATATCCGCCAGAAACATACTTGAAGGGCGCCTGGAATCATTAGAAAGTTTTGGGGGAACTGTTCTACTAAGGGTTTGGGTTGGCTTTTCATTGATGGTGCGTTTGACGCCAGACGCAGTAGAACAATTGGGGCTCGTTGCGGGAAAACAGATTTACCTTCTCCTGAAATCCAGTTCGATACGATGTTTTTAAGGTGCTCAAACGACGTTTATCATCTGCCCTTTTGAAATCCATTCAGTGACCTGTTAAAATACCAAACAGCAAGGGACATTAGGAGGCAGTATGAGTAAGCCTAATGTTCACGGACTTCCCCAACATCTTCGGAAAGATGAAGGGGGATATTTCCTGGACTTTTTCGTCCAGGAGGAAGGAGTTAGAAAACGTAAAAGAGTGCGTTTGGGACAGATTCCTTTGCCTCAGGCAAAGAAGGTCTTGGCCCAACACATGCAAGAAATCGTTGAAAACAGTTATTTGGCCCAAGAAAGGCCGAAGATTACTTTCAACGAAGCCGCCGATTCCTTTATGGCTTATTCGGTGTCCAGGAAGAAAAGTTTTCACCGGGACAAGTATTACGTGGCAAACCTTAAGGCTTTTTTTGGTGAAAAGCCTTTGGATAGCCTGAATCTTGACCTCGTGGAAAAATACTTGACCTGGAGAAGGAAAACCGGAAAACCCAAAGGGGAGGAAATGAAGGCGGCAACGCTCAACCGGGATATTGCCTGCTTAAAGACGATTATTAATAGGGCGAAGTTAAACAGGCAGATCGACAGGAATCCAATCGAGGGGATCAGGCTGTTCAAGGAAATCCCCAGGGATAGGACCCTTTCCCCGGAAGAGTTCAAACGGCTTTTGGAATGCTGTCCTCCACACCTGAAATCAATGGTCGAGTTGGCTTATTACACGGCCATGAGGAAAGGTGAAATCCTAGGGCTTAGATGGGATCAGGTGGATTTCCAAAAGGGGGTCATTTTTCTTGAGGCGGAGGATACGAAGACTCAGGAAAAGAGGGAAATACCAATTGATGAGAAGTTAAAGGAGATTATCAAGAGGGTTCCCAAGACCATAGGAAGCCCGTTTGTTTTTACCTATAAAGGGAAAAGGCTAACGGCTTGCAAGACCGGGTTCAAAAACGCTTGTCAAAAGGCTGGATTGGGAAATTTCCATTTTCACGACCTTCGACACTGTGCGATCACGAATATGCGCAAGGCGGGGGTGCCGGATTCAGTGATTATGAGCGTCAGCGGACATAAGACCAACGCGGTTTTCAGACGATATGACAAGGTAGATAGGGAAGACCGAAAATTGGCTTTGGAACGGGTCCGGGAGTTCAATGACACCAAATTCGGGACCTGAATGACACGGGAATGACAAACGCCCTTTTCGGGGCGGGAAAGGAGAAGGAAAAAAGTTCGTTTTTCGCTTTAGCTGTAAGGGTTTTAGAAGCTTTAAGAAAACAAAATCAAGCAACCCATTGCGACTCTCAAAATCTATCGACCTCACGGTCATGTCGGTTCAAGTCCGACCTCGGGCACCAAATTTTCATTTTAAACAATCGATCGTATTGAAATTTGAAAGTATCAAGGCGAAGTCTTGGTGAACTGTTTCTGAAATCGCGATGTATGATCGTGTTTTATTAAAAAGACCGTAAAATGATCGTTCCTTCTAGACTTCCCGAAGCCCTTGTGATGGAAAATAATCACTTTTTTTACAGGGTTGGCCTTTTTAGGGTGGGATGGTCAGGCCCCGTGCGGGCCAACTTACCCGGGGAAAGCCGTTCACGAATGTCTCTCCGGATACGGTGAATTTTTAATTATTAAGCTTAAAATCTTTTGGCCCGCTTTTGTCGCGAATCAGTCCTCCGGTTTGGTCCAGCATGGCGCTTACCGAGGCTTTTTGGTCATTGGTTAATACTTTTTTCCCATTCTGGTCATAATAGGTTTTTACCTGGTCTTTGATCGTCTGCAAAGAAGCCAGTAGGTCACTGGTTTGGCCCATGGTCAATTTGCCGTCTTTCGAG